>NZ_CP092365.1:1960781-2614375 GCF_022370835.2 Mycolicibacillus parakoreensis
CGGTGCGCACATCCACCAGCTGCGCGACCGACGCACCGTGGAGCAGCGTGGTGATGGTTGCGGCGTCGGCGGTGCCGTGCCCGAACGTCACCACCGTGGTGGCGCTCAGGGCTGCCCCGCGGTCGGCTGGTGGATCTGCGGGCCGGGCGGGTCGGCGTAGAGTCCGTCGATCTCGGTGGCGTACTTGGCGGCGATCGGCCGGCGCTTCTTCTTCATCGTCAACGTGATCTCGTCACCGCCGGGCTCCCACAGTGTGGGCAGCACCCGGAACCGTTTGATCTGCTCGACCCGGGACAGGGCCGCGTTGCCGGTCGCCACCCCGGCGGCCAGGGTGGCCAGCACCTCCGGGTGGGCGGCCAGCGCACGCACCGACGCGTCGGGCAGGCCGTAGCGGGCGGCCAGCGGGCCGACGGCGTCGGCGTCGAACACCAACAGCGCGGTCACATAGGGGCGGGCGTCCCCGATGGCCACGATCGAGCCGATCAGCGGGCACGCCGCCAGGACCGCGTTCTCGATGTTCGCCGGCGACATGTTCTTGCCGGCGGCGTTGATGATCAGCTCCTTCTTCCGGTCGACGATCCGCAGATAGCCGTCGTCGTCGCAGGTCACGATGTCCCCGGTGTGCAGCCAGCCGTCCGGGTCGATCGCCTCGGCGGTCTTGGCCGGCTCCTTGCGGTAGCCGCGCATCACCAGCGGGCCGCGCACCAGGAACTCCCCATCGTCGGCGATGCGGGACTCCAGCCCGGGCAGCAGCCGCCCGACGGTGCCCGGACGCGCCTCATCGGGATGGGCCACCGAGGCCACACAACTGAGCTCCGACATCCCCCACACCTCGGTGATCGGGATGCCCAGCCCGGCGAAGAACCCGAGGGTCTCCTTGGGCACCGGGGCGGCCCCGGAGGCCGCCCAACGCAGGTGGTCGAGACCGAGCTTGCTGCGCAACGCGCCCAACACCAGCGCGTCGGCCCGGTCCCACTGCTGCGCGGCCTCGGCCTCGAGCTCTCGCCCGGCGATGAGGGCGTCGGCCTTCACCGCGGCCACCGACAGCGCCCACCGCAGTGCTTCGCGGCGCTGCGGGTCGGTCTCGGCGTGCACCGCGAACTCGATGGCGGCCTTGAGCTTCTCCCACACCCGCGGCACCGCCGCCCAGACGGTCGGGCGCACGTCGGGCAGGGCGTCGGCGATCGCCGCCGGGTCGGCGACGGTGGTGACCTGCACCCCGAACACCTCCTGGTTGTACAGCGCCATCAACCGGTCGGCGATGTGCGCCGACGGCAGATAGGAGGTCGTCCGATCGCCGTAGCGGATGCCGAGCACCCGGTTCATCGCGTCGGCCTCGAACAGCAGGCCGGCGTGGGTCATCTCCACGCCCTTGGGGGCACCGGTCGTGCCGGAGGTGTAGATCAGCGTGATGATGTCCTCGGGGCGCACCGCCCGCCAGGTGGCCTCGAAGTCGAAGTCCGGCCGTGCGGCGGCGAGCAGGTCGGCCACCGACACCGCCCCGGCGGGCACCTGATCGCGGTCGCGGTCGATGCAGATCACGTGCTGCGGCGGTGCGCCGCTGGCCAGGATCGGCTCGACGTACTGGGCTTCGCAGAACACCAGTGCGGTGCCGGCGTTGTCGAACAGGGAGCGCAACTGCTCGGCCGGCAGGGTGTTGTACACCGAGAACGCGGTGGCCCCGACGTGTTGGGCGCCGACCTCCAGCGGATAGAACTCGACCCGGTTGGCCATCATCAACGCCACCGTGTCACCGCGGCGCACCCCCAGCCCGTCGAGCCCGGCGGCCACCGCACGCACCTGGTCGGCGTACTCGCGCCAGGTGAGCCGTTGGGCGTCGCCCACGGTGCGCAGCGCCACCGCATCCGGGTCGATCGCCGCCACCGTCTGGAACGCCTCGCAGACGGTGCGGGGTGCGGTGCTCATCGCGTCGTCCCCGCCGCGCGGTTGGCCAGATACTGTGTTGCCGCCCGGCGGGATTCGGTGTCGTACATGGCGGCGAGCAGGCTGTCCGCGTCGTTCCAGGCCCGCCCGGGGTCGACCATGCCCGCGCTGACGGCGTTGGTGTGGCGTTTGGTGGCGCTCAGCGTCAACGCCGATTTGGTGACCAGCGCCGCGGTCAACTCCTCGACCGCGGCGTCGAGTTCGCCGGCGGGCGCCACCCGGTTGAGGAACCCGGCCGCCTTGGCCTCGGCCGCGTCGAACGGCCGGCAGGTCAACACCAGCTCCTTGGTCAGCGCCGGGCCGACCTCGCGGACCAGCCGCGGAATCCCGCCCCACGCCAACGGAATACCCAGGTCGACCTCCGGGATCGAGAACCGCGCGGTCTCGGCGGCCACCCGCAGGTCGCAGGCCGCCGCCAGCACCACAGCGCCGCCCACGCAATAGCCGTGGATGCGGGCCACCGTGACCGCGGCCATCGCCTCGATCGCCTCGGCCATCTGGCGTCCGGCGTCGGCGGCGGCGCGCAGTGCGGCGGTGTCGGTGTCCACCTCGGTGAACGCGGCCAGGTCCGCACCGGCGCTGAACGCCCGCCCGTGCCCGCCGATCACCACGACCTTCACCTGGGGCTGTCCGTCGAACCAGCGCGCGACGGCGACGAGTTCGCGCAACGTCACCGCGCCCAGCGGGTTGAGCTTGTCGGGGCGGTTGAGCATGATCGTGCCGCACGCACCGTCGGCGCGGACCTCCAGCGTGGTGGTGGCGGGGACGTCCATCTGAACGACGGTAGCCGCGCGGTGTGCGGCGATGCGGTCATTTCACCGAGTCGGCACCGCGGCGTGCCCGGCCCCGGCGCCACACCAGCCCGGCCCCGATCAACGCCGCCAACACCGGCAGCCAGGGCAGCAGGAAACCCGACAGTGCCACCACGGCGCCGACGACGGCGACCAACGCGTGCCAACCGTGGCGCATCGACGCCAGGAAACCCGGTGAGTGCTCCGAGGACTGCGGTGCCAGGGTCGCGGTGATCGTGGCGTAGCTGATCCGGTTGCCCAGCGCGGCGCGTTGGTCGCGCAGACCGTCGAGGGTGGCTTGCCGTTCGGTCAGCGCGTCCTCGGCCGCCAACAGGTCGGCGGTGCTGGTGGCGTTCGCCATCAGGGTGGTCAACCGATCCACCGACGTCTGCAGCGCCGCGATCCGCGCGTCGAGGTCGACGCGGCGGCCGGTGACGTCCTCGTGGTTCAGTGCGACCGTCGTAATGACGCCGAACTCCTTGGCGCCGGAGAGGAAGTCGTTCATCTTCGCCGAGGGAATGCGCAGCGTCAGCTCGGCGCGCGCAGCCCGATGGGCCCCCGTGCTTTCGTGACGGTCCTCGACGCTGCCGCCCAGCTCGACGGTGAACTCGGCCAGTCGCTCGGTCGCCTCGACGACATCGGTCACCGTGACATCGAGGTCGCCGGTGGTGACGACGTCGCGCCCGACGGGGTGATCCGGCGGGCTCGCCGGTGCGGCCGGCACCGCCTCGCGGTCAGCGGGCGCCGAATCGGTCACCGCCGGTGGCGGGTGCCCCGAGCACCCGGTGAGCAGCACCAGCGCCGCCGCCGCCGCGAACAGTGGTCTGCGGGTCCGCACCCGGCGGGCTGTTCTCATGGGTCTGACCGTAATCGCGTCGGCGCCCGGTCCCCGACACCAAATTCCGGTGTCCTGCGCAACCCGGTAATCTCGGGTGCGCCCCGCGCGACTGTGCTGTTGGGTGATCGCGACACCGAATCGTGCCAGGCACGCTGATGAAGGAGCGCATTGTGAAGATCGGCTCGGGTAGGGCATGGCGTCGGGCCGTCGGGGCGGCCGGGGCGGTGGCGATCGCGGTCTCGCCGCTTCTCACCGGCACCGCGGCCGCGGAGCCGGACCCGAAGCCGAGCACACCGGTGCCCGACCCGCAGGGGCCCGGCTGTGACGCCTTCCAGGCCGCGGTGCCGGACTGGAAGGACTTCGCCGGCCAGCCGGTGGGCACCGTGCTCGCCGGCATTCCGGACCTCTCCACGTTCAACGCGCTGATCTCCGGTCAGGCCAACCCGGACGTGGACGTCGTGCCGGTCTTCAACAACGGCCCCTACGTGGTGTTCGCGCCGTCGAATGAAGCGTTCGCCGCCCTGGCGCCGGGCCGTCTCGACGCGATCACCGCCGACCCCGCCGCGCTGACCCAGCTCGCCTACTACCACGCGTTCCTCGGTCTGCTCGGCCCCGACCAGGTGCACGGGCGGTGGTCCACCCAGGACGGCGCGCCGATCACGGTCGAGGGCAAGGGCGGGGATCTCACGGTCAACGACACCGCCAAGAACGTCTGCGGCGGGATTTCGGCGGCCAACGCCCAGATCTACATCATCGACGCGGTGCTCGACCCGGTGCAGGCCCCCGTCGCAGACGCCGAGGCCCCGGTGCCGGAACCGACCGACGGCTGACCGGCACCGTCAGCCGCTGAGGCAGCTCGGGCCCAGCAGCGCCTTGAGATCACCCATCAGCGCCGAGGACGGGGTGACCCGCAGCGCGGAATCCAACTCCAGCACGGTGACCCGCTCCCCGGAGATCAGCCGCAGCCGCACCGCCGAGGTGCCCGGATGGCGGGTGAGGACCTGTTTGAGCGCACTGACCTTGTCGTGGGTGCACTGGCGGGTGGGCAGGCTCACCGCCAGCGGCCGGTCGGCGGCGTTGGCGGAGAAGTCCGGCACCACCAGTTCGTTGGCGATCAGCGAGATCCGGTCGTCCTGGTTGCGCACCTTGCCGGCGACCAGCACCACCGCGTCGTCGGCCACCTCGGCACCGAACGCCGAATAGGTGTGCGGGAAGAACATCACTTCGATGCCGCCGGTGAGATCCTCCAACTGCGCTGAGGCCCAGGGCATCCCGTTGCGGTTGACCCGCCGGTTCACCGACGCGAGGATGCCGCCCACCCGCACCTGGGTGTCGTTGGGAACCGCGCCCTCCAGGATCGACGGGATCGCGGTGTCGACCTGGGCGGCCAGCAGATGGGCGATCCCGGTCAGCGGATGGCCCGACACGTACAGACCGAGCATCTCCCGCTCCAGGGCCAGCTTGTGCTTGTCGTCCCACTCCTCGTCGGGAACCCTGATCGTGAACACCGCGTCGTTGTCGCCGGTGTCGTCGCCGCCGGCACCGCCGAACAGGTCGAACTGGCCCATCGCCTCGGCCTTCTTGGTGCCCAGCACCGAGTCGACCGCATCGGTGTGGACCAGAAACAGGCCTTTGCGCGGATGGCCGAGGGAATCGAACGCCCCGGCCTTGATCAACGACTCGGTGACCTTCTTGTTGCAGGCGGCGACGTCGATCTTGTGCAGGTAGTCGGAGAAGTCGGTGAACTTGCCCTTGTCGGTGCGGCTGGCGATCAGCGAGGCCACCACGTTGGCGCCGACGTTGCGCACCGCGCCCAGCCCGTAGCGGATGTCGTTGCCGACGGAGTTGAACACCAACCCGGACTCGTTGACGTCCGGGGGCATCACGGTGATCCCCAGCCGGCGACAGTCGGCCAGGTACACCGCCGCCTTGTCCTTGTCGTCGCCGACCGAGGTCAACAGCCCCGCCATGTATTCGGCCGGGTAGTTGGCCTTCAGATACGCCGTCCAGTACGACACCAGCCCGTAGCCGGCGGCATGGGACTTGTTGAACGCGTAGCCGGCGAACGGCAACACGGTGTCCCACAGCGCCTTGATCGCCGCGGTGGAGAACCCGTTGGCCTTCATGCCCTCGGAGAACCCCTCGAACTCCGCCTCGAGGACCTCGGCCTTCTTCTTGCCCATCGCCTTGCGCAGAATGTCGGCGCGGGCCAGCGAATACCCGGCCACCCGCTGCGCGATGCGCATGATCTGCTCCTGGTAGACGATGAGCCCGTAGGTCTCGGCGAGGATCTCCTGCAGCGGCTCGGCCAGCTCCGGGTGGATGGGTTTGACCGGCTGGCGGCCGTTTTTGCGGTCGGCGTAGTCGTTGTGGGCGTTCTGGCCCATCGGACCCGGCCGGTACAGGGCCAGCACCGCGACGATGTCGGCGAACCCGGTGGGCTGCATGCGCCGCAGCAGATCGCGCATCGGGCCGCCGTCGAGCTGGAAGACCCCCAGGGTGTCGCCGCGCCCGAGCAGCTCGTAGGTGGCCGGGTCGTCCATCGGCACCGTGTCGAGGTCGAGGTCGATGCCGCGGTTGGCCGCGATGTTGTCGATCGCGTCGCCGATGATGGTGAGGTTGCGCAACCCCAGGAAGTCCATCTTCAGCAGACCGATCTCCTCGCACGACGGGTAGTCCCAGCCGGTGATGATCGCGCCGTCCTGGGGGCGTTTCCACAGCGGGATCGCGTCGATGAGCGGCTCACAGCTCATGATCACCGCGCAGGCGTGCACCCCGGCGTTGCGGACCAGGCCCTCCAGGCTCAGCGCCGTCTGATAGATGGTGCGCACATCGGGGTCGGTGTCGATCAGGCCGCGCACCTCGGCGGCCTCCTTGTAGCGCTCATGGTTGGGATCGGTGATCCCCGACAGCGGAATGTCTTTGGCCATGATCGGCGGCGGCAGCGCCTTAGAGATCCGGTCGGCGATCGCGAAGCCGGGCTGGCCGTAGTGCACCCGTGCCGAGTCCTTCAGCGCGGCCTTGGTCTTAATCGTGCCGAAGGTGATCACCTGCGCGACCCGGTCGTGACCCCACTTCTCGGCCGCGTAGCGGACCATCTCCCCGCGGCGCCGGTCATCGAAGTCGATGTCGATGTCGGGCATCGAGGTGCGCTCGGGGTTGAGGAACCGTTCGAAGATCAGCCCGTGCGGGATCGGGTCGATGTCGGTGATCCGCAGCGCGTAGGCGACCAGCGACCCGGCCGCCGAACCGCGGCCGGGCCCCACCCGGATCCCCACCGAACGGGCGTAGGCGATCAGGTCGGCGACGATGAGGAAATACGACGGGAACCCGGCGTTGCAGATCACCTCGATCTCGTAGCCGGCCCGCTGGTGATAGCCGGGCGGCACCCCGTCCGGGAAGCGGGCGGTGAGCCCGGCGTCGACCTCGTGGCGCAGCCACGACGCCGGGTCGTGGCCGTCGGGCACCGGGAAGACCGGCATCCGGTTGCGCGGGGTCCACACGTCGGCGTAGGACTGCACCCGCTCGGCGATGAGCAGGGTGGAGTCACAGGCACCGGGCAGCGTGTCGTCCCAGATCGCGCGCATCTCGGCGGCCGATTTCAGGTAGAAACCGTCGCCGTCGAATTTGAACCGGGTCGGATCCGACAGCGTCTTGCCGGTCTGCACACACAGCAGCGCCTCGTGGCCCTGGGCGGCCTCGCGGGTCACATAGTGGCAGTCGTTGGTGGCCAGCGCCGGGATCCCCAGGGTGCGCCCGATCTCCAGCAGCCCGTCACGGACCCGCCGTTCGATCTCCAGGCCGTGGTCCATCACCTCCAGGAAGTAGTTCTCGGCGCCGAAGATCTCCCGCCAGGTGCCCGCCGCCTCCAGCGCCTCGCGGTACTGGCCCAGCCGCAGCCGGGTCTGCACCACCCCCGAGGGGCAGCCGGTGGTGCCGATGATGCCCTCGGCGTGCTCGGCGATGATCTCGGCGTCCATCCGCGACCATTTGCCCAACTGGCCCTCGAAGGAGGCCAACGAGGACAGCTTGAACATGTTGCGCAGACCGGTGGCGTTCTCGGCGACCATGGTCAGGTGGGTGTAGGCGCCGCTGCCGGAGACGTCGTCGCTCTTCTGGCTGGGGTCACCCCAGCGCACCCGTTTGGTGTCGAACCGCGACCCCGGGGCCACGTAGGCCTCCACCCCGATGATCGGTTTGATCCCCGCGTCGATGGCGGCGTTGTAGAACTCGCTGGCCCCGAACATGTTTCCGTGGTCGGTCATGCCGACCGCCGGCATCCCGAGGCGTTGCGCCTCGGCGATCATCGGGTTGATCTTGGCGGCACCGTCGAGCATCGAGTACTCGGTGTGGTTATGCAGGTGCACAAAGGAGTCAGAGGAGGCCATAGCCCGGCCAGTCTATGGCCCGCCGGCGACATCGGGTGGGCGTGTCGGCGGTGCGTGTCTCGCGCGCGAGTGCCCCGGCGCACCGGGCAGATCGGGGGTTGGCCGGACAGCACCGCCCCCGCTGTTCTAGCTTGGGTGTTCGTGAAGCTGAGGAGGCAGGCATGAGTGTGTACAAGGTCACCGAGTTGATCGGGACGTCCACGGTGTCGTGGGAGGACGCCGCGGCCGAGGCGGTGCGCCGCGCACAGCACACGATCCACGATGTCCGGGTGGCCGAGGTGGTCGAGCAGGACATGGCCCTCGACGAGGAGGGCAAGATCACCTACCGCACCAAACTGCGAATCTCGTTCAAGATCAGGCCGCCGCAGTCGCCGTCGGGGCAGTGAGCCGCGCACGCGCCGCGCCGCTGCTGGCGGCCGCGGCGGCGCTGGCCGGATGCGGTGCACCGGGGGCCCCCGACCCGGCCGCCGCCCTGCAGATCGACTGCGCGACCGGGCCCCACACCGCGCAGGTGGCGGCGCTGATCTGTGCGGACCCGCAGCTGGGGGCGCTCAACGACCGGCTGGCCGAGACCTACCGGCAGGCCGAGCAGCGGCCCGACGCCGCGGGCCTGGCCACCGCGCAACGCGGCTGGACCGCGCAGCGCGACGACTGCACGCAGCGCCCCGGGACCGCCGCGGCGGTCACCGAGTGCCTGCGCGAGGCGTACCTGACCCGGCTGGCCGAGCTGCAGATCGCCGACCCGGCCACGGCGGCCGGGCCGACCGCGGTGTTCGACCGGTGCCGGGGCAGTCACGAGCAGGCGGTGCCGCCGCTGGAGGTGACGTTCTACAACGATCTGGACCCGGCGGTCGTAGCGCTGACCTGGCAGGGCGACCGCGAGATCGCGTTCATCCGGCCGGCGGCCAGCGGCTCGCGCTACACCCGCACCGGCATCCAGTACTGGGAGCATCACGGTGAGGCCGCCGTCGACTTCTACGGCAACACCTTCCGCTGTTTGACCCGCTGAGCCCGGCGATGCGCTTCGATGAGCTGATCGCCGAGGCGGCCGCGGCGCCGGTCGACGGTTGGGACTTCTCCTGGCTTCACGGGCGGGCCACCGAGGCGCGCCCCTCCTGGGGGTACCAGCGGGCCCTCGGCGCGCGGCTGGCGACGGTGACCGCCGCGCTGGATCTGCAGACCGGCGGCGGGGAGGTCCTCGCCGGGGTGCGCGCGCTGCCGGCGACGATGGCCGCCACCGAGGGGTGGGCGCCCAACGCCGCACGCGCCACCGCGCTGCTGCACCGCCGTGGCGTGGTCGTCGTCACCGTTGAGCGCCCGCCGCTGCCGTTCGCCGACGACGCGTTCGACCTGGTGTGCAGCCGTCACCCCAACGAGGTGTGGTGGACCGAGATCGCCCGGGTGCTGCGCCCCGGCGGACGCTACTTCGCCCAGCACGTGGGGCCGGGCAGCGCGCTGGAGCTCCTCGAGTTCCTCCGGGGGCCCCGGCCGCGGGCCGGGGCGCAGCGCGCGCCCGGCGCCGAGACCGCCGCGGCCACCGCCGCCGGGCTCACCGTCGGGCAGGCCCGGCTGGAACGGCTGCCGATGGCGTTCTTCGACATCGGCGCGGTCGTCTACTACCTGCGTAAGGTGATCTGGCTGGTGCCCGACTTCGACGTCGAGGCCGATCGTGCGCGGCTGCGCGCCCTGCACGAGCGCATCGAGGCCGACGGGCCGTTCGTCGCCCACGCCACCCGCGTGCTCGTCGAGGCCGGCAAGCCCGGCTGAGCCGGGCCGGTCAGTGCCCGGCGCGCAGCACCTCGAGGGCGCCGCGCAGGTCGGGCGGGTACTCGCTGGTGATCTCCACGCGGCGACCGTCGGCGGGGTGGGCGAACCCCAGCGAGACCGCATGCAGCCACTGCCGCTGCAGGCCGAGCTTGGCGGCCAGCGTCGGGTCCGCCCCGTAGGTCAGATCCCCGCAGCACGGGTGGTGCAGCGCGGCGAAGTGCACCCGGATCTGGTGGGTGCGGCCGGTCTCGAGCTGCACGTCGAGCAGGCTGGCCGCGACGAACGCCTCCAGGGTGTCGTAGTGGGTCAGGCTGGGCCGCCCGCCGGCGGTCACCGCGAATTTCCAGTCGTGGCCGCGGTGGCGGCCGATCGGGGCGTCGATGGTGCCGCTGGACGGGTCGGGGTGGCCCTGCACCAGCGCGTGATAGCGCTTGTCGACGGTGCGGGCCTTAAACGCCCGCTTCAACACGCTGTAGGCGCGCTCGGAGAGCGCCACCACCATCACCCCCGAGGTGCCCACGTCGAGGCGCTGCACCACCCCCTGGCGTTCCGGTGCCCCCGAGGTGGTGATCCGGAATCCGGCGGCGGCCAGCCCGCCGAGCACGGTCGGACCGGACCAGCCCACCGAGGCGTGCGCGGCGACCCCGGCCGGTTTGTCGACGGCGACCAGGTCGTCGTCGGCGTAGAGGATGCCCATCCCCTCCACCTCGGCGGGGGTGTTCTGCGGCGGCGCGGCCGGCTCGGGCAGCTGCACCTGCAGCCAGGCCCCGGCGACCAGCCGATCGGATTTGCCGACCGGGGCGCCGTCGACCTCGACGCCCCCGGTCTCGGCGAGGGTGGCCACCGCGGTGCGCGACAACCCGAGCAGCCGCGCCAGCCCGGCGTCGACCCGCAGACCGGCCAGCCCCTCCGGGACCGGCATCGAGCGCCGGGTCATCGGGGTTTGTCGGCCTTCTGCCGGCCGACGGTGTCGAAGTCGAAGCCGAACAGCGACAGGGCCACCAACAGGATCGCCCCGCCGACCACCGCCGGGTCGGCGACGTTGAACACCGGCCACCACCCGACCGACAGGAAATCGACCACGTGGCCCTGCAGCGGGCCCGGAGCCCGGAAGAAGCGGTCCACCAGGTTGCCCATCGCCCCGCCGAGGATCATGCCCAGCCCGATCGCCCACCACGGCGACACCAGCCGGCGGCCCATCCAGATGATGCCGACCACCACCCCGGTGGCGATCAGGGTCAACAGCCAGGTGTAGCCGGTGGCCATCGAGAACGCCGCCCCGGAGTTGCGCACCAGCGTCCAGGTGACGGTGTCGCCGATGATCGGCACCGGCTGGCCGGGGGTGAGCAACCGCACCGCCAGCACCTTGGTGACGACGTCGATGAGCAACACCACCGCGGCCACCGAGAGCAGCAGTTTCAGCCGGCGCGGCGGCTTGGCGGGCTCCTCGGGCGGCGCGGCCGTCGGCTCCAGCGAGTCTGTGTGTTCATCCGCCACGCCCCCATCATCCCCTAACCGCGATCCGGTCCGGCGCCGTGGTGGATGATCGGGCCATGCGCACCGTCACCGTCATCACCACCGGAGGAACGATCGCGACCAGCGCCGATGAGCGCGGCGTGCTGCGCCCCACCCGCACCGGCGCCGACCTGGTGGCCGGCGCGGCGACCCCGGCGGGCCTCGACGTCGTGGTCACCGACCTGCTGGCGCGCGACAGTGCCGCGCTCACACCGGCCGACTGGCAGACGATCACCAGCGCGGTCAGCGACGCCGCCGGGCGCGGCCCGGTGGTGCTCACCCACGGCACCGACAGCATCGAGGAGACCGCGCTGTGGCTGGAGCTGGCCTACGCCGGCACCGCCCCGGTGGTGATCACCGGCGCGCAGCGCGGCGGTGACGCCCCCGACGCCGACGGGCCGGGCAACCTGGCCGACGCGCTGACCGTGGCCGCCGACCCGGCGGCCGCCGGACGCGGGGTGCTGGTGTGTTTCGCGGGGCGCATCCTGACCCCGCTGGGGTTGCAGAAGGCCAGCACCACCGAGTTGGGCTGCTACACCGGGCAGGTCGTCGGCACCGTCGCCGCCCACACGGTGCGCTTCACCGCCGACCCGCCGCGCCCACGGTTGGACCGGGCGCCGGCCGGGCCGCCGCGGGTCGACATCGTGGCGGCCTACCCCGGCGCGGACGCGGTGGCGCTCGCCGCCTGCGTGAGCGCGGGGGCGGCGGCGGTGGTGCTGGAAGGGCTCGGCTGCGGCAACGCCGGGCCGGACCTCATCGACGGGGTGCGTGCGGCGGTGGACACCGGGGTCGCGGTGGTGGTGTCCACCCGGGTGCCGCACGGCGGGGTGGAGCCGCGCTACGCGCCGGGGCACGCGCTGCTGGCGGCCGGGGCGGTGCTCGCCGAGCGGCTGCGCCCCCCGCAGACCCGGGTGCTGGTGATGGCGGCGCTGGCGGCCGGCACGCCGGTCGACGAGGCGGTGCGGCGCTGGGGATGAGCGCCGATGCGCGCCGCGGCGACCCGGCTCAACCCGGCGCCTGGGTGCACAGCGTGCCGCGCGCGGCGGCCACCACCGCCGGGCTGGTGGCCGCCTCGGCGGACCATCCAGCTGGTCATGACCCCTCCTCCTCGTGGCGCGGTGCCGTGGGCATCACGCTAACAACGCCGCGCCACCGGCCCGGACACGAATTTTCTCCCCCGCCGATCCGCCGGCGACCTCAGCTCGGCGTCGGGGCGATCGCGGCGTCCTCCTCGGCGCGGATCGCCGCGACGAACGCCGGCCAGTCCAGGCTGTCGACCGGGTCGGCCGCGGCCAGCCCGGCACGGTCGGCCGCCAGGGTGCGCACCGGCCCCGGCCCGGTGGCGCGCGTCTCGAAGCGCACCGTGACCACCCCGTGCCCGCTGCCCTGCACCCAACCGTGCCCGAAGTCCCGGTGGGAGACGTCATCGCCGATGCGCCAGGCAGACTCGGCGTCTCCCCCGGGCGTCGCCGCCGCGACGGGCGCCTGCTCGCCGGCCGTCTCGGTGCTCTGCCCCGCCCTCTCCAGGCCGGGGAACAGCGACTCCTGACGCACCTCGCTCAGCCCGGAGAAGCCGACCCCGAGCAGCCGGATCGGGCCGATCTGCTGCGGGTCGAGCAGCAGCCGCCGGGCCGCCCCGACCAGGGTGGCGGCATCGGTGGTGGCATACGGCAGCGTTGCCGAGCGGGTCAGGATGGCCATGTCGGACTTGCGCAGCTTCACCGTGACGGTGCGTGCGCCGCGACCGTCGCGCAGCAAACGACGGTGGGCGTGCTCGGCGATGGGGCCGATGACCTCGTGCAGTGCGCTCAGAGTGGTCAGGTCGGTGGCGAAGGTGGACTCGGCGCTGATCTGCTTGGCGTCGGCGCGTTCGACCACCGGCCGGTCGTCGATACCGCGGGCCAGCCGGTGCAGGGCCGGGCCGGTGGTGGCGCCGAGGATATCGGCGACCTCGGCGTCGCTGAGCGCCGCCAACGCCCCGATGGTGTCGACGCCGAGGCGGTGAAGCTTCTCCTCGGCGACCGGGCCGACCCCCCACAGCCGGCGCACCGGCAACCGGTGCAGCAGCGCACGCTCCTCCTCGGGGGCCACCACCCGGATGCCGTCCGGTTTGGCCAGATCGGAGGCGATTTTGGCGAGCTGTTTCCCCGAGCCGGCGCCCACCGAGGCGATCAGGCCGGTCTCGGCGCGCACCCGCGCGCGCAACTCGGCGCAGAAGCGGTGTACCGCAGCGACGTCGGCGCCGGCCAGTTCGGCGGGTTCACCGAACCCCTCGTCGAAGGAGAGCTGCTCGACGACCGGGATGAGAGCGTGCACGGTGTCGAAGACACGGCGACTGGCGATGCGGTACACCGTGCCGCGGGGCGGCAAGACCACCGCCGGCGCCCCGACCAGTCGGCGGGCCTGATGCATCGGCATCGCCGAGCGGGCCCCGAACACCCGCGCCTCGTAGCTGGCCCCGGCCACCACGCCGCGACCACCGAGGCCGCCGACCAGCACCGGTCGGCCCCGCAGGGTGGGGCGGGTCAGCTGCTCCACGGAGGCGAAGAACGCGTCCATGTCCAGATGCAGAACCCAGCGGGCGGCCACACCGCCATGCTAGGGCGGTCACACCCGGTGGATCCTCACCCGCACCCCGTCGCCGATCTCGGCGGCGCCGGGCCCGGGTTCGGCGACGAGGAACTCGGTGGCCAAGATCTCCCCGGCGATCAGCTCGGCGTGGGTGCGCGCCCACTCGAGCCGCTCGTCGGGCACCGCCATGCGCACCGCGATCCGGTCGGAGACCTCCAGCCCACTGGACTTGCGCAGGTCTTGGAGCTCGCGGATCCGGTCCTTGGCCCAGCCCTCGGCCTCCAGTTCGGGGGTCACGGTGGCGTCGAGCACCACCAGCCCGGTGCCGCCGGGCAGCGCGGCGGTGGACTCCGGTTCGGCGGCGACCAGCCGGGACTCGAACTCCCCGGGCGCCAGCACCGCCGGCCCGGCGTGCAGCGTGCCGTCCTCGGCGAGCACGGCCTCGCCGGCCTTGACCGCCTTGATCGCGGCCTGCACATCGCGGCCCAGCCGCGGCCCGGCGACCCGGGCGTTGACGGTGAGCTCGAAGCGGCCGTAGCCGGCGATGTCGTCGGTGAGCTCGACGGACTTGATGTTGAGCTCGTCGGCGATCAGGTCCACGAACGGCTGCAGGCTGGCCGGATCCTGCACCGCCACCGTCAGTTTCGGCAGCGGCAGCCGTACGCGCAGCTTCTTGGCCTTGCGCAGCGAGGAGCCGGCCGAGCAGACGTCGCGGACCAGGTCCATCGCGGTCACCAGGTCGGGGTCGGCGGGCAGCGCGCCGGGCTCAGGCCAGTCGGTCAGGTGCACCGAGCGCGCCCCGGTCAGCCCGCGCCACAGGGTCTCGGTGGTCAGCGGCAGCAGCGGGGCGGCCAGCCGTGCGGTCACCTCCAGCACCGTGTGCAGCGTGTCGACGGCGTCGAGGTCCTCGGTCCAGAACCGCGACCGGGAGCGGCGCACATACCAGTTGGTCAACGCGTCGGTGAACTGGCGCAGTTCGTCGCAGGCCACCGAGATGTCGGCCCTATCCAGCGCGGCGGTCGACTCGTCGCGCAACACGGCGAGTTTGGCCAGGATGTAGCGGTCCAGCACGTGGGCGGAATCGGTGCGCCAGCCCCCGGGTTTCGGCGCGTAGAGGGCCAGGAAACTGTAGGCGTTCCACAGCGGCAACATCACCTGCCGCACTCCTTCGCGGATGCCCGCCTCGGTGACGACCAGGTTGCCGCCGCGCAGGATCGGCGAGGCCATCAGGAACCAGCGCATCGCATCGGAGCCGTCGCGGTCGAACACCTCCGACACGTCGGGGTAGTTGCGCAGCGACTTGCTCATCTTCTGCCCGTCGGAGCCGAGCACGATGCCGTGCGCGACACAGGTTTGGAACGCCGGGCGGTCGAACAGGGCGGTGGCCAGCACGTGCAGGGTGTAGAACCAGCCGCGCGTCTGGCCGATGTACTCCACGATGAAATCGCCGGGAAAGTGCGCCTCGGTGCCCTCGCCCCCGTCGAACCAGCGGGCGTTGTCGAACGGGTAGTGCACCTGGGCGAACGGCATCGAGCCGGAGTCGAACCACACGTCGAGTACGTCGGGGATGCGCCGCATCGTCGAGGCGCCGGTCGGGTCGTCGGGGTTGGGCCGGGTCAGCTCGTCGATGTAGGGCCGGTGCAGGTTGTCCGGGCGGACCCCGAAGTCGCGTTCGAGTTCATCGAGGCTGCCGTAGACGTCCACGCGCGGATACGCCGGGTCATCGGAGGTCCACACCGGGATCGGCGTGCCCCAGTAGCGGTTCCGCGAGATCGACCAGTCTCGGGCGCCGGCCAGCCACTTGCCGAACTGGCCGTGCTGGACGTGTTCGGGGTGCCAGGTGATCTGCTCGTTGAGTTCGACCATGCGATCGCGGAACTCGCTGACCTTGATGAACCACGACGACACCGCCTTGTAGATCAGCGGATTGCGGCAGCGCCAGCAGTGCGGGTAGGGGTGCTCGTAGGTCTCGTGGCGCACCAGCACCGCCTTGCCGGCGGCGGTCGGCCCGCTGCCGTCCTTGAGGTCGCGGATGATCGCGCGGTTGGCGTCGAAGACCTGCTGGCCCGCGTAGTCGGGCACGGTGTCGTCGAAGCGGCCCCGGGCGTCCACCGGGGTGACCGGGGTGATCGCGGCCGGGTCGGTGGTGGCCTTGTCGTCCTCACCGTAGGCCGGCGCCAGGTGCACGATGCCGGTGCCGTCCTCGGTGGAGACGAAGTCGGCGCAAAGCACCCGAAACGCGTTGGGCGCGTCCGCGAAATAGGCGAACGGCGGCAGGTAGGTCAGCCCGGCCAGTTCCGCGCCGCGGTAGCGGCCGCACACGGTGGGCTCCTCGCCGAGTTCGCGGGCGTAGGCGCCGAGCCGGTCCTCGGCCAGCAGGTAGCGCCGCTGGCCGACCGCCACCTGCACGTAGGTGACCTCCGGGCCGACAGCGACCGCCAGGTTGGCCGGCAGCGTCCACGGGGTCGTGGTCCAGATCAGCAGGTGGGCACCGGCCAGCTCGCCCGCCGGTCCCCCGTCCGACGGGCCACCGGCGATCGCGAACCCGACGGTCAGGGAGGGGTCCTGGCGGCTCTGGTAGACGTCGTCGTCCATCCGCAGTTCGTGGTTGGACAGCGGGGTCTCGTCGCGCCAGCAGTACGGCAGCACCCGGTAGCCCTGGTAGGCCAGGCCCTTGTCGTAGAGCTGTTTGAACGCCCAGATCACCGACTCCATGAACGTCGGGTCCAGCGTCTTGTAGTCGTTGTCGAAGTCCACCCAGCGGGCCTGGCGGGTGACGTAGGCGCGCCACTCGTCGGTGTAGCGCAACACCGATTCGCGGCAGGCGGCGTTGAACGCGGCGATGCCCATCGCGTCGATCTGCGATTTGTCGGTGATGCCCAGCTGGCGTTCGGCTTCGAGCTCGGCGGGCAGCCCGTGGGTGTCCCACCCGAAACGGCGCTCCACCCGGTAGCCGCGCATGGTGCGGTACCGCGGCACGATGTCCTTGACGTAACCGGTGAGCAGGTGACCGTAGTGCGGAAGCCCGTTGGCGAACGGGGGCCCGTCGTAGAAGACGTACTCCTCGGCGTCGGCTCGGCGGGCGATGGAGGCGCGGAAGGTGTCGTCGCCGGCCCAGTAGGCCAGCACGTCGGCCTCCATCGCCGGGAAGTCGAGGGTGCCGGCCGCCACCTTCGGGTAGCTGTGTTCTGTCACGGTCTGCCGTCTCCTGCGCCTGTCCGGGCGCGGGGACGACGACGCGCCGGTGCGCGAGCGCCGCGGTACCACCCCGCTTGCCGCGCCGGGACAGGTCCCGGCCGCGGCCGCTCCACTGTGGCTGTGACGGGCCTACCCGTCCGGGTCTAGTGGGCCTGCTCGGCCGTTCTTCCGGAGGCTCCCCGGTGATGGCCGGATCGACGCCGCTGCCCCGATTCTACGATCCGGCTCCGCCGCCGGGGTCCGCGCCCTATCCTGCGGCCAAGCGGGCCAGGCGACACCGAACAGAGAGTGGGGCGAGAATGAACGACAACACCTACCGGGTCATCGAGATCGTGGGCAGCTCCCCCGACGGGGTGGATGCGGCGATCCGCAACGGGCTGGCCCGCGCGGCCACCACGATGCGCGACCTCAACTGGTTTGAGGTGTCCTCGATCCGCGGGCATCTCAGCGACGGCGAGGTCGGCCACTTCCAGGTGACGATGAAGGTCGGGTTCCGGCTGGAGGACAGCACCGGCTAGACGCCTCAGCGCGGGTCCTCGAGCATCCCGTCGAGGCGGTGCACGGCGTCGATGAACTCCGAGACCATCTCCAGCACCACCGCGCGGGCCGGCCGGACCCGGTCCAGGGCGCCGACGACCTGGCCGACGAAGTAGGTGGCCAACGCGTCGGCGCGGGTGCCCGAGCGCTCCGCCGCCTCGATGATCGCCCGCTGTGCCTCGGCGACCAGGGCGTTCTGCAGCGGCATGCCCAGCGGCGCCGGGCGGTCGGGACGGTCCCACTCGTCGGTCCAGGCGGTGCGCAGCATCCGCGCCGGTTTCCCGGTGAGCGAGCGCGAGCGCACCGTGTCGGTCGACTCCGCGGCAAGGAACTTCTCCTTGACCACCGGCGGGGTCTCGGCCTCCTCGGTGGTCAACCAGACCGACCCGCACCAGACTCCCTCGGCGCCCAGCGCCAGCGCCGCCGCCATCTGCCGGCCTGTCGCGATCCCGCCGGCGGCGAGCACCGGCACCGGCGCCACCGCGCCGACCACCTCGGGCACCAGCACCATCGTGGCCACCTCCCCGGTGTGGCCGCCGGCCTCCCCGCCCTGGGCGACGACCAGATCCACCCCGGCGCCGGCGTGCCGGCGGGCGTGCTCGACGGTGCCGGCCAGCGCGGCCACCACCACGTCGCGCTCGTGGGCGCGGGTCACCAGATCCGGCGGTGGGGGGCCCAGTGCGCTGGCGATCAGCCGGATGTCGTGGGCGAAGGCCACCTCCAGCAGCGGTTCATACCCCTTCGGGGCGACGTTGAGCGCCCCGGCCGGCGCCGCGGTCGGCACGGCCGGAATCCGGTAGCGCCGCAGGATCTCGTCGACGAACTCCCGATGCTCGGCCGGCAGCAACGCGGCCACCGCGTCGGCGTCCAGGCCGCCCCGCTCGGCGCCGACGTAGGTCGGCGGCAACAGCAGATCCACGCCGAACGGCCGCCCGCGGGTCTCTCGCGCGATCCAGCCCAGTTCGGCGTCGAGCCGATCCGGGCTGTGCGCGACCGCGCCGAGCACGCCGAACCCGCCGGCGTTGGTGACCGCGGCGACCACGTCGCGGCAGTGGCTGAACGCGCAGATCGGGTACTCCACGCCGAGCAACGCGGCGACCCGGGTGTGCATCGGTTCACGCTACCGCGGTCGCCGCACGCCCACCCCCGAGATGCGGCTCAGCCGATGGCGGCCTGCTGGCAGACCCAGCCGTCGGGGGTGGTGCCGCCGTCGAGGAACCGGCGCAGTTTGGTGTCGGCCTGCGGGGGCATGTCGGCGTCGGCGTGCGGGTAGATGACCGGCTCCTCCTTGGAGTTGTGCCGCTCCAGCAGCGTCATGAGCTCCCGGCAGTCGCGCTCCAGCTGCGCGGAGTCGGCCGCGTCGGCCAGCCCGGCGTCGAGGGCCTCGATCAGCTGCCACATCTGGCCGTGCTCGCGGATCATCACCATGATCGGCATCATCAGCGCGCCCACCCGCAGCGGCGGGAACAACAGCACCTCTTCGAGGTAGATGTGGCGGCGCAGCGCCTCCAGTGCGGTGGTCAACGCCGCGGCGTTGACGGTGCCGTCGGCCAGGACGGCGAGGAACCGTTCGATGCCGGCGTCGATCTCGTGGTGTTCGCGTTCCAGAATCGCCGACAGCGCGGTGTCGGCGGTGTCAGCGGACATCGGTGCCGCCGTGATCTCAGGCGAGCTGGGCGTCGACGGTGATCGTCGCGCCGGCGAACAGCCGCGACACCGGGCAGAGCGCGGCGGCCTCGTCGACCACCGCGGCGAAGGCGTCCTTGTCGATCCCGGGCACCTCGGCGCGGACCGTCAGCGCGGAGGTGGTGATGGTCGGGGCGCCGTCGACCTCGTCGAGGGTGACCGCGGCGGTGACCTCGAGCCGCTGCGGCGGGGTCTTGTTCTCCCCGAGCTTGAGTGAGAGCGCCATCGAGAAGCACGACGAGTGGGCGGCCGCGGCGAGTTCCTCCGGGGAGGTCTTGCCGCCGGGGGCCTCGGTGCGCGCCGCCCAGGTCACCTGCTGACCGTCGAGCACGGCGCTGCTGCTGTTGGCGAAGGTGCCGGTCCCGGAGGCCAGCGGGCCCTCCCAGACGGTCTGCGTGCTGCGTTCGGCGATGCTCATGGTGCGGTGACTCCTTTACCGTCGACCCGTGGGGGCTGTTCCGTCCGGTGTTTCTCCAACCGTGACTTGGGTAAACCCTAGACCATGGCCGGCGGCGCTGACCAGAACCTCAGCCGGCGGCCGCGTCGACGCGGCGACACCGCGCCCCGAACCCGGTGACCGGGGTGAGGTCGCCGGCGGTCAGCCCGGCCGCCGCGCGCCGGATCAGGGTGCCCAGCGCGACGAACCCGGCGTGGTCGGAGAGCACGAACGGGGTGAGCAGCCGGTTGTGCACGAAGCCGAACGCCAGACCGTGGGCCGGGTCGGCCCAGCCCGCCGAGCCGCCCAGCCCGACGTGGCCGAATCCGGGCAGCGCCCCCAGCGGTGCCGCGTGGTAGCCCAGGTGGAACGGGACCGGCAGCACCAGGTTGCCGTCGGCGCGCAGCCGGGCGCGCCCGGACAGGGCGGCCGCCCGGTCCGCGGCGAGGAACTCGGTGCCGTCGAGGCGCCCGCCGTTGGCGATCGCGCCGTACATGCGGGCCAACGCGCGCGCGGTGGCCACCCCGTTGACCGCCGGGGCCTCGGTGTCGAGCAACGGGATCGTGCCCTGCACCGAGGAGACCAGCCCGGGGAAGTACACCGCGCCCAGCGCCCGCGACCCCGACCGGCCCGCCAGCCCCGGCATCACCCGGCCCAGCAGCGGCAGCGCGAGCCCGCGTTGGGGCATGACGATGCGCGCCACCCGGGTGGGGGCCTCGGCCGGCGGGCGCCCCAGATACAGCCCGTCGGTGTCCAGCGGCCCGGCCAGTTCGCGGCGCACCAGCTCGCCCATGCCCCGGCCGGTCACCGCCCGCGCCAGCCCCGACAGTAGCCAGCCGAACGTCAGCGCATGGTAAGCGGGTTTGCCCAGATGCCGACCCGGGGCGGCCGCAGCAATACGTTGCTCCATCAGTCGGTGGTCCAGCAGCTCCGCGGTGCTCACCCCCTGCAGGTGATCGAGACCGGCGCGGTGGCGCAGCATGTCGCGCACCGTCACCGCGGCTTTGCCGTTGGCGGCGAACGCCGGCCAGTACCGGGCCACCGGGGTGTCGTAGTCGATCAGTCCGCGGTCGGCGAGCCGGTGGATGACGGTGGCGGCCATGCCCTTGGTGCCGGAGAACACCATCGCCGCGGTGTCCTCTCCCCATCGCACCCGGCCGCGCCGGTCGGCGAACCCGGTCCAGACGTCGACCACGGGCTGGCCGTGCAGGTAGACGGCGAGCGCCCCGCCGCCGAACGGGCGGCCCGGGAACATCGCGGCGAACAGCCGCACGGCGGCGGCGAAATGCGGATCCGCCGCGCCGCGCACCCCGTGCGGCAACGCCGGGTGAGCGAGACCGCGACGCGTTGCACTGTGGCCCATATCACCGAATGTACGCCGCTCAGCGGCAAACAAAAGTGACGTTATCTAACTGTTAGCCGGACGCGATCTGCAGGATTTGCTCCGCGGCGAGCACCGGGGTGAGTTCGCCGGCCAAAACCTGTGCCTCCAGCTCCGCGCGCCGGCTGCGGACCCCCGGATGGGCGAGTACCCGGTCGACCACGACGTCGCGCACCAACGCCCAGGTCCACTCCACCTGCTGGCGGCGCCGGCGGGCGTCGAACTCGCCGGCCTCGGTGAGCACCCGACGATGGCGCTGCACGGTCTGCCACAGCTCGGCCACCCCGGTGCCCTCCAGCGCACTCATCGTCAACACCGGGGGCCGCCACAGGGTTTCGCGCGGATAGATCAGCCGCAGCGCGCCGGAGAGTTCGCGGGCGGCCATCCGGGCCTCCGGCAGGTGGTCGCCGTCGGCCTTGTTGACCACCACGACGTCGGCCAGTTCCAGCACCCCCTTTTTGATGCCCTGCAACTGGTCGCCGGTGCGCGCCAGGGTGAGGAACACGAACGTGTCGACCATGCCGGCCACCGTCACCTCCGACTGGCCGACCCCGACGGTCTCGACCAGGATGACGTCGAAACCGGCCGCCTCCAGCAGCACGATGGTCTCCCGGGTGGCGCGGGCGACCCCGCCGAGGGTGCCCGAGGTCGGCGACGGGCGGATGTAGGCGTCGGGGTGGGTGGCGAGGCGCTGCATGCGGGTCTTGTCGCCGAGGATGGAGCCACCGGTGCGGGTCGAGGACGGGTCGACGGCCAGCACCGCCACCCGCAGCCCCTGCTCGATGAGGTGCATGCCCAGCGCCTCGATCGTGGTGGACTTGCCGACCCCGGGCACCCCGGTGATCCCGACGTGTTGGGCGCGCCCGGCGTCGGCGGCCAGCGCCAGCAGCAGCTGCTGGGCGTCGTCGCGGTGATCGGCGCGGGTGGACTCCACCCTGGTGATGGCCCGGGCCAGGGCGGCGCGGTCCCCGTCGCGGATCGCCGCCGCCCGATCGGCGACGGTGTCGGCGCGTGCTGCGATGTCTGCCACCTACTTCAGTCGGTCAGGTCGTATCCGAGACCCTCGGCCAGCTTCTGCAGCAAATCGGTTGCGGCGTCGGCGATCACGGTGCCGGGGGGGAAGATCGCGGTCGCCCCGGCGGCGTAGAGCTCGTCGAAGTCGCCGGGCGGGATGACCCCGCCGACGACGATCATGATCTCGGGGCGGCCCACGTCGGCCAGCGCCTGGCGCAGCGCCGGCACCAGCGTCAGGTGCCCGGCGGCCAGCGAGGACACCCCGACCACGTGGACGTCGTTGTCGGCGGCCTGCCGGGCCACCTCGTCGGGGGTGGAGAACAGCGCGCCGACGTCGACGTCGAACCCGATGTCGGCGAACGCGGTGGCGATCACCTTCTGGCCCCGGTCGTGGCCGTCCTGGCCCATCTTGGCCACCAGGATGCGGGGCCGGCGCCCGTCGGCCTCGGCGAACTTCGCCACCAGTTCGGTGACCGTCGACAGCGGGGTCACGGTGTGTCCTCCTCCGACCTCGTCGCGATACACCCCGGAGATCGTGCGGATCTCGGCCTGGTGGCGCCCGTAGACCTCCTCCAGCGCGTCGGAGATCTCACCGAGGGTCGCGTGGGCGCGGGCGGCGTCGATGGCCAACGCCATCAGGTTGTTGCCCAGCCCGTCGGGGTCGTCGGCGCCGCGCTGCGCGGGGGCGGCCGCGGCCGCACGGGTCAGTTCGGCCAGGGCCTGCCGGCAGGCGGCCTCGTCGCGGTCGGCGCGCAGCCGCTCGAGTTTGGCCAGCTGCTCGGTGCGCACCCGGCTGTTCTCGACCTTGAGCACCTCGATCTCACGGTCCTCGGTGACCTGATACTTGTTGACGCCGATCAGGGGCTGCTGGCCGGAGTCGATGCGGGCCTGGGTGCGGGCGGCGGCCTCCTCGATGCGCATCTTGGGGATGCCGTCGCTGATCGCCTGCGCCATCCCGCCGAGCTCGGTGACCTCGGTGATGTGGGCGCGGGCCCGGTCGGCCAGCTGGTGGGTCAGCCACTCCACGTAGTAGGAGCCGGCCCACGGGTCGATCGGGCGGGTGGTGCCCGACTCCTGCTGTAACAGCAGCTGGGTGTTGCGCGCGATGCGCGCGGAGAAGTCGGTGGGCAGCGCCAGCGCCTCGTCGAGGGCGTTGGTGTGCAGCGACTGGGTGTGGCCCTGGGTGGCGGCCATCGCCTCCACGCAGGTGCGCGCCACGTTGTTGAACGGATCCTGGGCGGTCAGCGACCACCCGGAGGTCTGCGAATGGGTCCGCAGCGACAGCGATTTGGGGTTCTTCGGGGCGAATTCGCCGACCAGTTCGCTCCAGAGCAGCCGCCCGGCGCGCAGCTTGGCGACCTCCATGAAGAAGTTCATCCCGATGCCCCAGAAGAACGACAGCCGGGGGGCGAACTTATCGATGTCCAGGCCGGCGTCGAGGCCGGCCTTGATGTAGTCCACACCGTCGGCCAGCGTGTAGGCCAGCTCGAGATCGGCGGTCGCCCCGGCCTCTTGGATGTGGTAGCCGGAGATCGAGATCGAGTTGAACTTCGGCATCTTCGCGCTGGTGTAGGCGAAGATGTCGGAGATGATCCGCATCGACGGCTTCGGCGGATAGATGTAGGTGTTGCGGACCATGAACTCTTTGAGGATGTCGTTCTGGATGGTCCCGGCGAGCTTCTCCGGCGGGACCCCCTGCTCCTCGGCGGCCACCACGTACAGCGCCAGGATCGGCAGCACCGCCCCGTTCATCGTCATCGACACGCTGACCGCGCCCAGGTCGATGCCGTCGAAGAGTTCGCGCATGTCCAGAATGGAGTCGATGGCCACCCCGGCCATCCCGACGTCGCCCTGCACCCGCGGGTGGTCGGAGTCATACCCGCGGTGGGTGGCCAGGTCGAACGCGACCGACAGCCCCTTCTGGCCGGCGGCCAGGTTGCGCCGGTAGAACGCGTTGGAGTCCGCGGCGGTGGAGAAGCCCGCGTACTGGCGGATCGTCCACGGCTGGTTGACGTACATCGTCGGATACGGCCCGCGCAGATACGGCGCCTCGCCGGGCACGCTGTGCAGCGGGTAGCCGTCGGCGACGACGGCGTCCCGGTCGGCCGCGGTGTAGACCGGGCGCACCACGATGTTCTCCGGGGTGTGCCAGTCGAGCTGCTCGCCGGTGTAGCCGTGGGCGGCGGCCGCGGCGGCCACATGCTCGGCGACTGCGGCGGGGGTGACCGGGTCGGGGCGGCGCTCGCCGTGCAGCGCGGCGTCGGCGAAACTGGGGATCCGGGTGGTGCTGGTGGTCATCGCGGCTAGGCTCCCAATCGGCTGAGCAGGCTCGACAACACCTCGACCGCATCGATTTTCGCGGTCAGATAGGCGTCGGGTGCGGGGTCGGCGTCGGTGACGGCGCTGGCCGGTCCGGCCAGACAGATGTGGTCGACCCCGGCGTCGCGGGCGGCGGCCACCACGGCGGCGGACTCCTGGCCGTAGCGGGTGTCGGCTCCGCACAGCACCGCCACCGGCGGCGACCCGGCGTCGCCGACCGCGGCGGCCACCGACTCGGCGGTCACGGTGCCGGGGTTGATCGCCTCGATGCCCCCGGCGGCCAGCAGGTTCGTCGCGAACGTCGCGCGCACGTTGTGTTCGGCCAGCGGACCCAGCGGCAGCAGCAGCACCTGCGGACGCGTACCACTGTCGCGCAGCCGGGCATCGGAGCGGTCCCGCAGCGCCTCGAAGCCGGCGGCGTAGCGGTGCACGGCCGGATCGCCGCCGACGGTCGGCAACGGCGGCTCGGCCAGGTTGGGGTACTCGTTGATCCCGGTGATCGCGGTGCGCCGGTGGGCGATGTCGTCGCGGCGGCGGGCGGCGACCGCGTCGATCTCGGCCAGCAGGTGCTCGCGGGCCGCGGCGAAGCCGCCGCGGGCCTCGAGGTCGGTGAAGTGCGCCCACGCCGCTTCGGCCAGCCGGGCGGTGAGATCCTCGACGAACCAGGATCCCCCGGCCGGGTCGAGCACCTGACCGAGATGGGACTCCTCGAGCAAAAGCAGCTGGGTGTTGCGGGCCATGCGGCGCGAGAAACTCACCGCCGTGTCCGGAAAGCCGCCCGGGATTTCCGCGTCGAAGGGACGCACCAGCACCGTGTCGGCGCCGCCGACCCCGGCGCCGAACGCCGCCAGCGTGGTGCGCAGCATGTTCACCCAGGGGTCGCGTTGGGTCATCATCGGTCGCGACGTCTCCACGTGGCAGGTCGCGGCGCCGGCGTCGGGCACCTCGAGCACCTCGGCGACACGCGCCCACAGCCGGCGCGCGGCCCGCAGTTTGGCGATGGTGAGGAACTGGTCGTCGTCGGCGGCGAAGCGGAAACTGATCTGGCCCATCGCCGCCTCGGTGGACAGTCCCGCCTCGGTGAGCGAGCGCAGGTAGTCCACCGCCGCGGCGATCACCGCGCCCAGCTCCCACCCGGCGTTGGCGCCGCGGTTGTGCAGCGCCGGGCCGTCGACGGTGATCGCGCGCACCCCCGCGGGCAACCGGGCGGCCACCGCCGCCAGCTCCGCGGGCGGCGGCGCCGGGCGCCCGCTGATCGGTGCGGTCAACGGGTCGGCGCCCAGGTCGATCGCCAGGGTGCGGGCCTGCTCGGCGGTGAGCGCCGCGACGCGCCCGCCCAGCACGTCGGCGACCGCGGTGTACTCGCCGGGCCCGGCGTTCTCCACCAGCACCGGCATCAACTCCAGGTACACGCCCTCCAGCAGCGTGCCGACCCGGTCGGCGGGCACCCCGTCGGCACCGACCCGCAGCACCAGGGCGCTGACCCCGTCGGCGAGGGCGCCGAGGACCGCGGCGTTGTCGGCGGGCGCCCCGGACTCGACGGGGAACACCTCGGCGACCTTCCAGCCGGAGCGCACGTCGCGCAGGGCGTCGCCGCCGCGGGTGAACGGCCACACCCCGGGCAGCGGCGCCTCCGGGAGCTCATCGAGCGCGGTGTAGAGCGGATGGATCGCGAACCCCTCATAAGTGGGGGCATCGAGTTCGCGTTCCGGTTCGGCGCCGAACTCGTCGGGCTCGCGGCGCAGGCTCTTCGCCAGCACCGCGGCCACCCCGCGCCGCCAGCGGGCGCGCGCCTGCTCCAGGTCGGCCTGTTCGGCGGGTACCTCGACTGACACCGGCGACTCCTGTTGTGATGATCACGGCCGGCCTCGCGGCGACCGTCCCGATGTTAACCAGGCTAATTCACCGCCGGGCGGGCCGACCGGGCCGCCTCGCCGCCGGCGCCGACCCGTACCCTGGCGTGGTGGCCACCACCGAGCTGCGCGCGATCTGGGCGACGCTGGTGGGCACCGCCGGGCAGCTGACCGGCCGCCGGGTGGCGGTGATCGCCGCGGCGGCCGCCGTGATCGTGACGGTGGTGGTGGCGGTGCCGGTGCCGACCGCGCTGCAGGTGCGCGACTGGGTGGGCGCGGCCGGGCCGTGGGTCCCGGCGGTGTTCTTCCTCGCCCACGCGGTGGTGACGGTGGCGCCGTTCCCGCGCACGGTGTTCACCTTCGCCGCCGGCCTGCTGTTCGGCGCCGGGCTGGGCGTGCCGCTGGCGGTGGCGGCCAGCACCGTCAGCGCCGTGCTGGCGCTGCTGCTGGTGCGCGCCACCGGATGGCGACTCGACCGGCTCGATGCGGTGGTCACCGGCGAGCGGCTGGCGACCCTGCAGGCCCGGCTGCGTGAACGCGGCTGGGCGGCGGTGCTGGCGGTGCGGCTGATCCCGGCGGTGCCGTTCTCGGTGATCAACTATGCGGCCGGGGCCTCCGCGATCCGGATGCGGCCCTACACGGTGGCCACCGTGGCCGGACTGACCCCGGGCACCGCGGCGTTGGTGCTGTTCGGCGACGCCGTCACCGGCCACCTCAACCCGGCGTTGGTGCTGGTGTCGGCGGGGATCGCCGCGTTCGGGGCGCTGCTGCTCGGCGACGAGGTGCGCCGCCACCGTCGCCACCGCGGCCTTGCGCCGGGAGCCGCACCGCCGGCGGCGCGGGCCGCGCTCACCCCCGAGAGAGGATGCTGATGGCACACTCACCGCTGGTCACGGTCGTCACCCGACTGCTGCGGTCGGCGCCGACGCCGAGCGCCATCCGCGGGTGCGGGCCCGGTTGCACGCGGTGCTCGACCGGACCGTGGGCGCCTCGGTCACCACGGTCGACACCGCACTGCCGATCGTGGCGGTGACGGTCGACACCGCAGCGCCCAGCGCGCTGAGCTGCGTGGTTCCTGTTAGGATCGGTGGATCGTGAACGGGGCGCAGCGCAGAACCTGGCGGCAGTTGGCCGCGGTGCTGACCCTTGTCGTCAGCGTGTGGGCCGGGGGACTCGGCTCCTCGCTGGCCCGCGCCCAGGCCGCGGTGGCGGCGCCGGTGACCGTCACCGCGCCGGTCGAGGCCGACCCGGCCCACCCCGACCTCAACGACGACACCACGCCGCACACCGACAGGGCGGTCGACTCGGCCCAGCCCACCCGCACCGTGTTGCCGCGGCTACGGGCCTCGGTGGCCGGACCCTCGGCCCCGCCGTCGGCGCTCACCGCCGCGGTGACCGCCCGGGTGGGGGCGCGCCAGGCGGGCAGACCCGCCACGCCCCGCGACGGGCGTCATCTGCTCACCCGCTTCTGCATTCTGCGTCGCTGATCGGCCGGCGCGCGGTTCTCGCACCGCCGCCGTCGCCTGCGCGTTCGCTGCGCCGAACGCGTCCCTGTGCCGTCCCCGCGTGACCCGGCCGCCCCGGTCGAACCCGCGCGACGGCATCCCCAGCCGATTCCGCGAGGAGAAACCCATGTTCTTAGCCCCGTTCGTGGGCTGTCGCGCCGCGGCGCGACAGCCCCTGCCCTCCGTGGAGGCCCGATGATGAGCTTCGCCGCCCTGCCCCCGGAGATCAACGCCACCCGTCTGTACACCGGCCCCGGATCGGCGCCGCTGCGGGCCGCCGCATCGGCCTGGTCGGCGGTGGCCGCCGAATTATCCACGGCGGCAGCCGGATACCACGTGACGATGGGCGAACTGCTCAGCACCTGGCGCGGCCCGGCGTCCGCGGCGGCGACGACGGCGCTGTCGGGCTACACCGGATGGTTGCGTCTGACCGCCGGGCACGCCGAGCAGACCGCGCTGCAAGCCCACGCGGCGGCCAGCGCCTACGAGGCCGCCCGTGCGGCCACCGTCGCGCCGCCGGTGATCGCGGCCAACCGGGCGTTGAACCTCACGCTGGTCGCCACCAACGTGCTGGGCCAGAACGCCGCCGCGATCGCGGCCACCGAGGCCCACTACACCGCGATGTGGGCGCAGAACGCGGCCGCCATGGAGGCCTACGCCGCCGCCTCGGCCGTCGCCACGGTGCTGCCGCCCTGGTCGTCGCCGACGCGGACCGGCGGTGTGGGCGACACCGTCGCCGCCGCGCCGGCCGCCCTGGCCGACACCGGCACCACGGCGGCGTCCACGGCGGCGTCGACGGCCGCGGAGTCCTCGCTGCCGAGCGGGCCGTGGGAGTCGTTCAACTGGCTCTCGCGCTTCGCCTCCGAGACCGGCAGCCACGTGCGCACCGTCGCCTCCAGCCTGGGGTTCGTGGTGGGGGCGGCGGGGCTGGCCAAGGGGGCGCTGACCACCGGGGCGGCCGGGGCGCTGGGCACCGCCGGGGTCAGCGGCACCGGAGCCGCCGCGGGTGCCGGTGGGCTCGCCGGCGGTGTCGGCGCCGGCGCGCCCCGGCTGGCCGCCACCGCCGGGCTGGGCCGCGCCGTGACGCTGGGCCCGCTGTCGGTGCCGCCGGCGTGGGGGGTGGCGCCCCCGGGTGCGCCGGTCCCGGCGGCCGCGGTGGCGCCGAGCAGCGCCACGACCTCCAACGCGATGCTGGGACCGGTCGGCGCACCGCTGGCGCCGCTGGCGGCCAACAGCAAAAACAGCACGCTGGGGCTGCCCGACACCCGCTATCTGGTGCGCCCCAAGATGTTGCCGGGGTGGCGCACCGGGGTGTAGCGCGGCGGCCGAGCGCCCGACCCGTTAGAACCGGACCTGCGGCGGGGTCTGCTGGCCTTCCGGGGCCTGGTAGAACGGCCGTCGGGTGACCCCGGCGACACCGACGAAGAACATCCAGGGGATGGTGACGACCCGCTGGTTGAGCGTGGCGACCGCGTCGTTGTAGTACTGGCGGGCGAACGCCAGCTGGTTCTCGGTGTCGGCGAGCTGGTCCTGCAGCTGCAGGAAGTTGGTGGAGGCCTTCAGGTCCGGGTAGTTCTCGGCGACGGCGAGCACGCCGAGCACCGCCCGGTCCAGCCGGTCCTGGGCCTGGGCCTTCTGCTCGACGGTGCCGCCGCCGGCGGCGGCGGCCGCCCCGGCGCGCGCGGCGGTGACCTCGTCGAACACCGCCCGCTCGTGGGCGGCATACCCCTGGACGGTGGTCACCAGATTCGGGATGAGGTCGGCGCGGCGAGTCAGCTGCACGTCGATGCCGCCGAGCGCCTCCTGCGCCGTCACATCCAGTCGGCGCAGCGCGTTGAACGCGCTGACCCCGAACCAGACCACCCCGATCAGGGCCACCAGGATCGCGATCAGCAGGACCGCGGTGGACGTCGTGGACATCGTTGCGTCGTCTCCTTCACTGTGCGGCCGGCCGGCGGGCCGGGCTGCGGGGTTACCAGGTTGCGCCGCCTCCGCCACCGCCGCGGCCCCACCTCATGCCGGCGCCCCCGGAGGTGGCCCGACGGTAGTCGCCCAGCGACGCCGCGACCGCCGAACCGAAGCCGTCGAGGGTGGCCGTGGCCCACCGCGTGCCCCCGGGCCCGCCGGGGACCAGCGGATACCACGGTGCGATGGGGGGCTCCCAGCCGGTGGCCATCCGGTATTTCGCCGCCCAGGCCTGCGCGGCCCCGAACGCCACCGCGTACGGGATGTAGGCGAGGTAGAGATCCCGGCGGGCGGCGAAGTCGAACCGGCGCTCCGCCGACGGGGTGGCCAGCAGCCGCCGGAACCCCGCCGCCTGCGCCCACAGGGAGCGGCCCGGGCCGGTGCGGCGGGTGCCCACCCCGGTGGCCAGCAACCCGATCCCGCCGACGGCGAAGGCCGCCGGCGGCAGGCCCCACATGGTCGGGCCCACCACCCCGGCGAACGCGACGACGGTGGCCACCAGCGCGGCGACCACCGCGAACCGACCGGTCCGCTCCCCCGCCGCCGTGACGATCAGGCCCTGGTCGCGCGCCCACCGGGCACAGTCGGCGGCCAGTTCGTCGCGGGCCCGGGCCACGGTGGCCGCGGCGTCGGGGCTGCCGTCGACGAACAGCGAGTGCCCGGCGGCGGCGACCCCCAGGTTCTGGCCGGCCCGGCGGCTGAGCGGGTCGATGCGCGCCCACCGGGCCGCGTCGACCAGCCCGGTCACCAGCCAGCGGCGCGCATCGACGATCTCCAGGCGCACCAGCCGGCGCTCGGCCAGGTGCAGCAGGGTGGCCACCAGGGCATGGTCCCCGGTGGTCTCGGCGACCAGATAGGCGCACTGGGCCGGCCCCAGCCCGCGCGGCGGCGCGTAGAGCACCGGGAACCCCGGTGCCGGTTCCCGCGAGCGGCGCATCCACCGATACCCGCCGGCCGCGGCCAGCAGCGTCAGCAACGCCACCAGCGTGACCGCCGGCACCGAGCGGCCCAGCACCGAGTCGTAGCGCACCGACCACGGCAGCCGGTGCTGCGACGGCAGCGGCACCGCCAGATCCACCCGCAGCGTCAACGGGGTGTGCGGGTCCAGGTGCTCGACGCCGACCCGCACCTGCTCGGTGCCGGCGCCGTCGATCGTGCACCGCGACCAAGCGTGCTCGCCGGCGGCGCACCCCACCAGCCCGGCCGGACCGGGCAGGCTCACCCGCACGTGGGCGGCGCGGATCCGCATCGGCCAGTCGCCGACCACGTTGTGGAAGAACGTCGCGCTCGGCCCGCCCGGGTTGTGTCCCTGCTCGACGGCCAGCCGGCCGGGTTGCGGGGCGACCAGCGCGCCGGTGAGCCGGTAGCGGATCGTGTAGGTGTGGCTGCCCGGCGCCAGCACGGTGTCGCGGTCCCCGATCTGGGCGACGTAGCTGCGCCCGTCGTCGCGCCACGAGTAGCGCACCGTGGCGGGGTGGCCGTCGCGGCGGACGTCGGTGACCGTCGGCACCGACCGCACCTGCGGGTCGGCGGGGTGGCCGATCGGGAAGAACCGGAAGATGCCGTGCCGGCCGGCCGGCAGGCGGACCGTGAGCGTCTCGGTGGCGCTCACGGTGCCGTCGGCGCCCACCCGGTAGTCGGCGTCGTAGTCGGTGATCTCGCTGTCGAGATCCAAGGTGGGGCTGACGAACGCGGCGGCGGCGCTGTCCCGGGCGACCGGCACGCACATCCCGAGCCCGGTCAGCACGGTCAGCACCGCCATCAGCGCCCACATCCGGGCGGTGGTCAACGGCCAGAACAGCCGGCGGAACCCGGCGTACAGCAGCGGCCCGACCCAGGCGGCCACCCTCAACACCAGCTGCACGCGTCACTCCCGTCCGACCGGACGATTTTGTCACGGCCGTCGCGGCGGCCGGCACACTTTTTCCGCGGCGGTCCGGGCCCGCGGCACCAACGGCTAATCTGACGTCTGTGTCAAAACGTCGCAGGACGCCGGCAAGGCGTTACCGCATCGACGTTTTCGGCCCGTTGGGTGCGCTGGTCACCCGCTGGCCGTGGGTGGTGATCGTCGGCTGGCTCGTTTTGGCGGCCGCGCTGCCCGCGGCGTTTCCGTCGCTGTCGGAGCTGGCCCGCAAGGATCCGGCCGCACTGCTGCCCGCCGACGCCCCCAGCTCGGTCTCGGCCCGGAAGATGAACGAGGCGTTCCACGAGTCGGCCACCGGCAACACGCTGGTGCTGGTGCTCACCGACCGCGACGGGCTCACCGCCGAGGACGAGGACGTCTACCGCCGGCTGGTCGACCGCCTCGCCGATGACCTCAGCGACGTGGTGCAGGTGCGCGATTTTGTGAGCACCCCCGCGCTGCGGCCCGCGCTGAGCAGCCAGGACGGCAAGGCCTGGCTGCTGCCGGTGGAGTTGGTCGGTGAGCTGGGCTCGCCGCGCTCCTACACCGCCACCACCCGGGTGACCCGCATCGCCGAGACCACCGTGGAGGGGTCGGCGCTGCACGTGGACATCACCGGTCCGGCGGCCACCGTGCGCGACGTCGGCGCGGTGGGTGCGCTCGACCAGCGGCGCATCGAGGTGGCGATGGCGGTGCTGCTGCTGGTGATCCTGCTGGTGATCTACCGCAATCCGGTCACCATGCTGGTGCCGCTGGCGACGATCGGGGTGGCGCTGGCCACCGCCCAGGGCGTGATCGCCGGGCTCGGTCTGCGCGGTCTGAGCATCACCGCCCACACCGTCGCGCTGGTGACGGCGCTGGTCGCCGGGGCCGGCACCGACTACGCGGTGTTTCTGATCAGCCGGTTCCACGATTTCCGGCGCGGCCGGCACGGCCCCGACGTCGCGGTGCGGCAGGCGCTGGGCGGGATCGGCAAGGTGATCGCCGCGTCGGCGGCGACCGTGGCGATCACGTTCTTCGCGATGGGGTTCACCCGGCTGGCGGTGGTGTCGGCCACCGGGGTGGCGTTGGCGGTCGCGGTCACGGTGTGCTTCGCCGCCGCGGTGACGTTTCTGCCCGCGCTGCTGGTGGTGATGGGCCGGCGCGGTCTGGTCGCGCCCCGCCGGGCGGTCACCGGGGGGCTGTGGCGGCGCTCCGGGGCCCGCATCGTGCGCCGGCCCGGCCGGTACCTGGCCGCGAGCCTGGTGGTGCTGATCGCCCTGGCCGGGCTGGCCAGCATGGTGCGCTACAACTACGACAGCCGCACCGCGCTGCCGGCGTCGGCGCCGAGTGTGCACGGCACCGACGTCATCGACCGGCATTTCCCGGCCAACAGCATCACCCCGGAGTTCATCTTGATCTCCTCGCCCCGGGATCTGCGCACCCCCCGGGCGTTGTCCGATCTCGAACAGCTCGCCCGGCGGGTCAGCCAGCTGCCCGACGTGGAGGCGGTGCGCGGCATCACCCGGCCCACCGGCAAACCCCTCGAACAGGCGCGGCTGTCGTTTCAAGCCGGCGCGGTCGGCGACAACCTACACGACGCCGCCAGCACCATCAACGACCACGCCGACGACCTGCAGCAGCTGGCCACCGCCGCCGACCTCATCGCCGACGCGTTGGCCACCTTGAACACCCAGGCCGACGAGACGATCCCGGCCGTGCGGGATCTGGTCGAGGCCCTGGCCTATCTGCGCGGCAGCTGGCAGCAGGCCGGCGACGCGCTGGAGACCGGGGTGGACAACGCCGCCGACGCCACCGACGCCGCGGCCGCCGAATCCGACGACGTGGTCATGCTGCTGACGTTGATGCGGGCCGCCGGCGAGACCGTCGAGCAGAACCTCGACGGCACCCCGCAGGATTTCCGCTGGATGGATTCGGTGCTCGACGGGCTCAACACCAGCACCATCTGCTCCGAGGAGCCCTCGTGTGCGCGGGTGCGGGACTGGCTGGCGCGGCTGGTGACCGCCCGCGACGAGGGCCGGCTGGACAACGCCGCCGATGCCGGCCGGCGGCTGCGCGACACCCCCGAGGGCCAGCGCCTGGAATCGGCGGTGGACAACCTGCGCGACACCCTCGACGAGACCGGCGACGCGCTGGAGACCACCGGGCTGGCCACCGAGGAGGGCACCGACGACGACCTGGAGGCGATCCGCCGAAGCACCGACCTGCTGTCGGTGGCCAGCCGGCAGGTGGCCCTCGGGGTGCGCATGCTCGTCGACCAGGTCACCGCGATGGGCCTGGACCTCGCCGACGTCTCGGCGTTCCTGCAGGGCATCAAGAGCGAAGCCTCCGCCCCGTCGATGTCCGGTTTCTACATCCCCGCGCAGTACCTGGCCGAGAAGGACTTCCAGCAGGCCGCGCAGTTCTACGTCTCCCCCGACGGACACACCGTGCGCTACGCGGTGCAGACCGGTCTCAACCCGTTCAGCACCGCCGCGATGGACCAGGTCGACACGATCTTGGCCACCGCCCACGACGCCCAGCCGAACACCACCCTCGCCGATGCCGACGTGTCGATGAACCGGGGGTCGGTGACGTTGCGCGACATCCGCGACTACTACACCCACGACCTGCGGTTCATCATCGTGGTGACGATCGCGGTGGTGCTGGTGATCCTCAGCCTGCTGCTGCGGGCGATCGTGGCGCCGCTGTACCTGGTCGCCTCGGTGGTGCTGTCCTACCTGGCGGCGCTGGGCGTCGGGGTGCTGGTCTTCCAGTATCTGCTCGGCCAGCCGCTGTACTGGGCGCTGCCCGGCCTGGCGTTCATCATCCTGGTGGCGGTCGGGGCCGACTACAACCTGCTGCTGTTCGCCCGGCTGCGCGAGGAGTCCGGGCGCGGGGTGCGCACCGGGGTGCTGCGCACCGTGGCCGCGACCGGCGGGGTGATCACCGCGGCCGGGGTGATCTTCGCGGCGTCGATGTTCGGGATGCTGGCCGCCAGCCTCACCACCCTGGTGCAGACCGGATTCGTCATCGGGGTGGGGCTGCTGTTGGACACGTTCGTGGTGCGCACCCTGACCGTGCCGGCGCTCGCCGCGCTGCTCGGCCGCACCAGTTGGTGGCCGTCACGACCGCGTCGAGGGGCACCGATGGGCTAATATGGGGCCTGCTTTCCCCCTCCGACGGCCCGAAAGGCATGACCGCGATGGCCCATCCCCTGTTCCGTCGGTGGTTGACCAATGCGGTGGCACTGCTCGCCGCGGTGGCGCTGACCGTGCTGCTCGCCGGCAACATGGCCGGCTCCGGGGTCGACAGCCTCGCGGCCCCCGCGGCCGACGACCCTGCGGCGGCCGCCGAGCCGGCCGTGGCCCTCACCGCCGAGGGCGACCTGCTCGACCGGTGGCGCGAGGTGCTGCGCAACCCCGGGGCGAAGTCCGGGATCGCCGCGGTCAGCGGGCTGCGCAAGCCGATCCTGCCCAGCGGCAGCACCGACGGGCTGCACAGCCTGGTGCAGATCGTGGTGCCGCAGCTGCTGCCCGAGGGCTACAGCGACACCCGCCGCTACGCCGTCACCACCGCCTTGGACCTGCTGTTCACCCCGTTGAGCAACATCGTCGCCGGGGGCCGCTGGGGCGCCTACATCAGCCCGCTGGTGGCGTTGGGCAACACCGCCGCGGCGGTCGTGGGCGATCTCAGCGGGGAGAGCCCCGACATGACGGCCGCGGCCTGGGATCTGGCCCACCTGCCGACCAACCTGTTCGGCGCCTACCGCAACGGCGCCGACCTCAACCTGGCGCCGCTGGCCCGGATGTTCACCAACGCGGGCATGCTGCCGGAGGAGTTCGACGCCAGTTCACTGCACATCGGGTTCGGCGGACACTCCAGCAAGACCCCGGGGCTGCGGGGCCACCTTCCGCGGGTGGGGGCGCTGAGCCAGGTGCTGCGCCACGTCACCCTGGGACTGCCGCTCTAAGCGCGGTCGACGCCGGCCGGGACCGGCGGACCCCTTATTCATTCATATATTGCGATATGTTTATCCACGGGGTAGTCTTCGGGCATGACTGCGACCGAACACCGCACCCACCGCCATCCCGAGCACACCCACGGCCCCGGCTGCGGGCATGAGGCGATCCCGCACGGCGATCACGTCGACTACCTGCACGACGGGCACCGACACGCCGCCCACGGCGACCATTACGACGAACACTGACCGCTGCCGCCGGCCCCCGGTAGGGTCGGGCCATGGGATCGTCCGTCTCCGGTGATCGGTTGGCCGACTACTCATTTGACGCGCTGACCCCGGCCCGGCTGCGGGACCGCAACACCGTCAAATGGAACCGGTTCGACCCCGACGTGCTGGCGCTGTGGGTGGCCGAGATGGACTACCCGACCGCGCCGCCGGTGCTCGAGGCGATCCGGGCCGCGGTGCAGCGCGAAGAGTTCGGCTACCCGCGTTTCGGGCATGACGCGCTGCCGCTGGCGACCGCCGACTGGTGTGCGCACCGCTACGGCTGGACCGTGGACCCCGAGGCGGTGGCCGTCGTCGCCGACGTGCTCAAGGGGGTGGAGCTGGCGATCGCCTTCCTGACCCGGTCGCAGAGCCCGGTGGTGTTGCCGGTGCCGGCCTACATGCCGTTCTTCGACGTGCTGCAGGTGGCCGGACGCACCCGCGTCGAGGTGCCGATGGTGCGCGACGCCGCCGGGCGCTACGAGCTGGATCTCGACGCGGTCGCCGCGGCCTTCGCCGCCGGGGCCGGCTCGATCATCCTGTGCAACCCGTTCAACCCGCTGGGCACGGTGTTCACCGCCGCGGAGCTGGCGGCGGTGGTCGACCTCGCCGCCGCCCACGGCGCGCGCGTCATCGCCGACGAGATCCACGCCCCGCTGGTCTACGACGGCCGTCATGTGCCGGCGGCGTCGGTGTCGGCGGCCGCCGCCGAGACCGTGGTGAGCGTGATGTCGGCGTCCAAGGCGTGGAATCTGCCGGGCCTCAAATGCGCCCAGCTGATCCTGTCGAACCCCGCCGACGTCGCGGTGTGGCACCGGCTGAACTGGCTGAACTGGATGGGCGCCTCCACCGTCGGCATCGCGGCCAACCTCGCCGCCTACCGCCACGGCGGGCCGTGGCTGGACGCGGTGCTGGGCTATCTGCGCACCAACCGCGACCGGGTCGCCGACACGCTGCCCGCACGGGTGCCGGGACTGCAGGCGACCCGACCGGAGGGCACCTATCTGGCGTGGCTGGATCTGCGCGCGCTGGATCTGCCCGAGGAGCCCGCCGGCTACCTGCTGCGCCGCGCCCGGGTGGCGCTGAACCCCGGCGTCCCGTTCGGCGCGGGCCACGGCTGTGCCCGACTCAACTTCGCCACCACCCGGGCGATCCTGGACCGGGCGATCGAGGCGATCGCTGCGGCGCTGAGCACCCGGTAGCGCGCCTCAGCCGTCCCGGCGCCGCGGCGGCCCGGCGGCGGTCATCGCGGCGAACGTCACCAGCAACGTCGCCGCCGGCACGGTGTTGAGCACCCGGTCTTTGACCCGCACGTGGGCGGCGACCGCGAGCACGAAGTACAGCGTCAACGCCGCGGTGGTCAGCCGGCCCAGCCGGGGCAACCGCGACGCCGACGCCAACCCGAGTGCGGAGGCCACCTTCACCGCCGGCAGCACCGGGCGCACCTGCGCGGGCACCCCCAGCGTGTCGAGGGACTCGGCGATGTAGGGCACCGGGATCGCGCAGGCGACGGCGTCGCCGGCCTGCAGCACCGCCAAACCCCGGTAGGTCTTCGAAGAGGTGAGCACGCTCATGGCCCGATCCTAATCCGCATCCGGCGACCGACCGGACTGCAGCTGCTGCGGTCCGGGCACGCTGCCCTCCACCGGGGTGCGGGCGTCGGCCTCGGCCTTGGCGACCGCCTCGGCGATCGCCGGGTCGGTGCGGGTGTGGAACCAGTCGGCGACCTCCTCGGAGTCGTCCTCGGGTTTGGGCAGATCCTCCTCCACCGGCGACGGCTCGTAGCGGAACACCCCGTCCTCGCCGGGGGCGCCGAGCAGCTTGGTGAAGCCTTGCAGCGCGCTGCCGAAGTCGCTGGGGATCACCCACATCTTGTTGGCCTCCCCCTTGGCCATCTCCGGCAGCACCTGCAGGTACTGGTAGGCCAGCATCTCCGGGGTGGGGCGGCCGGCCTTGATCGCCGCGAACGTCTTCTCGATCGCCTTGGCCTGCCCCTGCGCCTGCAGATAGGCCGCGGCCCGCTCCCCCTGGGCGCGCAGCATCCGCGACTGCCGGTCGGCCTCGGCGGACAGGATCGCGGCCTGCTTGGCCCCCTCGGCCTCCAGGATCTGGGACTGCTTTTGGCCCTCGGCCTGTTTGATCGCCGACTCGCGCTGGCCCTCGGCGGTCAGGATCATCGCCCGCTTCTCCCGGTCGGCCTTCATCTGCTTCTCCATCGAGGCCTGGATCGACGGCGGCGGGTCGATGCTGCGCAGCTCCACCCGGGCCACCCGCAGCCCCCAGCGGCCGGTGGCCTCGTCGAGCACCCCGCGCAGCTGGCGGTTGATCTGGTCACGGGAGGTGAACGTCTCCTCCAGCGTCATACCGCCGACCACGTTGCGCAGCGTGGTGGTGGTCAGCTGCTCCACCCCGACGATGTAGTTGCTGATCTCATAGACCGCCGCCTGCGGGTTGGTGACCTGGAAGTAGACGACCGTGTCGATCGCCAGGGTCAGGTTGTCCTCGGTGATCACCGGTTGCGGGGGGAACGACACCACCCGTTCGCGCAGGTCCACCCGGGCCCGGATGCGGTCGATGAACGGCATCAGCAGGGTCAGCTGCCCGCTGACGGTGCGGCTGTAGCGGCCGAGCCGTTCGATCACCGCGGCCTCGGCCTGCGGGATCAGCGCCACCGATTTGACCACCACGATGATCGCGAAACCGACCAGGATCGCCAGGACCACCAGACCCGCCATTGTGTCCTCCTCTTGCCGGCCGGGGCGGGCGCCCCGGGTGGGGGTTTACGTCTGCCAGACCACCGCGGTGGCCCCGTCGATCGCCATCACCGTCACCCGGTCACCGGGGGCGTAGACGTCGCCGTCGTTGAGGGGGCGGGCACTCCAGACCTGCCCGTCGAGCAGCACCCGCCCGCCGCGGCCGGCCACCTGCTCGACCACCTCGGCGTCCCGGCCGGTCAGCGCCTCGATGCCGGTGCGCGGTGCGGTGTCGCGGGCCAACCGGCGGCGCAACGCGGGGCGCACCCCGATCAGCAGCAACACCGACACCACCAGGAAGACCACGCCGTCGGCCCAGACCGGCCAGCCCAGCAGCGCACTGGACCCGGCGGCCGCCAGGGCGCCCCCGCCGAGCATCAACAAGAACATGTCCCCGGTGAGGGCCTCGGCGCCGGCCAACACCAGCGCGCCGAGCAACCAGAGCAGGGCCGGGGGCATGACCCCACACTATCGTGCCGGCGGCGGGCACGGAGCCACCAATTACACTGCGGTCATCATGTGGTGTGTGAGCGGATCGCTGGCGCTGTGGGCGAACGCCTGGCTCGCCGGGCGGGCCGCCCCCGACGACGTGCTCGACGCGTTATCGGCCTGGGCGCCACGGCATTCGCTGGCCGTTCACGACGCGGTGAGCGCCGGCCGCGCCGGCCTGGGGCTGCCCGACGGACAGGCCGGCGGCCCGATGGCGGTGCTGGCGACGATCCGGCGCGCGGCGAGCGCACCGGGCGCCCACGTGGGGCTGCTCGCCCCGATCCCCGGCGACGTGCGCGGGCTGCCCGCCGGCACCGCGTTCGCCCGCCAGGCCCTCGACGCCGGTGAGGCGGTCACGGTCAGCACCGGCGACACCCTGATCGGACTGGTCCCCGAGGCGTCCGGGCCGCCGGGCGGCGGCGAGGACCCCGAAGTGCGCTGGACGGTCCACGTCCTGTCGGCACCGCCGGTCAGCGAGCACCCTGCCTTGGGGGCCGCCGAGTACGCGTTGCGGGACGCGGTGCGCACCGCCGCCGACACCCTCGGCGGCATGATCGCCGCAGCGCCGGACACCGACGCCGACCCCCGCGCGCTGGTCGAGGATCTGCTCGACGACGTCCGCGCCCATCGTCTGCCCGGGCACTGCCCGGCCCGGGCCCTGCGGGTGCTCGAGCAGGCCGACCGGGTCGAGGCGATCCGGCTGGTCGGCGCCGAACTCGCGCCCAGCGGCACCCAGTCGTTCTCCCAGGCGCGCATCACCGACGACACGCTGCGCGAGCTGGCCGCCGGGGCGCGGACCGCCCGGCTGGCCGCGGTGGCCGCGATCCTCGCCTCGGCCCGCTCGGGTTAGCCGCGACAGGCCGGGGCGCAGGGGGCGCCGTTGACACTGGCCCCCTGCAGCTCCACCGGGTCGGCCCCGCCGGCCCGCAGCGGCGGGCGACCGTGGCGCACCTCGTCGATGAGCCCGACCACCAGCCGGGCGAACCGGCGGTCGGCGCCGGGGGTGCCCGCCCGCGCGAACGCGATGCCCGCCCGGTCGGCCTGCTCGCGCAGTTCGTGGTCGAGGTCCCACACGACCTCGATGTGGTCGGCGACGAACCCGATCGGGCAGACGATCACCGCGGTGGTGCCGGCGTCGGCCAGCGCCGCCAGGTGGTCGCCGACGTCGGGCTCCAGCCACGGCACCCGCGGCGACCCCGAACGCGACTGCCACACCACGTCGTGGTCGGTGTGCCCGGCCGCGGCGGCCACCAGGGCGGCCGCCGCGGCGACCTGCCGGGCGTAGAGCCGGTCGCCGCACCAGGACTCGGCGGCCAGCGGGATGGAGTGCGCGGTGAACACCAGCCGCGCGCTCGGCCGCACCGCGGCCGGCAACGTCGCGGCGGCCGCGGTGATCGCGTCGGCGAACCAGCCGACGAAGGCGGGATGATCGAAGAAATGCCGCAGCTTGATCAGATCGGGCGCGTCGGGCCCCACCGACGCGCGCGCCCGCGCGATGTCGTCGACGTACTGGCGGCAACTGGAATAGCCGCCCCACGCCGAGGTGGCGAACACCGCCGCGCGGCGCACGCCGTCGGCGGCCATGGCGGCCACCGCGTCCTCGATGTAGGGCCGCCAGTTGCGGTTGCCGAAATACACCGGCAGGGGGGTTTCGTCGCGCAGCGCCGCGATCAGCGCCCGGTTGATCGCGTTGATCGGCGACACCCCACCGAAGTGCTGGTAGTGCTCGGCGACCGCGTCGAGGCGGGCGGCGGGCACCGCCCTGCCGCGGGTGACGTTGTCCAAAAACGGCCGCACCTGCTCGGGGCCCTCCGGGCCGCCGAACGACAGCAGCAGCAGCGCGTCGAACTCCACCGGCGCGCCCGCTACAGCAACTGGGTGTGCGCGCCGCCGTCGGCGTAGATCACGGTGCCGGTGGTGGCCGGCAGCCACTCGGAGAGCACCGCGCAGACCGTCTTGGCCACCGGGGTGGGGTCCTTCATGTCCCAGCCGACCGGGGCGCGCTGATCCCAGCCCTCCTCGAGCAGCTTCATCTGCTCGCCGGCCTCCTCGCCGAGCCTACCGCCGACGATCGCGCTCATCGCCAGGGTCCGGATCGGGCCGGCCGCCACCAGATTGGAGCGCACGCCGTACGGGCCGGCCTCCCGTGCGACGAACCGGTTGACCGATTCCAGGGCGCTTTTGGCGACCGTCATCCAGTTGTAGGCCGGCATCGCCCGGCTGGGGTCGAAGTCCATGCCCACGATCGAGCCGCCCGGGTTCATGACCGGCAGCACCGCCTTGGCCAGCGCGGCATAGGAGTAGGCCGAGATGTGGATGCCCTTGGCGACGTCGTCGTAGGGGGCGTCGAAGAACGGGTTGACGCCCATGCCGCTTGGGGGCATGTAGCCGATCGAGTGCACCACCCCGTCGAGTTTGTTGTCGGCGCCGATCGCCTCGCCGATCCGGTCGGCCAGCGAGTCGAGGTGGTCGTTGTTCTGCACGTCGAGCTCCAACAGCGGCGCCGGTTCGGGCAGCCGGTCGACGATGCGCTGGATCAGCCGCATGCGCTCGTAGCCGGTGAGCACCAGCTGCGCACCCGCCTCCTGGGCGACGCGCGCGATGTGAAACGCGATCGAGGAGTCGGTGATGATCCCGGTGACCAGGATGCGTTTGCCGTCGAGAACGCCTGCCATGTCTGTCCTTTACCTTGAGTCGATTCGGTCTCTTAGTGGCCCATCCCCATGCCGCCGTCGACGGGGATCACCGCGCCGGCGATATAGCCGGCGTCCTCGGAGGCCAGGAAGCTGACGGCCCCGGCGACCTCGGCGGCGGTGCCGATCCGCTTCGCGGGGATGAACTCCAGCGCGCCGGCCTGGATCCGCTCATCGAGCGAGCGGGTCATGTCGGTGTCGATGTAGCCGGGAGCCACCACGTTGGCGGTGACGTTGACCTTGGACAGTTCACGGGAGATCGAGCGGGCCATCCCGATCAGGCCGGCCTTGGCGGCCGCGTAGTTGGCCTGGTTGCCGATGCCCCAGGTGCCCGAGACCGAACCGATGAAGATCATCCGGCCGAACCGCTTCTTCTGCATGGTGCGCGATGCCCGCTGGGCCACCCGGAACGCGCCGGTGAGGTTGGCGTCGATGACTTTCTGGAACCTCTCCTCGGTCATCCGCATGAGGAACGCGTCAGCGGAGACCCCGGCGTTGGCGACCACGACCTCCACCGGGCCCTGGTGCTCCTCGACGGCGGTGAACGCCGCGTCGACGGCCGCGGAGTCGGTGACGTCGCAGACCACGCCGAACAGTCCCTCCGGCGCGCCGGAACCGCGGTGGGTCACCGCCACCTTGTGGCCGTCGGCGGCCAGCCGGCGGGCCACCGTCAGCCCGATTCCGCGGTTGCCTCCGGTGACCAGCACCGAACGGGACACAAACGGGGGTGCACCGGCGGCGTCGCCGGTCGTGTTGCTCTCGGTCACCGGATCAACTTATCGTCTCCGCCGCCGGGCGGCCCGCCGGGGCCGCTCAGGCGGGCAGTCGGCGGTTGATCAGCAGCCCGGCCACCGCCGCCAGCGCCAGCACCACCGCGCCCAAGCGCAGCCAGCCGGCGCTGGCGTCGCCCTTGATCGTCTCGTAGCCGATCTGGTTCTGCAGGTTGTCGTAGACCTGTTGGAGCTGCTCGAGGCTCGAGGCGGTGTAGAAGGTGCCGTCGGACAGGTCGGCGATCTTGTGCAGCGAGTCGTCGTCGACCGGGACCGGTTGGCGCTGCCCGTTGATCTCCACATAGCCGTACCGGGTGCCGAACGAGATCGTCGAGACCGGCACCCCCTGGTCGCGGGCGGCGCGGGCCGCGGTGAACCCGCCGCGCGGGTTGTCCGGGTTGGGCGGCACGGTCTCCTTGCCGTCGGAGAGCAGCACCACGCGCGCCGGCGGCGGGCCCTCCCCGCCGCCGATGACCGCCCCGACGGTGGCGATCGCCTGCAGCGCGGTGAAGATCGCCTCCCCGGTGGCGGTGCGCTCCTCGAGTTGCAGCTTGTCGATCGCGGCCTTGGTGGGGGCGCGTTCGGTGGTCGGCGACACCAGCACCGAGGCGGTGCCGGCGTAGGCGACCAGGCCCAGGTTGATCCCGGGGGTCAGTTCGTCGACGAACTCCTTGGCGGCCTCCTGCGCGGCGGCCAGCCGGGTGGGTTCGACGTCGCCGGCCTGCATCGACAGCGACACGTCGATGACCAGCATCACCACCGCACGGTTGCGCGGGATCCGCACGTCGTTGGTGGGCCCGGCCATCGCGACGGTGAACAGCAGCAGCGCAAGCACCAGCAGCAGCGCCGACAGGTGCCGCCAGCGCGACGGCCGTTTCGGGGCGACCGACTCCAGCAGCTCCATGTTGGCAAAGCGCAGCATGCGGCGCTGCCGCGCCCGCTGGGCCAGCAGGTACAGGGCGGCCAGGCCGGCCGCCACCAGCAGGAACAGCAGAAACCACGGGTGGGCGAACCCCGACAGGCTCATCGGCCCCAACAGCGGCAGAGTCATTCTCGGCGTGTCCTTTTCGTCACGGTCTGCGTGGGCACCCCGGGCCGGTCACTGGCTGCCCGCCAGCGCGCCGCGGCGCCGGGAGGCGACGAAGCGCACGATGTCGGCGATCCAGTCCCGGTCGGTGCGCAGCGACAACAGCGGCGCCCCGCAGCGGCGCAGGGTGCGGGCCACCTCGGCGCGGTGCGCCGCGGCGGCGGTGGCGAAGTCGTGGCGCAGGGTGGCGTCGATGGTGAACTCGCGGGTCACCCCGGTCTCGGTGTCTTGCAGGATGACGTCGCCGACGTCGGGCAGCTCCACGTCGCGCGGGTCGAGCACCTCCACGGCGAGCACCTCGTGGCGGGCGGCGATCGCGCGCAGCGGGCGCATCCAGTTGATCGGTCCGAGGAAGTCGCTGACGATCACCGCCATCCCGCGGCGGCGCTGCGGGCGGCGCAACGCGTCGATGGCCACGGCCAGATCACCGCGGGTCCCCAGCGGGGCGCGCGGCATGGTGGCGATGGCCCGCAGCAGGGTCTGTTCGTGTTGGCGCCCGGAGCGCGCCGGCACCCGGACCGTGGTGTCGCCGTTGGCGATCAGCGCCCCCAGCCGGTTGCCGCCGCCGCTGTTGAGGAAGACCACCGCCGCGGACGCGGCCACCGCCAGGTCGCGTTTCTCGCACCCGGCGGTACCGAAATCCAGGCTGGCCGACATGTCGACCACCAGCCAGGTCTCCAGCTCGCGGTCGGCGATCATCTGCCGCACGTGCGGGTGGGTGGTGCGCGCGGTGACCGCCCAGTCCATCCGGCGCACGTCGTCGCCGGGCTGGTAGATGCGGGACTCGCCGGGTTCGGAGCCCGGCCCGGGGATCAGCCCCAGGTGGTCGCCGTGCAGCACCCCGTCGAGTTTGCGTTTGACCGTCAACTCCAGGGTGCGCAGTGCCGCGGAGAGCTTCGGATCACCGATCTCGCCGCGCAGCATCGACGGCGGGCGGTGAGCGCCGTGGGATGCCCCGGGGTCGGGGGGCCGCTGGGCACTCACCGACTGGGGGCCGCCGCCGGCGCCACCGGGGACTGCGGCGCAGCCGGTTGGGGCACCGCGTTGACCTGCGGCAGCGCCACCGTCTGCAGCACCCGGTTGATGATGATCTCCGGGGTGATCTCGTCGGCCAGCGCGTCGTAGGTCAGCACCAGCCGGTGACGCAGCACGTCGGGGATGACCTCGACGATGTCCTGGGGGACCACGTAGTCGCGTCCGCGGATCAGCGCCACCGCGCGGGCGGCGGCGATGATGCCCAGCGAGGCGCGCGGCGAGGCGCCGAACGCGATCCAGGCCTTGACGTCGTGCATGCCGAACTGGTCGGGTTTGCGGGTCGCCTCGACCACCCGCACCACGTAGTCGACCAGGGCGTGGTGCACGAAGTTGTTGGCGGCCAACTCCTGCAGGCGCAGCAGATCACCGGGTTCGAGCACCTGTTTGGGCTGCGGCGGGGTGATCCCCATCCGGTAGATGATCTCGCGTTCCTCCTCCGCGGAGGGGTAGTCGACGTTGATCTTGAACAGGAACCGGTCGCGCTGCGCCTCCGGCAGCGGGTAGACGCCCTCGTTCTCGATCGGGTTCTGGGTGGCCATCACCAGGAACGGGTTGGGCAGCGGGTAGGTCTTGCCGCCGATGGACACCTTGCGTTCGGCCATCACCTCCAGCAGCGCCGACTGCACCTTCGCCGGGGCCCGGTTGATCTCGTCGGCGAGCAGGAAGTTGACCACCACCGGGCCCAGCTCGGTGTCGAATTCCTCGCGGCCCTGCCGGTAGATGCGGGTGCCGATGATATCGGTGGGCACCAGGTCGGGGGTGAACTGGATGCGGGCGAACGTGCCGCCGACGACCCGGGCGAAGGTCTCGACCGCCAGGGTCTTGGCCACCCCGGGCACCCCCTCGAGCAGGACGTGCCCCTTGGCCAGCAGCCCCACCAGGATCCGCTCCACCAGCTGGTCCTGGCCGACGATGATGCGTTTGACCTCGAAAATGGCCCGCTCCAGGGTCTGCACCTCGGCGGGCACCCCGGAGCGGGGCCCCTCGGTGGCCGACGGGGCGCCGCCGGGGTGACCGCTGGCGGCAGTGGGCGACCCACCTGGTGATGTCATCGACGTCCCTTTCCCAACTTCGCACGTGTCTGGCTGGTGCCACCCTACGGGTGCACGGCGCAGCCCGGTTCAACTATTCCAGGCGGCCGCCGATCCGTCGACGCGGGTCGACGCCGCGCCGGCCGATCAGTATTCGATGATGCGCGCCAGATTCGGGGTCATCCCGGCGGTGCGCACCTTGGAGACCGTGACCTTGCCGGCGCTGCCGGAGGCCTCCAGCATCTGGTTGTTCCCCAGGTACAACGCCACGTGCTGGCTGCCGCCGGGGCCGTAGAAGATCAGATCGCCGCGTTTGGCCGCCGACGGGCTGACGTGGCGGCCGGTGTTGTACTGGTCACCGGAGTACTTCGGGATCAACACGCCCACCCCGGCGAAGGCGAACCGGGTGAACCCCGAACAGTCGTAGCCGATCTTGCCGGCGTCGGACTCCACCCCGGCGCTGGGGCCGTTGGGCTTGCCGCCGCCCCACGAGTAGGGCACCCCCAGCTGCGTCATGCCTCGGCGGATCACGTACTCGACCGCCTGGCGGCCGTAGACCCGCGGCACCGCGCTGGGCGAGGTGTTGGCGGCCGCCGGGTCGGCGTTGCCGCCGACGTTGATGCCGAGCCCGCCGAGGAATTTGCGGCCCAGGTCCATCGTCGTCTGGGTGGCCTGGGCGGTGGCCTGCAGCGAGGCGTTGGCGATCGCCACCGGGTCGCCGGGAGCGCCGGCGCTGACCACCGCCGGCAGCGTCGGATCCCAGGCGCCGCCGTCGGGGGCGGCGGCGGCCGGGCCGGCGGCCACCACGGGGGTGCTCACCAGGGCGGCCGCCACCAGGGCCGCGCCGAGCAGCCGGGCCGGCCGGCGGGTGCGGTGTCGCATGCTGCCTTTCCTCAGTACTCGATGTAGCGGATGACGTAGGGCGTCATGCCGCTGGTGCGCACCGGGGAGACCTTGACGTGCGACCCGGTGTAGGGCGCCTCGAGCATCTGGCCGTTGCCCAGGTAGATGGTGACGTGCTGACTGCCGCCGGGCCCGTAGAAGATGACGTCGCCGCGGCGCATCTGCGCCGACGGGATCTTGCGTCCCATGTCGTACTGCGAGCCGGAGTAGTGCGGCAGCTTGATGCCGACCCCGGCGAACGCGTAGAGCACCAGTCCCGAACAGTCGAACCCGACGGTGCCGGCCCCGGAGTCGATGCCGTTGCTGGGGCCCGCGGCGTTGCCGCCGCCCCACGAGTAGGGCACCCCGATCTGCGACATCCCGCGGCGGATGACGTATTCGGAGGCCTGCCGACCGTAGACCCGCGGGATCGCGCCGTTGTTGGTGTAGCCGCTCGGGGTGGGCGCCAGCCCGAGTTTCTGCAGGAAGGAGCGGCCCATGTTCGAGGTGACCTGGGCCGAGGTCTGCGAGATCCCCAGCACCGCGTTGATGATCGCCACCGGGTCCCCGGAGACGAACGCGCTGGGCACCGCCGGCAGGGTCGGGTCCCAGGCCGGGCCGTCCCATTTGGCCGGGGTCTGCGGCGCCCCGCGATCCCAGTCGGCGTCCGACGCCCGGGGCGACCCCCCGGCGGTGTCGGCCGGGCTCACCGGCGCGGCCGGCGCGGCCGGCGCAGGGCGGGCGGCGACCAGGCGGGCGTGCGCCGCGTCGCGTTCGGCGACCAGCGCGTCGATCTGTTTCTGCTGCTCGCCGAAGGTCTGCTGGGCGTTGGTGAGCGCGGCCACCGCGGCGTCCTGGCTGGCCTGCGCGTCGGCGACGGCGGCGTCGGCGTTCTGTTTGGCCAGCCGCGCGGCGGACTCCTTGTTGACCTGCTCGGTGCGCGCACGCACCAGGTCGTCCATCACCCGGTTCGACGCGGTCTGCACCAGGTTGTCGGTGGTGGCGGCGGTGACCATGTCGTCGGGGTCGGTGGCGGTCAGAAACCCGTCGGAGGGCCCACCGATGTAGGAGGCCACCGCGAAGTCGTCGAACTTCTGCTGGGCGCCGGCGATCTGGGCGTCGGCGGCGCGCACGGCCCGCGCGCTGACGTCGATGTCGTGCTCGGCGGCGGCGGCGTCGTCGCGGGCGTTCTGCAGATCCACCAGGGCCTTGTTGACGCTCTCCTGCTCGGTCTGGATGGCGGCCCCGAGGTCCTGCAGGCGCTGATCGGCCTCGGCGACGCGGGCGATGAGCCCGGCCACGGTGTCCGGGTCGGCGGGCGGGTCCGCGGCGGCGAACCCCGGGGTGGACACCAGCATCGCCACGCTGAGCGCCGCCGGGGCGGCCAGGCGGGCGACACGCGCGACGAACAGGCCAAGAGAGCCGGGGTCAGGACGTCTCATGCGACTGGGTTCTCCTCTGGCTCTGGGCGGGCTGGCTCGAGGGCACGGGTAGTCCGGGTCAGCGGACGGCACCGATACCGCAGCTGATCAAAACAACTACAACTCAGGCACCAATTGCACCGTACGTCACATTCAGCACACAGAACCCATAGGTCACAAACTACATATTTGTCATTGAAGTGATTGTGACCGAACGGTGATCTCAAGAATTTGCTGAGACTCGCGCGGTGAGCGCACCGTCGCCCTCGCCCAAAGCCCTGGATGCGCCGTCACCACAGGTCGCGCAGCACGGAGGTCAGGCGACCGGATCGACCTCGGCGGCCTGAGGCTCGGCGGCGGAATTTGCGCGGTGCTGCAGCGCCCGGGTGCCGACGGCGGCGGCCACCACCACCACCAGCAGCACCATCGTGAACGCCGTCCACGGAAATGTCGGGGTGGTCAACTGGTGCAGGAAATTCTGCGCCGACACCACCGGGTCGCCGGTTTTGGCGACGTCCTCACCGGCCTCCAGGGTGACCCGGTCGAACTGCGGACTGTAGGTGCCGGCGTAGGACGGGCTGACCACCAACACGGTCGCATCGGAGTACTCGCGCCCCACCAGGGTGGCGATGTCGCGCAGCGGGGTGTCGATCGGCGGGTCGGTCTCCACCACGACGATCTTGAGGTTGACCCCGTCGTCGCGCGCCTCGTGCACCACGGCGCGCAGCCCCGGCATCGCCGGCGCCGGGGCGGAGACCGCGTAGGTGGCGACGGCGCCGGTGACCGCGTCGATGTCGACGTCGACCGGGATGTAGGTGGGCAACACCGGCCCCCACGCCGGTACCGTCTGCGGCGGTGTCGCGGCGAATGTCACGGCGTCGGTCAGCAACCCGGTCATCGCGGCCTTCCTCTGTCAGATCCCTCCGAACCGTACGCGACCGGGCGGGCCGGGCAACCCGCACGCGCCGATCGGGGCCGACTCGAGACCGGATCGCAGCCGGGGCGCGCCCGCCGCGCAATGCAGTACGTCCGTACTGTTAAGATGGCGGTGGACGCCGGCACAGCCCCGCCGGCGACAGCGAACCCACGTCGGAAGTTGAGTCATGCCCGGTAAAGAGTCGGTGAATTCCTTCGGTGCCCGCGCGAGCCTCGCGGTCGGTGACCACAGTTACGACATCTATCGACTCGATGCGGTGCCCGGGTTGGCGCGGCTGCCCTACAGTCTCAAAGTCCTCGCCGAGAACCTGCTGCGCACCGAGGACGGCGCCAACGTCACCGCCGAGCACATCCGGGCGCTGGCCGACTGGGACCCGGGCGCCGAGCCGTCCACCGAGATCCAGTTCACCCCCGCGCGGGTGGTGATGCAGGACTTCACCGGGGTGCCCTGTGTGGTGGACCTGGCCACGATGCGCGAGGCGGTCGCCGCGCTCGGCGGTGACCCCGACAAGGTCAACCCGCTGGCGCCGGCCGAACTGGTCATCGACCACTCGGTGATCCTCGACGTGTTCGGCAGCGCCGACGCCTTCGAACGCAATGTGGAACTGGAGTACCAGCGCAACAGCGAGCGCTACCAGTTCCTGCGCTGGGGTCAGCACGCGTTCGACGACTTCAAGGTGGTCCCGCCGGGCACCGGCATCGTCCACCAGGTCAACATCGAATACCTGGCCCGCACCGTGATGGTGCGCGACGGGCACGCCTACCCCGACACCTGCGTGGGCACCGACAGCCACACCACGATGGTCAACGGCCTCGGTGTGCTCGGCTGGGGGGTCGGCGGCATCGAGGCCGAGGCCGCGATGCTGGGCCAGCCGGTGTCGATGCTGATCCCGCCGGTGGTCGGCTTCAAGCTGACCGGCGAGATCGCCGCGGGGGTCACCGCCACCGACGTGGTGCTCACCGTCACCGAGATGCTGCGCGCCCACGGCGTGGTCGGCAAGTTCGTGGAGTTCTACGGCAAGGGTGTGGCCGAGGTGCCGTTGGCCAACCGCGCCACGCTGGGCAACATGAGCCCGGAGTTCGGCTCCACCGCCGCGATCTTCCCGATCGACGCCGAGACGCTGGACTACCTGCGGCTCACCGGCCGCAGCGACGAGCAGCTCGCCCTGGTGGAGGCCTACGCCAAGACCCAGGGCCTGTGGCACGACCCCGACCACGAGCCGGTCTACTCCGAGTACCTCGAGCTGGACCTGTCCACGGTGGTGCCCTCGATCGCCGGGCCGAAACGCCCGCAGGACCGGATCATGCTCTCGGGGGCCAAGGCCGCGTTCGGCAGCGACATCCACCACTACGTCGACGAATCCGGCGGCGGGCAGACCGGCGGCGACCGGCCGCACAAGCCGGTGACGGTGCGCTCCGCGGAGCGCGGCGAGTTCACCCTCGACCACGGCGCGGTGGTGGTCGCCGGGATCACCTCGTGCACCAACACCTCCAACCCGTCGGTGATGATCGGCGCGGCGCTGCTGGCGCGCAACGCCGTGGACAAGGGCCTGTCGTCCAAGCCGTGGGTCAAGACCAACATGGCACCGGGTTCACAGGTGGTCACCGACTACTACGAGAAGGCCGGCCTCTGGCCCTATCTGGAGAAACTCGGCTTCTACCTCGGCGGCTACGGGTGCACCACCTGCATCGGCAACACCGGGCCCCTGCCGGCGGAGATCTCCGCGGCGATCAACGACAACGATCTGGCGGTGAGCGCGGTGCTCTCCGGCAACCGCAACTTCGAGGGCCGCATCTCCCCCGACGTGAAGATGAACTACCTGGCCTCCCCTCCGCTGGTCATCGCCTACGCGCTGGCCGGCACGATGGACTTCGACTTCGACACCGAGCCGCTGGGCACCGACCCCTCCGGCGCGCCGGTGTTCTTGCGCGACATCTGGCCGTCGCCGCAGGAGATCGAGGACACCATCAACGCCACGGTCAGCCGGGACATGTTCACCAAGAACTACGCCGACGTGTTCGCCGGTGACCACCGGTGGCAGTCGCTGCCCACCCCGGCGGGCAACACCTTCGAGTGGGACGACGCGTCGACCTACGTGCGCAAGGCGCCGTATTTCGACGGCATGCCCGCCGAGCCCGAACCGGTCGCCGACATCACCGGTGCCCGGGTGCTCGCGCTGCTCGGCGACTCGGTGACCACCGACCACATCAGCCCGGCCGGCTCGATCAAGCCGGGCACCCCGGCGGCGCAGTACCTGCAGGCTCACGGGGTGGCGCCGAAGGACTTCAACTCCCTGGGCTCGCGGCGCGGCAACCACGAGGTGATGATCCGCGGCACGTTCGCCAACATCCGGCTGCGCAACCAGTTGCTCGACAACGTCTCCGGCGGATACACCCGCGACTTCACCGTCGAGGGCGGCCCGCAGGCGTTCATCTACGACGCCGCGCAGAACTATGCCGCCCACGACATCCCGCTGGTGGTGCTCGGCGGCAAGGAGTACGGCTCGGGCTCCAGCCGGGACTGGGCCGCCAAGGGCACGGTGCTGCTGGGGGTGCGGGCGGTGATCGCCGAATCGTTCGAGCGCATCCACCGGTCCAACCTGATCGGCATGGGGGTCATCCCGCTGGAGTTCCCCGCGGGGCAGTCCGCGGCGTCGCTGGGCATCGACGGCACCGAGACCTTCGACATCACCGGCATCACCGCGCTCAACGACGGCGAAACCCCGTCGACCGTACAGGTTTCAGGCCGCCGGGACGACGGGCAGACGATCACCTTCGATGCGGTGGTGCGCATCGACACCCCCGGGGAGGCCGACTACTACCGCAACGGCGGCATCCTGCAGTACGTGCTGCGCAACATGCTCACCAGCGGTTAAGCGGCCCCGTGCCCAGGGTCAGCGAGGACCACCTGGCGGCGCGGCGCCGCCAGATCCTGGCCGGCGCGCGGCGCTGTTTCGCCGAGCACGGCTACGAGGGCGCCACGGTGCGCCGCCTGGAGGCCGCGATCGGGTTGTCCCGCGGGGCGATCTTCCATCACTTCCGGGACAAGGACACGTTGTTTTTCGAACTGGCCCGCGAGGACGCCGAACGCATGGCGCAGGTCGCCGCGCGGGAGGGTCTCATTCAGGTGATGCGTGACCTGCTGGCCGCGCCCGACGAGTTCGACTGGCTGGCAACCCGATTGGAGATTGCGCGCAAACGCCGCAACGATCCGGAGTTCAACCGCGGCTGGGCCGAGCGCTCCGCCGAACTGGATGCGGCGACCACCGCGCGGCTGCGCCGGCAGAAACAAGCCGGCCGCATCCGCGACGACGTGCCGGCCCCGGTGCTGCACTGCTACCTGGATCTGGTGCTCGACGGCCTGGTGGCCCGCCTGGCCGCCGGGGACGACCCGGCTCGGCTCACCGCCGTGCTGGACCTGGTGGAGGACTCGGTGCGCCACCGGTAAACTGCGGTGTCCGGGCCGAACCCCTGTGCCGGTGACCGCCCGGGGCACCGATATATCCCCCCTGGACCGACCGCCAACCGACCGAGGAGACGACCGTGACGACCGATCAGCAGATCGCCGAGCCCACCCCGACGATGCCGCGGATCGGTGATCCGGCACCGGCGTTCACCGCCGAGACCACGCAGGGCCCGATCAACTTCCCCGCCGACTACCGCGGGCGGTGGGTGATCCTGTTCTCCCACCCGGCCGACTTCACCCCGGTGTGCACCAGCGAGTTCGTCACGTTCGCCTCGATGCAGGACCAGTTCGCCGCCTACAACACCGATCTGGTGGGGTTGTCGGTCGACGGGCTCTACAGCCACATCGCCTGGCTGCGCACCATCCGGGAGAAGATCGAGTTCCGCGGGCTCAAGGACGTCGACGTGACGTTCCCGCTGATCGAGGACATCACGATGACCGTGGCGCGCCAGTACGGGATGATCATGCCCGGTGAGGCGTCGACCAAGGCGGTGCGCGCGGTGTTCGTCATCGACCCGGCCGGGGTGATCCGCACCATCATCTACTACCCGCTGAGCCTGGGCCGCAACTTCGACGAACTGCTGCGGGTGATCAAGGGCCTGCAGACCGCCGACCACTTCGAGGTGGCCACCCCCGCCGACTGGCGCCCCGGTGAGCCGGTGATCGTGCCGCCGGCCGGCTCCTGCGGCGCCGCCGACGACCGGGTCGGGGGCGCCGAGACCGGGGTGGAGTGCAAGGACTGGTTCTTCTGCACCCGCGAGATCTCCGAGCAGGACGTGGAGAAGGCGATCCGGCGCTGACGCGCCGGGCCCCGGTTCAGGCCAACTCGATCAGGTCGGCGTACTCCGCCGACCAGTGGTCCTCGGTGCCGTCGGGCAGCAGCACCACCCGCTGCGGGTCCAGCGCCTCGGCGGCACCGGGGTCGTGGGTGACCAGGACCACCGCACCGACATAGCTGCGCAGCGCGTCGAGCACCTGCTCGCGCGAGGCCGGGTCGAGGTTGTTGGTCGGCTCGTCGAGCAGCAGCACGTTGGCGGTGGAGGCGACCAGTCCGGCCAGCGCCAGGCGGGTCTTCTCCCCGCCGGAGAGCGTGCCGGCGGGTTGGTCGAGCTGGGCGCCGCTGAACATGAACGCCCCCAGCAGCCCCCGCAGGTCCTGCTCGCCGCTGTCGGGGGCGGCGTGGCGGATGTTCTGCCACACGCTGGCGGTGTCGTCGATGGTGTCGTGCTCCTGGGCGAAATAGCCGATCTTGAGCCCGTGGCCGGGCATCAACGCCCCGGCGTCGGGTTTTTCGGCGCCGGCCAGGATCCGCAGCAGGGTGGTCTTGCCGGCGCCGTTGAGCCCGAGCACCACCACCCGCGAGCCGCGGTCGATGGCCAGCTCCACGCCGGTGAACACCTCCAGCGACCCGTAGGTCTTGGTCAGCCCGCGCGCGGTCAGCGGGGTGCGCCCGCAGCGTGCCGGGCTCGGGAACTTGATGCGGGCCACCTTGTCGGCCACCCGCTCCTCATCGAGGGCGGCCATCATCCGGTCGGCGCGGCGCAGCATGTTCTGTGCGGCCACCGCCTTGGTGGCCTTGGCGCCGAGTTTGGCGGCCTGGCTGCGCAGCGCGGCCGCCTTGCGTTCGGCGTTGGCGCGTTCGCGCCGCCGCCGCGCCTCGTCGGTGGCCCGGGCCTCCAGGTATTTTCGCCACCCCATGTTGTAGACGTCGGCTTCGCCGCGCACCGCGTCGAGGAACCAGACCCGGTTGACGACGTCGGCCAGCAACTCCACGTTGTGGCTGATCACCACCAGGCCCCCGGCGTGACCGCGCAGGAAGTCCCGCAGCCAGCCGACCGAGTCGGCGTCGAGGTGGTTGGTCGGCTCGTCGAGCAGCAGCGTGGTGTCGTCGCCGGCCTCGGCGGCGGCGAACAGGATCCGCGCCAGCTCCACCCGGCGGCGCTGCCCGCCGGAGAGCGTGGCCAGCGGCTGGGCCAACACCCGCTCGGGCAGCCCCAGGCTGGTGCAGATCCGGCCGGCCTCGCCCTCCGCGCCGTAGCCGCCGAGGGTGGCGAACCGCTCCTCGAGGTGGCCGTAGCGGCGGATCGCCTTGTCGCGCACCGCGTCGTCGGCGGCCTCGGCCATCCGCGCCTGTTGTTTCTCCATCTCGGCGAGCAGGGTGTCCAAACCGCGCGCCGAGAGCACCCGGTCACGGGCGAGCACCTCCAAATCGCCCTGTTTGGGGTCCTGGGGCAGATAGCCGATCGCCCCGGCCCGACTCAGCGTCCCCGCGTAGGGCTCGGTCTCCCCCGCCAGGATGCGCAGCGTGGTGGTCTTGCCGGCACCGTTGCGTCCGACCAGCCCGATGCGGTCGCCGGGCTGGATACGCAAGGCGGTGCCGGTGGCGTCGAGCAGGGTACGCGCTCCGGCGCGGACCTCCAGGTCCGTTGCGGTGATCACACCACTCCTAAGAGCCGGCCGGCGGGGCCGACGTGTCGTCGGTGAACTTCGGGGCGCGCCGCTGGGCACGGGCGGCGACGGCCTCCTCGAAGTTGTCGGTCAACAGCCGCACATACAACTGACCGAGCCCCTCGGCCTGCATGTGTCCCTCCAGGCTAGCGGCGTCCAGCCCGCTCCACAGGGTGCGTTTGGTCAGCTCCACCCCGGGCCGGGAGAACCCGGCGATGCGTTCGGCCATCCGGTAGCACTCGGCGAGCAGCTCGGTGTCGGGGACCCGGCGCGACACCAGCCCGATGCGCTCGGCCTCGGCCGCGTCGACGTCGCGGCCGGTGAGCATGAGCTCGGCGGCCCGCGAGCTGCCGATCGCCCGCGGCAGCAGGTAGCTGAGCCCGAGCTCGCTGGCGGTCAGCCCGTTGTTGATCCCGGCCGCGCGGAAGTAGGCCCCCGCCGCGGCGACCCGGATGTCGCAGGCCAGCGCCAGGCAGAGCCCGCCGCCGATCGCCGCGCCGTTGACCGCGGCGATGACCGGCTGGTGCAGCCGGCGCAGCGTCAGGATGACCTCGTCGAGGATCTCCATCGAGCGCAGCGCGTAGGTGGGCCGGGTCAGCCCGGCCACGTGCGGCACCGCCCCGGCCGACTTGTGGTCGGCCCCGGAGGAGAAGCCGCGGCTGGCCCCGGTGAGCACCACCACCCGCACCGCGGTGTCGCGGTGCACCGCGGTGAGCGCGGCCTGCAGCGGCACCATCACGTCGAAGGCCATCGAGTTCATCCGCTCCGGCCGGTTGAGGGTGATCAGCGCGACCTCGGGGCGGGGGTGCTCGATCAGGACCAGGGGGCTCACGGACGTCACGGCATGAACGCTATCGCGTGCCCACCGGCCGCGGCTCAGTCGGTGTCGGCGCCGTCTTGGGCCTCCTGGGCCTCCTGGGCGGCCAGGGCGGCCTCCACGTCGAGGTCCTTGACCTGCTTCACCAGGTCCTCCAGCGCCGACGGCGGCAGCGCCCCGGGCTGGTTGAACACCAGGTGGCCCTTCTTGAACGCCATCAGCGTCGGGATGGAGCGGATGTTGGCCGCCGCGGCCAGTTCCTGCTCGGCCTCGGTGTCGACCTTGGCGTGCACGATGTCGGGGTTGTGCTCCGCCGACGCGGCGAACGTGGGCGCAAACGAGCGGCACGGACCGCACCAGGAGGCCCAGAAGTCGACCAGCACCATCTCGTTGCCCGAGATGACGTCGTTGAACTCTGCGGTGGTGATGTCTTGGGTTGTTGCCATATGGGGCCTAACGCGCGTGGCGGGCGGGAATGTTCCCGAGGTGCGACCCATCGTCGCACATCGCATACCCCATTGGGTATATCGGGGTCCGCGGGGCGTCCCCGCATCGGCCGGGGTGCGACGCGGCGGCGAGACCGCCGCGTCAGACCGTGAAGCCCAGGGCGCGCAGCTGCTCGCGGCCGTCGTCGGTGATCTTGTCCGGGCCCCAGGCCGGGATCCAGACCCAGTTGATCGTCAGGTCGTTGACCAGGCCGCTGCCGATCAGCGCGGTGTGGATCTGGTCGGCGATCATGTCCTGCAGCGGGCACTCCGCCGAGGTCAGGGTCATGTCGATGAGCACGGTGGTGCCCTCGCCCTCGCGCTGCAGCTTCATGTCGTACACCAGGCCGAGATCGACCACGTTGATCCCGATCTCGGGGTCGATGACGTCGTGCATCGCCTCGTCGACCTCGGCGAACAGTTCGTCGTCGGTGGTGAGTGTCTCGGTCATCTCTCTACCTCCACTGGTTGTGCGGGTTGGGTGACGGCGACCGACGCCGTCGAATCCGGGTGGGTCTCGGTGCCGGCCTCGGCCAGCGCGGCGACGAACGCCGTCCAGCCCAGCAGCGCGCATTTGACCCGGGCCGGGTACTTGGCGACCCCGGCGAACGCGATGCCGTCGCCGATGACGTCCTCGTCGCCGTCGACGGTGCCGCGTGAGGACACCATCTCGGTGAACGCCGACACCGTCTGCATCGCCGCATCCACCGGCACCCCGATCAGCTGATCGGTGAGCACCGAGGTGGCGGCCTGGCTGATCGAACAGCCCTGCGCGTCGTAGGAGATGTCGACGACCCGCCGGCGGTCCGGCGACAGCCGCACCCGCAGGGTCAGCTCGTCGCCGCAGACCGGGTTGACGTGGTGCACCTCGGCGTCGAACGGCTCCCGCAACCCACGGTGGTGCGGGTGCTTGTAGTGATCGAGGATCACTTCCTGATAGATCTGCTCCAGTCGCATGCCGGCTCACGTCCTGCCGAAGAAGTCCAGCGCCCGGCGCACCCCGTGGACCAGGCGGTCGACCTCGTCGACGGTGTTGTACACCGCGAACGAGGCGCGCGCGGTCGCGGCGATCCCCAACCGGCGGTGCAGCGGCATCGCGCAGTGATGGCCGACGCGCACCGCCACCCCCTCGTCGTCGAGGACCTGGCTGATGTCGTGGGCGTGGACCCCGTCGACGACGAACGACACCGGCGAGCCGCGCTCGACGAGCGACGTCGGCCCGATGATCCGCACCCCGTCGATGCCGCCCAGCCCGTCGAGGGCGGCGGCGACCAGCCGCTGTTCGTGGGCGGCGACCGCGGGCATGCCCAGCTCGCCCAGGTACTCGGCGGCCGCGCCGAGGCCGACCACCTGGGAGGTCATCGGGGTGCCGGCCTCGAACCGCTGCGGCGCCGGCGCGTAGGTGGACTCGGTCATGCTCACCGTCTCGATCATCGAGCCGCCGGTGAGGAACGGCGGCGCGTCGGCCAGCACGGCGCGGCGCCCGTAGAGCACCCCCACCCCGGTGGGGCCCAGCATCTTGTGACCGGAGAACGCGGCGAAATCGACGTCGAGCGCGTGCAGGTCGACCGGCTGGTGCGGCACCGACTGGCACGCGTCGAGCACGGTGAGCGCCCCGACGGCGCGCGCGCGGGCCACCAACTCCGCGACCGGGCCGATCGCGCCGGTGACGTTGGAGTGGTGGCTAAAGGCCACGATCTTGACCCGCTCGTCGAGGGCGAGCGAATCGAGGTCGATGCGTCCGGCGTCGGGTCCGGAGTCGGTGACCTCATACCAGCGCAGCGTCGCCCCGGTGCGCCGGGCCAGCTCCTGCCAGGGCACCAGGTTGGCGTGGTGTTCCAACTCGGTGGTGACGATGACGTCACCGGGCCCGACCGCCCCGGCGAACCGGGTGTCCCCGGCGAGGTAGGACACCAGGTTCAGCGCCTCGGTGGCGTTCTTGGTGAACACCAGTTCGTCGGGGTCGGCGCCGACGAACGCGGCGATCGCCGCGCGGCCCTGCTCGTAGGCGTCGGTGGCCTCCTCCATCAGCTGGTGCGCCCCGCGGTGCACCGCGCCGTTGGAGGTGGTCAGAAACCGCCACTCGGCGTCGAGCACCGGGCGGGGCCGCTGCGAGGTCGCTCCGGAATCCAGGTAGGCCAGCGGGTTGCCGCCGCGCATGGTGCGCCCCAGGATGGGGAAGTCGGCCCGGATCGCGGTGGTGTCCAGTACAGCCGGGCCGCTGACCGAGACCGACATCTCAGGCCCCCGCGGCCGCCGCCTGGGTGAACCGCTCGTAGCCGTTCTCCTCCAGTTCGTCGGCGAGCTCGGGTCCGCCGGACTCGATGATCCGCCCGTCGATGAAGACGTGGACGAACTGCGGGCGGATGTAGCGCAGGATCCGGGTGTAGTGGGTGATCAGCAGGATGCCGCCGTGCTCGGCCTCGGCGTAGCGGTTGACCCCGTCGCTGACCACCCGCAGCGCGTCGACGTCGAGACCGGAGTCGGTCTCGTCGAGGATCGCGATCTTGGGTTTGAGCAGTCCCAGCTGCAGGATCTCGTGGCGTTTCTTCTCCCCGCCGGAGAACCCCTCGTTGACGCTGCGCTCCCCGAACGACGCGTCGATCTCCAGGTCGGTCATCGCGGCCTTGACCTCTTTGACCCAGTGCCGCAGCTTCGGCGCCTCGCCGCGCACCGCGGTCACCGCGGTGCGCAGGAAGTTCGACATCGACACCCCGGGCACCTCGACCGGGTACTGCATCGCCAAGAACAGCCCGGCGCGGGCGCGTTCGTCGACGCTCATCGCCAGCACGTCCTCATCGTCGAGGGTGATCGTGCCCCCGGTCACCTCGTATTTGGGGTGGCCGGCGACCGCGTAGGACAGGGTGGATTTGCCGGACCCGTTGGGGCCCATCAGTGCATGGACCTCACCGGAGCGCACCGTGAGGTTCACGCCCTTGAGGATCGGCACCGCGTCGTTGGCGTCGGCGCCGGCCGAACCGGCGACGCTGACGTGCAGGTCGGTGATTTCCAGGGTGGTCATGATCGGTGGGTTTCCTTTTCGGTCAGGGCCAGTTCGTGTTCGATGGTGTCGGTCAGCCGGTCGCGCACCGCCGGGACGGCGATCTTGGCGATGATCTCGCCGAAGAAGCCGCGCACGATCAGCCGGCGCGCCTGGTCCTCGGGGATGCCGCGGGCCAGCAGGTAGAACAGCTGCTCGTCGTCGAAACGCCCGGTGGCGCTGGCGTGCCCGGCCCCGAGGATCTCCCCGCACTCGATCTCCAGGTTGGGAATCGAGTCGGCGCGCGCGCCGTCGGTGAGCACCAGGTTACGGTTGAGCTCGTAGGTGTCGGTGCCCGAGGCGTCGGCACGGATGAGCACGTCGCCGACCCACACGGTGCGCGCGTCGGGCAGCGCGGAGTCCGGATCCCCCTGCAGCGCACCCTTGTACATCACCTGCGAGCGGCAGTCCGGGGTGGAGTGGTCGATGAGCAGCCGCGACTCCAGGTGCTGACCGTCGTCGGCGAAGTACAGCCCCAGCATCTCGACGTCCCCGCCGGTGCCGGTGTAGCCGACCCGCCCGGTCAGGCGCACCACCTGCCCGCCGAACTGCACCGCGGCGTGGCGCAGCACCGCGTCCTTGCCCAGCCTCGCGTGGTGCATGCTCAGGTGCACCGTGTCGGCGTCCCAGTCGGCGATCCAGACCACGGTCAGCCGGGCGGCGTCGGCGACGACGAACTCCACGTTGTCGGCGTAGGTTCCGCTGCCGCGCAGGTCGATCACCACGGTCGCCTCGGCGAGCTCCTCGACCCGGATCTGCAGGTGCCCGTAGCCCACCGCCCCGGCGCCGGGGCCGGTGACGGTGACCTCGATCGGCTCGTGCGGGTCGGCCGCGGTGCCGACGGTGACGATCGTGGCCTCGTTGAACGACGAGAACGCTTGGGCGGCAACGCGGTCGGCGGGCGCCCCGGCCTCGCCGAGGCGCGTATCGCCGCGGCGAACCCGCTCGACCCGCACGCCGGGGCGTTCGGTCACCGCGGTGGTGGCCGCCCCGGTGGCCGGGGCGCTGCCGTCGTGCAGTCCGCGCAGCCGGCGCAGCGGGGTGAACCGCCAGATCTCGTCGCGGCCGCGGGGCGTCTCGAACGCGTCGACGTCGAACGAGGTGAACACCTCGCCCTTGGTGGTGCCCTCGACGGCTTCGGTGAGGTTGGCCACTAGCCCACCGAGCCTTCCATCTGCAGTTCGATGAGCCGGTTGAGCTCCAAGGCGTACTCCATCGGCAGCTCCTTGGCGATCGGTTCGACGAAGCCGCGCACGATGGTGGCCATCGCCTCCTCCTCGGTCAGCCCGCGGCTCATCAGGTAGAACAACTGGTTCTCGTTGACCTTCGACACCGTGGCCTCGTGGCCGATCGTGACGTCGTCCTCCCGGATGTCGACATACGGGTAGGTGTCGGAACGGCTGATCGTGTCCACCAGCAGCGCGTCGCACTCCACGTTGGATTTCGACCCGTGCGCCCCCTTGCGCACCTCGACCAGCCCCCGGTAGGAGGACCGGCCGCCCCCGCGCGCCACCGACTTCGAGACGATGTTCGAGGAGGTGTTGGGGGCCATGTGCAGCATCTTGGCCCCGGTGTCCTGGTGCTGGTGCTCGCCGGCGAACGCCAGCGAGAGCACCTCGCCGCGGGCGTGCTCCCCGGTCATCCACACCGCCGGGTACTTCATCGTCACCTTGGACCCGATGTTGCCGTCGATCCACTCCATGGTGGCGCCCTCTTCGGCGCGGGCGCGCTTGGTCACCAGGTTGTAGACGTTGCCCGACCAGTTCTGGATCGTGGTGTAGCGGCACCGGCCGCCCTTTTTGACGATGATCTCCACCACCGCCGAGTGCAGCGAATCCGAGGAGTACACCGGGGCGGTGCACCCCTCCACGTAGTGCACGTAGGCGTCCTCGTCGACGATGATCAGGGTCCGCTCGAACTGGCCCATGTTCTCGGTGTTGATCCGGAAGTAGGCCTGCAGCGGGATGTCGACGTGCACGCCCGGCGGCACGTAGACGAACGACCCGCCCGACCAGGTGGCGGTGTTCAGCGCGGAGAACTTGTTGTCCCCGGCCGGGATCACCGTGCCGAAGTACTGCTTCATGATGTCTTCGTAGTCGCGCAGGGCGGTGTCGGTGTCGACGAACACGACCCCCTGGGCCTCCAGGTCGTCGCGGATCTTGTGGTAGACGACCTCCGACTCGTACTGCGCGGCCACCCCGGAGACGTAGCGCTGTTTCTCCGCTTCCGGGATGCCGAGCTTGTCGTAGGTGTTGCGGATGTCCTCGGGCAGGTCCTCCCAGGTCTGGGCCTGCCGCTCGGTGGAGCGCACGAAGTATTTGATGTTGTCGAAGTCAATGTCACCCAGGTAGGAGCCCCAGGTCGGCATCGGCTTCTTGTCGAAGATGCCCAGCGCCTTCAGGCGGGCCTTGAGCATCCACTCCGGCTCGTCCTTCTTCGCCGAGATGTCGCGCACCACGGCCTCGGAGAGGCCGCGCTGAGCGGTGGCGCCGGCGTCGTCGGCGTCGGCCCAGCCGTACTCGTAGCGCCCCAGCGAGGCGATCGTCTCCTCTTGGGTCAACGGTTCGGGCCGGGCATCGGCTGCCGCGGTCTCGGGCGTGACGGTCATCTCACCGCTCCTTCGCTCGTTGGGGCTTCGGCGCGCGGGCTGGGCGCCGAAGGTGGGGGGTAATCGCTAATGGTCCGCACTGATCAGCGGAATGTGGGTGGTGCAGGCGTTGTCGCCGTTGGCGATGGTGGCCAACCGCTGCACGTGGGTGCCGAGCACCGCGGCCATCGCCTCGCGTTCGGCTTCACACAACTCCGGGAACTCCTCGGCGACGTGGGAGACCGGGCAGTGATGCTGGCAGATCTGCATGCCCTGGCGGTGCCCGGGCACCCGGTCGGTGCTGGCGACGTAGCCGGCCTCGGTCAGCGCGGCGGCCACCCGATCGGCGGTCGCGGCGACGTCGGCCTGCTCGCCGCTGCCCGCCGGCGCCACGTCGGCGAGGATGGTGTCGATGCGGCGCCGGGCGAACGCGCGGATCGCGTCCTTGCCGCCGATCTCGCGCAACTGCCGCAGCGCGGCCACCGCCAGGTCGTCGTAGGCGTGTTCGAGTTTGGCCCGACCGGCGGCGGTGAGCCGGAACCGCTTGGCCGGGCGGCCCCGCCCGACGTGCTGCCGGGGCGCGGGCGGGGCCGCCTCGGCGTCGCCGACGGCGATCAGCGCGTCGAGATGGCGGCGCACCCCGGCGGCCGACAGGCCCAGCCGGTCGCCGATCTGACCGGCGGTGATCGAGCCGGACTCGGTCAGCAGACGCACGACCTCGCGACGGGTGCGCCCCTCGGCGGTCGCCCCCGTCACGTCGGTGGTGGCCGTGGCCACCGGCGTCGGGATTTTCACAACACCAGTGTGACGCAATTCCGCGGACCGGTCCAGCAAGGTAACCCTAACCGGGTGCCGGCCCGGCGCCCGCGGCCCCGCGGCTCCGGCCGGTTACGCTGCTGGGATGCCCGCCCGCCGACCCTCGCTGAGTTCGTCGATCGCGCGCTGGCACGCCGATGAACGTCCGGTCGGCTCGCCGCTGAACCCGGCCGAACTGGTCGCGCTGCGCCACACCCGGCTGTTCGGCGCGACCGGCACGGTGTTGATGGCGATCGGGGCGCTGGGCGCCGGCGCCCGCCCGGTCGTCCAGGACCCCACCTTCGGGGTGCGGCTGCTCAACCTGCCGTCCCGGATCCAGACGGTGTCGCTGACGATGACCACCACCGGGGCGGTGATGATGGCGCTGGGCTGGCTGCTGCTGGGGCGCTTCACCCAGGGCACCCGCCGGTTGTCGCGCAGCCAACTCGACCGCACCCTGCTGCTGTGGATCCTGCCGCTGCTGTTCGCCCCGCCGATGTACAGCAAGGACGTCTACTCCTACCTGGCGCAGAGTCAGATCTCGCTGCTGGGCAAGGACCCCTACCAGGTGGGTCCGGCGCCGGGACTCGGCCTCGATCACGTGTTCACCCTCTCGGTGCCCAGCCTGTGGCGGGAGACCCCGGCGCCCTACGGGCCGCTGTTTTTGTGGATCGGCCGCGGCATCTCGCATCTGACCGGGGAGAACATCGTCGCCGCGGTGCTCTGCCACCGGCTGGTGGTGCTGATCGGGGTCGGCATGATCGTGTGGGCGGTGCCGCGGCTGGCCCGCCGTTGCGGGGTCGCCGAGGTCAGCGCGCTGTGGCTGGGCGCGACCAACCCGCTGCTGCTGATGCACCTGGTGGCCGGGATCCACAACGAGGCGCTGATGCTGGGTCTGATGCTCACCGGCACCGAGTTCGCGTTGCGCGGCGTCGACTCCGGTCGCCGGCTGCTGCCCGGCGGGCCGCCCCGGTGGCCGCGCGGCCCGCTGCAGCGGCAGGGCTGGGCGCCGCTGGTGATGCTGCTCACCGGGGTGGTGTTGATCACGCTGTCGGCGCTGGTGAAGCTGCCGTCGCTGCTGGCGCTGGGATTCGTCGCGATGGCGTTGGCCCGCCGGTGGGGCGCCACGATCAAGGCGTTTTTGACCGCGGGCACCGCGCTGACCGTGGTGGCACTGACGGTGATCGTGGTGATCGGGGTGGCCAGCGGCCTCGGGTTCGGGTGGCTTAACACGTTGGGCACCGCCAACGTGGTGCGCAGCTGGATGTCGCCGCCGACGCTGATCGCCCTGGGCACCGGGCAGGTGGGCATTCTGCTGGGACTGGGCGACCACACCACCGCGGTGCTGGGCCTGACCCGCGGCATCGGTGTACTGATCATCGCCGCGATCGTCACCTGGCTGCTGCTGGCGGTGCTGCGCGGCCGGCTGCACCCGGTCGGCGGGCTGGGCGTGGCGCTGGGCATCACGGTGCTGTTGTTCCCGGTGGTGCAGCCGTGGTATCTGCTCTGGGCGATCATCCCGCTGGCCGCCTGGGCGACCCGGCCGGGCTTCCGGTTCGCCGCGATCGCGGTGACCCTCATCGTCGGGGTGTTCGGCCCGACCGCCAACGGCGACCGGTTCGCCCTGTTCCAGATCGTCGACGCCACCGTGGCCAGCACCCTGATCGTCGCCGCGGTGATCGCGCTGACCCACCGGCAACTGCCGTGGCGCGGGCTTCCCGGCGACCGGGACCGGCCCCTGCAGCGGCCCGCGGATCCCCCGCCGGCCCCGGCGTCCTACGCTGGGTCCCCGTGAGCACCACCCCGACCCCCGCCGCCGCGGTCCCGCTGCGTCTGCACGGCGTCAGCAAACGGTTCGGCAGCGGGCACACCGCCGTGCAGGCGGTCACCGATCTGCACCTGGAGGTGGAACGCGCCGAGGTGTTCGCGCTGCTCGGCCCGAACGGCGCCGGCAAAACCACCACGGTGGAGATGTGCGAGGGGTTCGTGCGGCCCGACGCCGGCCGCATCGAGGTGCTCGGGCTGGACCCGATCGTCGACAACGCCGCGGTGCGCGCCCGCATCGGGGTGATGCTGCAGGGCGGCGGGGGGTATCCGGCCGCCCGCGCCGAGGAGATGCTCAACCTGGTGGCGGCCTACGCTGCCGACCCGCTGGACCCGCGGTGGCTGCTGGACACCCTGGGCCTGACCGGGGCGGCGCGCACCACCTACCGGCGGCTCTCCGGCGGTCAGCAGCAGCGGCTCGCGCTGGCGTGCGCGCTGGTCGGCCGCCCCGAGCTGGTCTTCCTCGACGAGCCGACCGCCGGCATGGACGCCCACGCGCGGGTGCTGGTCTGGGAGCTCATCGACGCGCTGCGCCGCGACGGGGTGACCGTGGTGCTCACCACCCACCACCTCAAGGAGGCCGAGGAGCTGGCCGACCGGCTGGTGATCATCGACCGCGGCCGGCCGGTCGCCGCCGGCACCCCCGCGGAGCTGACCCGCTCGGGCGCCAAGGACCAGCTGCGGTTCAGCGCACCGCACCGTCTGGAGCTGGCCGGGCTGACCGCCCGGCTCCCGCAGCACTACCGGGTGCGCGAAACGCTGCCCGGGGAGTACCTGGTGGAGGGCCCGGTGGACCCGCCGCTGCTGGCCGCCGTCACCGCCTGGTGCGCCGAGCTGGCGGTGTTGGCCACGTCGATGCGCGTGGAGCAACGCAGCCTCGAGGACGTCTTTTTGGAGCTGACCGGAAGGGAGGTGCGCACGTGAGCGCCCAGCCCGCCCCGTTCCCGGCCGGCACGTTCCGCCCCGACCCGCGGCCCAACGGTGTGGCCGCGATGCTGGCCGCGCAGTTCGGCCTGGAACTCAAACTGCTGCTGCGCAACGGTGAACAGCTGCTGTTGACGATGTTCATCCCGATCACCCTGCTGGTCGGGATGACGCTGCTGCCGCTGGGGTCGTTCGGCTCCGGCCCCGGGGGGCGCGCCGCGGTGTTCACCCCGGCGATCATGGCGCTGGCGGTGATCTCCACGGCGTTCACCGGGCAGGCGATCGCGGTGGCCTTCGACCGCCGCTACGGGGCGCTCAAACGCCTCGGCGCGACCGCACTGCCGGTCTGGGGCATCATCGTGGGCAAATCCCTGGCCGTGGTCACCGTGGTGTTCCTGCAGGCGCTGCTGCTCGGCGCGATCGGGTTCGGTCTCGGCTGGCGTCCCGAACCGGCCGGTCTGGCCCTCGGCGCGGCGATCATCGCGCTGGGCACCGCCACGTTCGCCGCGATGGGCCTGCTGCTCGGCGGCAGCCTCAAAGCCGAGGTGGTGCTGGCACTGGGCAACCTGCTGTGGTTCGTGTTCGCCGGGCTCGGCGCGCTGACCGTGGAGACCGACACCGTGCCCGACACGGTGGCCCGGGCGGCCCGCCTGACGCCGTCGGGGGCGCTGACCGAGGCCCTGACCCGGGCGATGACGCTGTCGGTGGACTGGCTGGGGATCGCGGTGCTGGTCGCCTGGGCGGCGGCCGGCGCCGCCGGCGCGCTGCGCTGGTTCCGCTTCACCTGAGCGCGGGGGCGCACGCCCGCGCGGCCCGCTGGCTACTACATCGGGTAGTTTCAGGTCGTGAGCTTGGGACGCGCCCTGCTGCGCCTGGTCGACCTGCTGCCGATGCCCGGCCTGCGCACCCAGCGGGTGCTGGCCGGCGCGGTCATCGCCACCCAGGGCACCATCTCGGTGACCGGGGCGATCGTGCGGGTCACCGCCTCCGGGCTGGGCTGCCCGACCTGGCCGCAGTGCTTCCCGGGCAGCTTCACCCCGGTCGCGGTCGCCGAGGTGCCGCACCTGCATCAGGCCATCGAGTTCGGCAACCGGCTGGTGACGTTCGCGGTGGCGATCACCGCCGGACTGGCCGTGCTGGCCGTGGTGCGGGCCCGCCGCCGCACCGAGGTGCAGGTCTACGCCTGGGCGATGCCGGCCTCCACCGTGGCGCAGGCGCTTTTGGGCGGGGTCACGGTGCGCACCGGGCTGCTGTGGTGGACGGTGGCGCTGCATCTGCTGGTCTCGATGGCGATGGTGTGGCTGGCGGTGCTGCTCTACGTCAAGGTCGGCGAGCCCGACACCGACACCGCGGTGGTCATCGCCCGCGTCCCGGCCCCGCTGCGCGGGTTGACCGCGCTGACCGGGGTGATCCTGGCCGCGATCCTGGTGGCCGGCACGCTGGTGACCGCCGCCGGCCCGCACGCCGGGGACAGAAACATCGACCGCCCGGTGCCGCGGCTGCAGGTGGAGATCACCACCTTGGTGCACGCCCACTCGTCGCTGACGGTGGCCTACCTGTCGCTGCTGGTCGCGCTGGGTTTCGCGCTGGCCGCGGTGCGGGCCGCGCGGGTGCTGGCGGTGCGGCTGGCCGCACTGCTGGCGTTGGTGGCCTGCCAGGCCGTCGTCGGCATCGTGCAGTTCTACGCGGGGATCCCGCCGCTGCTGGTCGCCGTGCACGTGGCGCTGGCGGTGCTGTGCACCGCCGCCACCGCCGGACTATGGGCGGCGATGCGCGAGCGGACCGAGCCCGCGGCGCTGCAGGGCTGACTCCACCGCCAGCGCGAACTGGCGCTGGTGGCGCGCCCGCGCGTCGGCGGCCAACACGGTCCAGCCCAGCACCGGGTCGACGAGCTGCAGACGCAGCAACTGCGGCGCCCCGCCGGCCCCGTCGGGACCGCCGGCAACCACCGCCCGCGCGGTGAGGATCTCATCGATGCCCACGCCGAGCCGGGCGGCGGCCGCGGCCAGCGCGGCCTGCCCGACGTCCCAGACCCCGAAGTCGGCGTCGACGCCGGTGCCGGCGGCCACCGCGTGCGACGGGGCCCCGCCGACGAACACCAGCGCGGTGCGCCGGCGGGACTCGGCGGGCTGGATCACCACGGTCTGCCCGGCCGCCTGCAGCCGGGCGGCGTGCTCGCGGGCCGCGGCCGGGCGCTCGAAGCGGCGCGCACCGGCACCGACGGCCGGGGCCACCACCGCGGCGCCGGCGTTGACGCGGGCGACCTGACCGGGGGCGAACACCGCGGTCTCCACCGTGGGCACTCCCCGATCGGCCAGGTCCAGCAGATAGCGTTTGTCGAGATTCCAGGCGAGCACCGCCGGCGGGTTGAGCAGCTGGCCCACCCCGGCGGCCCAGGCGGACAACTGCGCCCGGCAGCCGGCGTGGTCGCCGACCTCCCGCAGGATGACCAGGTCGGCGCGCGCGGCCGCCGGGTCGGTCCAGGGCAGCCACCGCGCGTGCAGCCCGCGGCTGCGCAGCGCGCCGACCAGGCCCGCGTCGTCGGGGGGGCCGCCGGGGCGCGCCGGGGCCGCGGCGAACACGATCCGCGGATGGAACACGTCGGGGCGGGCCAGCTTCATGCCGTCGGATGATACGGGGGCGCCGGGCTGCCCGGCGCCGCCGAACCGGGTTAGATGGGGGCATGCGCGCCATCGAAGTCAGCGAGGTGGGCGGCCCGGAGGTGCTGCGCGCGGTGCAGCGCGATCGGCCCCGCCCCGGCCCCGACGAAGTGCTGATCCACGCCGAGGCGATCGGGGTGAACTTCATCGACACCTATTTCCGCTCCGGGCTCTACCCGCGCCCGCTGCCGTTCGTGGTCGGCACCGAGGTCGCCGGTGAGGTGGTGGCGGCCGGCGAGCGGGTCGACACACCGCGGGTCGGCGACCGGGTGGTCACCGCCAACGCCACCGGCGCCTACGCCGAGTACTGCACCGCGCCCGCCGAGTTCACCGCGACGCTGCCGGGCGGGGTCGACCCGCAGCTGGTGGCCTCGGCGCTGCTGAAGGGCATGACCGCCCACTATCTGCTGACCTCGGTCTACCCGGTCGCCGCCGGCGACGACGTGCTGGTGCACGCCGCGGCCGGCGGGGTGGGGCTGTTGTTGACCCAGTGGGCGACCCGGCGGGGCGCCCGGGTGCTCGCCACGGTGTCGACCCCCGCCAAGGCCGCCGCGGCCCGGCAGGCCGGTGCCGCGGCGGTGCTCGACTATCCCGGGCCCGACCCGGCCGCGTTCGCGGCCCGCGTCGGCGAGCACACCGGCGGGGCCGGGGTGGGCGTCGTCTACGACGGGGTCGGGGCGGCCACGTTCGACGCCAGCCTGGCCAGCCTGGCGGTGCGCGGCACCCTGGCGCTGTTCGGGGCGGCCAGCGGCCCGGTGCCCCCGTTCGATCCGCAGCGGCTCAACGCCGCCGGATCGGTCTGGCTGACCCGGCCGTCGCTCACCCATTTCCTGCGCACCGGCGAGGAGTTCCGGTGGCGCGCCGGGGAGTTCCTCGACGCGGTGGCCGCCGGCCGGCTCACGGTGACCGTCAGCCACCGGTACCGCCTCGACGAGGCCGAGGCGGCCCACCGCGATCTGCAGGGGCGCCGCACCGTCGGCTCGGTGGTGCTGGTGCCGTGAGCGCCACCGCGACCACCACCGTGGCCGCCGTCCAGCAGCAGGCGGTGCTCGCCGATGTGACGGCGAACCTGGCGATGGCCGAACAGCAGGTCGGCGCCGCCGCCGACGCCGGTGCCGCGCTCATCGTGTTGCCGGAGTTCTTCACCACCGGGATGGCGTTCGATCCGGCTCTGGCCACCGCGGCGCTGCCCGCCGACGGTCCGGCGACCGCGCTGCTGACCACGCTGGCCCGCCGGCGCCGGGTCACCGTCGGGGGGTCGTTTCTGTGCCGGGCCGACGACGGGCAGACCTACAACCGGTTCGTGCTCGCCGGCCCGGACGGGGTGATCGGCCACCACGACAAGGACCTGCCCACCATGTGGGAGAACTACGTCTACCGCGGTGGCGTCGACCCCGACGACGACGGGGTGCTGCCCGCGGTCGACGGCGTCACCGTCGGGGCGGCGCTGTGCTGGGAGTTCATCCGCACCCAGACGGTGCGCCGGATGGCCGGCCGGGTCGACGTGGTCGTCGGTGGATCCTGCTGGTGGAGTGTGCCCGCCTGGCCGCCGCGGCGCATCACCGCCGGCTGGGAGGCCGCCAACGCCGCCACCGCCGGCGCCGCCGCCCCGGTCTTCGCCCGCCTGGTGGGCGCCCCGGTGATCCACGCCGCCCACTCCGGCCCGCTGCGCTGTCGGCTGCCGGGCACGCCGCTGCCCTATCGGGGCCATCTGGAGGGCGGAGCGGTCGTCGCCGCCGCCGACGGCACCGTGCTGGCCCGCCGCGGCCCCGACCGCGGGCCCGGCTTCGCGCTCGCGACGATCACCGTCGCCCGGGTGCCCCCGCCGCGTCGCGCGCCGCGCGGTTTCTGGCTACACCACCGCGGTCCGCTGCCGGCGCTGGCGTGGGCCTACCAAAACCGCCTCGGCGCGCGGTGGTATCGCCGTCACCATCCCAGCACGGTGGGCAACGCGAACGCCGAATCGACCGCGAGGGCACAGAACACCACGGCCAAATAGTTGTTGGAGTGCAAAAACAGCCGCAGCGGCTGGATCGGCTCACCGCGCCGCACCCCGGCGTACAGCTGGTGGGCCAGGAACACGAACCAGGACCCGGCCAACACCGCCACCGCGGTGTAGAGCCATCCGGTGGCCGGGATCAGCGCCAGCGTCGCCGCCACCATCAGCCAGCTGTAGATGACGATCTGGCGGGTGACCTGGTGTTCGGTGGCCACCACCGGCAGCATCGGCACCCCGGCCGCCCGGTAGTCGTCCTTGTAGCGCATGGCCAGCGCCCAGGTGTGCGGCGGGGTCCAGAAGAAGATCACCGCGAACATCGCCAGCGCCGGCCAGCCGATGGTGCCGGTCACCGCCGACCAGCCGATCATCACCGGCATGCAGCCCGCGGCCCCGCCCCACACGATGTTCTGCGCGGTGCGGCGTTTGAGCACCAGCGTGTAGACCACCACGTAGAAGACGATCGTGGCCACCGCCAACAGCCCCGAGAGCAGGTTGGTGGTCTGCCACAGCCACCCGAACGCCGCCACGCCGAGCGCCAACCCGAAGATCAGCGCGTGCCGGGTGGGCACCGTGTCGCGGGCCAGCGGCCGGCGCGCGGTGCGTTTCATGATCTTGTCGATGTCGGCGTCGGCGACGCAGTTGAGGGTGTTGGCGCTGGCCGCGGCCATCATCCCGCCGACCAGGGTCGCCCCGATCAGCAGCACGAACTGCAGATCCATCGTGCCGCGGTGGGCCAACAGCATCGCCGGGATCGTGGTGACCAGCAGCAACTCGATGATCCGCGGCTTGGTCAACGCCAGATACGCGAGCAGTCGGTCCCGCATCTTCGGTGCGGTCGGTCCGACACGCACGCGAACGCTCACGCAAATACTCCTCAGATCGCCTCAGCACACAGCAGCCGCTGGCCTCTACTACATCCGATGGTAGACCGCGGAACCGTTTTGGCCGAACCGCAGGGTCGCCGGACCCGCCTGCGGCCCGGCCCCGCGGCTACCGGCGAGTAGCCGCGCGCCGGGCCCACCGCCGCCGGGGCGCTGCGCGCCACCGGCGCCGGGACTAAGGTTTGGGGTGCAACCCGCCCTGCCCGTCGACCCCCGAGGACCAACGTTCGTGACCACAGTCGAAGACATCGCCACGCTGACCGAGCCCCGCCTGCCCGCCGACTGGACGGCGGTCGACACCGCCGCGGTCGACACCGCCCGGTTGCTGGCCGCCGACGCGGTGCAGAAGTGCGGCAGCGGACACCCGGGCACCGCGATGAGTCTCGCGCCGCTGGCCTACACCCTGTTCCAGCGGGTGATGCGCCACGACCCCGCCGACCCCCACTGGCTGGGCCGCGACCGGTTCGTGCTGTCCTGCGGGCACTCCAGCCTGACCCTCTACATCCAGCTGTACCTGGGCGGGTTCGGCCTGGAACTCGCCGACCTGCAGGCGCTGCGAACCTGGGGGTCGAAGACCCCCGGCCATCCCGAGCACGGCCACACCAAGGGGGTGGAGATCACCACCGGCCCGCTGGGACAGGGCCTGGCCTCGGCGGTGGGCATGGCGATGGCGGCGCGCTACGAACGCGGCCTGTTCGACCCCGACGCCGCACCGGGGGCCAGCCCGTTCGACCACCGCATCTACGTCATCGCCTCCGACGGCGACATCGAGGAGGGGGTGACCAGCGAGGCGTCATCGCTGGCGGCGGTCCAGCAGTTGGGCAACCTGATCGTGTTCTACGACGACAACCAGATCTCCATCGAGGACGACACCGCGATCGCGTTGTGCGAGGACACCGCCGCGCGCTACCGCGCCTACGGCTGGCACGTGCAGACCGTCGACGGCGGGGAGAACGTCGCGGCCATCGAGGAGGCGATCGCCGCCGCCGAGGCGGTCACCGACCGGCCGTCGTTCATCCTGCTGCGCACCGTCATCGGGTACCCGGCACCGACCAAGATGAACACCGGCGCGATCCACGGCGCGGCCATGGGCGAGGACGAGGTCGCCGCCACCAAACGGGTGCTCGGGTTCGACCCCGAGCAGCACTTCGCGGTCAGCGAGCAGGTCATCGCCCACACCCGCGCGCTCGTCGACCGCGGCGCGGCCGCCCACGCGGCCTGGCGGGGCGAGTTCGACGACTGGGCGACGCGCCACCCCGAGCGCAAGGCGTTGCTCGACCGGCTGCTGGCCGGCCGGCTGCCCGACGGCTGGGACGCGCAGCTGCCGTCCTGGGAGCCGGGCGGCAAGGCGGTGGCCACCCGGGCCGCCTCCGGTGCGGTGCTCGCCGCGGTCGGCCCGGTGCTGCCCGAACTGTGGGGCGGGTCGGCGGACCTGGCCGGCTCCAACAACACCACCATCAAGGGCGCCGACTCGTTCGGCCCGCCGTCGATCTCGACCACCGAGTTCACCGCGCACTGGTACGGACGCACCCTGCACTTCGGCGTCCGCGAACACGCGATGGGCGCGATCCTGTCCGGGATCGTGCTGCACGGGCCGACCCGCGCCTACGGCGGCACCTTCCTGCAGTTCTCCGACTACATGCGCCCGGCGGTGCGGCTGGCCGCGCTGATGGACATCGACACGATCTACGTGTGGACCCACGACTCGATCGGGCTCGGTGAGGACGGCCCCACCCACCAGCCGGTCGAGCACCTCGCGGCGCTGCGCGCCATACCGAACCTGTCGGTGGTGCGCCCGGCCGACGCCAACGAGACCGCCTACGCCTGGCAGACCGTGCTGGCGCGCGGCGCCGCCAGCGGGCCGGTCGGGTTGGCGCTGACCCGTCAGGGCGTTCCGGTGCTCGCCGGCACCCGTGCCGACGGGGTGGCGCGCGGCGGGTATGTGCTCGGCGAGGCGGGCACCGAGAACCCCGACGTGGTGTTGATCGGCACCGGCTCGGAGCTCCAACTTGCCGTGGAGGCCCAGAAGCTGCTGGCCGACAAGGGTGTTCAGGCACGTGTGGTGTCGATGCCGTGCCTGGAGTGGTTCGCCGCCCAGCCCGCCGAGTACCGCGACGCGGTGTTGCCGCCGGCGGTGCGCGCCCGGGTCGCGGTGGAGGCCGGGGTGGCGCTGAGCTGGCACCGTTGGGTCGGCGACACCGGCGAGATCGTGTCGATCGAGCGGTTCGGCGAATCGGCCGACTACCAGACGTTGTTCCGCGAGTACGGGTTCACCCCGGAGGCGGTCGTCGCGGCCGCCGAGCGCACCCTGCACAACCAACGAGAGGGGTAAGACCCAATGAGCACACCAACCCAGAACCCGAACCTGGCCGCGTTGTCGGCCGCCGGCGTCTCGGTGTGGCTAGACGATCTGTCCCGCAACAGGCTGACCACCGGCAACCTCGCCGAGCTGATCGCCTCGCGCAGCGTGGTCGGCGTCACCACCAACCCGACGATCTTCCAGAAGGCGCTCGCCGAGGGCGATTCCTACGACGCCCAGATCGCCGAGCTGGCGGCGCGCGGCGCCGACGTCGACGCCGCGATCCGCACCGCCACCACCGACGACGTCCGCGACGCCTGCGACGTGCTGGCCCCGCAGTACGAGGCCTCCGGCGGGGTCGACGGGCGGGTGTCGATCGAGGTGGACCCGCGGCTGGCGCACGAGACCGACAAAACGGTGGCCCAGGCGGTGGAACTGTGGAAGATCGTCGACCGGCCGAACCTGTTCATCAAGATCCCGGCCACCAAGGCGGGGTTGCCGGCGATCACCGCCACCCTCGCCGAGGGCATTTCGGTCAACGTCACGCTGATCTTCTCGGTGCAGCGGCACCGCGAGGTGATGGAGGCGTTTCTGGCCGGGCTGGAGGCGGCCCGCACCGCAGGCCACGATCTGGCCCAGATCCACTCGGTGGCATCGTTTTTCGTCTCCCGGGTCGACACCGAAATCGACTCTCGGCTGGAGAAGATCGGTTCCCCCGACGCGCTGGCGCTGCGCGGGCAGGCCGGCGTGGCCAACGCCCGCCTGGCCTACGGCGCCTACCGGGAGGTGTTCGAGAACCCCGACACCAACGGCCGGTTCGCCGCGCTGACCGCCGCCGGCGCAGCGGTGCAGCGTCCGCTGTGGGCCTCGACCGGGGTGAAAAACCCCGACTACCCCGACACCCTCTACGTCACCGAACTGGTGGCACCGCGCACGGTCAACACCATGCCGGAGAAGACCCTCGAGGCGGTCGCCGACCACGGTGCGATCAGCGGCGACACCGTCACCGGCACCGCCGAGGCCGCCGGGCAGGTCTTCGATCAGCTCGCCGGGGTCGGCATCGATTTGGCCGACGTGTTCGAGCTGCTCGAGGTCGAGGGGGTGCGCAAATTCGAGGACTCCTGGGCCGAGCTGGCCGCCGAGACCCAAGCCCACCTCGACGCCGCCGGACGGTGACCACCACCGCCGCCGACGCGTGGCGGACGCCACCGAATCCACCGAACCCGCTGCGCGACCAGCGCGACAAGCGGATGCCGCGCATCGCCGGGCCGTGTGCGGTGGTGATCTTCGGGGTGACCGGGGATCTGTCGCGCAAGAAGCTGATGCCGGCGATCTACGACCTGGCCAACCGCGGTCTGTTGCCACCGAACTTCGGACTCGTCGGGTTCGCCCGCCGCGACTGGGCCGACGAGGATTTCGGGCAGGTCGTCTACGAGGCGGTGCGTGACCACGCGCGCACCCCGTTCCGCCCGGAGGTGTGGGACCGGTTGGCCGAGGGATTCCGGTTCGTACCGGGCACCTTCGACGACTCGCAGGCCTTCGCCCGGCTGGCGGCCACCCTGGCCCGACTCGACACCGAGCGCGGCACCGGCGGCAACCACGCGTTCTACCTGTCGGTGCCGCCCAAGACGTTCCCGGCCGTCTGCGAACAGCTGCACGCGACCGGTTTGGCCGAGGCGCGCCCCGACCGCTGGAGCCGGGTGGTGATCGAGAAACCGTTCGGCCACGACCTGGCCAGCGCCCGCGAACTCAACCGGGTGGTCAACCGGGTGTTCCCGGAGGAGTCGGTGTTTCGCATCGACCACTACCTGGGCAAGGAGACGGTGCAGAACATCCTGGCGTTGCGCTTCGCCAACCAGCTGTTCGACCCGATCTGGAACGCCCACTACGTCGACCACGTCCAGATCACGATGGCCGAGGACATCGGGCTCGGCGGGCGCGCCGGCTACTACGACGGGATCGGTGCGGCGCGCGACGTCATCCAGAACCATCTGCTGCAGCTGCTGGCGTTGACCGCGATGGAGGAGCCGGTGAGTTTCCGGCCCGCGCAGTTGCAGGCCGAGAAGATCAAGGTGCTCTCCGCGCTGCGGCTGGTGGGGCCCGTGGAGCAGACGACCGCGCGCGGACAGTACGTGGCCGGCTGGCAGGGCGGCGAGCAGGTCGTCGGGCTGTTGGAGGAGGAGGGCTTCGCCCACGACTCGGTCACCGAGACGTTCGCCGCGCTCACCTTGGAGGTCGACACCCGCCGCTGGGCGGGGGTGCCGTTTTATCTGCGCACCGGCAAACGGCTGGGCCGGCGGGTCACCGAGATCGCGTTGGTGTTCAAACGGGCCCCGCACCTGCCGTTCGACGCCACCATGACCAACGAACTCGGCAAGAACGCCCTGGTGATCCGGGTGCAACCCGATGAGGGCATCACGTTGCGGTTCGGCTCCAAGGTGCCCGGCCATCTGATGGAGGTCCGCGACGTCAACATGGACTTCTCCTACGGGTCGGCGTTCGCCGAGGACTCCCCCGAGGCCTACGAGCGGCTCATCCTCGACGTGCTGCTCGGGGAGCCGTCGCTGTTCCCGGTCAGCGCCGAGGTGGAGCTGTCCTGGCAGATTCTCGACCCGGTGCTCGACCGGTGGGCCCGCGACGGCCGGCCCGACCCGTACCCGGCCGGCAGCTGGGGCCCGCAGTCGGCGGTGCGGATGCTGGCGCGCACCGGCCGCGAATGGCGGCGGCCGTGACCGCCGGGCGCGCCGGGCGACAGGAGCGGCGCCGATGATCCTGGAGCTGCCCGACACCACCACCACCGCGATCAACAAGCGCCTCGACCAGGTCCGCGAGGAGGTCGGTGCGGTCACGATGGGCCGGGTGCTGACCCTGATCATCGTGCCCGGCGCCGCGGCCGAGGGGACCGACTCGTCCCTGGTGGCCGATTCGATCGCCGCGGCCAACACCGCCAGCCACGAGCATCCGTGCCGGGTGATCGTGGTGCTCGACGGCGAGCCCGGCGACACCGCCCGCCTCGACGCGCAGTTGCGGGTCGCCGGCGACGCCGGGGCCGGCGAGGTGGTGGTGCTGCGGCTCTCCGGGCCGCTGGCCCAGCACGCCGACAGCGTGGTGGTGCCGTTTCTGCTGCCCGACATCCCGGTGGTGGCGTGGTGGCCCGATCACGCCCCGGCCCGTCCCGCCGAGGATGCGCTGGGCCGGCTGGCGGTCCGGCGGCTCACCGACGCCACCAACAGCGCCGACCCGCTGGCGGCGATCCGGGCACGGCGCATCGGCTACAGCCCCGGGGACACCGACCTGGCGTGGAGCCGCATCACCTACTGGCGCGCCCTGTTGGCCTCCGCGCTGGATCTGCCGCCGCACCGGCCGGTCACCGCGGTGCGGGTGTCGGGGCTGGCCACCGAACCGGCGCTCGACGTGCTGGCCGGGTGGCTGGCCAGCCGCCTCGACGCCCCGGTGCGCCGCGAGATCGGCGCGCTGCGCATCGAGATCACCCGCGGGGCGGAGACGATCACGTTGAGCCGCCCGCAGCAGGGGGCGGTGGCCACGTTGAGCCGCACCGCCCGACCCGACACGCTGATCTCGCTGCCGCGCCGCGACGTCGCCGAATGCCTGGCGGAGGATCTGCGCCGACTCGACGCCGACGAGATCTACTGTTCGGCCCTCGAGGGCCTCGACCGAGTGGAGTACCGATGAGCACCCCGCAGACCACTGTGCACACCTACCCCGACACCGCGACGCTGGTCGCCGCGGCCGGGGACCGCCTGATCGGCGCGATCGACGCGGCGCTGGCCACCGGGGGCCGGGCCCGCATCGTGCTCACCGGCGGGGGCACCGGGATCGGGCTGCTGCGCCACGTCGCCGCGCACCCCGCCGCGCTCGACTGGACGCGCGTGGAGGTGTTCTTCGGCGACGAGCGGTTCGTGCCCGCCGACGACGACGAGCGCAACGCCAAACAGGCCGGCGAGGCCCTGCTCAACCACGTCGTCATCCCGGCGGGCAACGTGCACCCGATGCCGGCCAGCGACGACGCCGCCGGTGACGACCTCGACGCCGCCGCCGAGGCCTACGCGCAGGTGCTCGCCGGTGTCGACGACTTCGACGTGCACCTGCTGGGCATGGGCGCCGAAGGCCACATCAACTCGCTGTTCCCGCACACCGCGGCGACCGCCGAGACCGAGCGGTTGGTGGTCGCGGTGCCCGACTCCCCCAAGCCGCCGCCGCGCCGGATCACGTTGACGTTGCCGGCGGTGCGCCGCGCCCGGGAGGTGTGGCTGGTGGTGTCGGGGGCGGCCAAGGCCGAGGCGGTCGCCGCCGCGGTCGGCGGCGCCGATCCGGCCGCAGTGCCGGCGGCCGGCGCCGTGGGCCGCGAACACACCGTGTGGCTACTTGACGCAGAAGCCGCCGCGGCGCTGCCGCACCGGCCATAATGGGCCCATGGTAGACCGATCCGACCGCGGCACCCCGGCCCGAGGGCGCATCAAAACCCTGGCCCAGGCCGCGATGAACGCCGATGTCACCGTCGGGCAAGTCGATGAGGTCCTCTCCGGACTCAGCGGCACCATCGACGGATTGGACCACTCGATGGTCGCGCTCAACAGCACCCTCGACCACCTCGATCGCACCCTGGCCAGCCTCGACGAGGTGACCTCCTCGCTCGGTGGGGTGGTCGACCGGCTGGAGGCGATCGCCGAGCGGGTGGAGTACATGTTGGGCCTCAAGGATCTGCGCGGGGCGGTGGGCTCACCGTTGGCGGTGGCCGAGTCGGCGGTGCGCGGCGCGGTCGACACGCTGTTCGGCTGGACCCGGCGCTGAGCGGGTCGGCGGCCGCGCCGGGCCGCTAACCGCTGTTGCGCAGCGCGCTGGCCAACCCGTTCATCGTCAGCAGGATGCCGCGGCGCACCAGCTCGTCGTCGTCACCGGCCCGGTAGCGGCGCAGCAACTCCACCTGCAGGTGGTTCAGCGGCTCCAGGTAGGGGAACCGGTTGAACACCGAGCGGGCCAGTCCCGGGTTGTCGGCGAGCAGGTTCTGCTCGCCGGTCACCTGCTGGTGCATGGCGATGGTGCGGGCGTGCTCGTCGGCGATGCGGCCGAACACCGTGGCCCGCAGCTCGGTGTCCTCGACCAATTCGGCGTAGCGGGCGGCCAGCCCCAGATCGGTCTTGGCCAGCACCTGGGCCATGTTCGACAGCACCGTGGTGAAAAACGGCCAGCGGCGGTAGAGGTCGCGCAGCACCGCCAGGCGGTCGGCGCGGCTCTGCGGCCCGGCGTCGAGCCAGCCGTCGATCGCCGAGCCCACCCCGTACCAGCCGGGCAGCATCACCCGGCACTGGCTCCACGACAGCACCCACGGGATGGCACGCAGGTCCTCGATCGCGGTGCTGGGCTTGCGGCTGGTGGGTCGGCTGCCGATGTTGAGCTCGCCGATCTCGGTGACCGGGGTGGAGGCGGTGAAGTACTCGACGAACCCGGGGGTGTCGTGCACCAGCGCGGCGTAGGCGCGCTCGGCGCGCTCGGCCAGCTCGTCGAGCACGGTGTAGGCCGCCTCGGCGTCGGCGCCGAGGCCCTCCACGTCGAGCAGGGTCGACTCCAAGGTGGCGGCCAGCAGCGCCTCGAGGTTGCGGTGTGCGGTGCGCGGTTCGGCGTACTTGGCGGCGATCACCTCGCCCTGTTCGGTCAGCCGCAGCGCGCCGCGCACCGCGCCGGGCGGCTGGGCCCGGATCGCCTGGTAGCTGGGGCCGCCGCCGCGCCCGACGGTGCCGCCGCGACCGTGGAAGAGCCGCAGCCGGATTCCGGTGTCGCCGGCGGTGTCGACCAGTGCCCGCTCGGCGCGGTACAGCGCCCAGTTGGCGGTCAGGTAGCCGCCGTCCTTGTTCGAGTCGGAGTAGCCGAGCATCACCTCCTGGGTGTCGGCGCGGGCGGCGACCAGCTTCCGGTAGCCGGGCAGCGCCAGCGTGGCGGCCAGGATCTGGGCTCCGCGCTGCAGATCGTCGATCGTCTCGAACAGCGGCACCACCCCGACCGGGCCGAGCACGTCGGGGCCGGCCACGTCGAGCAGGCCGACCTCTTTGAGCAGCACCGCCGCCTCCAGCATGTCCGAGACCGACCGGCACATCGAGATCACGTAGTTGGGCACCGCGTGCTCGCCGAACGCGGCGACCGCCCGGGCCGCCTCGGTGAGCACGCCGAGTTCGCGGGCGGTGACCTCGGAGAGTTCGGCACCGGCGCGCAGCAGCGGGCGGCGGGTGCCCAGCTCCGCGGCGAGCAGCGCCACCCGCTCGTCCTCGCCGAGCGAGGCGTAGTCGGGGTGCACCCCGGCCCAGGCCAGCAGCTCGGCGACCACCTCTTCGTGCACGTCGGAGTTCTGCCGCAGATCCAGCCCGCTGAGGTGGAACCCGAACACGTGCACCGCTTCGCGCAGCCGCGCCAGCCGGTCGTCGGCGAGCACGCTGCTGCCGTGGCCGCGCAGCGAGGCGTCGACGGTGTCGAGGTCGGCGCGCAGCTCGGCCGGGGTGCGGTAGGCCGGCACGTCCAGGGTCAGCAGTTCGGGGGGATCGCGGTCGAGCAGCGCGGTCGCGGTCGCCGACAGCCGGGCCCGGATCAGGTCGATGACCTGTCGGTAGGGCTCGTCGTCGCTGGACGCCGAGGCCACCGCGCCGGCCAGCGCGCTCAGCGCCGGGCTGACCGCGACCAGCCGCCCCGACAACGACAGCTCCCGGCCGAGCTCGCGCAGCTCGCCGAGGTAGTGGGTGAACAGGGTGTAGGCCGCGCTGCCGGTGGCGTAGCGGACCACCTCGGCGGTGACGTTCGGGTTGCCGTCGCGGTCCCCGCCGATCCACGAGCCCATCCGCAGCATCGGCTCGGCCAGCAGCGCCGGGTCGGGCCAGCGCTGCCGCAGCGCGGCGCGCAGCTCCGCGTTGAGCTGGGGCACCACCTCCAGGAACGCCGCCGGGTAGTAGCGCAGCCCCATCTTGATCTCGTCGACCAGCTGCGGACGGGTCAGGCGGGTCAGCGCGGTCTGCCACAGCAGCAGGATCGCCTGGCGCAGCTGCAGTTCGATGTCGCGGCCGTCGTCGGTGGTGGTGTGGCCCGCCGCGTGCAGCCGCATCAGGGCGGTGATGCGGTGCTGGGTGGTGAACACGCTGCGGCGGCGGGTCTCGGTGGGGTGGGCGGTGATGACCGGCCCGACCAGCGCGCCGGCCAGCGCCGCGGTGACCGCCGGGGTCGGCAGCTGCCCGGCGGCGCGCATCCGGTCGAGCGTGGCGTAGGTGGCCGCCAGGCTGGACTCCGGCGGCGGTTCGCCGGCGGCGACGTGCAGCGCCCGGCGGCGTTCCCGGTGGATGTCCTCGGCCACGTTGGCCAGCAGCGCGAAGTGGCTGAACGCCCGGATCACCGGGACGGCCGCGGCGGTGTCGAGCCCGGCGAACATCGCCGCCAGCTCACCGCGGTCGATCTCGGAGCGGCGCACCCGAAACGACTCCACCCGGGCCCGTTCGACCAGCGCGAACACCTCGTCGCCGTGCTGGTCGCGGATGGTGTCGCCCAGGATCGCGCCGAGCAGGCGGATGTCGTCGCGCATCGGCTCGGTGGCGTCGCGGCCCACCCGGGTGCGCTGGACCGCGCCGATGGGGCTCAAGGCGGTGTCGGACGGCTCAGTCATGGCTCCCAGTATCGGTGCTCGCCCGCGCTCGGGTCAGCCGATCGACACCCCCCGGCTCAGCCGTATTTGATCAGCAACCCCACGCCGACGATCGAGACCACCCAGATCCCGGTGACGAACAGGGTCACCCGGTCGAGGTTCTTCTCCACCACGGTCGACCCCGACAGGCTGGACTGCACGCCGCCGCCGAACAGCGTCGAGAGCCCGCCGCCCTTGGCGCGGTGCAGCAACACCAGCAGCATCACCAGCACACTGGTGACCACCAAGACGATCTTCAGGGTCAAAACCATGGGCTCACCCTATCGCACGGCCGGCCCGCGGCGATCACGGCAGCGGGCCGCCGGCGGCGATCGCCGACAGCGTGGCGAACTGCTCCCCGTCCAGGGAGGCCCCGCCGACCAGGGCGCCGTCGACGTCGTCGCAGCCGATCAGTTCGCCGATGTTCTTGGCGTTGACCGACCCGCCGTAGAGCACCCGCACCGTCTCGGCCACCGCCGGGGAGGCCAGCTGCGCGAGCTCCGCGCGAAGCGCCGCACACACCTGCTGGGCGTCGGCGGGGCCGGCCACCCGTCCGGTGCCGATCGCCCACACCGGCTCATAGGCGATGACCCCGGCGCCGATCTGCACGGCGGAGAGCCCGGCGAGCGATCCGCGCAACTGCTGCACGCAGTAGGCGACGTGGTCGCCGGCCTCCCGGATCTCCAGGCCCTCCCCCACACAGACGATCGGGGTGAGCTCGTGTTTGAGGGCGGCCGCCGCCTTCGCCGCGACCGCGGCGTCGTCCTCGCCGTGGTAGGTGCGCCGCTCGGAGTGCCCGACCACCGCGTAGCTGCAGCCCAGCTTGGCCAGGAAGGCCCCGCTGATCTCGCCGGTGTAGGCCCCGGAGTCGTGTGCGGACAGGTCCTGGGCGCCGTAGGTCAGCCGCAGCTTGTCCCCGTCGATGAGGGTCTGCACGCTGCGCAGGTCGGTGAACGGCGGCAGCACCGTCACATCGACCTTGTCGAAGTACTTCTCCGGCAGCGAGAACGCGATCTTTTGCACCAGCGCGATCGCCTCGAAGTGGTTGAGGTTCATCTTCCAGTTGCCGGCGATCAACGGTTTGCGGCTCATGGCTGTCCTTTACTGTCCCTTGCTGTTGAGCACGTCCAGGCCGGGCAGGGTTTTGCCCTCCAGGTATTCCAGCGACGCCCCGCCGCCGGTGGAGATGTGGGAGAAACCGTCGTCGGGCAGCCCGAGGGCGCGCACCGCCGCCGCCGAGTCGCCCCCGCCGACCACCGAGAAGCCCCCCTTGGCGGTGGCGGCGGCGATCGCCTCGGCGACCCCCCGGGTGCCGGCGGCGAACGCCGGGAACTCGAACACCCCCATCGGCCCGTTCCAGAACACGGTTTTCGCGTTCGACAGCAGCGCGGTGAACCGCTCCACCGAGCCGGGCCCGATGTCCAGGCCCATCCGGTCGTCGGGGATGGCGTCGACCGCGACGGTCCGCGGCTCGGCGTCGGCGGCGAAGCGCTCGGCGACCACCACGTCGACCGGCAGCCGGATCACGTCGTGGTAGGTCTCCAGCAGCCGCTTGCAGGTGTCGACCATCTCCGGTTGGACCAGCGAGGTCCCCACCGCCAGGCCCTGGGCGGCCAGGAACGTGAAGCACATGCCGCCGCCGATCACCAGGCTGTCGGCCTTGCCGGCCAGCGACTCGATGACCGCCAGCTTGTCGGAGACCTTCGAGCCGCCCAGCACCACCGCGTAGGGCCGTTCGGTCGAGGCGGTCAGCTGGGTCAGCACCGCCACCTCGGCGGCCACCAGTTCCCCGGCGTAGGCGGGCAGCAGGGCGGCCACGTCGTAGACCGAGGCCTGTTTGCGGTGCACCACCCCGAACCCGTCGGAGACGAACGCCCCCGCGCTGCCGTCGGGGGCGGCGACCAGCTCGGCGAGCTCGTCGGCCAGCGCGCGGCGCTGTCCGTCGTCGCTGCTGGTCTCGCGCGGGTCGAACCGGATGTTCTCCAACAGCAGCACGTCACCGTCGGTGAGCCCCTCGGCGCGGGCCAACGCGTCGCCGCCGAGCGGGGCGTGATCGGGGCCGGCGGCCAGCGGCACGTGCCGGCCGAGCCGGTCGGCCAGCGCGGCGGCCACCGGCGCCAGCGACAGCGCCGGGTCCGGGTGGCCCTTCGGCCGGCCCAGGTGCGCGACGATGACCACCTTGGCGCCGGCCTGCGCCAGCGCCGCCAGGGTCGGCACCGAGGCGTCGATGCGTCCGAAGTCGGTGATCGCCCCGTCGGCGTCCACCGGCACGTTCAGGTCGGAGCGCACCAGCACGCCGCGCCCCGCCACCCCCTCGGCCAGCAGGTCGGCAACGGACTTGATCGCGGTGTCGGCCACGGCGTGCCCGGCCGCTACAGGGACTTGCCGACCAGGGCGACCAGGTCGACCAGCCGGTTGGAGTAGCCCCACTCGTTGTCGTACCAGGAGACCACCTTGGCCTGGTCGTCGATGACCTTGGTCAGCCCGGCGTCATACAGCGACGAGTGCGGGTCGGTGACGATGTCGGCCGACACGATCGGGAGGTCGTAGTACTTGAGCACGCCCTTGAGCGGCCCCTCGGCCGCGGCCTTGAAGGCGGCGTTGATGTCCTCGACGCTGGCCGTCTTGTTCAGGTGGGCGGTGAGGTCGGTGACCGAGCCGGTCGGGATCGGAACCCGCAGCGCGTAGCCGTCGAGTTTGCCCTTGAGTTCGGGCAGCACCAGCCCGATCGCCTTGGCGGCCCCGGTGGAGGTCGGCACGATGTTGACCGCGGCGGCGCGGGCCCGGCGCAGGTCGGAGTGCGGGCCGTCCTGCAGGTTCTGGTCCTGGGTGTAGGCGTGGATGGTGGTCATCAGGCCCTTGACGATGCCGAACTCGTCGTGGAGCACCTTGGCCAGCGGCGCCAGACAGTTGGTGGTGCACGAGGCGTTGGAGATGATGTTCTGGCTGCCGTCGTAGTCGCCGTCGTTGACGCCGAGGCAGACCGTCAGGTCCGGGTCGGTGGCCGGTGCGGAGATGATCACCTTCTTGGCCCCGGCCTCCAGGTGACCGCGCGCCTTGGCGGCGTTGGTGAAGATCCCGGTGGATTCGACGACGACGTCGACGCCGAGCTCGCCCCACGGCAGGGCCGCCGGGCCCTCCTTGACCTCCAGCGCCTTGATCGTGGTGGAGCCCACCACGATGGTGTCCTCGCCGTCGAGGCTGACCTCGTGCGGCAGCCGACCCAGGATCGAGTCGAACTTCAGCAGGTGCGCCAGGGTGGCGTTGTCGGTGAGGTCGTTGACCGCCACGATCTCGATGTCGGGCCCGCCCTGCGCCTTCTGCGCGTCCAGTGCCCTGAAGAAGTTCCGTCCGATGCGGCCGAAGCCGTTGACGCCTACCCGGACCGTCACAGGTCTCTCCTCGTTGTGTGCGTTGGTGTGTGCGTGGTGTGTGCCGCCTGCGGCCAGCCTAATGGGCCGACACCGGCCGGCGCACCGTGGGTTCAGGCCTCGTCGAGCAGGTCGGGGGTGACCGCCGACTCGGTGTCGGGCACCCCGTCCTGTTTGGCCTTGCGGTCGGCCATCGACAGCAGCCGCCGGATCCGTCCGGCGACCGCGTCCTTGGTCATCGGCGGGTCGGCCAGCCGGCCCAGCTCCTCCAGGGAGGCCTGCCGGTGCTCGACGCGCAGCTTGCCGGCCTCGGCCAGGTGCGACGGCACGGTGTCGCCGAGGATCGCCAGGGCGCGCTCCACCCGGGCGGCGGCGGCGACGGCCGCGCGCGCCGAGCGGCGCAGGTTGGCGTCGTCGAAGTTGGCCAGCCGGTTGGCGGTGGCGCGCACCTCGCGGCGCATCCGGCGTTCCTCCCAGATCAGCCGGGTGTCCTGGGCGCCCATCCGGGTCAGCAGGGCGCCGATCGCCTCGCCGTCGCGGACCACCACCCGGTCGGCGCCGCGCACCTCGCGCGCCTTGGCCGACACCCCGAGCCGGCGGGCCGCGCCGACCAGCGCCAACGCCGCCTCCGGGCCGGGGCAGCTGACCTCCAGCGCGGAGGAGCGGCCCGGCTCGGTCAGCGACCCGTGTGCCAAAAACGCACCCCGCCAGGCCGCCTCGGCATCACCGACGCTGCCGCCGACCACCTGGGCCGGCAGGCCGCGCACCGGGCGCCCGCGCAGGTCCAGCAGCCCGGTCTGGCGCGCGAGCGCTTCGCCGTCGGCGGAGACCTGCAGCACGTAGCGGGTGGACTTGCGGATCCCGGTGCCGGTGAGCACCCGCACCGTGGCGGTGTAACCGTAGAGGTCGAAGATGTCCTTGCGCAGCCGGCGGGCGGTGATCCCCAGGTCCAGTTCGGCCTCGACGATCACCCGGCCGGACGCGATGTGCAGCCCGCCGGCGAACCGCAGCAGCGCGGCGACCTCGGCGCGTCGGGCACTGACCGAGGTGACCGGCAGACGACTCAGTTCATCTTTGACCTCCGCGGTCATCGCCACCCGTCGTCACCTCCCCGTCCCTCCGCGCCGGCACGCTGTGGTTGCTGTTCGACCCGCACCGGGGCGGTCTTCGCGGCGGCGCCGGCGCCACGCGTCCGCACCGCGTCGAGCGCGGCGGCCAACTTCGCCGGATCATGTAAAGGTGTACCAGGTCGGGCCACATCGGCAAACTGGACCTCGGCGTCGAGCAGCGTCGCCGCCCGACGCAACTGGTCGCGTTCCCGCTGGCCGGGGACCCGCTGCGCGTCGACGACGATGTCGTGCACGGCGAACCGGGGGGCGTGCTGGGCCAGCACGTGCAGATGCCGCTCGGTGGAGAACCCGGCGGTCTCCCCCGGCTCGGCGACCAGGTTGAGCACCAATGCCCGGCGCGCCGAGGTGGCCTGCAGCGCCGCGGCCAGCCCCGGCACCAGCACGTGCGGGATCACGCTGGTGAACCAGGAGCCGGGGCCGAGCACCACCAGGTCGGCGTCCATGATCGCGTCCACCGCCTGGCGGGTGGCCGGCGGATCGTCGGGCAGCAGCCGCACCCGGCGCACCTTGCCGGGGGTGGTGGCCACCGCCACCTGCCCGCGGATCACCCGCGGCACCCTCGGGTCGGCCTCCAGCCCCGACACGTCGGCTTCGATCTGCAGCGCGACCGGGCACATCGGCAGCACCCGGCCCTTGACCCCGAGGATGCGGCCGAGTTCGTCGAGCGCGGCCACCGGGTCGCCGAGCACCTCGGAGAGCCCGGCGAGCATCAGGTTGCCGATCGGGTGGCCGGCGAGCGCGCCGCTGCCGCCGAACCGGTGCTGGATCAGCGTCGCCCACAGCCGGCCCTGCCGGCTGTCGGAGGCCAACGCCGCCAGCGCCATCCGCAGATCACCCGGCGGCACGATGTCGATCTCGCTGCGCAGCCGGCCCGAGGAGCCGCCGTCGTCGGCGACGGTGACCACCGCGGTGACGTGCGGGCTGAGCCGGCGCGCCGCCGACAACGTGGCGTACAGACCGTGGCCGCCGCCGAGGGCGACGATGCGGTGGTCGGTCACGGGGGGTTTCGGCGTCATTCCCGGCCCAGATCCCGGTGAAGCACCCGCACCGAGAGCCCGTCGTCGGGTTCGAGCATCCGTGCCAACTCCTCGGCGATGGCCACACTGCGGTGTTTACCACCGGTGCAGCCGATCGCGACCGTCATGTAACGCTTTCCCTCCCGCCGGTAGCCCTCGACGACCAGCGACAGCAACCGATGGTACGTCTCAAGGAATCCGCTCGCACCCGGTTGCCGCAACACGTAGTCGCGCACCGCGGGGTTCTGCCCGGTGTGGCGGCGCAGTTCGTCCACCCAGTGCGGATTGGGCAAAAACCGCACATCCATCACCATGTCGGCGTCCATCGGCAGCCCGTATTTGAATCCGAACGACTCCAGCGTGATGCTGGTGTGGGCCGCGGTCTCCCCGCCGAACGCCCCCTCGATGGCCTCGCGCAGCTCACGCACCGACATCGTGGAGGTGTCGATGAGCAGGTCGGCGGCCGCCCGGATCGGCTCGAGCAGCCGGCGCTCCGCGGCGATGCCCTCGGTGAGCGTCTGCTTGCCCTGCAGGGGGTGGCTGCGCCGGTTGTGTTCGTAGCGGCGCACCAGCATGTCGTCGGCGGCGTCCATGAACAGCACCCGCGGGGTGATACCGCGAGTGGCCAGATCGGTACGCACCCAATCCAAGTCGCCGGTGAACCCGCGAGAACGCACATCCATCACGACCGCCAGTTGAGTGATCCGCGATCCGGCGTCCAGGCCCAGATCGACCATGCGGGTGATCAGCTCCGGGGGCAGATTGTCGGCCACATACCAGCCGAGATCCTCCAACACCTTCGCGGCGGTGCCCCGGCCGGCCCCGGACAGGCCGGTCACCAGGACCACGTCGATGTCGGATTCCCCGCCGCCTGGGGTGATCCCGTTCATGCCTCGGTCACCTCCCGGGATCGGGGTTGGCCCTCGGTCAACGCCGCGAGAACGGCCGCGGCGGTCGTCGCACCGATGCCGGGCACCGCGGTGATCTCCTGCACGGTGGCCTTCTTGATCGCCGCCACCGAACCGAAGTGGTTCACCAGCGCGCGACGTCGAGCCTCGCCGAGTCCGCGCACCGAATCCAACGCCGAGGCGGTCATCCGCTTCGAGCGCTTGCTGCGGTGGTAGGCGATGGCGAAGCGGTGCGCCTCGTCACGGACCCGCTGCAACAGGTAGAGCCCTTCGCTGCGGCGCGGCAAGATGATCGGGTCGGGCTCGGCGGGGACCCACACCTCCTCGAGCCGTTTGGCCAGCCCGATCACCGCCACATCGGCGATCCCCAGTTCGTCGAGCACCGCGGCGGCGGCGTTGACCTGCGGCGCGCCGCCGTCGACGACGAACAGGTTCGGCGGATAGGCGAACCGGCGTGACTTTCCTTCCGGGGCAACCATATCGGTCTGGTCATGCAGGTGACGCAGAAACCGCCGACGGGTGACCTCGGCGATCGACGCGACGTCGTCGGAGCGGCCCTTTCCGGCCGCCTCGCGGATGGCGAACCGGCGATAGTCCGACCGACGCGGCAGGCCGTCCTCGAAGACCACCAGCGAGGCCACCACGTCGGTGCCCTGCACGTGGCTGACGTCGACGCATTCGATGCGCAGCGGCGCCTCGGCGAGCCCCAGCGCATCTTGAATGCCTTGCAGCGCCGCCGATCTGGCGGTGAAATCTCCGGCGCGGCGCAGTTTGTGTTGCTGCAGCGCCTCGACGGCGTTGCGCTGCACGGTCTCAGCCAGCGCCCGTTTGTCACCGCGCTGCGGGACCCGCAGACGCACGCGTGATCCGCGCAGCCCGGAGAGCCAGGTCGCCACCTGCGGCGCCCCCGGCGGCAGGCAGGGCACCAACACCTCCCGCGGCACCGGGTTGCTCGCCTCGTCGGCGGAGCCGTCCAGTTCGGCCTGGTCGCCGTAGAACTGGGTCAAAAACTGTTCCACCAGCCGCGGCTCACCGACGTCTCCGGGGTCCCCGGATTTCTCGATCACCCAGCCGCGCTGGCCGCGCACCCGTCCGCCGCGGACGTGGAAAACCTGCACCGCGGCTTCGAGTTCGTCGTCGGCGAACGCCATCACGTCGGCGTCGGTGCCGTCGCCGAGCACCACCGCCTGTTTCTCCATCGCGCGGCGCAGCGCGGCGAGGTCGTCACGCAACCGGGCCGCCCGTTCGAAGTCGAGTTGGTCGGCCGCAGCGTTCATCTGCTGTTCGAGCTGCCGGGCGAACCGGTCGGTCCTGCCGGACAGGAAGTCGCAGAAGTCGGTCACGATCCGGCGGTGCTCCTCGGCGGAGACCCGGCCCACGCACGGCGCGGCGCACTTGTCGATGTAGCCGAGCAGGCAGGGCCGGCCGATCTGGTGGTGGCGTTTGAACACCCCGGCCGAGCAGGTGCGCGCCGGAAACACCCGGGTGAGCAGGTCGAGGGTCTCGCGGATCGCCCAGGCATGCGAGTACGGACCGAAGTAGCGCACCCCCTTGCGGCGGGGTCCGCGGTAGACCATCAGGCGCGGGTACTGCTCGTTGAGGGTGACCGCCAACACCGGGTAGCTCTTGTCGTCGCGGTAGCGCACGTTGAAGCGCGGGTCGTACTCCTTGATCCAGGTGTATTCCAGCTGCAGCGCCTCGACTTCGGTGCCCACCACCGTCCACTCGACGCGCGCCGCGGTGGTCACCATCTGCCGGGTCCGCGGGTGCAGCCCGGCGAGGTCGGCGAAGTACGACGTCAGCCTGCTGCGCAGGTTTTTGGCCTTGCCGACGTAGATGACGCGACCGTGCGGGTCCAGGAACCGGTAGACGCCGGGATCGACCGGGATGGTTCCGGTAGCCGGCCGGTAGGTCGCGGGGTCGGGCACCCCTCCAGGCTAGTCGGCGTCAGCGGCGTCGGGGTCGCTGCGGTAGCGGGCCACCAGGTCGCGCACGGTGTCCATGGCCGCCACGGCCCGTTCGTTGTCGATCGCCTGGATCGCCATCAGCGGCACGTACTCGTCGTGGGGCAATTCGATGCGCGCCCAGCGGGCGTTCGCCGGGAACACCACCGCGCGCACCTGCGGCCAGGGCACCAGCCGATCGCCCAGCACGTTGCGCACCGACATCCCGGCCGGGCCCACCCGCAGCCGGGGCCGGCCCAACAGCACCACCGCCGCCGCCAGGATCAGCCCGATCCCGACGATCGCGATCTGATCCTGCACCCGGAACAGCACCCCACTGGAGCCGACCGTGAGCAGGAAGCTCACCGCGATGTGGATGGCGGCGATCGAGGTCGCGCCGATGTAGACGAAGTACTTCACCCGGTGCGGCCGGATCTCCACATCCCAGGCCGGCGCCGTACCGGTCACGGTGCGGCGCGCAGTGCGCGCAGGGTCAGCGCCGAGCTCAGCGCGGCCGCGGTGGCCTGCGCACCCTTGTCTTCGGCCGAGTCGGGCAGCCCGGCCCGGTCGAGGGCCTGCTGCTCGGTGTCGGTGGTGAGCACCCCGTTGGCCACCGGCGTGGCGGCGTCGAGGCCGACCCGAGTGAGCCCCTGGGTGACCGCGTCGCAGACATAGTCGAAATGCGGTGTGGCCCCGCGGATCACCACTCCCAAGGCGACCACCGCATCGTGGCTGTGAGCCAATTCCTGAGCGATGACCGGGATCTCGATCGCCCCGAGCGCCCGCGCCACGGTCGGTTCGGTGATCCCCGCGCGGGCGGCCACCGCGGTGGCCCCGGCGAGCAGCGCGTCGCAGATGGTGGTGTGCCAGGTGCTGGCGACGATCCCCAGCCGCAGCCCGGCGGCGTCCAACTCCGGCAGGTCGGGCACCCCGGCGCCGCCGCTCATCGGCGGTGCCCCGTTGCCGTCACAGCGCCCCGCCCAGATCGCCGGGCAACGCCAGGTGTTCGCCGTCGTCGAGCCCGGTCAGGTCGTGACCCATCCGGTCGCGCTTGGTTTTCAGGTAGCGGATGTTCTCGGAGTTGGCCCGCACCGGCAGCGGTACGCGCTCGAGGATGTGCAGCCCGTAGCCGTCCAGGCCGACCCGCTTGGCGGGGTTGTTGGTGAGCAGCCGCATCGATCGCACGCCCAGGTCGACGAGGATCTGCGCACCGGTGCCGTAGTCACGGGCGTCGGCGGGCAGCCCCAGCTTGAGGTTGGCGTCGACGGTGTCGTCGCCGGCGTCCTGCAGTTGGTAGGCCTGCAGTTTGTGCATCAGCCCGATGCCGCGGCCCTCGTGCCCGCGCATGTAGAGCACCACCCCGCGCCCCTCGCGGGCGACCATCTCCAGCGCGGCGTCGAGCTGCGGGCCGCAGTCGCAGCGCTGCGAGCCGAACACGTCACCGGTGAGGCATTCGGAGTGCACCCGCACCAGCACGTCGGCGCCGTCGTGGTGCGGTCCGGCGATCTCGCCGCGCACCAGCGCCACATGCTCGATGTCCTCGTAGATGCTGGTGTAGCCCACGGCCCGGAACTGCCCGTGCCGGGTGGGGATGCGGGCCTCGGCGACCCGCTCGACGTGTTTTTCGTGTTTGCGGCGCCATTCGATCAAATCGGCGATGGTGATCAGCGCCAGGCCGTGCTCGTCGGCGAAGGTGCGCAGCTCGTCGGTCTGGGCCATCGCGCCCTCGTCTTTTTGGCTGACGATCTCGCAGATCGCCCCCGCCGGGCGCAGCCCCGCCATCCGGGCCAGGTCGACGGCGGCCTCGGTGTGTCCGGGCCGGCGCAGCACTCCCCCGTCTTTGGCCCGCAGCGGCACCACGTGTCCGGGCCGGGTGAAGTCGTCGGCCACGCTCTCGGGGTCGCCGAGCAGCCGCATCGTGGTGGCGCGGTCCGCGGCGGAGATGCCGGTGCCGATGCCGTGTTTGGCGTCGACGGTGACGGTGTAGGCGGTGCCGTGTTTGTCCTGGTTGACCGCGTACATCGGCAGCAGACCCAGCCGGTCGCAGACCGCGCCGTCGAGCGGGACGCACAGGTATCCGGAGGTGTAGCGCACCATGAACGCCACCAGTTCCGGGGTGGCCATCTCGGCGGCGAAGATCAGGTCGCCTTCGTTCTCCCGGTCCTCGTCGTCGATGACGACGACGGCTCTACCGGCGGCAATGTCGGCAACCGCCCGTTCGACGGTGTCGAACTTCGTCATCTGCGCCGCCTGTCCCATCCCGAAAAAACTCCTTGCCCGTTCAGTATGGACCACTTCACCGTCGCGGCTACTGCGCGGGCGGGTTCGGCGTCGATGCGCGCGCGGTGAGCAACCGCTCCACATACTTGGCGAGCACGTCGACCTCCAGGTTGACCGGTGCGCCGACCGCGCTGGTCCCCAGCGTGGTGCGCTCCCGGGTGGTCGGGATCAGCGAGACCTCGAACCAGGACCCGGCCGGGTCCGCGCCCAGGGCGGAGACCGTCAGCGAGATCCCGTCGACGGTGATCGAGCCCTTCTCCACCACATAGCGCGCCAGCGCACCGGGCACCGCCACCCGGACCACCTCCCAGTGTTCGGCGGGGGTGCGCGCCACGATCCGCCCGGTACCGTCGACGTGGCCCTGCACGATGTGCCCGCCCAGGCGCGCCCCGACGGCCACCGCGCGCTCCAGGTTGACCCGGCTGCCCACCTGCAGGGCGCCCAGCCCGGAGCGCCGCAGGGTCTCGGCCATCACGTCGGCGCTGAACCGGCCGTCACCGACCTCGACCACGGTCAGGCAGACCCCGTTGACCGCGATCGAGTCACCGTCGCCGGCGTCGCCGCTCACCCGCGGTCCGGCGATGACCAACCGGGCGGAGTCGGCCCGGTCCTCGCGGGCGAGGACCTCGCCGAGTTCCTCGATGATTCCGGTGAACATCGCACCAGGTTAGGCGCTGGCGGCGGGGCAGGAACAATCGTGGTCGCCGGGCGCGGCGCGGCGTTGCTGTCGGTCGGGGGCGCGGCGACCCTCTACCATTGGCGACCATGTTGACGCGTCGCAGAGTTCCTGCTGTTCTTTTGGCCACCGTCGCCCTCGGCGCCGGGCTGGTTGCCGGATGTTCGTCGAAGACGGAGTCGAGTTCGGCGGACCTGCCCGACGCGGCGACCCTGCTCCAGGAATCGAGCAGCACCACCGCGGGTCTGCACAGCGCGCACCTGGAGCTGTCGGTGACCGGCGAGATCGAGGCCCTGCCGATCAAAACCCTCAGCGGCGACCTGACCGTCGAGCCGCAGACCGCCGCCAAGGGCAACGCCCAGATCGTCGCCCTCGGCCAGGAGGTCGACGCCGACTTCGTCGTCGTCGACGGGGTGCTCTACGCCTCGATGTCCGACCAGCGCTGGTCGGACTGGGGTCCGGCCGCCGACATCTACGACCCGTCGGCGATCTTGAACCCCGACACCGGGCTGGCCAACGTGCTGGCCAACTTCACCGACGCGCAAGCCGAGCAGCACGAGACGATCGACGGTGTCGACACCGTGCGGATCTCCGGTGAGGTCAGCCCCGACGCGGTGAACAAACTGGCCCCGCAGCTGGAGGCCAGCGCCCCGCTGCCGGCGGTCGCCTGGATCCAGGCCGACGACCCGCACCAGCTGGTGCAGGCGCAACTGGAGCAGAGCGACGACAACGCGGTGCAGATGACGCTGTCGAACTGGGACGCGCCGGTCACCGTGGACAAGCCGGCGGTGTGATGCGGGCGAACCGTGCGGTAACGATCGGCGCCGGCAGCCTCGCGGTCCTGCTCGGCGCCCTCGACACCTATGTCGTGGTCACCATCATGCGCGACATCATGGCCCCGCCGCCGGCCGGTGTCGGCATCCCGATCAACAAGATCCAGCAGGTCACGCCGATCATCACCGGCTATCTGCTCGGCTATGTCGCGGCGATGCCGCTGCTGGGACGCGCCTCCGACCGGTTCGGACGCAAACTGCTGCTGCAGGCGGCGTTGGCGGCGTTCGCGATCGGATCGGTGATCACCGCGCTCTCCACCGACCTGGCCACGCTGGTGGCCGGCCGGACCCTGCAGGGGGTGGCGTCGGGGGCGCTGCTGCCGGTGACGCTGGCGCTGGGGGCCGATCTGTGGGCCGAACGCAACCGGGCCGGGGTGCTGGGCATCATCAGCGCCGGCCAGGAGCTGGGCAGCGTGCTCGGCCCGCTGTACGGGATCTTCATCGTGTGGCTGCTGCGCGACTGGCGCGACGTGTTCTGGATCAACCTGCCGTTGACCGCGATCGCGATGGTGCTGATCCATTTCAGTCTGCCGTCGAAGGACCGGCGGGCCGGCCCGCCGGAACGCGTCGACGTCACCGGTGGGCTGCTGTTGGCGGTGACGCTGGGGTTGGCGGTGGTCGGGCTGTACAACCCCGACCCCAGCGCCGATCGGGCGCTGCCCGACTGGGGCCCGCCGGTGCTGGTCGCCGCGGTGCTCACCGGGCTGGCGTTCTTCGTCTGGGAGTATTTCGCGCGCACTCGGCTGATCGACCCGGCCGGGGTGCGGTTCGGGCCGTTTTTGGCGGCGCTGGGCGCATCGCTGTGCGCCGGCGCGGCGCTGATGGTGACCCTGGTCAACGTGGAGCTGTTCGGCCAGGGCGTGCTGTCGATGAGCCAGAACGAGGCCGCCGGGCTGTTGCTGCGGTTTCTCATCGCGCTGCCGATCGGGGCGGTGGCCGGGGGCTTCATCGCCACCCGCGTCGGCGACCCGGCGGTGACGTTCGTCGGGCTGCTCATCGCCGCCGGCGGCTACCGGCTGATCTCGCAATGGCCGGTCGACCTGCTCTCCCACCGTCATGACCTGGGGTTCGTCACACTGCCGGCGCTCGACACCGACCTGGCGCTGGCCGGGCTGGGCCTCGGTCTGGTGATCGGACCGTTGACCTCGGCGACGCTGCGGGTGGTGCCGTCGGCGCAGCACGGGATCGCCTCCGCGGCGGTGGTGGTGGCCCGGATGACCGGGATGCTGGTCGGGATGGCCGCACTCTCGGCGTGGGGGATGCACCGGTTCAACCAGATCCTGGCGGGGCTGCCGGCGCGCGGCGGGGACACCCTGGCCGAGAAGCTGGCCGCGGAGGCGGCCAACTACCGGCTGGCGTTCGCGCTGCAGTACGGCGAGATGTTCGGCATCACCGCGATCGTCTGCGTGGTCGGCGCGGTGCTGGGATTGGTGATCGGGGGGCGCTCGCGCGCCGCGGCGACCCCCGACCCGGCGCCGGGATCCGCCGCGACCGAGCCGGCGTTCAGCGACTCTCCCGGGGCACCAGGCTGACCAGCAGGTCCGGGCCGATCCGGTGGGTCGCGTCGTACTCCCAGCGCAGCGCCCGGGTGATGCTGGGCACCCCGACGTCGTCGACGGCGGTGATCGGCCCGCCCAGCACGATCGGCGCCACATAGGCCAGGATCCGGTTGATCAGCCCGGCCCGCAGAAACGCCCCGGCCAGGGTGGGGCCGCCCTCGAGCATCACGTCGGTGCGGTCGGCGAGGGCCTGCAGCACCTCGGCCGGGTCGTGGGTGCGGATCGTCATCGTGCGTGAATCGTCGTTGAGCACGCGGGCATCGGCGGACACCTCGCGGTGGCCGACCACCACCCGCAGCGGCTGGCGGTCGGCGAGGCTGCCGTCGGGGCGCCGCGCGGTCAGGCTCGGGTCATCGACGAAGACGGTGCCGGTGCCCACCACGATCGCCTCGGCGGCGGCCCGGCGCACGTGCAGATCGGCGCGCGCGGCCTCGCTGGTGATCCACTGGCTGGAGCCGTCGGCGGCGGCGCTGCGCCCGTCGATGCTGGTGGCGTACTTCCAGGTGACGTGCGGCACCCCGGTGCGTTGCTTGTGCAGCCACTCCCGCAGCGGTCCGGCCGCGACCGCGTCGGCGCCCACCCCGGCGTGCACACTCACCCCGGCCGCGGCCAGCCGGTCCGCGCCGCCGGCGGCGACCGGGTTGGGGTCGCGCACCGCGTAGACCACACGCGCCACGCGGGCGGCCAGCAGCGCGTCCACACACGGCGGGGTGCGGCCGTGGTGGTTGCACGGCTCCAAGGTGACCACCGCGGTGCCGCCGGCGGCCAGCTCCCCGGCGCGGCGCAGCGCGCGCACCTCGGCGTGTGCCCCGCCGACCGGCTCGGTCGCGCCCACCCCGGCGACACGGCCGGCCGCATCGAGGATGACCGCCCCGCACGGCGGATTGGGGTAGGTGGCGCCCTTGACCGCGTCGGCCTGCTCGATCGCCAGGCCCATCGCCGCCTCGAGGGACAGGCTCTCGCTCATCGCGGCAGACGCAGGTGCGGCGAGGCGGCGGCGGCGCGCTCACGCAGGGCGGCGACGGTGGCGGCGGGGTCGGCGGTGCCGTACACCGCCGAGCCGGCCACAAAGCAGTCCACCCCGGCCTCGGCGGCCGCCTCGATGGTGTCGGCGTTGACGCCGCCGTCGATCTCGATGAGGATCTGCAACTCGCCGGCGTCGACGAGCCGGCGCACGGCGCGCACCTTGGTGAGCACCTCCGGGATGAACGCCTGCCCGCCGAAGCCGGGCTCCACCGACATCACCAGCAGGGTGTCGAACGAGCGCAGGATCTCCAGGTAGGGCTCCAGCGGCGTGCCGGGTTTGATCCCCAGGCCCGCCGTGGCGCCGGCGGCGTGGATGTCGCGGGCCACCGCGATCGGGTCGTCGGTGGCCTCCGCGTGGAAGGTGACGTTGGCCGCGCCGGCCTCGGCGTACGGCGGGGCCCACCGGCCGGGGTCCTCGATCATCAGATGGCAGTCCATCGGGATGTCGGTGACGCCGAGCAGGCTCTGCACCACCGGCAGCCCCAGGGTGAGGTTCGGCACGAAATGGTTGTCCATCACGTCGACGTGCAGCCAGTCGGCCCCGTCGACGGCGGCGACCTCGTCGGCGAGGCGGGCGAAGTCGGCGGAGAGGATCGAGGGGGCGATCAGCGGTCGGCCCGCGGTGTCGGACATGGCGCTCAGACTACTTGCAGCGCGGCGGCGAACATGGCGTCGGTGCCGTGCCGGTGCGGCCACAGCTGCACGTGCGGGCCGGCGCCGAGGTTCCCGGCCGGGCCGAACAGCGCGGTGGTGTCCAACGCCCGAACCCGGTGGCGGCGCAGCGCATCGGCGACCACCCCGGTCGTCTCGGCCAGGTGCGGCGAACAGGTGGCGTAGAGCACCACCCCGCCGGGGCGGGTCAGCGTGATCGCGGCGGCCAGCAGCTCGCGCTGCAGACGGGTCAGCGCCGGGATGTCGGCCGGGCGACGCCGCCAGCGGGCCTCGGGGCGCCGTCGCAGCGCCCCCAGCCCGGTGCACGGCGCATCGACGAGCACTCGGTCGAAGCCGGGGTCCAGCCCGCTGTCGCGACCGTCGACGGTGTGCACCCGCACCGGCAGCCCGGCGGTGTTCTCGGCGACCAGCCCGGCGCGGCGCACCGACGGCTCCACCGCGGTGACCGTGGCGTCGGCACCGGCCGCCAGCCCGCCCAGCAGCGCGGTCTTGCCGCCGGGCCCGGCGCACAGGTCCAGCCAGCGCCCGGTGTCGGGACCGTCGAGTTCGGCGCGCACCACGGCGCGGGCGACCAGCTGGCTGCCCTCGTCTTGGACCAGGGCCTGCCCGTCGCGCACCGCGGCCAGCTGCGCGGGATCCCCGGCGGGCAGATACACCGCGTAGGGCGAGTAGCGCCCGGGCTGCCCGCCGACCGCGGCGGCCAGGTCGGCGGCGTCGAGCACCCCGGGGCGCGCCGCCAGGTGCACCTGGGGCCGCTCGTCGTCGGCAGCGAGCACCGCGGGCAGTTCCGCGGCGTCGGCGCCGAGCGCGTCGGCGAAGGCCTGGGCGATCCACCGCGGATGGGCGTGGGTGAACGCGGCGTGCCCGATCGGGTCGGCCGCCGCGTCCGGCGCCAACTGCGCCACCCAGGAGGCCTCGTCGCGGGCGCTGATGGTGCGCAGCACCGCGTTGACGAAACCGGCACGGGCCGAATCGAATTCGATCCCGGCCTGTTCGACGGTGGTGGAGACCGCGGCGTGGTGCTCCACCCTGGTGCGCAGCAGCTGATAGGTGCCCAGCCGCAGCAGGTCCAGCAGCACCGGGTTGATCGCCGCGGGCTCGCGGCCGGCGGCCGCGCCGATCACCGCATCGAGCAGCCCGCGGGTGCGGCAGGTGCCGTAGGCCAGTTCGGTGGCGAACGCCGCGTCACGCCCGACGATGCCGCGCTCCCGCAGGATCGGCGGCAACGCCAGGTTGGCGTAGGCGTCGTGGTCGGTCACCGCGCGCAGCACATCGAACGCGGCGCGACGCGCCGGATCCAGCGGGGTGCGGGCCCGCCGCCGCGGTCGGGTCATGAGGCGCGCACCGCCGGGTCCAGGTGGGCGCCGCGCGCCCAGTCCGCGGCGGGCATGAACTTCTTGCCGGGCGGCTGGATCTGGCTCAACCGCACCGGGTCGGAGCCGGTACCGATCCAGACCGCCTCACGCCCGACGTGCAGCTGCCCGGGCGCCAACGCCACCGGCGCGTCGGGGTCCACGCCCACCGGTGCGACCTTGAGCCGCAGCTCCCCCAGCAGCGTCCAGGCCCCCGGCTGCGGGGTGAGCGCCCGGATCTGGCGGTCGACCGCCGCGGCGGGCTGCTCCCAGCGCACCCGGGCCCCGGCGACGGTGATCTTCGGCGCGTAGCTGACGCCGTCGGCCGGTTGCGGCACCGCCTGCAGGGTCCCGGCCGCCACCCCGTCGAGGGTGGCGGCCAGCAGCGCGGCACCGGAGTCGGCCAGCCGGGCCAGCAGCGCCCCGGCGGTGTCGGTGGACCGGATGCTCTCGGTGACCACCCCGTAGACCGGCCCGGCGTCCAGGGCCGCCTCGATGCGGAACGTGCTGGCCCCGGTGATCTCGTCGCCGGCGGCCAACGCCGCCTGCACCGGGGCCGCACCGCGCCAGGCGGGCAGCAGCGAGAAGTGCAGGTTGATCCAGCCGTGGGCGGGGATCTCCAGCAGCCGCTGCCCCAGCAGCGCGCCGTAGGCGACCACCGGGCAGCAGTCCGGGGCCAGCTCGGCGAGTTCGGCGGCGAACTCGGCGGTGTTGGGGCTGGCCGGGCGCAGCACCGGGATCGCGTGGTCGAGGGCGCGCTGGGCCACCGGGGACGGCCGTGTGCGCCCGCGACGCCCGGCCGCGGCGTCCGGGCGGGTCAGCACCGCGACCACCTCGTGGTCGGGGCTGTCGATGAGCCGCTGCAGGGCGGGCAGCGCGGGGTCGGGGGTGCCGGCGAAGACGAGACGCACCGCGTCAGTGTAGGCGGCGTTCGGGCGGGCTCAGCCGACGTGCAGCGGATCGATCTGCACCCGGGTGGGCGCGCCGCCGCGGCGCGCCGAGAGCACCCCGACCGCACGGCGCAACGCCGCGGCCAGCGCCGGCCCGTCGCTGCGGTCCACCCGCACCAGCATCCGTTCGACCGGGCCGTCGGTGCCGGCGGGTCGACGCACCCCCACCGGCAGCTCCACCGGCCCGAGAAGCTCGGCGCCGGCCGGCAGCGCCGCCTCGGCCACCACCGCGGCCACCGCCTCGGGGGCGCCGTCGACGGCGGCCAGATGCACCGCCGGGGGCAGGCCGACCTCGGTGCGCGCCGCCAGTTCGGCGGCGGCGTGACCGACCGGGTCCCAGCGGATCAGCGCCTGCACGGTGGGGATGGAGGATTCGGCGACCACCACCACCGTCCCGCCGTCGCGGTGCGGGCGCACCAGCGTCGCCGCGCCCAGCCAGCGGCGCAGGGTGTCCTCGGCGGCACGCAGATCCTGGCGGCCCAGCAGCGCCCAGCTGTCGAGCAGCAGCGCCGCGCCGTAGCCGCCCGGCGCCCGCGGTTCGGCGCCGGGGGTGGCGATCGCCAGCACCGCGGCGCCGCCGCGGCCGTGCTCGGCGAGGTCGGCGACCACGGTCTCGCCCGCGGAGGTGACCACGGTGGTGCCCGGAAACGCCCGACCCAGCTCCTCGGCGGTGCGCCGCGCCCCGATCACCACCGCGCGCACCGCATCGGAGCCGCAGTGCCCGCAGCGCAGCGCGACGTCGGTGCGCCCGCACCAGCGGCACACGGGGTGCGCGGCGCGGCCGGGCAGCGCCAGCGGCCCGGTGCAGTGCCGGCAGCGCACCACGCTGCGGCAGCGCGCGCAGGCCAGCGCCGGCAGGTAGCCGCGCCGCGGCACCTGCACCAGCACCGAGGTGCCGGCCGCCAGCGCGCGGCGCGCGGCCCGCAGCGCCACCAGCGGAAGCCGGGCGGTGCGCGCCGCCGGGTCGGCGGCGTCGTTGTATCCGCCGGCCCCGCCGTCGTCGGAGGCCGCCACCCGGGGCGCGCGCGCACGCACCGTCGGGCGGGGCGCGACCAGGTCGTGGGCCCAGCCGGACTCGACCAGCGCCTGCGCCTCGGCGGTGCGCGCATACCCGCCGATCAGCGCCGCGCAGCGCAGCTGATGGGCGCGCAGCATGGCGACCTCGCGGGCGTGCGGGTAGGGGGCGCGGGGCTCGGCCAGGGTGTCGTCGCCGTCGTCCCAGATCATCACCAGTCCCAGGTCGCGCACCGGGGCGAAGACCGCGCTGCGGGTGCCGATGACCAGCCGCGCCCCACCGCGCAGCACCGTCAGCCAGCGCCGGTAGCGGGCCGCCGGGCCCAGGCCCGCCGACAGCGTGACCACCGTGCCGTCGGCGAAGTGGCGGGCGGCCGCGTGCGCCAGGGCGTCGACGTCGCCCTGGTCGGGCACCACCGCGAGCACCGAGCGCCCGGCGCGCACCGTCTGCGCCGCGGCCTCGGCGAACCGGTGCGTCCAGCACTCCCCGGGCAGCGCCTGCCACACCGCGCGGGCGGCCCGCGACTCGGCGAGCGCGGCGAGGAACTGCCCGCCGCGGCTGTAGGGCGCCCAGCCGTCCGGCTGCGGGGCGACGACGACCGGCAGCTCCGGCGGCGCGGCGGCGTCGCGTTCGGCCCGGGCGTGTCGCGGCGGCACCGCCAGGCGCAGCACGTCGGCCCGGGTGCCGGCGTAGCGGGCGGCGACCGCGTCGACCAGCCGGCGGATCTGCGGGGTCAGCACCACCTCCGGGGAGACGACCCGTTCCAGCCGGGCCAGCCGGCCGACGTGGTCGGTGTCGCTGCGTCGCTCCAGGACGAACGCGTCGACCAGGCGCCCGTGGAACCGCACCCGCACCCGCACCCCCGGCTGGGCGTCGTCGGACTGCTCGGCGGTGACCAGGTAGTCGAACTCGCGGTCCAGGTGCGGCACCGAGAGCATCGGCAGCACCCGGGCGATCGGCTCGTGTTCGGCGGGCGGGCGGCTCGCGGTGCTCACCTCGTCGGTCTAGCAGCCGGCCCCGACGGGCCCCGCCCGAAGAACAACCCCGCGGTGATCAACAGCTGGGCGGCCGCGTAGCACCACCAGATCGGCACGGCCAGCGCCTCGGAGTCCAGCACGAAGCGGTCGATGCCGATCATCGCGTCGGAGACGGTGAAGCACACCGCGCCGAGCGCGGTCCACACCGTCGGCAGCCCGGCCAGCAGGGCGGCGGCGACCATCGCGGCGAGCACCCCGATGTAGCCGGTGACCGGGATCGCCAGCCCGTCGGTGAGCAGCCGTGGCCAGAACCACACCAGCAGCCCCGCCGAGGCGAGCACGAGCACCCCCACCCCGGCCCAGCGGGCCGGGCTCGGCGCGGCCAGCGGCACCAGCACCGCCAGGAAACACAGGTGCGCGAGCAGAAACGCCCCCAGCCCGCCGACGAACGACGGCGGCCACCACGGGACGGCCAACAGCACGTCGCCGACCGCCGAGAAGCCCAGCGCCGCCACCAGCCAGCGTCGTTCCCGGACCCATGGGTGGGTGCACGCGGCGGCGGCCAGCAGCACCGCCATCGCCGCCTTGGCCGCCGGTTGGGCGGGGAAGCGACCGGTCAGCTCCGCGCCCGCCGCAGCCCGCAGCGCGATCACGCTGAGCACCAGCCCGTAGCCGACGCCGGCGAGCACCGCCGCTCCCCACAGCCGCGCCCGCCACCGTGCGGCGGGCGGCACATAAGGTGTCGTCATGTCCGCAGCTACACCGCCCATCGACCCCATCTTGCAGAAGGTACTGGATGCGGTGCCCTTCCGGTTGACCACCGAGGGCGGAGTGGAGGCGGCCCGGCAGCGCTTCCGTGCGCTGCACCGCCGCCCGGTGCACCCGCAACTGCGCACCGAGGACCGGGTGATCGCCGGGCCGGCCGGTGACCTGCCCGTGCGGATCTACCGGCCGCCGAACCCCGGGCCGCACCCGGTGGTGGTGTTCTTCCACGGCGGGGGTTTCGCGATCGGCGACCTCGACACCCACGACGGCACCGCCCGCGAACACGCCGTCGGTGCCGACGCGGTGGTGGTGTCGGTGGATTATCGGCTGGCCCCCGAACATCCGCACCCGGCGGCGGTCGAGGATGCCCTGGCCGCCACCGAGTGGGTGGCCGCCCACGCCGACGAGCTCGGCGCTGACCCGGCCCGGCTGGCGGTGGCCGGCGACTCCGCCGGGGGCACGTTGTCGGCGGTGGTCAGCCAGCTGGCGCGCGATCGGGGCGGGCCCTCGATCGTGTTCCAGCTGCTGTGGTACCCGGGTACCACCTACGACACGACGCTGCCGTCGTTCATCGAGAACGCGGACGCCCCGGTGATGGACCGCGCGGCGCTGGCGGCGTTCACCCGCTGGTACGCCGGTGACGACGTCGATCCGCGCACCCCGCCGCCGACCATGGCCCCGGCCCGCGCGGCCTCGCTCGCCGGGCTGCCGCCGGCCTACATCGCGGTGGCCGGCCACGACCCGCTGCGCGACGACGGCCTGCGCTACGCCGACCTGCTCGCGGCGGCCGGGGTGGCGGTGCAGACCGACCACGCTGCCACCCTGGTGCACGGCTACCTCGGCTACACCGGGGTGGTTCCGGCGGCCACCGAGGCCACCGAGCGGGGGCTGGCCGCGCTGCGCGCCGCACTGCACGGCTGACCCGGGTTCACCGCGGGGGTTGTGCGCCCACGGTGAAGGGTTGTGCGACCACGGCGGGTTTCGTGCCGAATTCTCGCCCTCACCACACAACCTTGGAGGCACCACACCACCTGTGAGGCACAGCCCTCGAGAGGGCCCGCCGCCACCGCACCGCCGAGGAGGGACCCGTGCACCGGACCCACCGGCGGCGTTCACTCCTGCTCGTCGGCCTCGTCGCGGTCGGCCCACTCCGGCAGCGGGGTGAGCGGGCGCGGCCCGTACAGCGCCCGGTTGAAGGCCGCCGCCGACGGGTCGGCCGGCGGGTCGGGAAACCCGTTGCGGCGCACCCGCCGCAGGAACACCACCGCGATCACGCCGAGCGCGAGCGCCAGAAAGGTCAGCAACGCCACTTGGGCGATGATGATCAGCATCGGGTGCTGCTCCCCTGCTCGCCGGGCCGCTTGGTCGCCAACCTACCGCGGGTCCGCTCGGCGTCAGATGGCGCTTTTGAGGTCGTCCACCTTGGTGGTCTGCTCCCAGGGCAGGTCGACGTCGGTGCGCCCGAAGTGCCCGTAGGCGGCGGTCTGGGCATAGATCGGGCGCAGCAGGTCCAGGTCCCGGATGATCGCCCCGGGACGCAGGTCGAACACGTCACCGATGGCCTTCTCGATCTTGACCGGGTCGACGGTCTCGGTGCCGAACGTTTCGACGAACAACCCGACCGGCGCGGCCTTGCCGATGGCGTAGGCGACCTGCACCTCGATGCGTTCGGCCAGCCCGGCGGCGACGACGTTCTTGGCCACCCAGCGCATCGCGTAGGCCGCGGAGCGGTCCACCTTCGACGGGTCCTTGCCGGAGAACGCGCCGCCACCGTGGCGCGCCCACCCGCCGTAGGTGTCGACGATGATTTTGCGCCCGGTCAGCCCGGCGTCGCCCATCGGGCCGCCGAGCACGAAGTTGCCGGTCGGGTTGACCAGCAACCGGTAGTCGGAGAGGTCGAGGGTGGAGTGGCCCAACTCGGCGAGCACGGTGTCGATCACCTTCTCGCGGATGTCGGGGGCCAGGGTGTTGTCCAGGTCGATGCCCTCGGCGTGCTGGGTGGAGAGCACCACGGTGTCCAACCGCACCGGGGTGGTGCCGTCGTACTGCACGGTGACCTGGGTTTTGCCGTCGGGGCGCAGGTAGTCCAGCGCCCCGGACTTGCGCACCTCGGTCAGCCGCCGCGACAGCCGGTGCGCCAGCGCGATCGGCAGCGGCATCATCTCCGGGGTCTCGGAGATCGCGTAGCCGAACATCAGCCCCTGGTCCCCGGCGCCCTGGGCGTCCAACGGGTCGGTGGCCGCCTCCACCCGGGTCTCGTGGGCGGTGTCGACGCCCTGGGCGATGTCGGGGGACTGCTTGCCGATCGCGATGTTCACCCCGCAGGTGGTGCCGTCGAACCCCTTGTGGGAGTCGTCGTAGCCGATCTTGAGGATGCGGTCGCGCACGGTGTCGGTGATGTCGGCGAACGCCGCCTTGGCCGCGGTGGTGACCTCCCCGGCCACGTGCACCTGCCCGGTGGTGACCAGAGTCTCCACCGCGACGCGGGAGGCGGGGTCCTCGGCCAGCAACGCGTCGAGCACCGAGTCGCTGATGGCGTCACAGATCTTGTCCGGATGCCCCTCGGTCACCGATTCGCTGGTGAACAATCGCCCCATCTCACTCACAATGGCATCCTTCCCCGGAAGTCGTAAAACTTAGCTAACCAAATCGTATCGTCGCGGGGATCGACGCCGATCGGCGGTGGCCGTTACCGGGCGTGACCGTGCAGGAACGCGACGACGGCATCCACGATACGGCTTGCCATAAGAGTCTTGGATCCGGGTTGCAGCGCCTGCTCGGCGCCGTCGGCGGCGAGCAGCCAACCGTCGTTGTGGTCGACCTCGAACGCCCTGCCCTCGCCGACGGCGTTGACCACCAGCAGATCGCACCCCTTGCGCGCCAGCTTGGCCCGGGCGTGAAACAGCACGTCGCCGTTGTCGTCGCCGGTCTCGGCGGCGAACCCGACGACGGCGCGCAGGTGCGGCAGTTGACCGTCGGCGCGGGCACGCACGGCCCCGGCCAACACGTCGTCGTTGCGCACCAGGTCGATGACCGGCGGGGCGGTGTCGCCCTTTTTGATCTTGGCGCCCGCCACCTGCGCGGGCCGGAAGTCGGCGACGGCGGCGGCCATCACCAGCACGTCGGCGTCCGGGGCGTGTTTGGAGACCGCCTCACCGAGCTGCTGGGCGGAGCTGACCCGCACCACCTCCACCCCGGCCGGGTCGATCAGCCCGGCGGTGTGCCCGGCGATCAGGGTCACCCGGGCGCCGCGCTGGGCGGCCACCCGCGCCACGGCGTAGCCCTGCTTGCCGGAGCTGCGGTTGCCGACGAACCGCACCGGATCGATCGGTTCGCGGGTGCCGCCGGCGGTGACCAGCACCCGGCGACCGGCCAGGTCGTAGGGCAGCGCGTCACCGCGCTCCAGCAGCAACTGGGCGAAGGTGGTGATCTCCTCAGCCTCGGGCAGCCGCCCGGCGCCGCTGTCGGCGCCGGTGAGCCGCCCCGACGCCGGTTCGAGCACCACCGCGCCCCGGCGGCGCAGGGTGGCGACGTTGTCGACGGTGGCCGGATGCAGCCACATCTCGGTGTGCATCGCCGGGGCGAACAGCACCGGGCAGTGCGCGGTGAGCAGGGTGGCGGTGAGCAGGTCGTCGGCGCGCCCGGTGGCTGCGCGCGCCATCAGATCCGCGGTCGCCGGGGCGACGATCACCAGATCCGCGCCCTGGCCGATGGCCACGTGCGGAACCTGCGGGACATCGTCGAAGACCCCGGTGCTCACCGGCTCCCCGGAGAGCGCCTCGAACGTCGCCGAGCCGACGAACCGGAGCGCGGACTCGGTGGGCACCACCCGGACGTGGTGGCCGGCCTCGACCAGCTGGCGCACCACGGTGCAGGCCTTGTAGGCGGCGATCCCCCCGGCGACGCCGACGATGATCCGCTTGGGGATCGACTTGGGGTCCATCCGCGCGACCCGGCTACTCGCCTTCGGTGTGCTCGAGCAGGTCGGCGTGGATCTCGCGCAGCGCGATCGACAGCGGCTTCTCGTGCAGGCCCGGCTCGACCAGCGGGCCGACGTACTCCAGGATGCCGTCACCGAGCTGGTTGTAATAGTCGTTGATCTGCCGTGCGCGCTTGGCGGCGTAGATGACCAGCGCGTATTTGCTCGACGCGCGCTCCAACAGCTCGTCGATGGGCGGGTTGGTGATCCCCAGCGGCGTGTCGTAGGTCTCGTAGCTGGTCTGGCGACTGTCGACCGAGGCGCCGTCGGTTTGGGTGGTGCTCACGTGGTTAGTCTCCCGGAAGTTGGGGCGGGGGTCTGCGGCGGGTTAGTCGGCCGGCTCCGGCGCGGTTCCCACCAGCAACGATACCAATTTTTCGCAGGCGTTCTCCAATCGGTCGTTGACCACGACCACATCGAAGTCGCCCTGGGCGGCCAGTTCGGCGCGGGCGGTCGCCAGCCGACGGTCGATCACCTGCGGCGTCTCGGTGCCGCGCCCGACCAGCCGCCGCTGCAGCGTCGCCCAGTCCGGCGGCGCCAGGAACACCGTCAACGCGGCGGGCAGGGCGGCCTTCACCGCGCGCGCCCCGGCCAGATCCACCTCGATGAGCACCGGATGCCCGGCGGCCGCGGCCGCCCGCACCGGGGCGGCGGGGGTTCCGGAGCGGTGCAGCCCACCGTGGATCTCCGCCCATTCCAGCAGCGCACCGTCCTCGATGAGCTGCTGGAACGCCGCCGGGGTGACGAAACGGTAGTCGACCCCGTCGACCTCGCCGGGGCGCGGCGCCCGGGTGGTGGCCGACACGCTGAAATGCAGGTCGGGGATCTGTCGGCGCAGACAACCGACCACGCTGGTCTTCCCGACCGCAGACGGACCGGACAGCACCACCACCCGGCCGGCCCGCCCGGGGCCGCCGTGGGGGTCGCCGCCCGGTCCCCCGTCGGCGTTCAGGGCCGCGCCCTAGGAGAAGTCGAACTTCTCCAGCAGCGCCTTGCGCTGCCGGTCGCCCAGCCCGCGCAGCCGGCGCGTGGGGGCGATCTCGAGTTCGGTCATGATCTCCTGGGCCTTGACCTTGCCCACCTTCGGCAGCGCCTCGAGCAGGGCGGAGACCTTCATCTTGCCCAGCACCTCGTCGGTCTCGGCGTCCTTGAGTACCTGCTTGAGGTTGGTGCCACCGCGCTTGAGCCGGTCTTTGAGCTCGGCACGCGCCCGGCGTGCGGCGGCGGCCTTCTCCAACGCTGCCGCGCGCTGCTCGTCGGTCAACTGGGGAAGGGCCACGATTCCTCCGTCTCCTCACCGGCGACCCCGATGGCCACCGATTTCTATTGTCTCAGCCGGGGTACACCCGCTAGCGACGACGACCGTACCCACGCCGTCTGTCGAAATCTAACCCCACCCCCCGCCCGACGGGCCACACACCGCGACCGCGGGCCCGGGGCCGAGCCGGCCCGCGCGACGCCCCGCCACCACCGCCGCGTCCGCGGACACGATGGCGCATGCCCGCCGCAGCGACGCTAATCCTGTTGCCGCAGGGCGTTATTCGCCTCATCACGGCACAACGGTGGCCGTGCCGGCCGCGCGGGCGGGTCGCCGAACCGGACCGCACCGGTGCCGGGGGGACGTTTTCGCGGGTTTTCCGCGTGTCGAGCGTGTCGCGGTGTGTCGTACACGGCGCTGACCGGCGCGATCACCACCCCGCCGGCACGGTACTGTCGGAGGGTCGCGGTCGCCGAGCAGGGAGGAGTCGGCCCCGGTGCCCCCCACCCATCCGTCAGATCCCGTCGCGCCTCCGCCCCGGTCGCTGACCCCGGTCGTCTTGATCGTGGCGGCGTTGGTGGTGGTGATCGGGGTGATCGCCGCGTTTCTGCTGCTGCGCGGCACCGCCGCCACCCCGGGCGCCCACCCGACCGCGAGCCCGCCCACCCCGGCGCTGCATCCGGTGCGCGTGGCCGTCGAGGATCTGCGCGTCGACCCCGCCGACGGCGAACCGAAGGCCGTGGTCGCCCTCTACGAGGACTTCCTCTGCCCGGGCTGCGGCCACTTCGAACAGACCTTCGGCGAGACGATCGGCGCCCTGATCGAGAGCGGCGCCATCGCCGCCGACTACTACCCGGTGGCGATCCTCGACTCCGGCGAGCGCACCTACTCCTCGCGGGCCGGGGCGGCCGCCTACTGCGTGGCCGACGAGTCGGTGGCCGCGTTCCGCCGTTTCCACGCCCTGCTGTTCAACCCGGGGACCCAGCCCGACGAGACGAGCGCAGAGCTGCCCGACGACGCCCAGCTGGCGCAGTGGGCCCGCGAGGCCGGTGCCACCGGAGCCGCCGTGGACTGCATCAACGCCGGCACCTACCGCAGTGCGGTCAAGGAGGCGGCCAGCGCCGCGGGCCTGCGCGGCACCCCGACGGTGCGCATCAACGGCGAGGACTACGCCCCGCGCACCCCCGAGGCGCTGCGCGACAAGATCACCGAGATCGTCGGCGCCTAGCAAACCGACCGTCGCGCGGCCCGGCTCCCGCCGCCCCGCCGCCGAGCCGGCGAGCGTGAGCCGCCGAGCGTGAGCCCAGGTTCACGTTCGCGCCCGAGCGTGAACCCAGCTTCACGTTGGCGCGCCGGGCGCCGCTCGGGGATCAGCCCAGGCGCGCGGCGTCGTCGCGCACCCGCTCCCCGGCCGCACGCAGCGCCGCGATGGAGGGCCCGGCCCGCAGCACCGCACGAGAGACCGCGGGCAGCAGCTGGGTCGCCCCGCCCAGGCCGGCGAGGGTCTCGATGCGCCCGCCCTGCGCGCCGACCCCGGGCACCAGCACCGGCCCGCCGAGGTCCCGCAGGTCCGGCGGCTCGGCAACGGTCGCCCCGACCACTACCCCGACATACCCGCCGGCGGCCGCCCGGTTCGCCGCAGCGGCGGCGTCGACGACGTGCTGGGCCACCGTGGCGCCGTCACCGGCGGCGGCCTGTTGCAGCGCACGCCCCTCCGGGTTGGAGGTGGCGGCCAGCACGAACACCCCCCGGTCGTGGGCGGCGGCCACCTCGAGCAGCGGCGTCAGCGACCCGAACCCCAGATACGGCGAGGCCGTGACCGCGTCGGCGGCCAGCGGGGAGTCCCCCGCCCAGGCCGCGGCGTAGGCGGCCATCGTGGAGCCGATGTCGCCGCGTTTGGCGTCGGCGAGCACCAGGACCCCCGCGCTGCGCAGCGCGGCGATGGTGTGCTCGAGCACCGTGTAGCCGGCCGCGCCATAGGACTCGAAGAACGCCACCTGCGGTTTGACCACCGCGAATCCGCTGAACGCGGCCACGCAGCGTTCGCAGAAGCGGGCCAGCCCGGCGGGGCTGACCGGCAGATCCCAGGCGCTGAGCAGCGCGGGATGCGGGTCGATGCCCACACACAGCGGTCCGCGCGCCGCGGTCGCCGCCGCCAGCCGGTCGGCGAATCCGGCCACCGCTAACCCGCCCCGCCGGCGGCGCCGAGGCGCTGGTGCAGCTCCTGCAGCGACTGCACGCCGATGTCGCCGCGGATGGCGGCCTCGATGCCCTGCACCGCCGCCGAGGCCCCCTGCACGGTGGTCACGCACGGGATGTTCATGCTCACCGCCGCCGAGCGGATCTCGTAGCCGTCGCGGCGCGGCCCGGAGTTGCCGTAGGGGGTGTTGAGCACCATGTCGACCTCGCCGGCGCGGATCGCGTCGACCGCGCTCATCTGCCGGCCCGGCCGCGGCTGCTCGAAGTGTTTGCGCACCTCGTCGCAGGGGATGCCGTTGCGGCGCAGCATCTCGGCGGTGCCCTCGGTGGCCAGCACCCGGAAGCCGAGGTCGGCGAGGCGTTTGACCGGGAACACCAGCGAGCGTTTGTCCCGGTTGGCCACCGAGACGAAGATCGTGCCCGACGCCGGCAACGGCCCGTAGGCGCCGGTCTGGCTCTTGGCGAACGCGCTGCCGAAGTCGCGGTCGATGCCCATCACCTCGCCGGTGGACTTCATCTCCGGGCCGAGCAGCGAATCGACCCCGGAGCCGTCGGCGGCGCGGAACCGGTTGAACGGCAGCACCGCCTCCTTGACCGCGATCGGGGCGCCCGCGGCGATGCCGGCACCGTCGCCGTGCGCGGCCAGCAGCCCGTCGCGGCGCAGTTCGGCGATGCTCGCGCCGAGCATCACCCGCGCACAGGCCTTGGCCAGCGCCACCGCGGTGGCCTTGGACACGAACGGCACGGTGCGGCTGGCACGCGGGTTGGCCTCCAGCACGTAGAGCACGTCGTCTTTGAGCGCGTACTGCACGTTGAGCAGCCCCACCACCCCGATGCCGCGGGCGATGGCCTCGGTGGCGCGACGCACCTTCTCCACGTCGGTGCGGCCCAGGGTGACCGGCGGCAGCGCGCAGGCCGAATCCCCGGAGTGCACCCCGGCCTCCTCGATGTGCTCCATCACCCCGCCGAGGTAGACCTCGGCGCCGTCGCAGAGCGCGTCGACGTCGATCTCGATGGCGTCCTCCAGGAAGCGGTCCACCAGCACCGGGTGCTCCGGGGAGAGCAACGCCGCGCGGGTGATGTAGCCGCGCAGCGTCTCCTCGTCGTAGACGATCTCCATTCCGCGGCCCCCGAGCACATACGACGGGCGCACCAGCACCGGGTAGCCGATGTCGGCGGCGATGCGGCGCGCCTGCTCGAAGGTGGTGGCGGTGCCGAATCGCGGGGCCGGCAACCCGGCGGTGGCCAGCACCTCCCCGAAGGCACCGCGGTCCTCGGCCAGATCGATCGCCGCCGGCGGGGTCCCGACGATGGGCACCCCGGCGTCGGCGAGCCGCTGCGCGAGCCCCAGCGGGGTCTGCCCGCCGAGCTGCACGATCACCCCGACCACCCCGGGCCCGCCGTGTCCCGACAGCTGCTCGGCGTGGTAGACCTCGCGCACGTCTTCGAAGGTGAGCGGCTCGAAGTAGAGCCGGTCGGCGGTGTCGTAGTCGGTGGAGACCGTCTCGGGGTTGCAGTTGACCATCACCGTCTCGAACCCCGCGGCGCTCAACGTGGTCGCCGCGTGCACGCAGCTGTAGTCGAATTCGATGCCCTGCCCGATCCGGTTGGGCCCCGACCCCAGGATCAGCACCTTGGGTTTGTCGGTCTGCGCGGCCACCTCGGTCTCGGCGGCCGGGTCCAGTTCGAAGGTGCTGTAGTGGTACGGCGTCGCCGCCTCGAACTCCGCCGCGCAGGTGTCGACGGTTTTGAACACCGGGTGCACCCCGAGGCGCTCACGCAGGGTGCGCACCCCGTCCTCGCCGGCCAACTCCGGTCGCAGCGCCGCGATCTGGCGGTCGGACAGTCCGAAGTATTTGGCGCGCCGCAGCAGCGGCTCGTCGAGCACCGGGGTGTCGAGTAGCTCGGCGCGCAACTCCACCAGTTCGGCGATCTGGGCCACGAACCACGGGTCGACGCCCGAGGCGGCGCCGACCTGCTCGATGTCGGCGCCGAGGCGCAGCGCCAGCTCCAGGTCGTAGAGCCGGCCCTCGGTGGGGGTCCGCAGCCGCTGCAGCACCGCGGCCAGATCGCCGTCGGGGTCGGGGGTCGTCCAGAACCCGGCGCGGGCGGTCTCCAGCGAGCGCATCACCTTGCCGAGCGCCTCGATGAAGTTGCGGCCCAGCGCCATCGCCTCACCGACCGACTTCATCGTGGTGGTCAAGGTGGGGTCGGCACCGGGGAACTTCTCGAACGCGAACCGCGGCGCCTTGACCACCACGTAGTCCAGGGTCGGCTCGAAGCAGGCCGGGGTCTGCTTGGTGATGTCGTTGACGATCTCATCGAGGGTGTAGCCGATGGCGAGTTTCGCGGCGATCTTGGCGATCGGGAAACCGGTGGCCTTCGACGCCAACGCGCTGGAGCGTGACACCCGCGGGTTCATCTCGATGACGATCATCCGGCCGTCGGCCGGGTCGACCGCGAACTGGATGTTGCACCCGCCGGTGGCCACCCCGACCTCGCGCAGGATCGCGATGCCCAGGTTGCGCATCGCCTGGTATTCGCGGTCGGTCAGCGTCATCGCCGGGGCCACCGTCACCGAGTCGCCGGTGTGCACACCCATCGGGTCGACGTTCTCGATGGAGCAGACGACGACCACGTTGTCGTTGCCGTCGCGCATCAGTTCGAGTTCGAATTCCTTCCAGCCGTAGATGGATTCCTCGATGAGCACGTTGGCGCTCGGGGAGGCCGCCAGCCCCGTGCCGGCCATCCGGGCGAGCTCCTCGCGGGTGTGGGCCAGCCCCGAGCCGAGCCCGCCCATGGTGAACGAGGGCCGCACCACCACCGGCAGGCCCAGCTCGGCGATCGCCTCGTCGACCTGCTCCATGGTGTAGCAGACCCGCGAGCGGGCCGATTCGCCGCCGACGGCGGCGACGATGTCTTTGAACCGCTGCCGGTCCTCCCCGCGCTGGATCGCCTCGAAGTCCGCGCCGATCAACTCCACGTCGTAGCGGGCCAGCACACCGTTGTCGTGCAAGGCCACGGCGGTGTTCAGCGCGGTCTGCCCGCCCAGGGTGGCCAACAGGGCATCGATCCGGTTGCCGCGCTCGGCTTGTTGGGCGATGACCCGTTCGACGAACTCCGGGGTGATCGGCTCGACGTAGGTGTGGTCGGCGTACTCCGGGTCGGTCATGATCGTCGCCGGGTTGGAGTTGACGAGGCTGACCTGCAGGCCCTCGGCGCGCAGCACCCGGCAGGCCTGGGTGCCCGAGTAGTCGAACTCGCAGGCCTGCCCGATCACGATCGGGCCGGACCCGATGACCAGCACGTGGTTGATGTCGGTGCGACGCGGCATCAGCGCCCTTCCCTTCCCGCGCAGGCGCGCGCAAAACCCGGCTGTCCGGCGGACGCGATGTTCACCGCTGTGCCGCCATCAACTCGACGAACTGGTCGAACAGGAACTCCGCGTCGTGCGGACCGGCCCCGGCCTCGGGGTGGTATTGCACCGAGAACGCCGAACCGTCCCGCAGTTTGACGCCCTCCACGACGCCGTCGTTGGCGCAGGTGTGGCTGACCACCGCCGGGCCGAAGGCGGTGTCGAAGCGTTGGCCGGCCTCCCCCTCCAGCGCGAAGCCGTGGTTGTGGGCGGTCACCGCGACCCGCCCGGTGGCGTGGTCGACGACCGGGATGTTGATGCCGTGGTGGCCGAAGACCATCTTGTAGGTCGACAAGCCCAGCGCCCGGCCCAGAATCTGGTTGCCGAAACAGATCCCGAACAGCGGGATTCCGGCGGCGAGCACCTCGCGGGTGAGCGCCACCAGATGGTCGGCGACCGCGGGGTCGCCGGGACCGTTGGACAAAAACACCCCGTCGGGGGCGTATTCGGTGAGCTCGGCGAAGGTGGTCGACGCCGGCAGCACCACGCTGCGGATGCCGCGGCGCGCGAAGTTGCCCTGGGTGCTGGTCTTGACCCCGAGATCCAGCCCGGCCACGGTGAACCGCGCCGGGGCCGACGGCTCCAGGATGTAGGGCTGCGCGGTGCTGACCTCGTCGGTCAGGTCCGCGCCGAGCATGGCGGGCTGGTCGCGCACCCGGGCCACCAGCTGCTCGGGATCGGCCAGGGCCGGACCGGAGAACACCCCGGCCTTCATCGAGCCGGCGCTGCGCAGATGCCGCACCACCGCGCGGGTGTCGATGCCGGCGATGCCGACGACGTCCTGGCGACGCAGCTCGTCGCCCAAGGTGGTGGTGGCCCGCCAGTTCGAGACCCGCGGGGACGGGTCGCGCACCGCGTAGCCGGCCACCCAGATGCGGTGTTCGCGGCTCTCGTTGTCCTCGTCGTTCCAGCCGGTGTTGCCGATCTGCGGGGCGGTCGCCACCACGATCTGACGGTGATAGCTCGGGTCGGTCAGCGTCTCCTGGTAGCCGGACATGCCGGTGTTGAACACCGCCTCCCCCAGGGTCTGGCCGACCGCGCCGAAGGCCGTGCCGGTGAAGACGCGCCCGTCCTCGAGCACCAGTTGCGCGGTCACGGCGTTCATCGGGCCTCCTCGATCCACTGGGGGTAGCTGTCGCGGTTGTCGGCGCGGAATCCGGTGTCGATCTCGGTGCCCGAGGGCAGTCGCCACCGGATCGCCAGGATCGCCCCGTCGTGGTTCGCCGTGGGCACGGCCTTGCCGACCATGCCGCGTTCGGTGCGGATCGCGATCAGCCGCTCGCGCGGGATCCAGATGGGGTGCGCACCGCTGCGCTGCACCATGATTCCCTCCGGATAGCCGGTGACCACCGCGCGCGTCCGGTATCCGAGGTCGCCGACGGCGACCCGGTCGTGCCAGCGCGGGCTGAGCGTGCAGCCGACGTAGAGCCCGCGCAGCGACGGAGCGGTCACCGCGCCGACGGTGTCGGGCACCGGCGGCAGCGTCCCGATCAGCTCGGCCTGCCGTGCCGCCCGGTTGCGCCAGCCGCGCATCATCAACTGGATGAGCCAGGTGACCAGCACCAGCAGCACGGCGGCGAAGATCAACGAGCCGATCAGGGTGGGGGTGTTCACACCGGGCTCTTCCCGTTGCGGGCGGTGACCGTGCCGCGCAGCAGGGTGGCGGTCACGGTCGCGGGCAGCCGCAGCTGCTCATAGGGGGTGTTGGCCGACCGGCTGGCCAGCGCGTCGCCGGTCACCGTCCAGTGCGCGGCCGGGTCGACGACGGTGAGGTTGGCCGGCTCGCCGACCTCCAGCGGTCGGCCCTGGTCGGGAAGCCCCACGATGCGGGCCGGGTTCTCGCTCATCACCGCGGCCACCCCGCGCCAGTCGAGCAGGCCCGGCGCGACCATCGTCTCGGCGACCACCGACAGCGCGGTCTGCAGCCCCAGCATGCCCGGGCGGGCGGCGGCGAACTCGCAGCATTTCTCATGCTCGGCGTGCGGAGCGTGATCGGTGGCGACACAGTCGATCACCCCGTCGGCCAGGGCCCGGCGCAGCGCGGCGGTGTCGCCGGGCTCGCGCAGCGGCGGATTGACCCGGTTGCGCCCGTCGTAGCCGGCCAGGCGGGAGTCATCGAGCAGCAGATGGTGGGGGGTGACCTCGGCGGTGATCGCGATGCCCTGCGCCTTGGCCCATTTCAGGATCTCCACGGTGCCGGCGGTGGAGGCGTGGCAGATGTGGATGCGGGCCCCGGCGTCGCGGGCCAGCAGCGCGTCGCGGGCCACGATGGCCTCCTCGGCGGCGCGCGGCCAGCCGGTCAACCCGAGCCGGGCGGCGCGCGGACCTTCGTGGGCGACCGCGCCGACGGTCAGGCGCGGCTCCTCGGCGTGCTGGGCGATGAGCACCCCCAGGCCGGTCGCGTACTCCAGGGCACGGCGCATCACCAGCGGGTCGGCCACGCAGAGCCCGTCGTCGGAGAACATCCGCACGCCGGCGGCGCCGGCGGCCATCATGCCCATCTCGGTGAGCTCGGTGCCGCCGAGTCCGACGGTCACCGCCCCGACCGGGTGGACATCGACGAGCCCGACCCGCTGGCCGCGGGCCCAGACGTGGTCGGTGACCACCGGGGAGTCGGCCACCGGGGTGGTGTTGGCCATCGCGAAGACCGCGGTGTAGCCGCCCAGGGCGGCGGCCGCCGAGCCGGTCTCGATGTCCTCGGCGTATTCGCGGCCGGGCTCGCGCAGATGGGTGTGCAGGTCGACCAGACCGGGCAGCAGCACCTGGCCGGACGCCTCGATCACCGTGGTGCGCCGATCCTCGGCGCGCGCGGTCAGGTCGGTGTCGATCTCGGCGATCTGCCCGTCGGCGACGTAGACGTCGACCGGGTCGCCGGTGCCGTAGCGGCGCACGCCGCGGATCACCACACTCACAGCGCCACCGCCGTTCCGGTGCCGACCAGCAGGTGGAACAGCACCGCCATGCGCACCTGCACCCCGTTGGCGACCTGCTGCAGCACCGCTGAGCGCGCCGAGTCGGCCACCGACGAGGTGATCTCCATGCCGCGCAGCATCGGCCCCGGGTGCAGCACCGCGGCGTGGTCGGCCAGCAGCGCGGCGCGCTGTTCGGAGAGCCCGTAGCGCACCGAATACTCCCGCGGCGACGGGAAGAAACCGCCGGTCATCCGTTCCGCCTGGACCCGCAGCATCAGCACCGCGTCGGCGGCGGGCAGCTCGGCGTCGAGGTCGTAGCTGATCGTCACCGGCCACTCGCCCACCCCGACCGGCAGCAGGGTGGGCGGGGCGACCAGCACCACCTCCGCGCCGAGGGTCGCCAGCAGCATCACGTTGGAGCGGGCCACCCGGCTGTGCAGGATGTCGCCGACGATGACCACGCGCCGCCCGGCGATCCCGCCGAGGCGTTGCCGCAGCGTCAACGCGTCCAGCAGCGCCTGGGTGGGGTGCTCGTGGGTGCCGTCCCCGGCGTTGATCACCGCCGGGCCCCCGCCCTCGGCGGTGTCGGCGCCGGTCCACTCGGCCAGCAGCTGCGCGGCCCCCGAGGCGGGGTGGCGGATGATCAGCGCATCGGCACCGGCGGCGCGCAGGGTGTGGGCGGTGTCGCGCAGCGACTCGCCCTTGCCCACCGAGGATCCGCTGGCCGCGACGTTGATCACGTCGGCGCTCATCCACTTGCCGGCCACCTCGAACGAGACCCGGGTGCGGGTGGAGTTCTCGTAGAACATCGTGATGAGGGTCCGCCCGCGCAGGGTGGGCAGCTTTTTGACGTCGCGGCCCAGCAACGCCTCGGCGAACCGGTCGGCATCGTCGAGGATCGCGGTGGCCTCCTCGGCGCTGAGGTCCTCGGCGGCCAGCAGGTGGCGGCGGGTCATGCCGGCACCTCCCGCGAGATCATCACCGCGTCACGGCCGTCGGGTTCGGCCAACAGCACGTGCACGCTCTCGCTGCGGGCAGTCGGGATGTTCTTGCCGACGTAGTCGGCGCGCACCGGGAGTTCGCGGTGGCCGCGGTCGACGAGCACCGCCAGCTGCACCGCGGCGGGGCGGCCCTGGTCGCGCAGCGCGTCGAGGGCCGCGCGCACCGAGCGGCCCGCGTAGAGCACGTCGTCGACGAGGATCACCAGCGCGTCGTCGATGCCGGTGGCGGGGATCGAGGTGGCCGCCAGCGGTCGCGGCGGTTTGATCATCAGATCGTCGCGGTACAGGGTGATGTCCAAAGAGCCGTGCGCCACCTGCACACCGCAGAACTCGGCGATCCGGGCGGCCAGCCGGGCCGCCAGCGTCACCCCGCGGGTCGGGATGCCCAGCAACACCACCGGCGGCCGCGATTCGCTCGGGTCGTCCAGCGCGGTCTTCTCGATGATCTGATGCGCGATACGCGAGACGGTACGGCCCACATCGGCCGCAGACATCAGTTCCCGCAGCTCCCGATCGCCGGCAGTGCCCATGCGGTGTCCTGACCTCCTTCTCCGCCTCACGGGACGGATCGTTAAAGGATGTCGTATCGCCGCGAAGCCTAGCATCCCGGCGCGTGCGCGACCGGCGCGGCGCGGTGCGGCGCGCTCAGCGGTCGTCGCGGTAGCCCGACCAGTCGATCCCGGCGAGTTCGGCGACCGGCTTGTGCCAACTCGCCAGGTCGTCGCGGCCGAACCCCGCGAGGTGATCGTGCCCGCAGGCCCGCGCCATCACCTGCATCAAGACGGTGGTGGCGGCGAGGAACGTGGCCAACCGGTCGGCGGAGACGTCGACGTCCAGGCGGGCGCGCAGCGCCGGATCCTGGGTGGCGACTCCTGATGGGCACAGGTTGGTGTTGCAGATCCGCGCGCCCACACACCCCACCGCCTGAATCGCCGAATTGGCCACTGCGATGCCGTCGGCGCCCAGGGCGAGCGCCTTGACGAAGTCGGTGTGGGTGCGCAGCCCACCGGTGATGATCAGCGTGACCCGCCCGCTGGCGCCCAACGCGTCGAGGCAGCGGCGGGCGCGCGCCAACGCCGGGATCGTCGGCACCGAGATGTGGTCGCGGAACATCAGCGGCGCGTCACCGGTGCCGCCACCGCGGCCGTCGAGGATGATGTAGTCCGCGCCGGCCCGTACCGCGAACTCGATGTCGCGCTCGATGTGTTGGGCGCTGAGCTTGAACCCGACCGGTATGCCGCCGCTGACCTCCCGCACATGCGCGGCGAACCGCGCGAAGTCGTCGACGGTGTGCAGATCGGTGAAAGTCGGCGGCGAGTCGGCGTTGCGTCCCTCGGGCAGGCCCCGGATCTCGGCGATGCGCCCCACCACCTTGTTGCCCGGCAGGTGCCCGCCGGTGCCGGTTTTGGCGGCCTGCCCGCCCTTGAAGTGAAAGGCCTGCACCAGCGCCAACAGCTCGTCGCGGTAGCCGAACCCGGCCGAGCCGTACTCCAGCAGGTAGCGGCTGCTGGCCTGCTGCTCCTCGGGCAGCATCCCGCCCTCCCCCGAGCAGATGCCGGTGCCGGCCTGCTCGGCGCCGCGGGCCAGCGCCAGTTTGGCTTCCTCGGACAGCGCGCCGAAACTCATGTCGCTGACCAGCAGCGGGATCTGCAGTTCCAACGGCTTGCGGGCCTCGGGACCGATCACCAGACCGGTGCCGACCGGTACGTCCTCCAGCAGCGGCTGGCGTGCCAGTTGCGCGGTCATCAGCTGGATGTCGTCCCAGTCCGGGAGCTCGCTGCGCGGCACCCCCATCGCGCCCATCTCGCCGTAGGCGCCGAGGGTGCTCAGTCCCTCGCGGGCCAGCCGGTGGATGAACGCCACGGTGGGTTCTTCCGGGGTGGGCCGCGCCTCGGGGGCCCGGGACCGGCGGTCCGACCGGTCATCGGAGTCGTCGGAGTCGTCGGAGTCACCGTCGAGGGCGAACTCGCGGCCCACCATCGCGTCGGGGACCCGGGTGTGGTGCCCATCGCAGAACGGCGCATCCCGGGTTTGTTTGCACTGACACAGCCACGCCTCGCCGTCCTTCTCGGCGGTGAACGCGACCGGCGTGAACCCGGTGCCGCGGTGCGAGCCGTCGCAGAACGGTTGGTTCGCCGAGCGCCCACACCGGCACCAATGGTATTCGCGGTCGGCCTCCAATTCGACGGCGATCGGCTTATTCTCTGCGACAACAGGTTTCACCGGAATCCTCCTTCGGGCATGCCGGTCGACGCGGTGGGGCTGTCGGCCGCAGCGTAACAACGTTGACCACTGCCCGCCCCGGTATCGTCGAACGGCTCAGCATCCGGCGACTACGCTGGCAGCGATGACAGAGCCGAAGCGCCCCCGACTGGATTTCGACGCGTTCTACCGCGGTGAGGCCCCGGCCGACGGCGTGGCGGCGACGTCCACGGTTCCGTGGGACACCAAGGCGCCCAAGGAGAACGTGATCGAATGGTGCTCGCAGGGTCTGGTCGGCGGTGACGTGCTTGACGTCGGGTGCGGGCTCGGCGACAACGCCGTCTACCTGGCGCGGCAGGGCTTCACGGTGACCGGGGTGGACATCTCCCCCACCGCGTTACGCATCGCGGCGGGTCGAGCAGCCGACGCCGGCATCGACGTCGGCTTCGCGGTGGCCGACGCCACCGTTCTCCAGGGGTACACCGCGGCGTTCGACACCGTGGTCGACTCGGGCATGTTCCACTGCCTCGCCGACGGCGACCGCCGCGCCTACCTGGCGGCCGCGCGCCGCGCCACCCGCGGCGGTGCCCGGCTGCTGCTGTCATGTTTCTCCGACGCCAACCCCGCCGACCCGACGCGCCCGGTGCCCGACGTCGCCGAGGCGTACCTGCGCGAGGTGCTCCCCGCGGCGGGCTGGCAGGTCGTGTCGGTGACCCCGGCGACGGTGCGCCGCGACGGGTGGGGCGGCGACATGCATTTTTTCTACGTGCACGCGCGGCGAAAGGATTGACCCGATGAACCTCGAGGCCAACCGCGCGCCGATCGCCGAGGCGTGCGACGCCGGACTGCTGGCCGGGGCGGTGACCGTGGTGTGGCAGCGCGGCAGGGTGCTGCAGGTCAACGAGATCGGCTATCGCGACGTCGCCGCCGGGCTGCCCATGACCGGCGACACCGTGTTCCGGATCGCCTCGATGACCAAACCGGTCACGGTGGCCGCCGCCATGCGGTTGGTCGACGCCGGCCGGTTGGCGCTCGATGATCCGATCACCCGCTGGGTCCCGGAGTTCGCCCGGATGTCGGTGCTCGCCGACCCGGCCGGCCCGCTGGACGCGGTGCGCCCAGCCGAGCGACCGCTGACCGTCGAGGATCTGATGACCCATCGGGCCGGGCTGGCCTACGGGTTCACCGTGACCGGACCGATCGCCCAAGCGTATCGCCGGCTGCCGTTCGGTCGGGGTCCGGACGCCTGGATCGCGGCGCTGGCCGAGTTGCCGCTGGTGCACCAGCCCGGTGCGCGCATGACCTACGGCCACGGTAGCGACGTGCTCGGCGTGCTGATCTCGCGCGTCGAGGACAAACCGGTCGCCGAGGTCCTCGCCGAGCAGATCCTGGAACCGGTCGGCATGGGCGACACCGGTTTTCATCTCGACCCGGCTCAGCGGGCGCGGGCGGCCACGATGTACGGCCTCGACCGCTCGCACCGGTTGCGCGACGACGTGATGGGGCCGCCGCCCATCACCCCGCCGCCGTTCCCCAACGCCGGCGGCGGACTGTGGTCGACCGCCGAGGACTATCTGCGGTTCGCGCGGATGCTGTTGGCCGACGGCGTGATCGACGGCCACCGGGTGCTCTCGTCGCAATCCGTGGCGCTGATGCGCACCGACCGGCTCACCGCCGAACAGAAGCGGCACCCGTTTCTGGGCGCGCCGTTCTGGCAGGGACGGGGGTTCGGGTTGAACCTGTCGGTGGTGACCGACCCGGCCCGCTCACGACCGCTGTACGGCCCCGGCGCGGCCGGCACGTTCAGCTGGCCCGGCGCCTACGGCACCTGGTGGCAGGCCGACCCGTCGGCCGAGCTGATTCTGCTGTATTTGGTGCAGAATCAGCCGACGCTGTCGGCGTCGGCGGCCGCCGCGGTCGCGGGTAACACCTCGATCGCCGCACTGCAGACCGCCCAGCCGAAATTCGTGCACCGCACCTACCGCGCGCTCGACCTGCTCTGAGCGCCGATCGGTTCACCGCTCACCACGTGGCTCCCGCGGCGCGCGCGGTCTCCAACGATTCGGCGTGCATCGCCTCGCGCTCCTCGGGCGACCACCTGGTGGTCGGTTCCACCACCAAAGTGGTGACGTCGTAGCCAAGGAAGCCGAAAATGTACTCCAGATAGGGGCGTTGGAAGTCCTGCAGTTCGGGATGGCGACCGTCGTAGGCGCTTGAGCGGGTCAGAATCAACTGCGCCGGCTTGCCGGTTCCCAGGGTGCCGACATGCTCACCGCGCTCGTTGAGCGTGAAGCTCACCCCCGGTTGCACGACGATGTCGATCCATGCCTTCAGGGCATGCGGCACATGCCAATTCCACATCGGCGAGGAGACCACCACCCGGTCGAAGCCGCGGACCCGCTCCACCTCGTCGAGCACCTGCGCCCATGCCGCCTCCTGCGCGTCGGTGCGCTGCTCGCCGTACAGAGGCGCGAACTTGGCGATGGCCGCGTCCCTGCCGAACCGCAGGAGGTCCTCAGACCACACCGAGAACCGTTCGACCTGCCCGACCGCGTCCGGTGGCGCGGCCGCCAGGAAAGTCTCGGCCATCGCCGACGACAGCGATCGGTCTTGTTTCGGGCTGGCTTCCACCCAGAGTGTTTTCACGACGCGGGTTTCCTCCTCAGATCATCGATATCGGTGAGATCTTGACCCCCACCTCCAGCGCTCCGGCCAACTCCCGGCTGACGTCGTAGTCGAACACCACGTGACCGCAGATGATGTCGACGTCGCGTTTGGCCCGCTGCAGCGGATTGTCCAGGAAGTGCACGCTGGCCCCGGCGGCCTCGAGCAGATCGGCGATGATCGCCCGGGATTCGTGCACGATGTGCGCCGCGGCCGCCCGCGCGTCGGCACGCTGCGCCCGAGTCACCCGCTGCCCGGCGCTCACCGCGGCCTGGATCTGCTCGACGGTGTCGGCGAGCAACCCGTGCAGTGCGCGCAACCGCACCCGCGCCGAGCCGAGGCGGATCTGGGCGGCGGGCTGATCTTTCTGCGCCGCACCGGAGTACGCCAGCACCCGTTTGCTCAACCGTTCGGCGAACAAGTCGGTGACCCGTTCGGCGGAGCCCAACGCGGGCATCGCCGCGACGAACGCCAGTGCCGGCACCATCGGCCACCGGTAGGCGGCCGCGTCGTGCAACTCCGCCCCGGGGGTGGTGCCTGCGTAGATGTCGACGACGTTGACCAGGTGGTGCGACGGCACCCAGGTGTCGGTGATGACCACGTCGTTGGAACCGGTGGCACGCATCCCGGCGGTGTGCCAGACGTCCTCGACGGTGATGTCGGCCGCCGGAACCAGCACCAGTGCGGGAAACGGTGCGTCGTCGGCCCCGCAGATCGCGCCGACCAGGATCCACTGCGCGTCCATCACCCCGGTCGCCCACGACCAGCGGCCGGTGAGCCGGAATCCGTCCCCGTCGGGGACCGCGCGGCCGGTCGGGGCCAGCGGCGCCGGGCAGAGAACCGGGCCGTCGGCGAAGACCTCGTTTTGGGTCTGCTCGTCGAAGAGCGCCAGCATCCAGTTGTGCAGCGTGTAGAAGCCCAGCGTCCAGGCGCTCGACGCGCAGCCGTGGGCCATCCGCCGGATCGGGTCGAGGATCGCCGGGAACTCCGCCTGCACCCCGCCGTAGCGCGCCGGCATCAGCAGCCGATCCAGGCCCGACGCCCGGTAGTCGGCGATGGTCTCCGGCGGCAGGCGCCGGGCGCTCTCGGCGTCGCCGGCGCGCTCGGCGAGGGCGGCGATGAACTCGTCGGCGGCGCCGGCGACGGGGGCGGAGAGGGTCGTCATGACTCCTGAAAATACCATACCCTTTGGTATGGTCAAGGGTGCGGCGCCGCTCAGCGCTGCAGCATCAGGTCGATGAACTGGTCGCGACGCCCCGCGGCCTGCGCACTGGGCCGAGAACCCGACAGGTGCAAGAACCCGATGCCCGCCGCGAAGGTGGCGTTGGCGCGCATATCGGCCTGCTCGTCGTTGAACCCGTCGTCGAGGAAGGCCCGGCGCACCGCCGCCACGATCCGGGCGTCGGAGGCGCGGACCGCCTCGGCGACGGTGGCGTCGTTGCGCGCCCACTCCCGCATGGCGCGCTCCAGCATCCAATGCCGCGGACCCACCAGCGAGGTCATCATCTGCGAGAGCCGTTGCCGGGGCGGCAGTCCGGTGAGGTTCTCCAGATCGCCGCGCTCCTCGTCGCGCACCGCCGCGTAGGTCTGCACCAACGCGCTGCGATAGGTCTTCATATCGGTGAAATGCCAGTAGAAGCTGCCCTTGGTGACCTGCAGCCGGTCACACAACCGTTGAATGGTCAACGCCTTGACGCCGTCTTCGGCGAGGATCCGCAGACCGGCCTGCACCCAGTCGCTGACCGACAGCCGAGAGGTCGGCGAGGATCGCGCAGTGCTCACAACCGGTCAGCCTAACCAGGCCACCGCTAGCGGGTGAGCAACTCGCGCGACATCTCCGCCAACAGCCCGGGACGTTCGGCCATCTCCTGCAGGTGCACCCCGGCCACCCCCATCGCGCCGTCGCGGTAACGCTGATAGACCCCGTCGGCGATGCAGCCCAGCCGCCACAGGGCGAACGCGTGGTAGTAGTCGAGGTCGTCGACCGCGCACCCGGTGCGCTCCCGGTAGTGCGCGACGAGTTGGCCGACCGGCAGGAAACCCGCCGCCGGGGCCGGCGCCCACCCGACCGGCTGCGCCGCGGACCACCAGGCCACCAGCCAGCCCAGGTCGGTCAGCACGTCACCGACCGCGCACAGCTCCCAGTCGAGCACCGCGCGCACCGCCCCGTCGGGCCCGAGGATCAGGTTGCCGGGACGGTAGTCGCCGTGCACCAGCCCGACGGTGCGCTCCGGCGGAATGTCGTCGGCCAGCCGTCGGGCGACCTGCCGCAGCAGATCGTTGGGGCTGGCCACCGCATCGAGTTGACGGATCCATCGACGCAGCTGCCGGTCGATGTAGCCGCCGGGCCGGCGCAGCGCGGCCAGCGGCCCCGTCTCGCAGTCGACCCGATGGATGGCCACCAGCGTGTCGACGACGCTGCGGCAGAGCGTCTCCCGATGTCGTGGGGCGATCGCGGCGACGTCGTCGTCGGTGTTGAGGATCACGCCGTCGACGAAGTCCATCACGTAGAAGTCCGCGCCGGTGACCGCCGGGTCGGCGCAGAAGCCGGCCACCGCGGGTACCGGAACGTCGGTGCCGGCCAGCGCGGTGAGCACCGTCTGCTCGCGCAGCACGTTGTGGGCCGACGGCAGCACCGCGCCGGTGGGTGGGCGGCGCAGCACCCAGCGCCGACCGGTGGTGTCGGTGACGATGTGGGTGAGGTTGGAACGCCCGCCGAGCACCAGTTCGAAGTCGAGCGGCGGTCGCACCCCGGGGATCTGCGCGGCGAACCACGCGGTGACCGCGGCCACCTCGATGCCCGCCGGGTGTCGCGCGGCGCTCACCGCGACCGGGCCCGCCGTTCCACGGCGGCCTCGGTGAACACCGACAGACCCAGCTCGGCGTGGTAGCCGTGGATCTCCTTGACGTCGAGTTCCAGTAGGAAGTCGAGGATCTCGGCGGCGACGGTCTGGCCGGGCACCAGCACCGGGAAGCCGGGCGGGTAGGGCACCACGAAGGTCGTCGAGACCAGGGTGCGCCCGCCGGCGAGCACCGCGCGGGCCTTCTCCAGCGGGATGTGTTCGCGGTCGGCGTCGTCGTAGCCGGCGTAGAACGCCGAACGCATGTCGCCGAACGCACTGTCGGGATCGGGGCGAAACGCCGTGTCGAAGGCGCTGAAGTCCGGCAGCGGCGGCAGTTCCCCGGTGATCGCGGCGACTCGGCGCTCGTGCAGTGCGGCGTCCTCGGCACCGGCCTGCTCGGCGGTGCGCTCGAAATCACCGGCGACCCGGCGCAGCGCATCGAGCAGATAGTGCACGCTCGACCAGGTCGCCCCGATGGTGAAGATCAGCAGCACGCTGTTGATCGAGGTCTTGTTGATCTGGATGCCGAACCGCTCCATGAGGATCTTCTCCCGGAAGTCGTAGCCGGTCATCCCGGTGTTGCCGACGAACAACGTCGCACGGGTCGGATCGAGCACGAACTCGTCGGAGCGCCACGCCTCGTTCCACTCCGCCAGCGCCCCCTGGCGCACCTGCCGGTAGGACCGCACCGCCGACGCCCGGTACGATTCGGGCACCAGATCGAACTCGTCGAGAATCCGAAACCATTTGCTGATCAACGGGTCCCGCCGGATACGGTAACGGAAGACCAGCGCCATGTCGTAGACGCCGCGCACCATCTGGAATCCCTCCAGGTCCACTTGACGGCGGGCCAGATCCAGCGACGCCAGCAGCTGCTGGTTCGGCGAGGTGGAGGTGTGGGTCAAAAACGCCTCGGTGAACGCATCGCGGCTGTGCGCCCCGAAATCCTGGTCGCGGACATGGATCATCGACGCCTGCCGCAACGCCGACAGCGATTTGTGGGTCGAGTGGGTGGCGTAGACCCGCACCCGCGCGCGCTGCGGATCGGGCAGCAACCGCTGCTGCACCCAATGCGACCGGTCCTGCCCCGGTTCGAACCCGCTCATCTGTTCACGCCAGTGCTGGTACTGCCGGGCGTAGTCCGGCGAGGCCAGCTGGTCCTCGAGGCGTTCGGCGGCGACCATCGCGGTGCGCTGGCGGGCCCAGGGCACCGCGGTGGCGAACGCGTACCAGGCCTCGTCCCAGAGGAAACAGATGTCGGGCTTGATGGCCAGCACTTCTTCCATCACCCGCTGCGGGTGGTAGACGACACCGTCGAAGGTGCAGTTGGTCAACAGCAGCATCCGCACCCGGTCGAGCTGCCCGGCCGCGTCCAGTTGCAGCAGGGTCTGCTTGATCGTCGACAGGGCCACTCCCCCGTAGATCGCGAACTCGCCCAGCGGGTAGGCGTCCAGGTACAGCGGGTAGGCGCCGGCCAGCACCAGCCCGTAGTGGTGGGATTTGTGGCAGTTGCGGTCGATGAGCACGATGTCGCCGGGACGGGTCAGCGCCTGCACGACGATCTTGTTGGCGGTCGAGGTGCCGTTGGTGACGAAATAGGTCTGGTTGGCGTTCCAGGTCAACGCCGCCTTGTCCATCGCCGCGCGGATGTTGCCCTGCGGGTCCAGAAGCGAATCCAACCCGCCGGAGGTCGTGGAGGTCTCGGCCATGAAGATGTTGCGGCCGTAGAACTCGCCCATGTCCTGCAGCGACCGGGAGTTGAAGATCGAGGCGCCGCGCGCCACCGGCAGCGCGTGGAACTGGCCGACCGGCTCCTCGGCGTAGCTGCGCAGCGCGTCGAAGAACGGGGTGGCGTACCGCTTGCGGATCCCGGCGAGCACCGTGGAGTGCAGGTCGGTGACGTCGTTGAGCCGATAGAAGCTGCGATCGTAGACGTCGGGTTCGGCGGTGGTCTCCGCGGCGATCGACTCGTCGGTGAGCAGATAGCGGTCGATGTGGGGCCGCAACTCGCGGATCCACTCCGCGCATTCGATGGCGTCGTAGGCGCAGTCGGCGGCGACCGCGTCGTCGTTGGCGCCGAGCAGCGCGGTCATCAACGGCAGCCGGTCCCGCGAGCGCAGCGGCAGATCGTGGCGGATGATCGCCGCCTGGATCTCCCCGTTGAGCGCGACCGCGGTGATCACGTCTTCGATGCTGGTCATGATCAGCAGCTCGAACCGGATGTCGTCGGCCGGGTCGTGCAGGGCGCGCAGGCTGGCGGCCACGCTCTCCGGCGCGTCCGGCGGGTAGTCGTCGCCGAGCAGCACGGTGTAGAACTGCTGCTGTTTGACCTGCGCGATCAACTCCTGGTCGGCCAGCGGTGCGGAGGTGTCGAAGCGGGCGGCGCGGTCACCGTATTCGGAGAGCAGCCGCACCGCCAGCGACACCTCGTCGGCCAACCGGGTCGTCTTGTTCTCGCCCAGATAGCGCCGGAACGTCGCCAGGTTGACCGCCCCCGGATACAGCCAGTAACGCTCATAGGCGCTGAGCCGGTCCAGCAGCCGTTTGACCCGGCTGACGTGGTGGGTGATGTCGCGGCGGGCGCGGTTGACCTCGGCCAGCTGCCGGCAGGCGTCGTCGAGCAGGTTCCAGGTGTCGACCCGCGAATAGGACGGGTTGGCGACCGCCGCCAGCGCCGACACCCGTAGCCGCCGGGGCCGTTCGCCCTCGCCGATCATGTGCTCACCCGCCGTTCTGCTCTCGGGCGTCCACCCGCCCTCGGCCGACATTGTCGCCCGCCGCCGCCGGGTGTGGGGTGGCTTTGACGGCTTCGGCTCAGGGGCCGGGTTCGTCGCCTCCGGCGCCTCCGGCGCCGCGCACCGCCTGGGCCGCCGCCCGGATCTGCGGGGTCACCAGCATCACCTGGCCGAGCACACCGTTGACGAAACCCGGCGATTCGTCGGTGGAGAGTTTCTTGGCCAGCTCCACGGCTTCGTCGACGGCGACCGGTTCGGGGACGTCGTCGGCGTAGAGCAGTTCCCAGACCGCCACCCGCAGGATCGCCCGGTCCACCGCGGGCAACCGCTCCAAGGTCCACCCCTGCAGGTGCGAGCTGATCAGGTCGTCGACGTGGGCCAGCTGCTCGCTCACCCCGTGGGCCACGGTCACCGTGTACGGGTGCGGGGGCGGCATCTGCGGGTCGGCGGCGGCCAGGGCGGCGCGAGCGTCGGCGGCCGCGGCGGGGGTCCAGCCGCGCGCCTCGGCCTCGAAGAGAAGATCCACGGCGCGTTTGCGGGCCTGGTGGCGCCCGCGCACCGGTTGGCCGTCAGGCATCGGGCAGGCTCACCCGTTGACCCGGCCCAGGTAGCTGCCGTCACGGGTGTCGACTTTGAGCTTGTCGCCGGCGTTGATGAACAGCGGCACGTTGATCTGCGCGCCGGTCTCCACCGTCGCCGGTTTGGTGCCCGCACTGGACCGGTCGCCCTGCAGACCCGGCTCGGTCTCGGTGACGACGACCTCGACACTGACCGGCAGCTCCAGGTAGAGGGGGATGCCGTTGTGGAACGCGATCTGCACCGGCAGGCTCTCGAGCAGGAAGTTCGCCGCGCCGGCGACCATGCTGTCGGGCAGCGGGTGCTGCTCGAAGTCGGCACTGTCCATGAACACGAAGTCGGTGCCGTCGCGGTACAGGTAGGTGGCGTCGCGGCGGTCCACGGTGGCGGTCTCGACCTTCACCCCGGCGTTGTAGGTCTTGTCCACGGTCTTGCCCGACACCACGTTTTTGAGCTTGGTGCGCACGAACGCCGGGCCTTTGCCGGGTTTGACGTGCTGGAACTCCACGATCTGCCACAGCTGGCCGTCGATGACCAACACCAGTCCGTTCTTGAAGTCGGCGGTCGATGCCACGGTCTTTTACGTCTCCTCAACGATGGTCAGTTCCTTGGGGAACCGGGTCAGCACTTCCGGGGTCTGCCCGGAATTCTCCACGATCACGGTGTCCTCGATGCGGACACCACCGCGGTCGGGCAGATAGACGCCGGGCTCCACGGTCACCGTGGAGCCGGCCTGCAGTCTACCGGCGGCGCTCGCGCCGATTGACGGCGCTTCGTGAATCCGCAGCCCGACGCCGTGGCCCAGCCCGTGCGGGTAGTGCTCGCCGTGCCCGGCGTCGTCGATCACGGTGCGCGCCGCAGCGTCGACGTCGGCCAGCGCCACCCCGGGGGCCAGGGCGTCCAGGCCGGCCCGTTGGGCCGCGGCGACCAGGGCGTAGAGCTCGCGCTGCCAGTCCGCGGCGGCGCCGAGCACGAACGTGCGGGTCATGTCCGAGTGGTAGCCGTCGACCAGGGCCCCGAAGTCGATCTTGACCAAGTCCCCGGTGCGCAGCACCGCCTCGGTCGGCCGGTGATGCGGAATCGCCGAGTGGGCGCCGGCGGCGACGATCGTCTCGAACGACGGCCCGGCGGCCCCGTGGTCGACCAGCAGCGCCTCCAGGTCGCGGGCCACCGCGCGTTCGGTGCGCCCGGCACGCAGCTTGCCGCCGTCGACCAGGTCGTGCAGTGCGGCATCGGCGGCGGCGCAGGCCCGCCGCAACACCGCGACCTCCCCGGCGTCTTTGATCTCGCGCAACGCCTCCACCGTGCCGGCGGCACGCACCAGCGTCGCCGCCGGCTCCACCTCGGCGGCCAGCGCGTCATGGCCGTCGACGGTGACCACGTGGCTCTCGAAGCCGAGCTGCCGGATCCCGTCGCCGACCGCGCGGGCGCCGAGGTGGCGCGCCACCGCGCGGGCGATGCTCACCTCCAGATCCGGCGCCTGAGCGCCGGCCTGGGTGCGGTAACGCCCGTCGGTGGCCAGGATCGCCGGGCGGTGGTCGGCGAAGACCAGCAGCGCGGCGTTGGACCCGGTGAATCCGCTGAGATAGCGCACGTTGATCAGATCGGTGACCAGCAGGGCATCGAGGCCGGCGGCCTCGATCCGGTCGCTGAGGGAGTCTCGACGCTGGGAATGTGTCACGCTTCTCGACGGTACTGGTTAGGCTGTGGCCCCATGACCAACAACTGGGTGCTGCGCGGGCTGGTCCTGGCGGCCGGGATGCTCGTGCTCCGCCTCATTCAGGGGGTGTTGATCAACACCTTCGAGATGTACGCCACCCTCATCAGCGTGTCGCTGCTGGTCATCTTCATCGTCGGCGCCGCGACCTGGGCCTACTTCGACGGCCGGGAGAACGCGAAATCCGATCCCGACCCCGAGCGCCGCGCCGACCTGGCGATGACCTGGCTGCTGGCCGGGATCACCGCCGGGGTACTCAGCGGCGTGGCGGCCTGGCTGATCGCGCTGTTCGATCCGGCGATCTACACCGGCGGGCTGCTCAACGAGCTGACCGGGATCGCCGCGTTCACCGCCCTGGTGGCGTGGGTGCCGGCGATGGCCGCGGTGGCGCTGGGCCGCTGGCAGATCGACAAAAACTACGACTGGCCCTCCGAGCACGGCGAGGCGGGCGCCGAGGGCGACCGCGCCGACACCGACGTGTTCGCCGCGGTCGACCCCGACGCGCAGGCGGCCGGCGAGGCGGTGAGCGAGGCGGCGAGCGAGGAACCGACCACCGCGCTGGCCACCCTGCCCGACTTCGCCCCGGCCCCGCCGAAGAAGCGGTGGTGGCAGCGCCGCAAGCCCGCCGCGAGCGAGACCAGTTCCTCGGCGGAGGCCACCGCGCCGACCGCGTACACCATGGATCAGACCGAGCCGGTCAGCTACGACCCCGCCGACACCGAGGCGACCACCGAGTTCACCACCCCCGCACCGTCGGCGGACGAATCGACCACCGAGTTCCCGCCGCTGCAGACCCCCGAGCAGGACGACCCGGAGCAGACCTAGCGGCCGGCGAGGTAGCGCAACGCCAGCAGATAACCCGGCACGCCCAACCCGACGATCACCCCGGTGGCGATCGGGCTGAGGTAGGAGTGGCGCCGGAACTCTTCGCGGGCGTGCACATTGGAGATGTGCACCTCGATCAGCGGCGCCGACAGCTCCGCGCAGGCATCGCGCAGCGCCACCGAGGTGTGGGTCAGCCCGCCGGCGTTGAGGATCACCGGATCGCCGGCGTCGACCGCCTGGTGCACCCACCCGATCAGCTCGGCCTCGCTGTCGCTCTGGCGCACCACGGCGGTCACCCCCAGCGCCGCCGCCTCCCGCTCGATCTGCGCGCGCAGCGCCTCGTGGGTGGTGTCGCCGTACACGTCGGGCTCGCGGCGGCCCAGCCGGCCGAGGTTGGGCCCGTTGAGCACCTGGATCGTGGGCGGGTTCGGCGTCACCACGGGTTGGACACCTCCGCGTAGGCGCCGGCCAGCAGCGTCGGGTCGGGGCCTTCGAGCCGGCCCGGCTTGGCGAGCCCGTCGAGCACCACGAAACGCATCACCCCCGCCCGGTTCTTCTTGTCGCCGGCCATGTATTCCAGCAGCGCCGGTAGGGCGTTGGCGCGGTAGGTGACCGGCAACCCCAGCGACCGCAGGATGCTGCGATGACGGTCGGCGGTGGCGTCGTCGAGGCGACCGGCAAGCCGGGCGAGTTCGGCGGCGAACACCAGACCCACCGACACGGCGTTGCCGTGGCGCCACTGGTAGCTCTCGACCGCCTCGATCGCGTGGGCCAGGGTGTGCCCGTAGTTGAGGATCTCGCGCAGCTGCGATTCCCTCTCGTCGGCGGCGACCACCTCGGCCTTGACCGCGATCGCGCGACGGACCAGCTCACCGAGCACCGCGCCGTGCGGGTCGAGGGCCGCTGTCGGGTCGGCCTCGATCAGATCGAGGATCACCGGGTCGGCGATGAACCCGGCCTTGACCACTTCGGCCATGCCGGGCACGATCTCGCTCTGCGGCAGCGTCGCCAGGGTGGCGAGGTCGACGACGACGGCGTCGGGCTGATGGAACGCCCCGACGAGGTTTTTCCCGGCGTCGGTGTTGATCCCGGTCTTGCCGCCGATGGCGGCGTCGACCATCGCGAGCAGGGTGGTCGGCACGTGCACGATCGACACGCCGCGCAGCCACGTCGCGGCGGCGAAGCCGGCCACATCGGTGGCGGCCCCGCCGCCGAGGCTGACCAGCGCATCCCTGCGACCTAACCCGATGCGTCCCAAGACATCCCAGATGAACCCGAGCACCGGGAGCTCTTTGCCGTCCTCGGCGTCGGCGATCTCCACCCGGTGGGCGTCGATGCCCTGCTCGGCGAGATGGCCGCGGATCGCCTCGGCGGTCGCGGCCAGCGTCGGTTGATACAGGATCGCCACCCGGTGGCGGCCGGCGAGCAGCTCGGCGAGCTCACCGAGCAGACCGGTACCGACCACCACCGGGTACGGCGGGTCGGTGTGCACCGTGAGGGTGACCGGTTCGGCGATATCGCTCATTTGCGGACCTTCGGTCGTCGGGCGGCCAGCGCCGCGGCGGTGGCCGGGGTGGGCTTCTGGTCGGGTGGGGGCGCGGCCGGCCGCGGCTTCAGGCGCGCCACGACATCGCGGACCACCGCACCGGGGTTACGTCGGTTGGTGTTGACGCGCACGGTGGCGACCTGGCGGTACAGCGGCGCGCGCTCGGCCAATAGCGCCCGGTACTTCTCGGTGCGGTCGGGTCCGGCCAACAGCGGGCGCACCGTGGTGCCGCCGGTGCGCCGCACGCCCTCGGCCACCGAGATCTCCAGGAACACCACGGTGTGCCCGGCCAGGGCGGCGCGCACCCCGGGGCTGGTGATGGCGCCACCGCCGAGGGAGACCACCCCGGTGTGCTCGGCCAGCGCCGCGCGCACCACTTCTTCTTCGATGGCGCGGAACCCCTGCTCACCGTCGGTGGCGAAGATCTCCGGGATGGTCCGGCCGGTGTGCTGCTCGATCGCCGCGTCGGTGTCGAGCATCTCGACCCCGAGAGTTTTGGCCAGCCGCCGCCCGATCGTCGACTTGCCCGACCCGGGCAGCCCCACCAACACGGCCCGCGGTGCCATCGCCGCTACCCCGACACCTGGTGCGCCCCCGGCGCGGCCGGCTCCTGCTCGGCCACGGCGCGCAGGTAGGCCTCGATGTTACGCCGGGTCTCGGGCAGGGAGTCCCCGCCGAACTTCTGCAGGGCGGCGCGGGCGAGCACCAGCGCCACCATGGTCTCGGCGACCACCCCGGCGGCGGGCACCGCGCAGACGTCGGAGCGTTGGTGGATGGCCACCGCCTCGTCGCCGGTGGCCATGTCGACGGTGGCCAGCGCCCGCGGCACCGTGGAGATCGGTTTCATCGCCGCGCGCACCCGCAGCGGCTGGCCGTTGGTCATGCCGCCCTCCAGGCCCCCGGCCCGGTTGGTGGAGCGGCGCACCCCGTCCCGGTCGGTGCCCGGATACATCTCGTCGTGGGCCGCGCTGCCGCGGCGGCGGGCGGTGGCGAAGCCGTCCCCGATCTCCACCCCCTTGATCGCTTGGATGCCCATCACCGCCCCCGCCAGCTGTGCATCGAGCCGGTTGTCGCCGCTGGTGAACGAGCCCAGCCCGACCGGCAGCCCGGTGGCGACCACCTCGACCACCCCGCCGAGGGTGTCGCCGTCGGCCTTGGCGGCCTCGATCTCGGCGATCATGGCCTGCTCGGCTTGCGCGTCGAAGGCGCGCACCGGGCTGGCGTCGATGCCGGTCAGGTCCCGCGCCAGCGGCGGCGGCCCGTCGTAGGGGTCGGAGGCCCCGATCGCGATCACGTGGGAGAGCACCTCCACACCGAGGGCCTCTCTGAGGAAGGCCCGCGCGATCGTGCCGGCGGCCACCCGGGCGGCCGTCTCGCGGGCGCTGGCGCGCTCGAGCACCGGGCGCGCGTCGTCGAACCCGTACTTGAGCATCCCGGCGTAGTCGGCGTGGCCCGGCCGCGGGCGGGTCAGCGGCGCGTTGCGCGCCACCTCCAGCTGGGCGGGGTCGACCGGGTCGGGCGACATCACCGACTCCCACTTGGGCCACTCGGTGTTGCCGATCTCCACCGCGATCGGTCCGCCGAGGGTCAGCCCGTGGCGCACCCCGGCGAGCACGTTGACCTGGTCTTGTTCGAACTTCATGCGGGCACCCCGGCCGTAGCCGAGGCGGCGGCGGGCCAGCTGGGCGGCGATGTCGTCGCCGGTCACCGTGACCCCGGCGACCATGCCCTCCACCACGGCCACCAACGCCCGGCCGTGGGATTCACCGGCAGTCGTCCAACGCAACACGCGTCCCATCTTCCCATGACGGTGCCGCGGCGCGGAAACCGCGGACGCTCACAGCAGCGCCAGGGCGACCACGGCGGCCGCGGCCAGCCCCAACGCCGGCCCGTGCGGCACGCTGCGCACCCCGCGCCATCCGGCGATCAACGCCACCACCGCGGTCAGCAGCGAAGCGCCCAGCGCCGCCAGCGCCCAGACCGCCGGACCGAACCAGCCGGTCCACGCCCCCACCCCCAGTGCCAGCTTGACGTCGCCGGCGCCCAGCGCCGCCGGGGCGGAAAGGTGCACCACCAGATACACCGCGGCCAGCACCAGCGCACCGGCCAGCGCCGGCAGCCCCCGGCCCAGCAGTGCGGCCGCGGTCAGGATCGCGGCCGCGCCGGGCAGGGTCAACACGTTGGGCAGACGGCGGTGCCGCAGGTCGTGGCCGCAGAGCACCGTCAGCCACGCCGCCGTCGCCAGACTCACCAGCAGCGGTGCCCCCGGGTGCGCGCCGACGACCCCCACAGCCGCGAAGGCTAGTCCGCGCCGGCCAGCGCGCAAGTCATCGCCTCGCGCGGGGCCGGCAGCCCGGTGAAGTGCTCCACCTGGGTGAACGCTTGGTGCAGCAGCATCTGCAGGCCGCTGATCACGGTGCCGCCGGCAGCACTGCACGCCGCGGCCAGCGGGGTCGGCCACGGGTCGTAGACGGCGTCGAGAACCACCGGCACCCGCGCCAGCGTCGGTGCGTAGCCGGCGGCCACCTCGGCGGGCACCGTGCTGACCAGGACCGCGGCCTCGGCGGCGACCCGGGGCAGCGCCGTGTCGTCGAGGGCGCAGAACCGGGCATCGACCCCGGCCTGGCCGGCCAACCGCACCAGGCGCGCGGCCTTGTCGGGGTTGCGCGCCACCACGGTGATCGTCGCGGCGCCGCCTTGCGCCAGCGCGAGAACCGCGGCCGGCGCGGTGCCCCCGGAGCCGACCACGACCGCGGCGCCGGTGCCGGCGCCGACGGCGCCGAGCGCCCCGGACACCCCGTCGACGTCGGTGTTGTCGGCCCACCACCCGGTGTCGGTGCGCACCAGGGTGTTGGCGGCGCCGAGCAACGCGGCCCGCGGCGAGCGCTCCTCGGCGACGGCGAGGGCGGCGAATTTGCCGGGCATGGTCACCGACAGCCCCACCCACCGCCGATCGAGACCGGCGACCAGGCCCGGGAGCCGGTCGGCATCGCACTCGAGGCGCTCATAGGTCCAGTCGCCGAGCCCCAACGCCCGATAGGCCGCCAGGTGCAGCTGGGGAGAACGCGAATGCGCGATCGGGGAACCGAGCACCCCGGCCTTGCGGGGCGGGCGGTCACCGGACGCTGTCGAGGACACCGTTGTTCTTGGCGCGTTCGATGTTGGCCAGGTGCTGCTGGTAGTCGTCGGTGAACAGCGTGGTGCCCTCCAGGTCGACGGTGACGAAGAACAGCCAGTTGCCCTCGGCGGGGTGCTCGGCGGCCCGCAGCGCCTCGTCGCCGGGCGAACAGATCGGGGTCGCCGGCAGCCCCTCGGCCATGTAGGTGTTCCACGGGGTGCGTTTGGCCCGGTCGGCGTCGGTGGTGGCCACCTCCTGGCGGTCCAGCCGGTAGTTGACCGTGGAGTCGAACTCCAGTTTGCGGTGCTGGTGCAGCCGGTTGTAGATCACCCGGGCGACCTTGGGGAAGTCCTCCGGTTTGGTTTCGCGCTGCACCAGCGAGGCCACCGCCAGCACGTCGTAGGGCGACATCGCCAGCGGTTCGGCGGACTTGGGCAGCCCGAACGCGGTGTACATCCGGGCGCTCTCGGCGATCAGCGTGGACAGGATCGTCGTCGCCGACGCCGACGGGTCGACGTTCCAGCTGCCCGGGACGATCAGCCCTTCGATGCGGCGGTGGTCGCGGCCCATCTGCGTGACCGGCAGCACCGCCCACGGCGGCACCGACAGGCTGCTCGGCGGTTCGGCGCTGGCCGCGGCCCGCAGATCGTCGACCGCGACGCAGTGTTCGACACCGTTGAGTTCGACACAGCTGGCCTCCGAGATCAGCGTGAAGATCCCCGCGGTGACCTCCTCGGTCTTCATGTCGACGGTGTCGTCGAGCTGGCGGCCCTCGGGGATCACCAGCCGGCCCACCCGGTTGCCGGGGTCGGTCAGTCGGCGCACCGCCGCGGCGGCCGGGATGACGGTGCGCATCCGGTAGAAGCCGGGTTGGATCGCCGAGATGCCGCTGTTGCCGTGGGCGGCGTCGACGAATGCCCGCACGGTGGCGACCACCCCGAAGTCGTGCAGCGTCTGGCCGACCGCGGTGGTGGTGTCCCCGTCGCGGACCTCGATGACCACGTCGCGTTCCCCGTCGCCGGTGTAGTCGGCGTCGTGGCCGGGCAGGGCGTCCCACAGCTTCGCCCCCAAGACCACCAGCGCCACCACCACGACGGTCAGCAGGCCGGTCACCAACCAGCCGGTGACGCGCCGGCGCCGGTGGCCCTGTTCGGCGTCGGCGCGCTGTCGGCGCGGCAGCCGGTGTCGCGGGGGGCCCACCGCGACCGGCTTGGCGCGCGGGCGACCGGTGTCAGCCATGTTCGAGGCTCCCGTTCGCCGCCGCGGCGCGGCGTGCGTCCAGCCAGCCCTGCAGGATGGCGACCGCGGCGGCCTGGTCGATGACGGCGCGCTGCGCCTTGGCGCGCATCCCGGCCTGGCGCAGCGAGCGCTGCGCGCCGACCGTGGTGAGCCGCTCATCGGCCAGACGCACCCGCACGGCCGGATCCCGGCGAGTCAGCGCCGCGGCCAGCTGGTCGGCCACCGCGACGGCGTCGCGCGCGGAGGCCCCCGCCCGGTCGGCCAGCGTGCGGGGCAGCCCGACGACCACCTCGACGGCGTCGACCTCGGTGATCAGGTCGACCAACCGCCGCAGATGTCCGTCGCCGCGCTGGCGGCGCACCGTCTCCACCGGGGTGGCCAGGATCCCGTCGGGGTCGCTGACGGCGACCCCGATGCGGACCGTGCCGACATCGATGCCGATCCGGCGGCCCCGACCCGGGTCGTCGGGGCCGGGGCGGTCGGGGCGACGCTGGTCGGTGACGATCACGCGGTCAGCCTCGGGCGATCTCGGCGCGGACCGCCGCCAGGGCGGCGTCGATACCGGCCGGGTTCGTCCCCGACCCCTGGGCCTGGTCGGCCTTGCCGCCGCCGCGCCCGTCGACGGCGGCGGCGACGGCGCCCACCAGGTCGGTGGCGGCCAACCCGAGGTCCTGGGCGGCGCTGTTGGCGGTCACGACGAACGGCACGCCGGTGCCCTCCCCCGCGGTGATCAGCACCACCACCGCCGGATCGGATCCGAGCTTGCCGCGGATGTCGCCGGCCAGCGAACGCAGATCACCGCCGTTCATCGGGCCGGGCAGTCGTTGTGCCACCAGTCGGACTCTACCGATCCGTTCGGCGTCCGCGGCCGCATTGACCGCTGCGGCGCGCGCGGTGGCCAGCCGGGCCCGGCTCAGCTCCTTCTCGGCGGCCTTGAGCCGTTCCACCAGCCCGGCCACCCGGGCGGGCACCTCCTCGGAGGGAACCTTCAGCGAGGAGGCCAGGCCGGCCATCAGGGCCCGCTCCTTGGCCAGGTGCCGATAGGAGTCCAACCCGACGTAGGCCTCGACGCGGCGCACCCCGGATCCCACCGACGACTCCCCCAGGATCGTGACCGGACCGATCTGCGCCGAATTGGCGACGTGGGTGCCGCCGCACAGCTCCAGGGAGAACGGCCCGCCGATCTCCACGACCCGCACCTGCTCGGGATAGCGCTCGCCGAACATGGCCATCGCGCCCATCGACTTGGCCTTCTCCAGATCCTCGATGAAGGTGTGCACCGGGAAGTCGGCCTGCACCGCCTCGTTGGTGACCTCCTCGACGCTGCGGCGCTGCTCGTCGGTGAGCGGCCCCTGCCAGTTGAAGTCGAACCGCAAATAGCCGGGCCGGTTCAGCGAGCCGGCCTGCACCGCGTTGGGCCCGAGCACCTGACGCAGCGCCGCGTGCACCATGTGGGTGCCCGAGTGCCCCTGGGTGGCGCCCTTGCGCCACTGCGGGTCGACGGCGGCGATGACGGTGTCGCCCTCGACGAACTCGCCGGATTCCACGTTGACCCGGTGCACGTAGAGGGTGTGGGCGATCTTCTGCACGTCGGTGACCGCGGCCTTGGCCGCACCGGCGCCGGCACCGCTGATGGTGCCGGTGTCGGCGATCTGGCCGCCGGATTCGGCGTAGAGGGGCGTACGGTCGAGCACCAACTCGATGCGGTCGGCGGTGACCGCGTCCGCGTGGGCCACCACCGGCACCCGTCGGCCGTCGACGAAAATGCCGAGCACCGTTGCCTCGGAGTCCAATTCGTCGAACCCGGTGAACTCGGTCGGTCCGGCGTCGACGAGCTCGCGGTAGGCGCTCAGGTCGGTGTGGGCGTGTTTGCGCGCGGCCGCGTCGGCTTTGGCCCGGGCCCGCTGTTCGGCCATCAGCTCCCGAAACCCGCTCTCGTCGACGGACAGACCGGCCTCGGCGGCCATCTCCAGGGTCAGCTCGATCGGGAACCCGTAGGTGTCGTGCAGGGTGAAGGCGTCGGCACCGGAGAGCACCGTGGTGCCGGCGGACTGTGTGCTCGCCGCGGCCTCGTCGAAGAGTTTCGAACCCGACGCCAGGGTCCGGTTGAACGCGGTCTCCTCGGCGACCGCGATGCGGCTGATCCGGCCGAAGTCGGCGACCAACTCGGGGTAGGACGGCCCCATCGCGTCGCGGACCGTGGCCATCAGCTCCGCGACGATCGGGGTGTCGATGCCCAGCAGTTTCGCCGACCGGATCACCCGGCGCAGCAAGCGGCGCAGCACGTACCCGCGGCCGTCGTTGCCGGGGCTGACGCCGTCACCGATGAGGATCGCCGCGGTGCGCGAATGGTCGGCGATGATGCGGTACCGCACATCGTCCTCGACGGTGCCGTTCTCGCCGTACGGGCGGGCGGCGACCGCGGCGACGGTGTCGATCACCGGGCGCAGCAGGTCGGTCTCGTAGACGTTGTGGACACCCTGGAGCAGCACCGCGATGCGCTCCACGCCCATCCCGGTGTCGATGTTCTTGCGCGGCAGCGGCCCGAGGATCTCGAAATCCTCTTTGCCGTGGCCCTCCCCGCGCTCGTTCTGCATGAACACGAGGTTCCAGACCTCGATGTAGCGGTCTTCGTTGGCGATCGGGCCGCCGCCGGCCCCGAACTCGGGACCGCGGTCGACGTAGATCTCCGAGGACGGCCCGCACGGCCCGGGAATCCCCATCGACCAGTAGTTGTCGGCCATTCCGCGGCGCTGGATGCGCTCGGTGGGCAGCCCGGCGATCTCCTGCCACAACCCGGCCGCCTCGTCGTCGTCGAGATAGACCGTGGCCCAGATCCGGTCAGGGTCCAGCCCGTAGCCGCCGTCGTCGACGCTGTTGGTCAGCAAGGTCCAGGCCAGGGTGATCGCTTCACGCTTGAAGTAGTCCCCGAACGAGAAGTTGCCCGCCATCTGGAAAAACGTGTTGTGCCGGGTGGTGATGCCGACCTCGTCGATGTCGGGGGTGCGGATGCATTTCTGGATGCTGGTGGCGGTGGCGTACGGCGGGGTGCGCTGCCCCAGGAAGTACGGCACGAACTGGACCATGCCGGCGTTGACGAACAGCAGGTTGGGGTCGTCGAGGATCACCGAGGCGCTCGGCACCTCGGTGTGCCCGGCCTGCACGAAATGATCGAGGAACCGTTTCCTGATCTCGTGAGTCTGCACGTTGACGCTGTCCTTACTGCCGGATCACCGTGGGGATCCCATTTCTGCTGGATTCGACCGCACCACAGTACCGGGGGCCCCGGGCCCAGCGCCGCACCGGCGAGCCGGACCGCCGCCGCGCTCACTCACCCAGAAAACTCAGCCGCACCGACCGGCGGGGATTGTCCCGGTTGAGGTCCACCAGCACGATGCTCTGCCAGATGCCCAACAACGGCGCACCGGCGCCCACCGGCACCGTCACCGACGGCGAGACCAGGGCCGGCAGCACGTGGTCGGCGCCGTGGCCGGGGGTGCCGTGGGCGTGCCGGTAGCGCTCGTCGCGCGGCAGAAGCCGCTCCAACGCGTCGACGAGATCGGCGTCGGAGCCCGCGCCGGTCTCGATGATCGCCACCCCGGCCGTGGCGTGCGGGACGAACACGTTGCACAGCCCGTCGCGCCGTCCCGCGCAGAACGTGCGCACCGCCTCGGTGAGGTCCACGGTGCGGCGCGTGGCGGTGTCCACATCGAGCACGTCGGAATCCATTCGCCCAGCCTATCGGCCCCGCCGGGTGCCGGGACGACGGTTGAATACGGCGACCGAACCGGGGATAATAGCGCATAAACCGGCGGCACCGCCGGGGGTGCCGCCTTGAACTCCAGAAGGAGTAGGGCCATGTACGCACGTTCCACCACCATTTTCGCCCACCCCTCCCGGATCGATGACGGCGTGGCGCACCTGCGCGACCGCGTGATGCCGATCATGCAGGGCCTCGACGGTTACATCGGGTTGTCGATGCTCGCCGACCGGCGCTCCGGGCGCTGCATCGTCACCAGCTCCTGGCTGGAGCGCGATCTGATGCGGGCCAGTGAGCACTGGGTGGCACCGATCCGCACCTCGGCGGCGTCGAGGTTCGGCGGCGACACCCGCATCGCCGAGTGGGAGATCAAGGTGTTGCACCGCGGGCGGCTGACCCGCGGCGGCGCCGCGGCGCGCTGCACCTGGGCCAAGGCCGACCCCGATCAGCTCGACCGTTGGGTGGGCAACTACCGTGACGCCGCGCTGCCGGCGATGGACGGCCTCGACGGGTTCTGCAGCTCCAGCCTGCTGGTCGACCGGCGCTCCGGGCTGGCGGTGTCGTGTTCGAGTTTCGAAAGCCGCGAGGCGATGGACCGCACCCGCGACGAGGCCACGACCCTGCGCGCCGACCTGCTCCGGATGCTGGGTGCGACCCAGGTCGACGTCGGCGAATTCGAGTTGTCGCTGGCGCACCTGCGGGTTCCCGAGCTGGTCGGCTGAGACTAACCGCGGGCGCGGCGGATGATCGCGCGCAACCGACCGAGCCGCCCGACGATCTCGCGTTCGGCTCCGCGGCCGGCCGGCCGGTAGTAGTCCACGCCGACCAACTCGTCGGGGGGATACTGCTGGGCGACCACCCCGTCGGGGTCGTCGTGGGCGTAGCGGTAGCCCTGGGCGTTGCCCAGCGCCGCAGCACCCGCATAGTGGCCGTCGCGCAGGTGCGGCGGCACCAGCCCGGCCTTGCCGGCCTTGACATCGGCCATGGCCTGGCCCAGCGCGGTGGTCACCGCGTTGGACTTCGCCGCGGTGGCCAGGTGCACGGTGGCATGGGCGAGGGTGAGCTGGGCTTCGGGCATGCCGATCAGCGCCACCGTCTGCGCGGCGGCGACCGCGGTGGGCAGGGCGGTCGGATCGGCCAGGCCGATGTCCTCGCTGGCCAGGATCATCAGCCGGCGTGCGATGAAACGCGGATCCTCGCCCGCCACCAGCATCCGCGCCAGGTAGTGCAGCGCGGCGTCGACGTCGGAGCCGCGCACCGATTTGATGAACGCGCTGACCACGTCGTAGTGCTGGTCGCCGTCGCGGTCGTAGCGGATGGCCGCCTCGTCGAGCGACTGCTCCACGGTGCCGACGGTGATCTGCGGTCCCGCCTCGGCGGCGACCTCCAGCCCGGTCAGGGCGCGGCGGGCGTCGCCGGCGGAGAGCCGCACCAACAGATCGAGCGCCTCCGGCGTCACCGTGACGGCACCGGCGAGACCGCGCGCATCGTCGATGGCGCGCTGGATGACGGTGCGCACCCCGTCGGCGGTGAGCGGGCGCAGCTGCAAGATCAGCGATCGGGACAGCATCGGCGCCACCACCGAGAACGACGGGTTCTCGGTGGTCGCCGCCACCAGCAGCACCACCCGGTTCTCCACCGCCGACAGCAACGCGTCCTGCTGGGTCTTGGAGAACCGGTGGACCTCGTCGATGAACAACACGGTCTGCTCGCCGTGCAGCGCGCCGCGCCGGGCCTTGTCGATGACGGCCCGCACCTCCTTGACTCCCGCCGACAGCGCCGAGAGCGCCTCGAAGCGGCGGCCGGTCGCCCCGGAGATCAGCGAGGCCAGCGTGGTCTTGCCGGTGCCGGGCGGCCCGTAGAGGATGACCGAGGCGGCCCCCGACCCGTCGACCAGCCGGCGCAGCGGGGAGCCCGATCCCAGCAGGTGATCCTGCCCGACCACCTCATCGAGGGTGGCCGGGCGCATCCGCACCGCCAGCGGCGCGTTCGGCGGCGGCGTCTCGGGGCCCGACCCGGCGCTGCCCGGCGGATCGGGCACGTCGAACAGGCTGTCGGTCACGGTCTCAGGCATACCACGGCCGCACCTCGGTGCGGCCCGGTCAATCGCGCAGCGGGCGCCCCTGCGGGTCGCGGACGTTGCCCACCAGAATCAGGATGCCGTCGATGAACCCCCAGATGGCACCGAGCCCCAGCGTGATCACGGTGACGATGATCTGGGCGATGCCGATCCCGACGTAGCCGAGGTAGAACCGGCCGATCCCGAAGCCGCCGAGGAAGATCTGCAGCAGGCCCGCAGCGATTTTGCTCTTGTCGGAGTACGGGCGGCCGTAGGGGTCGACGCCGTGGGCCGCACCGTAGGGCGGGTAACCGGGCGGCGGGTAGGCCCCCTGCGGGTACTGGGGCCCCTGCGGGTATGACCCCGGGTACGGCGAACCCGGGTACGGCGAAGGCGGCTGGCCGGGCTGCGACTCGAACGGCTCTGATGTGCTCACGTCCACCAACCTACCGACTGCGCTACGGCTGCGGTGCGGTCACGAAGTCGATCAATTCCTCGACCCGGCCGATCAACGCCGGTTCCAGATCCGTCCAGTCGCGCACCCGCCGCCGGATCCGCCGCCACGCGGCCGCGATGTCGGCCTGGGTGGCGTGCGGCCAGCCCAAATGCCGGCACACCCCCTTCTTCCATTCCACGGTGCGCGGAATCCGCGGCCACGCCGCCAGCCCCAGCCGGTGCGGCTTGACCGCCTGCCAGACATCGACGTACGGATGGCCCACGACCAGGGTGTGGGCGCTGCCGGGACCGCGACGCACCTGCTCGGCCAACCGGGCCTCTTTCGAGCCGGCGACCAGGTGATCGACGAGCACCCCGAGCCGGCGGGTCGGTCCCGGCGCGAACTCGGCGACGATGTCGACAAGGTCGTCGACCCCGCCGAGATGTTCGACGACCACGCCCTCGATCCGCAGGTCATCACCCCACACCTGCTCGACGAGTTCGGCGTCGTGGCGGCCTTCGACGTAGATCCGGCTGGCCGACGCGACCTTCGCCCGCTGCCCGGGCACCGCCACCGATCCGGAGGCGGTGCGCGCCGGCGGGGCCGCCGGGGCGCGTCGCGGGGCGGTCAGGATGACCGGTCTGCCGTCGATCAGGTACCCCGGGCCCACCGGGAACGCGCGGGTGCGTCCGTGCCGGTCTTCCAGTTGCATGCGGCCGTACTCCACACGCACCACCGCGCCGACATAGCCACTCTCGGCGTCCTCGACGACCATGCCCACCTCCACCGGGTGCTCGGTGGAGCGCGGTCGGCGGGCGCGGTGGGGGTTGCGGGCCAGCACATCGGGTCCGTAGCGGTCTTCCACGGGGCCCAATCCTACGGGCGTGACGATAGTTTCCCCGGCGCGCGACATTCGCTCTAGGCTGCACAATTGTGTTCGAAAACTACGATTTCGGCGACGACGATGACGACTTCGACGACGACGAGGACTTCGACGACGACGACTTCGACGACGATTCCGGCGGGGCGGATTCCGGGGCGCCCAAGGGCGACAACAGTCTCAAGTGGGCTCTCGGGCTGGTGACGTTCCTGGCCGTCGTCGCGACGGCTGCCGCCGCGACGGTGGTGTTCGGCGGCAACCCCGATGCCGCTGAGCCCACCGAGTCCACACCGCCGATCTCCGACATCGCCAGCGCCGACGACGACGGTCCGGTCAGCGTGATCGTCGATGATCCCACCTGTAAGCCCTGGATGCCGATCAACGACACCCTGGCCTCCGCCGGGGAAGGCAAATGGAACGACCGGGACCGCACCATCCCGGCCTCGGACTGGACCCCCGAACAGCAGCAGATGCACATGGGTGCCGCCGCCGTGCTCCGCAGCGCCGCCGCCCAGAGCGTGGGACTGGCCAAGCTCACCCCGCACCGGGTGATGCGGGAACTCTACGAACAGTTCATCGCCTACGGTCGCGCCTACGCCGAGCGGGTGCCGCAGTACGTGCCGGCCGACAACAACCTCGCCGAGGCCGCCAACAGCGCCGCCTCGGCCCTGGCCTCGATCTGCGGGGCCATCAACGACGGGTCGGCGGCGTCGCGGGGACCGCTCGCCCCGGCGCAGAATCCTCCGGAGCTCACCGCCACCCCGGCCGACCCGACCAACCCGGTGCCGTTTCTGGCCAGCAGGAATCCGGTCTGTGACAACTGGCATGCCGCACTGCAGGACTACATGGCCAAGACCACCGAGTGGCAGCAGCTCGACCCCAACATCGCGGCCATCCTGTGGAACCCGGCGCAGAAGGCCGTCAACGTCGCCGCCGCGCAGGTGTTGAGCAACCAGGCCAACACGATCGAACAGCTCGGACAACAGAGCGGCAACGCCACCCTGCAGGATTTCGCGGTGCTGATCGCGCAGTACCAGCGGGCCTTCGTCGCCGCGGTGCCGACCTACACCCCCGCCGATCAGCATCTGGCCAACGCGGCGGCGTACGCGTCGGCCCTGGTGGACGGCGCGTGCACGATCAGCGGGACCTGACCGCCGCGGCGTGGCACGGAAGCGCCCGTTCGGCGTCGACCCGGGCGTTTTGCGGGCACAATCGATTGAGTGGGCACCTGGGACGACGTGGCCCGCCTGGTGGAGGCGCTTCCGCTGACCCAACGGCACGGGCCGCGGGAGTGGCGGGTCGGCGGAAAGCTGGTCGTCTGGCAGCGTCCGCTGCGCCTGCCCGAACGGCGCGCGCTGCAGGTGGGCGGTGAACCCGATGTGCTCGCGGTGCGGGTCCGCGACGAGTCGACCGCCCGGGCGCTGATCGAGGCCCACCCGGCGGTGTATTTCACCACCGCCCACCTCGTCGCCTACCCGGTGGTGCTGGTCTGGTTGGCCCGGGTCGACCGCGGTGCGTTGGCCGATTTGATCTACGACGCGTGGCTGGTGCACGCCCCGCGGGCGGTGGTGCGCGACTACCTGGCCCGCCGTGCGTAGCGCCGACGGTGCGCAACCGCCGTGACCTGATGCGGTGTCGGCGACGCGCGCGTCAGGCCCGGGGCGGCGGTGTGGCGTCGATGCCGGATTCCTTGCGCTGCGCGGCGGTGATCGGTGCCGGCGCGTCGGTGAGCGGGTCGACGCCACCACCGGATTTCGGGAAGGCGATCACCTCGCGGATCGACTCCGCGCCGGCGAGCAGTGCGGCGATGCGGTCCCAGCCGAATGCCAGCCCGCCGTGCGGGGGCGCCCCGAAGGTGAACGCGTCCAACAGGAAACCGAATTTCTCCGCCGCGGACTCGGCATCGATGCCCATGACGGTGAACACCTGCTCCTGGATGTCGCGGCGGTGGATGCGGATCGAGCCGCCGCCGATCTCGTTGCCGTTGCACACGATGTCGTAGGCGTCGGCGAGAACCGCACCCGGATCGGTGGTGATCGCCTGCGCCGTCTCGGGTTTGGGGGCGGTGAACGCATGGTGCACCGCGGTCCAGGCTCCCGCACCGACCGCCACGTCGCCGGCCGCGGCGGCCTCGTCGGCCGGTTCGAACAGCGGCGGGTCGACCACCCAGGTGAACGCCCACGCGTCGGCGTCGATCAGGTCCTGGCGAGTGGCGATCTCCACCCGGGCCGCCCCCAGCAGAGCCCGCGAGGCCTTGGGGGCCCCGGCGGCGAAGAACACACAGTCGCCCGGTGCGGCACCGACGTGACCGGCCAGCCCGGCGCGTTCGGTCTCGGAGAGGTTCTTGGCCACCGGGCCCGACAGCGTGCCGTCCTCGCCGACGAGCACGTAGGCCAGCCCCTTGGCGCCGCGCTGTTTGGCCCACTCCTGCCAGCCGTCGAGGGTGCGTCGCGGCTGCGAGGCACCGCCGGGCATCACCACCGCGCCCACATAGGGCGCCTGGAACACCCGAAACGCGGTATCGGCGAAGAACTCGGTGCATTCGACGAGTTCCAACCCGAACCGCAGGTCGGGTTTGTCGGTGCCGAACCGGCGCATCGCCTCGGTGTAGCTCAGCCGCGGCAGGGGCCGCGGCAGGTCGTAGCCGATCAGCGACCACAGCGCGGCCAGGACCTCCTCGGCGATCCCGATGACGTCCTCGGCGTCGACGAAACTCATCTCCAAGTCCAGTTGGGTGAACTCGGGCTGGCGGTCGGCGCGGAAGTCCTCGTCGCGGTAGCAGCGGGCGATCTGGTAGTAGCGCTCCATCCCGGCCACCATCAACAGCTGCTTGAACAGCTGCGGGCTCTGCGGCAGGGCGTAGAAGGTGCCGGGCCGCAGCCGGGCCGGCACCAGGAAGTCCCGCGCCCCCTCCGGGGTGGAGCGGGTCATCGTGGGCGTTTCGATCTCGATGAAGTCGTGGGAGGCCAGCACCGCACGCGCCGCGGCGTTGGCCCGGGAACGCAACCGGATCGCCGCGGCGGGGCCGTCGCGGCGCAGATCGAGGTACCGGTAGCGAAGCCGGATCTCCTCCCCCGGCTCCTCATCGAGCTGGAACGGCAGCGCCGCGCTCTCGCCGAGCACGGTCAGCGCGCTGGCGTTGACCTCGATGTCGCCGGTCGCGATCTCCGGGTTGGCGTTGCCGTCGGGACGGATCTCGACCACCCCGGTCACCGCGACGCAGAATTCGGCGCGCAGCCGGTGCGCGTCGGCGAGCACCGCCTCGTCGTGGAAGACGACCTGGGCGACCCCGGAGGCGTCGCGCAGGTCGATGAAGATGACCCCGCCGTGGTCGCGGCGGCGTGCCACCCAGCCGGCCAGCGTGACCTGGCGTCCGGCGTCGGCGGACCGCAACGAACCGGCGTCGTGACTGCGCAGCACGGCTACTCCTCATCGGGGGTGGGAAACGAGTGCCAGTCTAAAGCCGCACCGCCAACACCCGGTGTGCCGGTGTGGCGGCCCGATGCCGCGTGTGATGGGCTATGGGTTCTTGGGAGTTCCGCCGCACCGAAGGATTGCAGATGGCCCTGTCCCGCACCAAGCACCCCTGCCAGCGAGTCGACACCGGATTCATCGAGACCGCGCCGTACCGCTTCGCCAACACCGTCGAGTTGGCGATCACCCCCGAGCAGTTGTTCGAAGTGCTCGCCGACGCCGACTCCTGGCCGCACTGGGCCTCGGTGATCACCGGCGTCACCTGGACCAGTCCGCAACCGTACGGGGTGGGCACCACCCGCACCGTGCAGATGCGCGGCGGCATCGTCGGCTACGAGGAGTTCATCGCCTGGGAGCCGCACACCTACCTGGCCTTCCGGTTCAACGAATCATCGACGCGCACGCTGCGCGCGTTCGCCGAGGACTACCGGGTGGTGCCCACCGCCGCGGGCTGCCGGCTGACCTGGACGATGGCGATCGAGCCGCTGGGTCCGGCCCGGCTGGGCCTGTGGCTGGGCCGGCCGGTGGTGAACTGGATGCTGGGCTGGTTTCTGCGCCGGCTGCGGCGCTACACCGACCAGCGTTTCGCCACCGTGTAGAACCCGCGCAACCGGTGTGCCGCGCTGCGGCGGTATGCAAAGCTGGGGACGGCCGAGCGTGATGAGCGACCCCGATGAGCGACGGAGTGGGCGATGACCTTCAACGAGGGCGTGCAGATCGACACCAGCAGGGCGGCGTCGACCGGTCGCGGCCGTGGGATCGCGCTCGGCGGCGGCGCCGGTGGTCTCGGGCTGCTCATCATGATCGTGGCGATGTTCCTCGGGGTCGACCCCGGCGATGTGATCTCCCAGCAGGCCCCGGCCTCCCAGGAGGCAGCGCCCGGTTTCGATCTGAACAAGTGCCGCACCGGGGCGGACGCAAACAAGTACGTCCAGTGCCGGGTGGTGGCCACCGGCAACTCGGTGGATGCGGTCTGGACCCAGCTGCTGTCGGGCTACACCCGCCCCAAGATGCGGCTGTTCAGCGGCCAGGTCAACACCGGCTGTGGGACGGCCAGCAGCGAGGTGGGGCCGTTCTACTGCCCGGCCGACCAGACCGCCTATTTCGACACCGACTTCTTCGACGTCCTGGTCGATCAGTTCGGCTCCAGCAGTGGCGCGTTGGCCCAGGAGTATGTGGTGGCCCACGAGTACGGCCACCACGTGCAGAACCTGCTGGGGGTGCTCGGCCGCGCCCAGCACGGCGCGCAGGGCGCCACCGGGTCCGGGGTGCGCACCGAACTGCAAGCCGACTGCTACGCCGGGGTGTGGGCGCACTACGCGGCGGTGACCCAGCAGGAGAGCACCGGCAAGCCCTTTCTGGAGCCGTTGAGCGACCGTGACATCGCCGACGCGCTGTCGGCGGCGGCCTCGGTCGGTGACGACCGAATCCAGAAGACCATGACCGGGCGGGTCAACCCCGAGGCGTGGACGCACGGCTCCTCCGAGCAGCGCCAGCACTGGTTCACCGTCGGCTACCAGACCGGCGACCCCAACAAGTGCGACACCTTCGCCGCCCGCGACCTCGGCTGACTCCGGGGCTGACTCCGGGGCTCGGTTCGCGGGCGGGAAGGAGCCCCTACAGCCAGCTGGAGCCGACCGCCGAGTCGGTGGAGGCCATGTTGTTGCCGGCGTTTTGCACCTTGGAGCCGTGGGTGGCCGCCTGCTGATAGATCACCTGGAAGTTGCGACCGAGCTGGGTGATGAACTCCTGGCAGGCCGCCGAACCGGCACCACCCCAGAAGTCCCCGGCGGCCACCACATCGCGGATGATCGCCTGATGCTCGGCCTCCAGCGAGGCAGCCTGCGCCTTGATCAGCGCCCCGTGAGCGTTGACATCACCGAACTGGTAGTTAATCGTCATCGCTATAGCTCCTAGCTGCTCAGGCTCGACTGGGCCGCGGCTTCCTGCTGCTCATAGACGTTCGCGTCACGCACCAGCCCGTCACGCACCCCGTGCAGCATGTTCACGATGTTGCGAAACGCCGTCTGCATCTGCCCCATCGTGTCCAACGACGTGCGCTCGGCGATCCCGGTCCACCCGGCCCCCGAAATGCTCTGCGACGACGCGAACATCCGCCGCGCCTCATCCTCGACCGTCTGAGCATGCACCTCAAACCGGCCCGCCATATCCCGCATCAATTGCGGATCAGTCATCAAACGTGAAGCCATCGTGGCAACTCCTTACTGCACGTTTCGTACGTGGTTGGTGTGTTGATCGAGTCGGCTGCTAACTCCTTTTCCCCCTCCCGGTTAGCCGCCCTTGGCCGCGGTGGCGGCCTTGACTCCGGCCTTGGCAGCGTTGCCCAGGCCCCCGAATCCCCGTCCAGCGAGGGCCCCCATCATGGCCTGCGCGAACGGTCCACCCGGCATGCCCGCCTGCACCGTCGGCACCGCCGGGACGGTGGTGGCCGGCGACACCGGCAGCGCGCGGGTGATGGTCTGGATCGCTCCCTCGGGGGCCGACAGACCGCCGACCCGTGAGGCGTTGGCCAGCTGCGCGCTGACCTGCTGGCCGATCTGGCTGCCCCAGTTGGACAGCTGGCTGGTCAGCCCGGAGGTCATGGTCTGCAGCTTGCCGTTGACCATCTCGCTGATGGCATTGAGAAGCGGGTTGGTCGCGCCGTTGGTGAGTCCACCGGTGAGCTGGCCCAGACCGGAGCCCGAGGTGCCGCCGGCACGGGTCAGCGACATGAGCATGCTCATCGGTGCCGAACCGAGCCGCATGGGCACGTTGATCAGCTCCGAGGCGCTCGACAAGCTGCCGGGTGTGGTCAGGCTCAGGTCGGCGAAGGCACCCAGCACCGGAATCTCGTTGAACCCCGACAAGGCAGTCCCGATCGGTTCCCAGAACGCGGTAAGAGGTTGAAGTGCTCCACCGAGTTGGGTCAGTCCCCCGCCGATCGCCTCACCCACGCCTCCCGGGTCCACGGGAAGCGCCGTCGTGGTGAGCGGATCCGACGAGTTTGTCGTCGTTTTGAACATCGCCTGCGGCCGGTCCGCCTTGGACGACGCATCAAAGGCCGACATGACCATCACGTCGTCGGCCCACATGATGTCGTAGAGCGCCTCGCACACCATGATCGCCGGGGTGTTCTGCCCGAGAATGTTGGTGGAGATCAACTCCATACACAACGTGCGGTTGGCGATCACCGCCTCCAGCGGCACCATCGACGAGCGCGCCTGCTCGAAAAACCCCGCGTGCGCCGTGGCCTGGGCCGCAAGAGTCGAGGTCTGTGCGGCGGTGTCGTGCAACCACGCCACGTACGGCTCCAGCTTGGCTTGCATCCTCGTCGATGTCGGGCCGTGCCAGTCACTGGCCAGCCCGGCGACGGTGGATCCGAAGCCGGTCGCGGCGGTCTCCAACTCCTGGGTCAACGCCGCCCAGGCCTCCGAGGCCGCCAGCAGGGGCGCTGATCCCGGCCCGGCCGTGATCAGAAACGAGTTGATCTCGGGTGGAAGGAATTCAAATAGCGCCATGGTCGACCTAGGTCAATCCACCCAGCGTGGCAGCGGTGGCGTTGGCCGCCTCGGCGCCGTCGTAGGCGGCGGCGTTGGTTCGCAACGTGGTGACGAACGCCTCGTGGATGGCCGCGGCCTGCGCGGCGATCGCCTGGTAGAGCTGACCGTGCGCGGAGAACTGCGCCGCGGTAAGTGCCGACACCTCGTCGGCGGCCGCGGGCGCCACGCCGGTCGTCGGTGCCGCCGCGGCGGCGTTGCCGGCGTTCATGCCCGCACCGATCGCCTCCAGGCTGCCGGCCGCCGACACCAACATCGCCGGTTCGGTCTTCACGTACATCTGTTAGCCCCCTTGTGAGAACACGTGACACTGTCGGGCCCTCGCGTCCAACCCCCGGGAACGCCAGGGTTCGTTACGCGCCGTTGCGTATCGATTATGCAGTATCGGTAGTGATCCACGCCACCCCGATCGCCGCATTGCTTAACGAATGGTGTCCGTCCGATGTCGAAACGGCATCGGACGTAGACCGCGACGCTACACCGTCGCGTCAACAGAGGGAACCGTTCGCAGGGCGCAGGTGCCGAACCCCTCCGACCAGCCCGTACGGCCAACCCGGCTCACCGCTCCCTCTATCTGAGAATCACCCAAGACGCGAGACCGGTGACGAGCCGGGCCGCGCTCCGCCCTCAGCGACAAATGACACGACCACGACGTCGTTGCCGCCGGTCTCCGTGAGAATCCTGGGAATAGACAGCAGGCGTTGCTGAATTTCACCTGAAGTCGACGGGGTCGCGCCGGCCCCCTCACCACAGGGAGAAATCGTTGACCCTCTGCTGCGCATTCTCTGACCGTCGGCCAACGCCGACCGTTCGTCGACCCTTCACAGGTCGGCCAGTATGGCCTTGAGCTCCGCGCGGCCCGCCTCATCCAGGGGCAACAGGGGCCGCCGGGGCGCACCGGCGGGCACCCCGAGCAGCTCCAGGCCCGCCTTGACCGTGGCGGCCAGTCCCCCGGCGACGATGAACTCCAGCAGCGCCTTGAGCGAATCGTAGAGCCGCTGGGCGCGATCCTGCTCCCCTGCGCGCACCGCGGCCACCAGGTCCAGACACCGCTGGGCGGCCAGATTCGGCGCGGCGGTGCACCAGCCGGCCGCGCCGGCACGCAGCGCATCGAGCACCAGCGGGTTGCTGCCGTTGTAGAACGGCAGCGCGCCGTCGCTGAGGTCGGCCAGCGCCAGCATGCGGGACAGGTCCCCGGTGGATTCCTTGACCATCGTGACGTGCTCGATCTCGCGGAACATCGACACCAGCAGCGCCGGGCTCATGTCCACCCCGGCGGTCGCCGGATTGTTGTAGGCCATGATCGGCACGTCGACCGCATCGGAGACCGCGCGAAAATGCTCGGTGATCTCCCGCTCGGAGAGCTTCCAGTACGACACCGGGATCACCTGCACCGCGTCGACCCCGGCCCGCTGGGCGGAGCGGGCGCGACGCACGGTGTTGGCGGTGGTCAAATCGGAGACCCCGGCGAGCACCGGGACCGCCCCGTCGACCGCGCCGACCGTGGTGTCGATCACCGCATCGAATTCCGCCTCGCTGAGATACGCCAGCTCCCCGGTGCTGCCCAACGGCGCGATCGCCTGCGCCCCCGCGGCGACAAGGCGCTCGATCATCGCCGCCAGTGACGCGGTGGCCACACCGGTGTCGTCGAACGGGGTGACCGGGTAGGCGATGACTCCTTGGATGGCCGGGGCGGCGGGGGGTGCGGTCACGAGCGGACTCCTCACGGTAGCGGTTTGCGGGGTTCAGCGGGTCAGCGCGCCACTGCGTCAACCCGTCACCGCGTCGGGGTGGCGCACCAGGGCCCGGCGGGCGTAGTAGGCGAAGTTGGCCCGGCTGCGCTGCGGGGTCAGCGTCCAATCGTGGGCCTCGCGGGCCAGCTTGTCGGGCAGCGGTTGGATCTCACCGGCGGCCATCGCGGTCAGCTGCAGCTTGGCGGCACGCTCGATGAGTACCCCCAGTGTGCAGGCCTCCTCGACGGTGGCGCCGACGACGATCTGGCCGTGGTGGGCCAACAGGATCGCGCGCTTGTCGCCCAGCGCCGTGGCGATGATGTCGCCCTCCTCGTTGCCGACCGGCACCCCCGGCCAGTCCCGCAGAAAGGCGCAGTCGTCGTAGAGCGGGGTGGTGTCCATCTGGGAGACGATCAGCGGGACCTCCAGCATGGCCAGCGCCGCCACGTGGAAGGAGTGGGTGTGCACGATGCAGTTCACGTCGGGGCGGGCGCGGTAGATCCAGCTGTGGAACCGGTTGGCGGGGTTGGCCATCCCGTCGCCCTCCAGAACGGTGAGGTCCTCATCGACCACGAGCACGTTGTCCTCGGTGATCTCGTCGAAACCCAGGCCCAGCCGTTGGGTGTAGTAGGTGTCCGGCGCCTCTGCGCGCGCGGTGATCTGGCCGGTCAACCCGGAGTCGTGACCCCCGTCGAAGAGCACCCGGCAGGTCAGCGCCAGCTTCTGGCGGGTCGTCCACTGCGGTTCGGCGACGGTGGTGGCCAGCCGCTGTTGCGCGCGGTCCATCAGGGAGTGTTTGGATTCGGAGAACGTGGTGGCCATGACGGCTCCTCGGCGTCGGGAACACTACCTCCACTATAGGACACTTTGTGTCATAGTGGCAGGGTGACCGCCCTGCTGCGCACCGTCCGCCGTCAGCGCGGACTGACGTTGCAACAGCTGGCCGAGGCGACCGGGTTGACCAAGAGCTACCTGTCGAAGATCGAGCGCGGTCGGGCGGTGCCCTCGATCGCGGCCGCGTTGAAGGTCGCCGACGCCCTCGAGGTGGATGTGGCCCGACTCTTCGCCGCCGAGGGCCCGGCCGGCCGGCTCTCGGTGGACCGCGGCGGCGGCACCGAGCGCTACCGGCTGCTGGCCGCCGACCGGCTGGGAAAGGCCATGTCGGCGTTTATGGTTCGCCCCTCGGCCGGCCCGGGCGACGACCCGCATCCCACCCACACGGGCCAGGAGTTGGTGTTCGTCCACGCCGGATCGGTCGAGCTGCGCCACGGCGACACCACGGTGACGCTGCAGACCGGCGACAGCGCCTACTTCGACGCCGCGATCGACCACAGCCTGCGCCAACTCGGCGACGAGCCGGCCGCCGTGTTGGTGGTTGCCTATCGGGAGCCCGGGGCGGGCCGCTGAGCGGCGGCGGCTACCACTGGCCGGTGGCGCAGGTGACCCCGCTGCCGCCCTGCTGGGAGACCACGACCTCGCCGTCCACGGCGATCTCGCATCCGAAGTTCGGGGGCACGCGCAGCGCACCGCTGGCGTCGACCCGCGCCCACTGGCCGGGGTCGTTCAGTGTGGCGGTGTAGACCAGCGGTTCCCCCGGCGCGATCGGCTGCTGCACCGACGTGAGGTATTTGGTCGAGTCGGCGTTGTACTCGGCCATGCTGGGCGGGTCGGCGCTGATGTAGTAGATCTTGGCCACCAGGCTGTCGGCGGCGGTGATCGTGTAGGTGACCTCGTGGCCGCCGTCGGGATCGGCACCGGCGGTGGCGTTGCTGACTGCGACACCGGCGGCCGCCACCATCAGTGCGGCCCCGATCGTGGTTGTTTTTCGCATGTACGCCATATCGAGGCAGGCTACCGCAGCGTTACAGCCCCGGCGCGCGCCACCGGGAGCGCTCTACCGCCCGGCCCGCAGCAGCGCAGCGACGGTGTCGCGCACCTCGGCCAGCGCCACGTCGGTCTGGGTGCCGGCGACGAGATCCTTCACCCCCACGGTGCCGGCGTCGAGGTCGCGGTCGCCGGCGACCAGCGCCACCACCGCGCCGGAGCGGTCGGCCGCGCGCATCGCTCCCTTGAGCCCGCGGTCGCCGTAGGCCAGATCCACCCCGATGCCGTGGGCCCGCAGGTCGGCGGCCACCACCGCCAGCGCCGCCTTGGCGCGCTGCCCCAGCGGCACCCCGAACACCTCGCAGCGCGCCGCCGCGCCGACCGAGTGTCCCTCGGCGGCCAGCGCCAGCAGGGTGCGGTCCACGCCGAGGCCGAACCCGATCCCGGACAGGTCGGCCCCGCCGAGCCGGGCCATCAGCCCGTCGTAGCGCCCGCCCCCGCCGATTCCGGACTGGGCGCCGAGCCCGTCGTGGACGAACTCGAAGGTGGTCTTGGTGTAGTAGTCCAACCCGCGCACCATCCGCGGATTGATCACGTAGGCCACACCGAGGGCATCCAGGTGGGCGAGCACCGTGTCGAAATGCGCGCGTGCGGACTCCGACAGGTGATCGAGCAGCACCGGCGCCGCCGCGGTCATCTCCCGCATGGCGGGGCGTTTGTCGTCGAGCACCCGCAGCGGGTTGATCTCGGCGCGCCGGCGGGTCTCGTCGTCCAAGTCGAGCCCGAACAGGAACTCCTGCAGCCGTTCCCGATAGGCCGGCCGGCAGGTCTCATCGCCCAGTGAGGTGATCTCCAACCGGAACCCGGTCAGCCCCAGCGACCGGAACGCGGTGTCGGCCACGGCGATCACCTCCGCGTCCAACGCCGGGTCGTCGACCCCGATCGCCTCCACGCCGACCTGCTGCAGCTGCCGGTAGCGACCGGCCTGGGGCCGCTCATAGCGGAAGAACGGCCCCGCGTAGCAGAGCTTGACCGGCAGGGCTCCACGGTCGAGGTGGTGTTCGATGACCGCGCGCACCACCCCGGCGGTGCCCTCCGGACGCAGCGTCACCGAGCGGTCGCCGCGGTCGGCGAAGGTGTACATCTCCTTGGCGACCACGTCGGTGGACTCGCCCACCCCGCGGGCGAACAGCGCGGTGTCCTCGAAGATCGGCAACTCGATGTCGCCGTAGCCGGCGCGGCGGGCCGCACCGAGCATGGTGTCGCGCACCGCGACGAACGCCGACGACTGCGGCGGCAGATAATCCGGCACCCCTTTGGGGCCGGCGAAAGCCTCACGTGATTCGGTCATGCCCGCCGCTCCTCCTCAACCCCGCCTGGTGGCCTGGCTCTACGACGGCCCCTGCCGGCGGTCACCACCCGAGCCCCTGCAGAAACGGGTTGGTGGCGCGTTCGTCGCCGATCGTCGTCGCCAACCCGTGCCCGGGACGCACCACGGTGTCGTCGTTGAGCACCAGCAGCTTCGCCACGATCGATCCCAACAGGTCGCGGCCACTGCCGCCGGGCAGATCGGTGCGCCCGACCGAGCCGGCGAACAGCGTATCGCCGCTGAACACCACGTCCACCGGCCCGGGCCCGGCGGCGTCGATCCGGAAACACACCGACCCGCGGGTGTGGCCCGGGGTGTGGTCGACGGTGACGTTCACCCCGCCCAGCTCCAGCTTGTCGCCGTCACGATCCAGCTCGACGAGCTGCCTGGGTTCACGAAACAGCGCCCCCAGCGCCCACTGCCCCAGCCGCGGGCCGAACCCGCGGATCGGGTCGGTGAGCATGAACCGGTCGGCCGGATGGATGAACGTGGGCACCCCGTAGGTGTCGGAGACCTTCTGCGCCGACCAGATGTGGTCGATGTGGCCGTGGGTGAGCAGCACCGCCGCCGGGGTGAGCCGCTTCTCGTCGAGGATGCGGCGCAGGGTGCCCATCGCCCGCTGGCCCGGGTCGATGATGATCGCATCGGCGCCGGGACGCGGTGCCACCACGTAGCAGTTGCAGGCCAGCAGTCCGGCGGGAAATCCGGTGATCAACACGATGCCCAGTTTTCCACGACCCGGTTTCGCACGCGGGTGGTGCATGCGGGTGGCCTCAGTGCCGCGCAGCCGGGGCTGGCACACTTTGTGCCAACGCAACGAACACGGAGGACAGCCGCGGTGCCCACCAACGAACAACGACGTGCGACAGCCAAACGCAAGCTGGAGCGACAGCTGGAGCGTCGCGCCCACAAGGCCCGTCGCCGCCGGCTGATCACCATCGCCTCCTCGATCGCCGCCGCGGTCCTGCTGGTGGCCGCCGGGGTGTTCGCGGTGTACCAGACCACCGGCGACTCCGACGACACGCCGAGCACCGCCGCGAGCACCCCGCCCGGCATCGACGACCCGGATGCGGCCGGCCACGACGGTGAGCTGCCGCCGTTCACCCCGTACGACACGTCCGCGGTGAACTGCAGCTACCCGTCGTCGGGGGCGCCGGCGGCGAAGAAGGTGGATCCGCCGAAAACCCACGACGGCACGGTGCCGACCGAGCCGGCCACGGTCAGCGTCTCGATGATGACCGACCAGGGGCCGGTGGGGCTGTTGCTGGACCAGGCCAAGTCGCCGTGCACGGTGAACAGTTTCGCGAGCCTGGCCCATCAGGGGTACTTCGATGGCACCACCTGCCACCGGCTGACGACCTCGCCGTCGCTGGGGGTGCTGCAATGCGGTGACCCCGCCGGCACCGGCGAGGGCGGACCCGGCTACTCGTTCGCCGACGAGTACCCCGCCAACGCCTACGAGCCCGGCGACCCGGCGCTGAGCCGCCCGATCACCTACCCGCGCGGCACGCTGGCGATGGCCAACTCCGGCCCGGACACCAACGGCAGCCAGTTCTTCCTGGTCTACCGGGATTCGCAGCTGCCGCCGAACTACACCGTGTTCGGCACCATCCAGGAGGACGGACTGCAGACCCTCGACAAGATCGCCGACGCCGGGGTCGCCGACGGCACCGACGACGGGGCTCCCGCGACGCCGGTGACGATCGAGTCGGTGCTCCTTGACTGACCGCAAACCCACCGCCAACGCCACCGTGGCGCTGGTGGCGGTGAGCACCGCGATCGTGGTGGTGGCGCTGATCATCGGGGTGATCGCGTTCTTGGTGGCCAACGCCGACCACGACGACGCCCCCGGCGACGCCGCCGACCCGGACACCGGCCTGCCGATGCTGCCGCCGAGCCGACCGGCCCCGCCGCCGAACACCGGCATGCTGCCCGAGGTCACCACGCCGCCGCCGGCGGCGGTGAGCTGCCAGTACCACCGCAGCGGGGCGGCCGCCAAACCGGTCACCGCGCCGCGCTCCGGCGAGGTCGCCACCGAGCCGGCCACCCGGGAGGCGACGCTCACCACCGACCAGGGCCGCATCAAGCTGAGCCTGGACAACGCCAAGGCGCCGTGCACCGTGCACAGTTTCGTCGACCTGGCCGGGCAGGGGTTCTTCACCGACACCGCGTGCCACCGGTTGACCACCGGACGCGGGTTGAGGGTGCTGCAGTGCGGTGATCCCACCGGCGACGGCACCGGCGGGCCCGGCTACACCTTCGCCGACGAGTACCCCACCGACCAGTACGCGCCGAACGACCCGAGCCGGCAGATCCCGATCACCTACCCGCGCGGGACGCTGGCGATGGCCAACGCCGGCCCGGACACCAACGGCAGCCAGTTCTTCCTGGTGTACGCCGATTCGCAGTTGCCGCCCGGCTACACCGTGTTCGGCACCATCGACGAGGCCGGGCTCGGTGTGCTCGACACCATCGCCTCGGCCGGGGTGCGCGGCAGGGGCACCGACGGCGCCCCGGCCACCCCGGTGACGATCACCGCGGTCGAGGTGGACTGACCCGGTGAGCACCCCCACCGCCCCCGATCGCCGGCGGCTTTTGCGCCACCTGCTGATCGTGCTGATCATGGTGCTCGTCGCCTACCTGGTGGCGGTGACGGTGAGCATGCTCGTCGGCGACCAGCAGAAACAGTCCGAGATCGACCGGGTGGGCGGCACCCGGATCACGTGGACCCCGCAGACCGCCGGCGCCGCGACACTCTCGGCCACCGATCTCAACCGGGCCGAGCGGGTCTTCACCGGCCGGCTCAAGACCCTGGGCATCAAGAACGCCGAGATCACCAGCGACGACGACACCGTGGTGGTCACCGTGCCCGGCGACGACGCCGCGGCCCTGGCCGACCTCGGGCAGCGGCGGCAACTGACAGTGCGCCCGGTGCTCGAGTCGCTGCCGACCGATGTCGCCGCGACGTTCACGCCCACCGAGGCCACCGACGCGCTCTCGGACGCCGACCGTGCGCGCCAGACGACCGAGCCGCTGCTGCAGCTGCAGGAACTGCACCTGCACGCCCAGCACTGCCACGGCGACGACCCGCTGGCCGGCCGCGACGATCCCGCACTGCCGCTGGTGACGTGCTCGACCGACGCCACCGAGGCCTACCTGCTGGGCCCCGCGGTCCTCGACGGCGAGCAGATCGACCGGGCCGACACCGATGCGGGGCCCCGCGACGACACCGTGGTGAACCTGAGACTCACCCGTGAGGGCAGGCAGACATGGTCGCAGTACAGCAACGCCCACGTCGGGGACGCGGTGGCGTTCACCCTCGACACCCGGGTGATCAGCGCCGCTGTCGTCGGCGAACCCATTGTCCGCGACGCCGTTCAGCTGCCCGTGCGCACCACGGAGCAGGCCCGCCGGCTCACCGAGGCGATCAACGGTCGCGCGTTGCCGGTGGCGTTCGAGGCGACGCGCACCGAGCGTGTCGAGCCCAAGGCCGCGTCGTCGAACTTCTCCTCCCCGGAGTTCGGTCTCATCGTCGGCGGGTTCGTGTTGATGATCGGGCTCATCGGCGGGCTGGTGTTCATGATGGCGCGCGAACGCTCCTGAAACCGCCGGCGGGCTCGTCGCTCAGGACGCCGAGGTGATCCGGTACACGTCGAAGACCCCTTCGACGTTGCGCACCACGTTGAGCAGATGCCCGAGGTGCTTGGGATCGCCCATCTCGAAGCTGAACCGCGAGACCGCCACCCGGTCCCCGGAGGTGGTCACCGACGCGGAGAGGATGTTGACCTTCTCGTCGGCCAACGCGTGGGTGATGTCGGAGAGCAACCGATGCCGGTCGAGGGCCTCGACCTGGATGGCCACCAGAAACACCGACGACGCCGACGGGTTCCACTTCACCTCGATGAGCCGTTCGGACTGCTCCCGCAGTGATTCGGCGTTGGTGCAGTCGGTGCGATGCACACTGACCCCGCCGCCGCGGGTGACGAACCCCATGATCGTGTCGCCGGGCACCGGGGTGCAGCATTTGGCCAGTTTGGTCAGCACCCCCGGCGCCCCGGGCACCTCCACACCGACATCGTCGCTGCGGCGTTCCCGACGCGGCAGCATGGTGGTCGGGGTGGAGCGTTCGGCGAGTTCGTCTTCGGCGTCGTCGTCGGCGCCGAGTGCGGTGACCAGCTTCTGCACCACGTGGCGCGCCGAGGTGTGTCCCTCCCCCACCGCGGTGTAGAGGGCGGCGACGTCGGCGTAGTGCATGTCGCGGGCCAGCTCAGCCATCGACTCACCGCTGACCAGTCGCTGCAGCGGCAGCCCGATGCGGCGGACCTCCCGGGCGATGGCGTCCTTGCCGGACTCCAGCGCCTCCTCGCGGCGTTCCTTGGCGAACCATTGGCGGATCTTGGTTTTCGCGCGCGGGGAGACCACGAACATCTGCCAGTCGCGCGTCGGCCCGGCGTTTTGGGCCTTGGAGGTGAAGACCTCGACCACTTCGCCGTTGTCGAGTTTGCGTTCCAGGGCGACCAACCGGCCGTTGACCCGTGCGCCGATGCAGCGGTGCCCCACCTCGGTGTGCACCGCGTAGGCGAAATCCACCGGGGTCGAGCCGGTCGGCAGGGTGATCACGTCGCCCTTGGGGGTGAACACGAAGATCTCCTTGACCGCCAGGTCGTAGCGCAGCGACTCCAGGAACTCGCCGGGGTCGGCGGCCTCACGCTGCCAGTCCAGCAGTTGGCGCATCCAGGCCATGTCATCGATCTCGGCGGCGGTCTGCGGATGCGGGATACTGTTGCGGCCCTTGGCTTCCTTGTAACGCCAGTGGGCGGCGATGCCGTACTCGGCGGTGCGGTGCATCTCGCGGGTGCGAATCTGCACCTCCAGCGGTTTGCCCTCGGGGCCGACGACGGTGGTGTGCAGGCTCTGGTACACCCCGAAGCGGGGCTGGGCGATGTAGTCCTTGAACCGGCCGGCCATCGGCTGCCACAGCGAGTGCACCACCCCGACCGCGGCGTAACAGTCCCGGATCTGGTCGCAGAGGATCCGGATGCCGACCAGGTCGTGGATGTCGTCGAAGTCGCGGCCCTTGACGATCATCTTCTGATAGATCGACCAGTAGTGTTTGGGCCGACCCTCCACGGTCGCATCGATTTTCGCCGCCGTGAGCGTGGCGGTGATCTCTGCGCGCACCTTGGCCAGGTAGGTGTCGCGCGACGGGGCCCGGTCGGCGACCAGCCGCACGATCTCCTCGTATTTCTTGGGGTGCAGGATCGCGAACGACAGATCCTCCAACTCCCATTTGACGGTGGCCATCCCCAGCCGGTGGGCCAGCGGCGCGATCACTTCCAGCGTCTCGCGGGATTTGGCGGCCTGTTTCTCCGGCGGCAGGAACCGGATGGTGCGCATGTTGTGCAGCCGGTCGGCCACCTTGATCACCAGCACCCGCGGGTCGCGGGCCATCGCGATGATCATCTTGCGGATCGTCTCGCCCTCGGCGGCACTGCCGAGGACCATCCGGTCCAGTTTGGTGACCCCGTCGACCAGGTGTGCCACCTCGGCGCCGAAGTCGGCGGAGAGCGCCTCGAGGCTGTAGCCGGTGTCCTCGACGGTGTCGTGCAGCAGCGCGGCCACCAGCGTGGTGGTGTCCATACCGAGTTCGGCGAGGATGTTGGCCACCGCCAGCGGGTGGGTGATGTAGGGGTCGCCGGATTTGCGCAGCTGGCTGGCGTGGCGCTGCTCGGCGACCCGATAGGCCCGCCCCAACACCGCGACGTCGGTCTTCGGGTAGATCTCGCGGTGCACCGCCACCAGCGGTTCGAGCACCGGGCTGATGCCGCTGCGCTGGGCGGTCATCCGTCGGGCCAGCCGGGCCCGCACCCGTCGCGACGCCGCGGCCGACGCCTTGAGGACGTCGGTGCGTTCGGTGCCGGCCTCGGTGTTCGGTTCGGCGCTGGGTTCGGACGGCAACACGTCGGCGACCGACATCGGCTGGGTGTGTTCGGACACCGTGCGACCCGGCCCGCGGTCTTCGTCAGCCACGTTGCTCACCTCCGCCCCGAGGATATCGCCCGACCCGGCGGTGGGCGGTCGGCGGCGCGGCTCACATCTGGCAGAGGCTGTACACCGGCACCGGGGCGACGGCGCGGCGGCCGTCGAGGGCCGCCAGCTCCAGCACCACCGCGGCGGTCTGCACGCGGGCCCCGGCACGCTGCAGCAGCCGGTGCGCGGCCGCCAGCGTCCCGCCGGTGGCCAGCACGTCGTCGACGAGCACCACCCGGCGCCCCGCCAGCGCGATCCCGTCGGCGGGGATCTCCAGCGTGGCGGTGCCGTACTCCAGCCGGTAGGTCTCCCGGTGCACCGGCGGGGGCAGCTTGCCGCCCTTGCGGATCGCCAGCACCCCGGCGCCCAAGCGGGTGGCCACCGCGGCGGCCACCAGGAAACCGCGCGCGTCGAGCCCGGCCACCAGGTCCGCCCCGAAGGCGACGTCGGCCAGCGCGTCGGTGACCGTGGCCAGCCCGTGGGCGTCGGCGAAGACCGGGGTCAGGTCCTTGAACGCGATACCGGGGCTGGGAAAGTCGGGCACCTGGCGGGTCAGCGCCGCGATCACCTCGGCGGTGTCACTCACCGCTTGAGCGCCCAGCGGTCCATGTTCCAGCCCGCGCCCCACCGGGTCGGGTTGGCGGTCACCCCGTCCATCTTCTGGTTGGTCAGCACGGTGCGCTGCTGGCGGTACAGCGGCAGCGTCGGCATGTCGGCCCAGAGCACCGGAGCCGCCTCGGCGAGCAATCGGACCCGTTCGGCGGGGCTGACCACCACCGCCAGCGCCCCGATGATGAAGTCGATCTGGCCGTTGGCGTAGCCGGAGAGGTTGTTGCCGTTGCCGGTGTGCAGGCTGTAGGAGTCCACTCCGGGCGACCCGCTCGACCCGCTGCCGCTGGCACCGCCGAGGCTGCCGATCAGGATGTCGATGTCACCGTCGCGCATCGAGCGCGGGCCGACGTCGAGGCCGCCGGCGTCGGTGACGGTGATGCCGGCCGGGCCGCACGCCTTGGCGATCTCGTCGACGGCCACCGCCAGCCGCGGGTTGGGAGCGTGGTAGCCGATGCGCACCGTCAGCGGCGTGTCGCCGAGTTCGGCGCGCGCGGCATCCGGGTTGGCAAAGGTGAACTCCCCGGCCTCCGAGGCCCCCTCGGCGCCGCTGAGGGCGTCGTCGAGGGTGGTCTGCAGCCGTGCGTTGGCGACCGGGACCCCGGCGTTGGCGGCGATCACGTCGCGGGGGGTGCACAGCGCCACCGCCCGGCGCGCCTCCGGGGCGGCCAGCGGGCCGGCGGGGCCGAAGATGAGCTGTTCGATCCCGTCAGCGGGGGTGTCGAGCTGGCGATAGTTGTCGGGGGTGGTCAGCGGGCCGGCCGAGCCGGTGGCGATGTCGAGCACGTCGATGTCGCGGTCGTCGACGCGGTCCTGGATGTCGCCGCCCTGGGTGGAGACCGTGATCTGCTTGGTCAGCGGCGCGATCTTCCACCACCGCTCGTTGGCGACCAGCACCACCGCGCCGTCGTCGCGGACGGCGTCGATGCGGTACGGCCCCGAGGACGGGAAGTGCGCCGGGTCGATGCCGGGGTGCAGATCCCAGGTGGTGTTCCACAGCTGGGCGATCTCCTCGATCACGGGAAGGTCCACACCGAGCAGGATCGTGGTCAGTTCCGCGCGATCGATCTCCATCTGGTCGGCGATCACGTGCGCGGGCAGAATCGAGGTGGCGGTGAACAGCTCGTCGTAGTCGCTGAAGTTGCGACTCTCCGCGAAGTGCACCTGTGCTTTTTTCTCCCCAGGTTGGCAGTCCACCCGGACGATGTCGGCGTAGCCGGCCCGGTTGGCGGCGTCGAAGGCCGGGAAGCGGCCGGACTGGGCCGCCCAGGTCAGCACCATGTCGTCGCAGGTGATCGGCACCCCGTCGGAGTAGACGGCGTCGTCGTCGATGGTGTAATCGAGGATCAGCGGGGCCCGGCCCACCTCGGCGACGGCGCCGAAGTCGTAGTCGGCCACCACCTGGCCGTTGGGCCCGTGATAGCTGAACCCGGTCAGGGTGCGCGCGAACGCCTGCGCCCCCGCCGACGCCGCGCCGGCGACGGTGTTGGTGTTGTAGGTGACCAGCGCCCCGTCGACCACGTAATCCAGCCGCTTGGATCCCAGCGACGAGCAGGCGGTCGGGCCCAGCGCGAGCAGCAGGGCGCAGCTGACCGCGACCACCAGGGCACGCCGAAGAGCCATCGGGTTACCGCCGTTTACCGCTGGGCCGTCCCTGCCGGCTGCGGGTGGGGCGGTTCGGTTTCGCCCCCGGCGCCGGTTTGGCGGCCGTGCTCACCGTGGTCTCCGCGCCGGTCTTGCCCGCCGCCTCGGCGGACTCGGTGGCGGTGGTCACCGCGGTGTCGGCAGCCGCCTCCTCGGTGCCCTCGTCGGTGTCACCGGCCTCGGCGGTCTCACCGGCCTCGGCGGTGTCGGCACGTGCGGTGCGGTTGCGGCGTTTGAGCACCTTGCGGGTGTGATTGCGCACCAGCTCGGTGCGCTCCCGCATCGACACCAACAGCGGGGTGGCGAAGTAGATCGACGAGTAGGTCCCGACGATGATCCCGACCAGCTGCACCAGCGCCAGGTCCTTGAGCATGCCCACGCCGAGCAGCCAGACCGCGACGACCATCAGCGCGACCACCGGGATCACCGCGATCACGCTGGTGTTGATCGAGCGCATGAACGTCTGGTTGACCGCCAGGTTGGCCTGTTCGGCGTAGGTGCGCCGAGTGGTGTGCTGGAAGCCGTGGGTGTTCTCCTCGACCTTGTCGAACACGATCACCGTGTCGTAGATGGAGAAACCCAGGATCGTCAGCCAGCCGATGATGGTGGCCGGGGTGACCTCGAACCCGACCGCCGCATACACCCCGGCGGTGACCACCAGGTCGAACACCAGCGACGCCAGCGCCGACAGCGCCATGTAGCGCTCGTAGCGCACGGTGATGTAGAGCGCCACGAGCACCAGGAACACCACGATGGCTTGCGCCGCCTTGAGCGTGATCTGCCCACCCCAGGTCTCGGAGACCGCCGAGTCGCTGATGGCTGACTCGCTGGGCTCGCCCTCGGTGTCGAGCGGGTGGAACGCGTCGAACAGCGCGGCTTTCAGCGCCGCGGTCTGGTCGGTGTCGAGCGCCTGGGAGCGGATCTGGATGGTCTTCGACCCGCCGGAGCCCACCTCGACCACCGCCTCGGGGGCGAACCCGACGCTGTCGGCGAAGACCTCCTGGACCTGGGCGACCTCGGCGTCGCCGCGCGGGAACGACACCGTGGTGCCGCCCTCGAAGTCGATGCCGAAGGTGAACCCGCGGATCAGGATCGCCGCGATCGACAGGATGAACATCGCGCCGCTCACCGCGTACCACAAGCGGCGTTTGCCGATCACCTCGAACGCGCCGGTGCCGGTGTAGAGGCGGTTGAGGAAGCCGTGGTGCGGCGCCTGCGCATCCGCCGTCGAGGCGGTCAGCTCGGTGGCGGTGCTCGTCATTGCGTCATCGGTCTTGGCCGTCTTGGCCGTCTTCGCCGTCTTGGCACTCATCGCGCTATCCCCGTCCCGCCGATGTGGTCGCCGGGCGGCCCAGGGCCCGCCGTTCGCGGGCCACCTGTTGGACCGCCCCGAGGCCGTTGTAGACCGGTCTGGCCAGCCTGGCCGACTTCGAGGTCAGATACACCAGCGGCCAGGTCACCAGGAACACCACCACGATGTCGAGCAGGGTGATCAGCCCGAGGGTGAACGCGAAGCCCTTCACCTGGCCGATCGAGAGCACGTAGAGCACTGCGGCGGCCAAAAACGTCACCGCGTTGCCCGACACGATGGTCTTGCGGGCCCGTACCCAGCCGCGCGGCACCGCCGAACGATAGGAGCGGCCCTCGCGGATCTCGTCTTTGATGCGTTCGAAATACACCACGAACGAGTCGGCGGTGGTGCCGATCCCGATGATCAGACCGGCGATGCCGGCCAGATCCAGGGTGTAGTTGATCTGGCGGCCCAACAACACCAGCACGCCGTAGGCCATCACCCCGGCGAGCACCAGCGACAGCGCGGTCAAGATCCCCAGCACCCGGTAGTAGACCAGGGCGTAGATCAACACCAGCACCAGCCCGATCGCCCCGGCGATCAGCCCGGCCTCCATCGCCTGCAGCCCCATCGAGGCCGAGACGGTCTGGGCCTCGGAGGACTCGAACGACAGCGGCAGCGACCCGTACTTCAGCGCGGTGGCCAACTCGGCGGCCTCCGACTGGGTGAAGTTCCCGGTGACCTGGGTGCGCCCGCCGGGGATGGCCTCCCGGATGACCGGGGCGCTGATCACCTGCGAGTCCAGGGTGAACGCCGTGCCGGTGCCGATGTTCTGGGCGGTGAACTTCGCCCAGGTGTCGGCGGCGTCGCTTTTGAAGCTGACGTCGACGACGTTGCCGCCGCCCTGCGGGTCCATGCCGGAGGTGGCGTCTTTGATCTGGTCGCCGCTGATGATCGACGGGGCCAACAGGTAGGCGGTCTGCCCGTCGGTCGAGCAGGTCACCAGCGGCAGTTCCGGGTCGTCGTTGCCGGCGAGCACGTCCTCCTCCCCGCAGCGCTGGGCCTGCGCGAGCAGCGCCTGGATCTGGATGAACTGGTTGTCGCTCTGGCGCACCTTCTTCTCGATCTCGATGCGTTCGGCCAGCGCCTTGCGTTTATCGCCGGGGGCCGCGGGCTCCTCGGTGGGCTGCTCTCCCGGCGCGGGCTGCTCGGTGGGCTGCTCTCCCGGCGCGGGCTGCTCGGGACTCGAGGTGGGCGTGGGGGTCGGCGGCGGATCGGCCGGGAACGGGCGCGGCTGCGGGGTCGGGGTCTCGGCGCCGGGAACCGCCGGGGTGTCGGTGGGGACATCGGCCGGCAGGCTATCGGGCGGTGCGTTGCCGGGTAGCTCCGCCGGCGGCACCTCGGCATCGCCGGGCAGGTCGATCGGCGGGGTGCCCGGCGCCTCGGGCCCGTCGGCCTGCTCGTCCTCGGCGCTGCGCGCCGGGATCTGCTCCATCACCGGGCGCACGTACAGCCGGGCGGTCTGGCCCAGGTTGCGGGCCTCATCACCGTCGGTGCCGGGCACCGTGATGATCAGGTTGTCGCCGTCGATGACCACCTCGGAGCCGGAGACGCCGAGCCCGTTGACCCGCGCCCCGATGATCTCCTGGGCCTTCAGCAGGGCATCGCGGGTCGGTTTGGACCCGTCGGGGGTGCGCGCGGTCAGCGTGACCCGGGTGCCGCCCTGCAGGTCGATGCCGAGTTTGGGTTCGGGTTTTTTGTCACCGGTCAAAAACACCAGCAGGAAGGTGCCGATGAGCAGCGCCAGAAACGCCGACAGGTAGCGGGCAGGATGCACCGGCGCCGAAGGCGATGCCACGTTTTGTGTCTCCTCGCTTGACGATCAGTTCGACAGCACCCGCAAACAGTACGTGGCGCTGAGCCGGTCTCAGTCCTTGGTCAGCCGTTCGGCGTCGGAGTCGCTGAGTTCAGCGGCGCTCGCGGCGGTCTCGGGCTCGATGCGGTCGCGGATCGCCAGCTTCATCCAGGTGGTCACGACACCGGGGGCGATCTCCAGGTCGACGTTCTCGTCGGTGATGGCGGTGATGGTGCCCTCCAGTCCCGAGGTGGTGTGCACCCGGTCGCCGATCTGCAACGATTCGTGCAGGTCAATGGTGGCCTGCATGGCGCGCTTCTGCCGGCGGGACGCGAAGAACATGAACGCGCCCAACACGACGAATATCGGCAGGAAGATGACCAGTTGATCCATGGCGGCGACAATCTCTCGGGGTTGCTCTATTTCGACAGGTCACCAGTGTGCCATTAGCACCGGGCTGCGCCCGCGGGGACCGGCCATTTCCCGCGACCCCCGCGCAGGCGCCGCGGCGACCTCATAAACTGGTGCGCGCACGGTAACCCTTCTTGGAGGCACCCGATGATGCGCTTGCCGAAGTTCCCCTCGTCTGCCACGCCGATCTCGGCAGCCCTGGCCCCGCTGGCCCTGGCGGTGCTGGCCCCGCTGGGCACGGTGGCGGTGGCCGCCGCACCCCCCGCGGCCACGGCGCCGATGAACTGCGCCCCCGGCGAATGGTGGGACCCCACCGCCAACGTCTGCCGGCCCCTCGGTGTCGGCCCGCAGCCGATGGACTGCGCCGCCGGCGAATGGTGGGACCCCACCGCCAACGTCTGTCGGCCCCTCGGTGTCGGTCCGCAGCCGCTGAACTGCGACAACGGCTGGTGGTGGGACCCGACGATCAACGAGTGCGCCCCGCCGGTGGCACCGCCGAACTGACCCCGACGCGCCGCGCAGTGACCCGCCCCGCGGCGCTCGCACGCGGTGGTCGAATTCACAGCGGCCGGCGCGACTGCGCCGTTTCCAAATTAACTTAGTTTTGCTAACGTAGTTTCTGTTGGGCGCAGCGCAGAGCCCACCTACTTGTTCTTTGATTACGTTGAGGTTCGCTTATGTCTGTTGCTATGTCTGTTGATGCCCGCGACGAGGAGCAACACCGTCGCGTCTCTGCCCTGGCCGCCGCCGACCCGCAGTTCGCTGCCGCGCAGCCGTCACCGGCGGTCGCCGCCGCCGTCGACGAGCCGGGCCTGACGCTGGCACAGACCATGCAGACCGTGCTCGATGGCTATGCCGATCGCCCCGCGCTCGGGCAGCGCAAGGTCGAGTTCGTCACCGATGCGGCCGGGCGCACCGGCGTCGCCTTGCTGCCGGAATTCGAGACCATCACCTATCGCGAGCTCTCCGACCGGGCCGCGGCGGTGGCCGCGGCCTGGCACGCCGCGTCGGTGCGGCCCGGCGACCGGGTCGCGGTGCTGGGATTCACCAGCGTCGACTACACCGTCATCGACATCGCTCTGGCCCTGATGGGTGCGGTCTCGGTGCCGCTGCAAACCAGCGCCGCACCGGCCCAGTTGACCCCGATCGTCGCCGAGACGGCGCCGGCGGTGGTGGCCGCCAGCGTCGCCAACCTCGCCGACGCGGTCGCCCTGGTCCACGACGCGCCCAGCGTGACCCGGCTGGTGGTCTTCGACTACCTCGACCGGGTCGACGAACACCGTGAGGCCCTGCAGACCGCGCGCGCCGAACTGGCCGACACCGCTGTGGCGGTCGAGGCCCTCGGCGACATCGCCGAGCGCGGCGCAGCCCTGCCGCCGGCGCCGGCCTCCCCCGCCGACGACTCCGACGAGTCGTTGGCGCTGCTGATCTACACCTCCGGGTCCACCGGCGCCCCCAAGGGCGCGATGTACCCGGCGCGCAACGCCGCCAAGATGTGGCGGCGGTCCAGCAAGGACTGGTTCGGCCCGAGCGCGGCGTCGATCACGCTGAACTTCATGCCGATGAGCCACGTGATGGGCCGCGGCATCCTCTACGGCACCCTGGCCAACGGCGGCACCGCCTACTTCGCCGCCCGCAGCGACCTGTCCACCTTCCTGGAGGACCTGGCGCTGGTGCGGCCCACCGAGTTGAACTTCGTGCCCCGCATCTGGGAGATGCTCTACCAGGAGTACCAGTCCGAGGTCGACCGCACGCTGGCCGCCGGCGACCGCGAGCGCGCCGAGGTCGAACAGCAGGTGCTGGCCGCGCAGCGGCAGGACCAGCTGGGCGGGCGGTTCATCTTCGTGATGACCGGCTCGGCTCCGATCTCCGACGAGCTCAAGGCGTGGGTGTCGGACCTGGTCGAACAGCCGGTGCTCAACGGCTACGGATCGACCGAGGCCGGCATGGTCACCTTCGACGGCGAGATCCAGCGTCCGCCGGTGCTCGACTACAAGCTGGTCGACGTTCCCGACCTGGGCTACTTCGCCACCGATCACCCGTTCCCGCGCGGCGAGCTGCTGCTCAAGACCGACAACATGTTCCCCGGCTACTACAAGCGCCCGGAGGTCACCGCCGAGGTGTTCGACGCCGACGGCTTCTACCGCACCGGCGACGTGGTCGCCGAGGTCGGCACGGACCAGCTGGTCTACGTCGACCGCCGCAACAACGTGCTCAAACTGGCCCAGGGCGAGTTCGTGACCGTCGCCAAACTGGAGGCGGTCTTCGGCAACAGCCCGCTGGTGCGCCAGATCTACATCTACGGCAACAGCGCCCAGCCCTATCTGCTGGCGGTGGTGGTGCCCACCGCGGAGGCGCTCGAGGCCCACACCGTCGACGAACTCAAGCCGCTGATCGCCGCATCGCTGCAGGAGGTGGCGCGCGAGACCGGCCTGCAGTCCTACGAGGTGCCGCGGGACTTCCTCATCGAGACCACCCCGTTCACCCTGGAGAACGGTCTGCTGACCGGGATCCGCAAGCTGGCGTGGCCCAAGCTCAAGGCGCACTACGGAGAACGGCTCGAGGCGCTCTACGCCGAGCTGGCCGACAGCCAGGCCAACGAGCTCAACGAGCTGCGCCGGCACGGTGCCGACGCACCGGTGTTGCAGACCGTGGGGCGCGCGGCCGCGGCGCTGCTCGGTGCAGCCAGCGCCGACATCTCCCCCGAGGCACACTTCACCGACCTGGGCGGGGACTCGCTGTCGGCGTTGACCTTCGCCAACCTGCTGCACGAGATCTACGACATCGACGTGCCGGTCGGGGTGATCGTCAGCCCGGCCACACATCTGGCCGACCTCGCCGCCTACATCGAGACCGAGCGGCAGGGCTCTCGGCGGCCCACCTTCGCCTCGGTGCACGGCCGCGACGCGATCGAGGTCGCCGCCGCGGACCTGACCTTGGACAAGTTCCTCGACGAGACCACCCTGGCCGGCGCACCGCACCTGCCCGGGCCCGCCGAGCGGGTGCGCACGGTGCTGCTGACCGGTGCCACCGGCTTCCTGGGCCGCTACCTGGCGCTGCAGTGGCTCGAGAGGCTGCAACCGGTCGGCGGCACGCTGATCTGTGTGGTGCGGGCCAAGTCCGACCGGGAGGCGCGGGAGCGCCTGGACGCCACGTTCGACAGCGGTGACCCGACGTTATGGGCGCGCTACCGTGAGCTGGCCGCCGACCATCTGCAGGTGCTGGCCGGCGACAAGGGCGAGGCGAACCTCGGCCTGCCGGAGGCGACCTGGCAGCACCTCGCGGACACCGTCGACGTCATCGTCGACCCGGCCGCCCTGGTCAACCACGTGCTGCCCTACAGCCAGTTGTTCGGGCCGAACGCGGCCGGCACCGCGGAGCTGCTACGGCTGGCGTTGACCGGAAAGCAGAAGCCCTACACCTACGTCTCGACGATCGGGGTCGGCGACCAGATCCGCCCGGGCGAATTCACCGAGGACGCCGACGTGCGGGTGATGAGCCCGGTGCGCGCGATCAACGACGGCTACGCCAACGGCTACGGCAACTCCAAATGGGCCGGCGAGGTGCTGCTGCGCGAGGCGAACGACCTGTGCGGGTTGCCGGTCGCGGTGTTCCGCTGCGACATGATCCTGGCCGACACCAGCTACGCCGGTCAGCTCAACCTGCCCGACATGTTCACCCGCACCATGTTCTCGCTGGTGGCCAGCGGGGTCGCGCCGGGTTCGTTCTACGAGCTCGACGCCGAGGGCAACCGGCAGCGCGCCCACTACGACGGGCTGCCGGTGGAGTTCATCGCCGAGGCGATCACCACGCTGGGCGCCGGCCCCGACGCGGGCGGCTTCGCCACCTACCACGTGATGAACCCCTACGACGACGGTCTGGGCATGGACGAGTTCGTCGACTGGCTCATCGAGGCGGGCTACCCGATCACCCGGATCGCCGAGTACGGTGCGTGGCTGGAGCGCTTCGAGACCAGCCTGCGGGCGCTGCCCGAGCGGCAACGCAACGCCTCGCTGCTGCCCCTGCTGCACAACTACCAGAAGCCGGAGCCGCCGATCCGCGGGTCGATCGCCCCGACCGACCGGTTCCGTGCGGCGGTGCAGGAGGCCAAGATCGGCCCCGACAAGGACATCCCGCATGTCTCTTCGGCGGTCATCGTCAAATACATCACCGATCTGGAGCTGCTCGGGCTGCTTTGAGCCCCTCACGAATCCACACGGACCCACGCGCCCCGATTCAACGACCGATCGGGGCGCGTGGGCCTGGTGGTGCGGGACGGGCGCCGCGATCCGGGCCCGCGGGCGCTCCTCGGCGGGGTCGCTGCTGAAATCGACACCGATCCGGCGTTTTCGCCCGCATTTTGCGGCCTCTGTGTCCACCAACGCGTCGATTTCAGCAGCCATCGGGCCGGTTTGAGCGTGTGTCTACTCGAACAACCCCTGCTGACCCGCCCCGGCCGGCTGCGCCAGGCCCAGATGCGTCCACGCCGCCGGCGTGGCGACCCGGCCGCGGGGGGTGCGGGCGATCATGCCGGCGCGCACCAGAAACGGCTCACAGACCTCCTCGACGGTGGCCGCCTCCTCCCCCACCGCGACCGCCAGCGTCGACACCCCCACCGGCCCCCCGCCGAAGCTGCGCGTCAGCGCCGACAGCACCGCACGGTCGAGGCGGTCGAGGCCGAGTTCGTCGACGTCGTAGACCTCCAGGGCCGCCTGGGCGACGCCGCGGGTGATCACCCCGTCGGCACGCACCTCGGCGTAGTCGCGCACCCGGCGCAGCAGCCGGTTGGCGATCCGCGGGGTGCCGCGTGAACGCCGCGCGATCTCCGCACCGGCCTCGGTGCCCAACTCGATACCCAAAATCCCCGCCGAGCGGGCCAGTACCCTTTCCAGCTCCGCCGGCTCGTAGAAGTCCATGTGGGCGGTGAAGCCGAACCGGTCGCGCAACGGACCCGTGAGCGCCCCCGACCGGGTGGTCGCCCCGACCAGCGTGAACGGGGCCACCTCCAGCGGAATCGATGTCGCCCCGGGGCCCTTGCCGACCACCACATCGACGCGGAAGTCCTCCATCGCCAGATACAGCATCTCCTCGGCGGGCCGGGCGATGCGGTGGATCTCGTCGATGAACAGCACATCGTGTTCGACCAGATTGGACAGCATCGCGGCGAGATCCCCCGCGCGTTCGAGCGCCGGGCCGGAGGTCACCCGCAGCGAGGAGCCCAGTTCGGCGGCGATGATCATCGCCAGCGAGGTTTTGCCCAGGCCAGGCGGACCGGATAACAGGATGTGATCCGGTGTGCCGCCGCGGTTTTTGGCTCCCTCGATGACCAGCTGCAGTTGCTCACGCACCCGCGGCTGGCCGATGAACTCCCCCAGCGAGCGGGGCCGCAGACCGGCGTCGACGTCGCCTTCCCCGACGGTCAGCGCCGGGGAGACGTCGCGCTCCTCGGGGTCGGTGGGCTCGGTCATTTCTTCCCCAACAGCGACAGCGCGGCGCGCAGCGCACTGGAGGTGGTGACGGCCTCGGGATCGTCGCGCCAACCGGCCAACACCCGGTCGGTGGCGCCCTCCGCCTGTTTGGCCGCGAAACCCAGGCCGACAAGGGCTTCCACCACCGGGGCGCGCACGGTGTGCGCATCCGCGGCGGCGGGCTCCCCGGAGCTGGGTACGGCGCCGACCTTGTCGCGCAACTCCAGCACCATCCGTTCGGCGCTGCGTTTTCCGACCCCGGGAACCCGGGTCAACGCGGCGATGTCTCCGTCGGCCAAGGCTTGGCGCAGCGCCGCCGCGTCGTGCACCGCCAGGGTGGCCAGCGCGATCTTCGGTCCGATCCCCGACACCGACAGCAGGGTGACGAACAGGTCGCGGTGTTCGAGGTCGGGGAACCCATAGAGGGTCTGGGAGTCCTCCCGCACGATCAGCGCGGTGACCAGGCGGGCCTCGGCACCGCGGCGCAGCGTCGACAGCGTCGCCGGGGTGGCGTTGACCTGGTAGCCGACCCCGGCGGCCTCGATGACCGCGTGGTCCAGCGCGATCTGGAGCACCTCGCCGCGCACCGAGGCGATCATGCCCGCGCCGCCTTCAACCGGGCCTGATACTTCTTGCGCTGCTCGGCGGCCAATGCCTCGGCCGCGGCCATCCGGGCGATCATCGGGGCACGCCAGCAGTGGCAGATCGCCAACGCCAGGGCGTCGGCCGCGTCGGCCGGGGTGGGCTTCTGCTGGAGCTGCAGGATTCGGGTCACCATCGCGGTGACCTGCGCCTTATCGGCACGACCGTTGCCGGTGACCGCGGCCTTCACCTCGCTGGGCGTATGGAAGTGCACGTCGACGCCGCGGCGGGCCGCCGCCAGCGCGATCACCCCGGCGGCCTGGGCGGTGCCCATCGCGGTGTTGGCGTTGGCGTTGGCGAACACCCGCTCCACCGCGACCACGTCGGGGTGATGGGTGTCGAGCCAGTGGTCGACGGCGTCGCTGATGGCCAGCAGGCGCCGGTGCACCGGCTCGGCCGCGGGCGTGCGCACCACGTCGACGTCGAGGGCGATGACCGCCCGGCCCTGGCCGCCCTCGACGACCGACAGACCGCAGCGGGTCAACCCGGGGTCGACGCCCATCACCCGTACCGCACGCATGTTCGATACCCTAGCGCCCGGGCCCGACCGGGTGCGGTAGCGACATGCCCCGGTGGAGCGTCAGCCGCCGTCCTGCTCGCGGGCCTGACGCTCCTGGTAGTTGTGCACCAGCTCGCGGAAGTGGATCCGCTGGTAGCGCGGCCGGGGCTGGATCCCCCAGTCGTCGCGCGCGGTGTCTGTGCCCGCCGCGCCTTCGGGCGGGCCGAGCGCCGGGTAGGGGTACTCGCACTCCAATGTGTCGTCGGAGTACTGCACCTTGAGCAGCTCGCTGCAGATCTGGGTGAAGCTGAGCGTGGGCCAGCCGTAGTAGATCGCCATGAACGGCAGCGTGAAGGCGCCCTCGATGACCAGCGCGACCAGGCAGACCAACACCGCGCGTTTGACCCAGGTGTGCATCCGCGCGTAGTAGGGGGTGGTCCCCGGCGGCAGGTCAGGCGTGGACTGGATGGTCACGGTCAGTCTCCTTCAGTCGGAAAAGATTTCCCGGTTGACGGTGTGCAGGTACGGGATCGCCAGAAACGGGGTGACGGAGAAGATGTCGTAGAGCCACCAGCCGATCACCGGGAACACCTTCTTGTCGGCATGACGTTGCGAGGAGTGAATCCCGTTGAGGGTCCTCAAGACTCACCGGTTCGGCGCTCAGAATCACAGATCCCACCAGCCGCGCGCGAAGGACATGTACAGCTGGATGAGGAACATCGCCAGCAAAAAGCCGTACACGAACACCTGCATCGCGATCAGCGCCCGTTTGCGTTTGCGTTCGTTCTCCACCGGAGTCGACCCCTTCCTACCGCAGACTGGCCGCGGCGACTTCACGGAGCCCGTCGGTGACAGCTCCGTCGGTGGACAGCGGCGCCAGGATGCACGCCTCGGCGGCCTCGGATTCGGTTGCACCAGCAGTGATCAGCCCGGCTGCGGTGACCAGCACCCGGGTGGACGGCGGCTCGAAGTGAAACGCTTCGTCGGCGGTGCGGATCGCGGTCGCGCAGTCGACCAGGCGCCGGGCCGTCGCCGCCTCGATCCCGGTCTCGGCGACGATGACCCCGGCCTCCCGGTCCGGTGGCAGGTAGGTCATCGGCAGCGTGACGAACCGTTGCCGAAACGACGGTTTGAGCTCCTTGAGCGAGCTGCGATACGCGGGGTTGTAGGAACACACCAGCATGAAGGTCGCCGGCGCATTCACCACCTCCCCGGCCCGGTCCAGATACAGCGCCCGGCGATGGTCGGTCAGCGAGTGCAGCACCGCCAGCGAGTCGTGGCGGGCCTCGACCACCTCGTCGAGGTAGCAGATGGCGCCGGTCTTGACCGCCCGGGTCAGCGGCCCGTCGGTCCACACCACGTCACCGCCGGTCACCATGAACCGGCCGACGAGGTCGGAGCTGGTCAGATCGTCGTGGCAGCTGATGGTGACCACCGGGCGGTCGAGCAACACCCCCATGTGCTCCACCAGGCGGGTTTTGCCGCAGCCGGTGGGCCCGGTGAGCATGACCGGCAGCCGGCGTCGGTATGCCTGCTCGAACAGCCGGATCTCGCTGCCGTTGGCGTAGTAGGTGTCGGTGCTCATGGCGTTCTCCGATCGGTCAGGCGAGGACGAGTTCGCGATGGACGTGGGCGAGCACCCGGGGCAGGTCCTGCACCTGTCGGATGCGTTGGGAGCGGCGGGCACCGAACACCTCCGGCAGCGGGTCGACCCGGGTCGGACCGACACCGACGTAGTAGACCGACACCCCAGCGTCGTTCGCCTCGGACACCGCGTGCGCAGTGTCGGCCCAGGCGTAACGGCCCTCGTAGCCTTCGTCGGAGATCAGGCCGTCGCCGATCACCAGCAGCAGCCGCCGTTCGCAGGGCTGCGCCAACAGGCGACTGGTCAGGTGACGCAGCGGGGCGCCGAGCCGGGTGTAGCCGCCGGTCACCAGGCCCTGCGCGCCCGGGGGCACGAACCGGCGCTCGGTGAAGTCCTTCAGGCAGGTGACCTCGACCCGGTGGCGGGTGTTGCCGGTGAACACGAAGATCCCGTGGCGCTCCCGGGCCTGGGTCATCGCGCGCGACAGGGCGTCGGCGCAGGCCAACTCCAGCCGGAACACCCGCCCGCCGTGCACCCCCAGCGACGAGCTGCCGTCGAGCAGCAGTGCGGTGGCCACGTCCCGGTCGCTGGGTGTCAGATCCCGGAACACCCGGGGTTGGGCGGCGCGCCCGGTCATCACGTCGATGTGGTACCGGACGTATTGGTCGACGTCGAGGTCGGCGCCGTCCTCCCTGCCGCTGGTCATGGTCCGGCGAGTGTGCTCCTCGAACCACTTGCGCAGGTCCGCGGAAAGCGGCGCGCCCCCGCCGGCCCCGGCGCCCCGCGCCCTCTCCACCACCGCGACGTGGTCCGGCAGGAACCGCTGGGTCCAGGCGTTCCACTCCGGGTACGGGATCCCGGGGCGTTGATCCGGGCCGACCTCGAGGTCGTCGTCCTCCGGCCTGCTCGGCGGGGGCAGGTTCGGGTTGCGCACCCCGCCGTCGCCGCCGACCGGCACCGAATACGGGCGGGGCCGACGCCGCTCGGCACTGGTCCACGGCAGCCGCCCCAGGCTGCGCCGCAGTTTCTCGGTCAGCGTCTGCGGTGCGGTGTGCGCGGCGGGCAGCCTTCCCACCAGCGCGGGGACCGCCAGCGGCGCGGCGCTGTCGGCCAGGGCGAACGCCGCGTCGAGCATCGCCTCGGCCTCGGTGTCGGGGTCGGCGAGCGCCAGGTCGGGCAGCGCCCGGCGCAGTTCGGGAAGCAGTCCGGGCCAGTGTTCCGCGACCCAGCCGGCCGCGACCGCCGCTTCGATGAGGGCCAGCGCCCGCAGCTCGCGGGCGCTCAAGGGGTGCAGCCGGTAGCCGGCCAAGCGCTCCTTGGACGGCGCGCACTGCAGGGCGACACCGCAGGTCATGGTGCGCCGGGTCCACTGCGGGCCCACCGCCGGGTGGGGCACGAGCACCAGGCGCATCGCGGTGTTGAGCCCGAAGGCGCGCTTCGCGCCGGTCACCAGGCGGGCGCCGTCGCGGCGGTGAGCGCTGAGCGCGACCGCGGTCAGTGCGTAGCTGCGTTCGAGTGCGCCGGCGTGCGCGTCACACGGTTGAGTCATGCCGGTTCAGAAGGTGCCGATGTTGGAGAACAGCCAGTACCAGAACGCGATCACCAGCGCGGTGCCGCCCCACGCAGCGACGTAGCGCAGGATCTCCCATAGGTAGAGCACGACGAAACCTCCTCGTTGTTCACCGGGCCTCGATGCCGCGCACGGCCGCGGCGACCAGTGCGGCCAGAACGCGTTCACCGATCTCCGGTCGGTCGACGGCGCTCAGCGCGCCGTAGATCCCCAGCAGGAAGAACATCGCGCTGTAGAACGCGTCGACCTCGGGGTGCACCGCGCCCCGGCCGCGGGCGCGTTCGATCTCGCCGACCAGCAGCACGATCAGCCGATGGTCGCTCCAGTCGTCGCTCTCCGGCCGCGACTGCGAGAAGTGCAGTGCCAACAGCTCTTTGAACAGCTTCGGGCCCAGCTGACGCTGCAGGCCCATTACGTGGCCGGCCACCTCGGTCAGCGCCCCCACCAGATCGTGCGGGCCGTGCAGGTAGCGGCTGAATGCGTCGGCGATCCGCGTTTCCTCCCGCTGCTCGACGGCCAGCAGCACGTGGCCCTTGGTCGGGAAGTGGAAGTAGAAGGTGCCGTGTGCGACGCCGGCCGCCCTCGTGATGGTGTCCACCTCGGCGTCGGCCATGCCCATCCGCTGGAACTCGGCGATCGCCGCGCCCAGGATGCGCTGGCGGGTCCGCATCCGCCGTGCGCCCCGCGTCGTGACCTTCTCCGGTGCCGTCATGATCATCCCTTTGTAGTCAGTTAACTGACTTACGTCAATGACTGTAGTCAGTCGGAAAAGATTTCCCGGTTGACGGTGTGCAGGTACGGGATCGCCAGGAACGGGGTGATGTAGAAGATGTCGTAGAGCCACCAGCCGATCACCGGGAACACCACCCCGGCGTAGCGCACGTCGGCGTACATCGTCATGTTGAACACGTAGCCGATCCAGATCACCACCCCCATCCAGCAGGTGATGATCATCCACTGGTGCCCCCACCGCTTCATCTGCAGGAACCCGATGCCGGCCGCGATCCGCATGGTGAACACGGTCAGGATGCAGGCGACCTCCCACCCCTTCTCGCCCACTCCGCCGGCGCCGCCGACCCAGAGTTCGTTGTAGTGCCAGAAATATCCGGCGTCGAACAGCGCCCCCCAGCCGGTCAACAGCACCCTGCCCAGCAGGGTGTGGTTGCCGACCAAATCCAGCGACCAGCCCACGGCGTTGATCGCCGAGTCGATGATCACCAGGTAGCCGATCAGGGTGACGATCAACGGGCGCACCGACAGCCCGTCGCGCTGGGCGCGGCGCAGCAGCCACACCCCGCGTAGGAACAACGGCAGTCCGAAGATCCCCAGTGCCGCGCTGCCGATCAGCAGCGATCCGGCGATCAGCCAGATGTCGGCGCGCCGCTGCGCGCGTGCCGACATCTCGGCGTGCTCGTCGTAGGTCAGTCCTTCACCGTGCGGGCTCAGCGTCGACATTTGGCTGACTACAGTCAGCGTAGCCCGGTCTTGGAAGGGGTCAGCTCGGGCGTTGCAGGCCGCGCAACGTCCGGGTCACGTAGTCGGCCACAAGGCTGTCGCGGGTCGGCCAATCGTTGGTGGTGATCAACAGCGCGTACAGACCCAGCAGGAAGAACACGGCGCCGTTGAAGGCGTCGACCTCGGGGTCCAGGTCACCGGCCACACGCGCCTGCTCGATCTGTTCAGCGACGAGCACCACCACGGGGTGGTCCTGGACCCCTTCTCCGACCGGCCGGGTCTGGGAGAAATGCAGGGCCAGAAAGTCTTTGAACAACACGTCGCCGAGCCGGCGTTCCAGGCCCTGAAGCAGCCGCACCGCCTCGTTGAGCGCCGTGCCCAGATCCCGCGGCGTGTCGAGGAACTGGGTGAGCGCTTTGGCGATGCGCCCCTCCTCGCGGCCCTCCAGTTCCAGCAGCACGTGCTCCTTGGTGGGGAAATGGAAGAAGAAGGTGCTGTGCGCGACACCGGCGGCGGCCACGATGGCACCGATGTCGGCCTCGGCCATCCCGGCCCGTTGGAACTCGGCGATCGCGGCACCCATCAGCCGCTCACGGGTCTGCAGGCGCTTGGCCTCCCGCGCCGACGGTCGCTCGGCCACAGCAGCGTCCATCCCTCCTGACGGCACCGTGGCCGCCGACGGGCAGCAGTCTACGGGCGCTGTCGGGCTATTCGGCGTCGAGTGCGGCGGCCACCTCGTCGGGGATGTCGATGTTGGTGTAGACGTCCTGCACGTCGTCGGCGTCCTCCAGCGCGTCGACCAGCTTGAGGATCTTGCGCGCCCCGTCGACGTCGACCGGCACGGTCACCGACGGTTGGAATCCCGCCTCGGCGGAGTCGTAGTCGATGCCGGCGTCCTGCAGCGCGGTGCGCACGGCCACCAGGTCCCCGGGCTCGCTGATCACCTCGAACGCGTCCCCGAGGTCGGTGACATCCTCGGCGCCGGCCTCCAGCACGGCGGTGAGCACGTCGTCCTCGGTCAGCCCGTTCTTGTCCAGGGTGACGATCCCCTTGCGGGTGAACAGGTAGGCCACCGAGCCCGGGTCGGCCATGGTGCCGCCGTTGCGGGTCATCGCCACCCGGACCTCGCTGGCGGCCCGGTTGCGGTTGTCGGTGAGGCACTCGATGAGCACCGCCACCCCGTTGGGCCCGTACCCCTCGTAGGTGACGTTCTCCCAGTGGGCGCCGCCGCCCTCTTCGCCGGCGCCGCGTTTGCGGGCCCGCTCGATGTTGTCGTTGGGCACCGAGGACTTCTTCGCCTTCTGAATGGCGTCGTACAGCGTCGGGTTCCCCCCCGGGTCACCGCCACCGATGCGTGCCGCGACCTCGATGTTCTTGATCAGCCGGGCGAACATCTTGCCGCGGCGTGCATCGATGACGGCCTTTTTGTGTTTCGTGGTCGCCCACTTGGAATGGCCGCTCATCGTTGTCCTGTCTCGCTCCGTCTGTTGTTGGCCTGACGAGTCTAGAGGAGAACCGGTGGCGCGCCCGTCACGGCAGCTCAAAGTGCTGGTAGTCGATCGGCGAGCGCCAATGCCCACCCCAGCGCCAGCCGCGGTCGGTGAACGCGCGCACCGCCGGGTCCCCGTCGTGCAGCAGGCCCGGGTCGATGCGGTCACGGTCCAAAAACACCTCGGCGTTGCCCGGCTGCACCCCGTCGCCGTCGAGGTAGGGGTTGAGCAGCGGGTTGACGTCGATCGCCCGGCCGTAGGCGTGCAGCGCCCAGTCGCCCGAGCCGGGGATGCGCCGGCAGTTGAACGCCGAGGTGTTGTTGTCGCGCATCGAGGCCTCGTCGTCGGCGCCGGGATAGTGCGCGACGTTGCGCATCTTCTCGATCGGATACCCGATGCGGTGCAGGTCGGCGAAGATCGCGATGACCTGGTCGACGACGTCGCGGTGGACGATCAGCTCCCCGCGGTGGGTGTCGTTGTCCAAGCCCAGGTGGCTGACGGTGACCCGGCGCAGCTGCTCGGGGCCGACCGGGCAGCCGGGCGCCCAGCTCCGCCCCAACTCGGCGGCGTCGACCGTGGTGACCTCCGCGGGCGCCGGAGACCCCGGAGACGGCGGTGTCGGGGGCGCGGCGGGCGGGGGCACCGGTGGCGCCGCCGGCGGGGGGACCGCGCGACTCGCGGCGCAGCCCACCGCGACCGCCGCGCTGACCGACAACAGCACCGCCAGTACCGCTGCCGGCACGGCCCGGCGTGGCCCGGTCGCGCGCATGAGCAGGTCCTAGGGCGCCGACACCGGGTCGGAGTCGCCACCGGTCTGCGCGCTCGCCGGGGTCCCCCCGGGCGGGAAGAACCCGGGCACCCACCGCTCGATCAGCGCCGCGTAGTCGACGGTGGCGTCGAGTTGCACCGCGACCCCGAGCAGGCCGCCCAGCGTGCGCAGCAGCATCACGTAGCCGGCCGGGATCGTCAACTGGCGGGCCATCTTGAACCGGTCGTTGAATCCCTCGTTGAACGGGTCGGTGGTCGCCAGCGCCGACCGCTGGAACCACGCCCGGGTGAAATGGAACTCCCCGGCACGCAGCGGGTCGATGTAGGCCCACAGCGGCCCGAGGTACTCGACGAGTTGGTCGGCGGTGAGCTCGTAGTGCTGCGGCATGAACTTGAGCTGCTTGAGCAGCCGGATCACGTCGTCCCAGCGTTCGTCGCGGCCGCAGCACAGCAGCTCGCCGAACTCCGGCGGGACACCGCCGGGGTGCGCGGCCACCGCACCGAAGTCGATGACACCGAGGCGGCCGTCGGCCATGATCATGAAGTTGCCGGGGTGCGGGTCGGCGTGGACCAATCCCGCGCGCGCCGGCGAGCTGACCGTGAATTCCAGCAGCCGGGCGCAGGCTTCGTCACGTTCCTGCTGGGTGCCCTCGGCGATGATCGCCGAGAGCCGCCGGCCCTCGGCCCACTCCGAGACGATCACCTTCGGGGCGCTGGCCACCACCAACGGCACCAGGAACTTGTCGTCGTCGGCGTAGGCCTTGGCGAACGCCCGCTGGTTGTCGGCCTCCTGGCGGTAGTCCAGTTCGGCTTCGAGGGTGTCGTGGATCTCGTTGACCAGCCGATCCACGTCGGCGCCGGGCGCGAGTTGCTTGAAGACCCAGGAGAACCGCTTGATCAGCTTGAGGTCGGCGCGCAGCGCCTCGTCGGCGCCGGGATATTGGATTTTGACCGCGACCCGCCGGCCGTCTTTCCACACCCCCCGGTGCACCTGGCCGATGCTGGCCGAGGCGACCGCGGTGTCGTCGAACGACTCGAAGCGGTCCCGCCAGCGGGTGCCCAACTGGCCGTCGAGCACCCGGTGCACCTTGGCCGCCGGCAGCGGCGGGGCCTCGGCCTGCAGTTTGACCAGCGCCTCGCGGAACGGTTCGGCGAACTGCGGCGGGATCGCCGCCTCCATCACCGACAACGCCTGGCCGACCTTCATCGCGCCGCCCTTGAGCTCGCCGAGCACGTTGAACAGCTCGTCGGCGGCCCGCTCCAACATCTCCGCGTTGACTTCGTCGCGGGACTTGCCGGTCATGCGTTTACCCACGCCCAGCGCTGCGCGTCCGGCCACCCCGGCCGGCAGCCCGGCCAGCTTGGTGGCGCGCCGGAATGCTCCTCGCCTGATGTCTGCCATCCCCACATCATGCCTGGTGCACGCCCGGTGTGTGCGAGGCCCGCACAACGGTGGGAGCCGCGGCGCTCAGGCGCGCCCGGTCACCAGGGCGACGAACAGCTCGTGGATGCGCCGATCGGCGGTCACCTCCGGGTGAAACGAGGTGGCCAGCACCGCTCCGTGGCGCACCGCCACCGGGTGTCCGGCGGCGCGCGCCAGCACCGTCACATCGGGCCCGACCCGCTCCACCCACGGCGCCCGGATGAACACCGCGTGGACCGGCCCGTCGAGACCGGTGACGCTCAAGTAGTCCTCGAAGGAGTCGACCTGGCGACCGAACGCATTGCGCCGCACCGTCATGTCGATGCCCCCGAGCGCAACCGCCACCCGCGGGCCGCTGCCCGCGTCGAGGATCTCGGTGGCCAGCAGGATCATCCCCGCACAGGCGCCGTAGGCCGGCATCCCGTCGGCCAGCCGTGCGCGCAGCGGATCGGCCAACCCCGATTCGTCGAGCAGATAGCTGATCGTGGTCGACTCCCCGCCGGGCAGGATCAGCCCGTCGACGGCGTCGAGTTCGGCCCGCCGCCGCACCGCGACCGGGTCGGCGCCGACGGTGCTCAGCGCCTGCAGATGCTCCCGGACATCACCCTGCAGGGCCAGCACACCGATGCGCGGTGGCCTCACCGCGGCGCGGACCCGTGCGGGTACCGGGTCAGGCCCTCCTGCATGGTGGCGGCGACCATGGCTCCGTCCCGGCTGAAGATCTTGCCCTGGGCCAGGGCCCGGCCCCCGCCGGCCGACGGCGAGGTCTGGTCGTACAGCAGCCACTCGTCGGCGCGAAAAGGCCGCAGGAACCACATCGCGTGGTCCAGCGACGCCACCTGCAGATCCTCCCGCACCCCGGGGTGCACCGACCACGAGGTGCCCAGCAGGGTGAGGTCGCTCATGTAGGCCAGCGCGCAGATGTGCAGCACGGGGTCGTCGGGCAGCGGTTCGCGGTGCCGGAACCACACCTGCTGGCGGGCGGCCAGCCCCGGGATCACGGTCAGCTCCTCGTGGGGCACGTGGCGCAGCTCCCACTCGTCGAACACCTTGAAGCTGTCGTGGTCGAACGACTTCATGCCGTCGAGGCCGGGCAGGTTCTCCGGATCCGGCGCGGCCGGCATGACGTCTTGGTGGCAGATGCCCTCCTGGGGGACCTGAAACGACGCCGACATGTGGAAAATGGTCTGCCCGTGCTGGATCGCGGTGACCCGTCGGGTGCAGAACGAGCCGCCGTCGCGGACCCGCTCGACCAGGAACACGGTCGGCGCCTTGGCGTCACCGGGGCGCAGGAAATGCCCGTGCAGCGAATGCACCCGGTAGCGCGCGTCCACCGTGCGCACCGCGGAGACCAGCGCCTGACCGGCGACATGCCCGCCGAAGGTGCGCTGGAAATGCTCCGAGGAACCGAACACACCGCCCCGGTAGATGTTGACCTCGAGCTGCTCGAGGTCGAGGATCAGCTCGATCGACAAGGCGGTTACCAGCCGCGCTCGGCGAGCCGGTGCGGCGCGGCGAGGCTTTCGACGTTGATGCCGACCATGGCCTCGCCCAGCCCGCGCGAGACCCGGGCCAACACGTCGGGGTCGTTGTAGAACGTGGTGGCCTTGACGATGGCGGCCGCCCGGGCGCCCGGATCACCGGATTTGAAGATCCCCGAGCCGACGAACACCCCCTCGGCACCCAGTTGCATCATCATCGCCGCATCCGCCGGCGTGGCGATCCCGCCGGCGGTGAACAACGTCACCGGCAACTTGCCGGCCCGCGCCACCTCGGCGACCAACTCATGCGGCGCCTGCAGCTCCTTGGCCGCCACGAACAACTCGTCCTCGCTCAGCGACGACAACCGGCGGATCTGCCCACCGATCGCCCGCATGTGGCCGGTGGCGTTGGACACGTCCCCGGTGCCGGCCTCGCCCTTGGATCGAATCATCGCCGCGCCCTCGGTGATTCGGCGCAGCGCCTCCCCCAGGTTGGTCGCCCCACACACGAACGGCACGGTGAACTGCCATTTGTCGACATGATGGGTGTAATCGGCCGGGGTGAGCACCTCGGACTCGTCGATGAAATCCACCCCGAGACTCTGCAGGATCTGCGCCTCGACGAAGTGCCCGATCCGCACCTTGGCCATCACCGGGATCGACACCGCCGCGACGATGCTCTCGACCATGTCCGGATCACTCATCCGCGACACCCCGCCCTCGGCACGGATGTCGGCGGGAACCCGCTCCAGCGCCATCACCGCCACCGCACCGGCACCTTCGGCGATTCGGGCCTGCTCGGGGGTGACCACGTCCATGATCACCCCGCCCTTGAGCATCTCGGCCATGCCGCGCTTGACGCGCGCCGTGCCGGTCTCTGCGCCGGCGCCCGAGCCGTTGCGCGCTGCACTGTCCACTGTTGGTTCTCCTTGTCGGCCCCTGGTACCGGTCCAGTGTAGTGGGCGCCCGCCAGCGACTTTTCCGTCATTCCGGGTGGCCGGGCCCGCCCGCGACCAGCCCCGGGTGACGCCCGACGGTTCGCGGGGGGCCGCGCGCGAGCCGCCACCCGATCCCCGGCGGATCTCCGTGGCGGATCGCAGAAAAGTAAAACGCCATTTACACTGGTGACGAGGATGATCGGCCCGTGCGCGCCGCCTCCGCGAGGCAGGCCGGGCCGCGGCGATGATAATGTCATTCTCCTAGCGCCAGTGCGGAGAGGAGGTGGCACGGTGCGCGATCCACACCCCGGCGGCACCGACCGACGGTGAGCATCTCGTTGCTGCTGGAGATGGCAGTGTCGCAAGATCCTGACCGGGTTGCGGTGGTCTGCGACCAGACCCGCTGCACCACCGCCGAGTTGAGTGCGCTCGCCGACGGCGGTGCGGGGCTGATCGCGGCCTCCGGCGCACAGAGCGTGGCCTACGTCGGCATGGGCGGCGACATGCTGCCGCTGCTGCTGTTCGCCGCGGCCCGGGCCGGGGTCCCGTGCGCGCCGCTGAACTACCGGTTGAGCGCTCCGGCGCTGCACGAGCTGATCGACCGCCTACCCCAGCCGCTGGTGGTCGTCGATGCCGAGTACCGCGGCGTGCTCGCCGACCGCCTCGCCGGCAACGCGGTCCTCGACTCCGCGGAGTTCCGCACCGAGGCGCGCACCACCGAACCGGTCAACGCCTGGCCGGACGCCGACGACGTGGCGGTGGTGCTGTTCACCTCGGGGACGACCTCACAGCCGAAGGCCGTCGAGTTGTCCCACAACAATCTGACCAGCTACGTCACCGGCACCGTCGAGTTCGCGTCGGCGGACCCGCAGGACGCCGCGCTGATCTGTGTACCGCCGTACCACATCGCCGGCGTCGGGGCGGCGCTGACCAATCTGTACGCCGGACGCCGGTCGGTGTACCTGCGCAAGTTCGACCCCGCGGAGTGGATTCGCCTGGTCAACGCCGAGTCGGTGACGACCGCGACGGTCGTGCCGACCATGCTCGACCGGATCGTCGCGGAGCTGGAGCGTCACCCCCGTGCCATGCCGTCGTTGCGCAACCTCGCCTACGGCGGGTCGAAGGTGGCCCTGCCCCTGGTGCGCCAGGCTCTCGACCTGATGCCCGAGGTGGGCTTCGTCAACGCCTACGGCCTGACCGAGACCAGTTCGACGGTGACCGTGCTCACCCCCGACGATCATCGGCTCGCCCACCGCTCCACCGACGAGGCGGTTCGGCGGCGGCTGGGTTCGGTGGGGCGCACGGTGCCGGGCATCGAGGCCGTCGTGCGCGACGGCGACGGGCGGCCGCTGCCGGCCGGGGCCGCCGGGGAGCTGTTCGTGCGCGGCGAGCAGGTGTCGGGCCGCTACAGCGGTATCGGGTCGGTGCTCGACCCCGACGGCTGGTTCGCGACCCGCGACATCGCCGTGGTCGACGACGAGGGATACGTGTTCATCGTCGGACGCTCCGACGACACCATCATCCGCGGCGGCGAGAACATCGCCCCGGCCGAGATCGAGGACGTTCTCGTGGAGCATCCGCAGGTCCGTCAGGTCGCGGTGGTGGGCTCCGAGGACGCTCAGTGGGGTCAGATCATCGTCGCGGTCGTCGTTGCCGAACCCGGGGCCGCCCCCGATCCCGAGGCGCTGCGCGACTTCGCCAGGCGCTCGCTGCGCGGGTCGCGCACACCGGACCGGATCGTGTTTCGCGACGAGCTGCCGACGACCCCGACCGGCAAAGTGCTCCGCCGCGAACTCGTCGCCGCGCTGGACAATGAACTGCAGGACGCCAACGCCGAAAGGACACCATGATCAAATCAGGCACCCGTTTGAAAAGCCAGGTCTGCGACACCCAGGTCATCGTCGTCAAGACCGCCGAGAGCCTGCAGGACCTGCGTGCCGGGGGCGCTCCGATGGTGGCGCTCGACGCCGAGGGCCGCCCCGACGCGACCCTGGACCCGGACTTCGCGTCCGGCTGCGTGATGGGCAAACGCTACGTCGACGACGCGGGCGCGGAGATCCTCGTCACCAAGGCCGGGGAGGGCAGCCTGTCGGTGGGCACCGTCGCGTTGACCATCAAGGAGGCCAAGCCGCTTCCGGCCAGCGACTGACCGCCCGACTGAGCGCCGTCCGGCCCGGGTGTCACACCCGAGCCGGATCCGGCCGGTAGAAGAGCAGCAGTTGGCCGATCCCACCGACCAGCCCCAGTCCGGCCGCGATCAGCAGGCCCGCCCAGCCCTCGCACCAGGGGTGTCCGAACACCAGCGAGTCCACACTGAGCCGCCCCGGCCCGGTCATCGCGACGCCGACGGCCGCCACCGCCAGGACCAGGTTGTACTCCCAGCCGCTGCTGACGATGAAAAACCCGTTCCCCCGGTGCACCGTCCAGCCCGCCACCAGCATCAACGCGACGAAGCCCGCCGCGGCGACCGGCGTGAGCAGCCCGATGGCGAACCCCAGCCCGGCCGCGATCTCGGCGCCGGCCGCGATCCGGGCGTGCACGACACCGGGACGCATTCCGATGCTGTCGAACCACCGTGCGGTCCCGCTGATCCGGCCGCCGGCGAAAATCTTGTTGTATCCGTGGGCGGCCAAGGTCAGCCCCAGGCAGAGCCGCACGATCAGCAATCCCACGTCATAGGCGCTCATGTCGCTGTGTTCTCCTTCGTCGTCTCCGATGGAATCCGCATCATGTGGTCGAGGTGCCCGACGAAAACGGGCGGATAGACGCCGACACCGGCGGTGGTGATCCAGTCAGCGGCGAACGGGGGCTGGTCGATCCAGCGCGCCGCGCTGTCCTCGTCGTCGGCCTGCTGGAGCACGAAGACCTCACGGGGGTTGTCGAAGGCCTGAAAAACCAGGATCTTGCGGATTCCGGCGTCCGCGAACCGCGTGATCGTGCGGTCGATGAGGGCGACGAACCGTGCGGTGTCGGCGACCTCGGCGACCGCGGCCACCACCACACCGGGCGCCTCGGCACCGGGCGGCTCGGCACCGGGGGCGGCCACCTCGATCCGTTCGATCAGCGAACCGGCGAACACCGCCGGGATGTCGGTGACGCCGACGGCGTCGAACCACTGCATGAAGATCCGTTCACGCAGCACGTCGGTGACCGGTTGCCGGCCGCGGATGGCCATGGTCACCAGGATCCGGCCGCGCTCCGCCGACGAGGTGTACACCAGCACGTGATGGGCGCCCAGGGCGGCCAGGTCCGATTCGCACCGTTGCAGCAACGGCCACACCCGGGCCGGGTCCGGGACCCGGTAGTCCATCGCGAGCACCAGGGAGTGGGACTGCGCGTCAGCCACGACACCTCACGCCAAACAGATTACCGCAGAATGGAAATGATGTTCTCGCGGGGTCAGCTCGCCGGGCTGAGGTCCGCCGCGACCGACGGGCCGGCGGCCACGCCGCAGGTGAAGATCTCGGCGTCGGACACCGGGCCGGTCGCATCGGCCCCCGCCCTCAGCAGGGCCTGGGCCTTAAAGGCACGGGCCGCCGCGCTCAACCGGTGCTGCCTGACCGCGACGGCCGGATCGAGTTCTGCCGGCACCGCACCCCACAACGTCACCTCGGTACGGCCGTGCTCCAGCGCCGCCAGCACCCCGTGCTGCACCCCCTGGTGGGAGTCGAACATCCCCGCCGACACCGCGATCGTCTGCGGATGCCATCGCTGCTCCCAGTGCTTGAGCACCGACGCCAGGTCGAGAACGCGAGCGCCGAGGACCTCCAGCGGCCGGCCCTGCCCGACATCACCGATCAACACCGAGACGTCCCACCCCGCGGTGACTCGGTCGTAGATCCAGCCCCCGGCGGCGGTCACGACATCGAGGACATTGAGCCCGACGACGTCGAACCGGTACCGCCGTGCGGGCCCGCCCCGTTTGCGCGCGGATCCGTTGCCGTGTTCGGCCCCGCCAAGTCGCGTGCCAGCGTGTCGGTGTACGCGTTGAACACCTCGGCCAGGGGTATCGAAGGATCCAGCAACCATGACATCTCCATTCCATTGATAAACGCGAGTATCTCGACGGCCTTGACCGTCGCGTCGCAGTCGTTGCGGTACCGCCCCGCCCGTTGTCCGTCACCGATCAGGTCGGCCACGATCGTCACCGCACGCCGGTAGCGCTCGACCATTCGGTCGTGCAGAGGGGTGTCCGGGGAGATGTTCTCCACCAGCAGCACCGTGAACGTGCCGACCAACTCCGGTGCCCGATCGAAGCGCTCAGCGACCCGCCGGATCTCGTCGATGAGGTCCCCGGACCGGTCCGCGTGCGCGTTATCGTCGGCGTCACGGGCGTCGAGCACCGCGTGCAGCAACTGTTCCTTCGAGGCGAAGTGATGCAGCAGTCCCGCGGCACTGACCCCCGCCTCTCGGGCGATCTGAGCGAGCGTGGTGGTGCGCCAGCCGTTGTGCGCCAGCAGCCGTTCGGCTGCCGCCAGAATCCGCTGTCGACGGTCCTCGCCCTTGGCGAGAAGCGTCGCATACGGTCGCGAAGCGGTCATAGGACTCCTGGGCTGAACCAACCGAATGAACACACAGTAGGTTGGTTTCGGGTCTGTGACAAGGGTCTCATCGACGGCGGTCGCCGGCGCGCGTCACGCGCGCCGGTCGTCTACTGGGTGCCCTCGGCGTACCAGGTGCGGAACTCGGCATAGTTGGGCATCTCCTCCGAGTTGGCCTTCGGGTCGATGCACACGTGCACGACGGCGGTGCCGCCGGTCGCGTAGGCGCGTTTGATCGCCGGCCCGATCTCCTCCTCGGACTCGACGTATTCGCCGTGGCAGCCCAGGCCCTGCGCGATCTTGTCGAACCGCACGTCCTTGCTCCAGTGCACGCCCGGCTGCGGGGCGGGCTGGTCGAAGGTCCGCTTGTACACCCCGACCTCCAGGCCCCACTGGTAATCCACGCCGACCACGCAGACCAGCGGCAGATTGAGCCGTGCGGCGGTCTCCAACTCGGAGATGTGGAACAGGAACGCCGAGTCGCTGGTCAGCAGCATCACCGGCCGTGTGCCCCCGTCGGCGACCGCCGCGCCCACCGCATAGGGCAGTCCGGTGCCGAGGTGACCGAAGTTCTGGTTCCACAACACGTCGTGGGGTTTGGCCTGCGAATAGGTCCACTGAAAGATGACCACCGCTCCGCCGTCGCGGACCATGATGCCCTCGGCGGGGAAGGCCTCGGTGGCTTCGACGACCAAGCGCGCCGGGTGCACCGGGCTGCGCCCCGACGGCGCCGTCTCGGCCAGCTCGGCCAGCCGGTCGATGTCCTGTTTGATCCACCGGTCCAGGTCGGCGACCGGGCGGCGGGCGGCGCCGTCCTTGAGTGCCGCCACCAGCTGGGGCACCACCCCGCGCAGATCGCCCACCAGCGGCACATCGATCGGCCGGTTCACCCCGATCGCCATCGGGTCCTGCTCGACGTAGATCCATTTGCGCTCGGCGTCGCGCTCCGCCCAGTGCCGGGTCGTGCCGTAGTGCAGCGGCTCGCCGAGTTCGGTGCCCAGCGCCACGCAGACATCCGAGCCCGCCACCGCTTCGACCGCCGCGGTGGAGAAACCGTAGGGGAAGGTCCGCTCCTCAAGGCCGGGGATGAACGCCGTCCCGCCGGAGGTCTGGATCACCGGGCAGCCCATCAGCTCGGCGAGCTCGCGGACCGCGGCACCGGTGCGCGAGGTGTGCACGCCGTGACCGACCAGCAGGATCGGGTTGTCCGCCGCGCGGATGAGCTCGGCGGCCTTGGCGACCTCCTGCGCGTCGGCCCGCTGATTGACCAGCCGGTAGCGGTGCGGCGGCATCGGCTCGGCGACGTCGAGCTCGTCGAGGATCACATGGGAGGGGTATTCGACGTAGGCCGGTCCCGGTGTGCCGGACATGGCCTGGCGGATCGCCTCGCGCACGATCTCGTCGGTCTGCACGCCGTACTCGATCGACGCGCTGTACTTCACCGACGGCACGAACAGGTCTTCCTGGCGGACGAATTGGATCCGCCCACGGCGCACCCGCCGCTCGGTGATGCGGGCCCGCTGCCCGCCGAGGAAGATCACCGGGGAGTTCTCCACCTTCGCGCAGATCATCGCCCCGGCGATGTTGGCCACCCCCGGGCCCAGCGTGCCGATGCACAACCCGGGCCGTCCGGTCATCCGCGACGCCGCCTCGGCCATGAACCCGGCGCACTCCTCGTGGTGCGGCGCCACCACCGACCAGCCGCGCTGCTCGGCCTCGACGAACATGTGGACGAAGTTGGGGTCGGGGATGCCGAACAGCGTGTTGACGCCCTCGGCTTCGAACAGTTCCAGGATCCGGCGGTAGACGGGGACACCCACGATAAATACTCCTTGTCCGACTTACTGATAACGGTGAGCGAGATATTGGCGGTGCGCTGCCGGGGATCCGAACAGCGACCGGTTGAACGTTGCGCGCTTGAGGTAGGCGTGGATGCCGCTCTCCCACGTGTAGCCGATGCCGCCGTGCAGCTGCAGGGCCTTGCCGACGACCTCGACCGCCGCGGCGCCGGTGTAGGACTTCGCCATCGCCACGGCCGCGGTGACATCCTCGGCTCGGTCGGCCACCAGCGTCTCGACGCCGGTGCCCACCAGCGCCCGGGCCGCCGAGATCGTCACCAGCATGTCCGCGCAAGCGTGTTTGACCGCTTGGAACGAGCCGATGGGCCGGCCGAACTGGGTGCGTGCCCGCGCATAGGTGACCGTCCTGGCCAGCATCGCCTCGGCCAGACCGAGACTGTCACAGGCCACGGCGAGGGCAGCCCGGTTGCGCACCGTTTGCGCCCCACCGGGCTCGAAGCGCAGCACCGCCGACGCGTCGACCTCGATGCCGTCGGCGGCGACCGTGGCGACCGTCCGCGTCGGGTCGAGAACCGGTTGGGCGGTCACCGCCAGCCCGGCGACGTCCACCACGACCTCGGTCCCGGACACGTCGGTGGCCAGCACCAGGAAGCGGTCGGCGCCCTCGGCGTCGGGCACGAACTCGGCGCTGCCGCTCAGCCGCCGGTCGGCGGTGAGGCGAAACGCCGAGCCCTGGCCGATCACCGCGGTCACGCGCAGCTCGCCCGCGGCGATGGCGGTCAGCAGCCGGTCACGGACCGCGCCGGCGGGCAGCGCGGTCAACGCGCCGACCGCCAGCACGGCGCTGCCCAGGTACTGTGCCGTCGCGGCCGCGCGACCCAGCTCCTCACAGATCACCGCGGTCTCGGCGAACGTCGCACCGGCACCGCCGAATTCCTCGGGCACCTCCAAACCCGCCCAACCGGTGTCGACCAGCCTGGCCCAGTCCACGACGGGTTCACGGGCGAGCACGTCACCGGCGACAGCGCGAAGGTCGTCGTGGAATGCGGCGAACTCCGTTGTGGTCATGGCAGACTCGGCTCTCTGGGCAGGCCCAGCCCTCGTTCGCCGATGATGGTCCGTTGGATCTCACTGGAGCCACCGGGAATCGTCCACTCCCATGAACCGATGAAATCGAGCACCCACGACCCGGATTCCCAGCCGCTGGACAGTGGTTTGGTCAGCTCGGTGTGGCCCGCCAGGCCGCTGATCTCGGCGCCGAAATCGGTCAGCCGCTGCAGCAGTTCGCTGTAGAAGAGCTTCACGATCGAGGCGTCGGCCGGACCGGCGGTGCCGGCCTCGGTGTTCTCCACGAGTCGCCGGCACATCGTGCGCAGTGCGCTGATCTCGGTGTCGAGTCGAGCCAGCGTGTCGGCGACGACCGGGTCGGCGGTGGGGGCCGCCTGCACCAGCCGATCAAAGCCCGCACCGCCGAGCCGCTCGGCCAACTCCAACATCGTCAGACCGCGCTCGGCGCCCAGCGTCGCCTGCGCCACCTGCCAGCCGGCGTTCTCCGCCCCGATCAGGTTGACCGCCGGGATCAGCACGTCGTCGAGGAAGATCTCGCAGAAGTGCTCGTCGCCGACGGCGTTGCGGATCGGACGCACCTGCACGCCGGGGGTGGCCATGTCCAACAGGAAATACGAGATGCCCTTCCGCTTCGGGGCGTTCGGGTCGGTGCGGGCCAGCAACAGACACCACTGGGCGTGGCGTGCACCGCTGGCCCACAGTTTCTGGCCGTTGACCACGTAGCTGTCCCCGACCCGGCGCGCGGCGGTGCGCAGCGCCGCGAGATCGGAGCCGGCCTCGGGTTCGGAGAAGCCCTGCACCCAGATCTCGCCGTCGAGGATCGCCGGCAGATGCCGACGGCGCTGAGCCTCGGTGCCGGCGGCCAGCAGCGTCGACGCCGCGTGGTGAATGCCCACGAACGCCAGCACCAGCCGGGGCGCATCGTGCGCGGCGAGTTCCTGGTAGAGCACGACCTGATCGGTCACCGACATCCCGCCGCCCCACTCCCGCGGCCAGTGCGGGACCGCGAATCCGGCGCTGTGCAGGGTCGCGAACCAGTCGCGCTGGAACTCGACGAACTCCCGCTCGTCGGCGCCGGTCTGGCGGCGGCGCCAATCGGCGGGGATGTTCTCGGCACACCACTGGCGTACCTCGGCACGGAAATCGGCGTTGCGGGTCATCGTCGCTCCGCCCGGTCCTTGACCGCGAGCAACCGCCGGCGGTGTTCGGCGGTCTTCATGGTGGCCACCTCCGCGGCGAACCCGGCCTGCAGCGGACCGGCCAGCGCTTGCGAGAGGTACATGTTCACCACCCGTTTGGTGCCCTGCAGCGCCTCGGCCGGTTGCTCGGCCAGCCGGGTGGCCAGCCGATGGGCCTGCACCAGAAGCTCGTCGGGCGCCACGGTACGGCTGGCCAGTCCGAGCTCGACGGCGGTCGCGGCGTCGATGCGCTCACCGGTGTAGAGGTACTCCCGCGACCGGAGGATCGGGGTCAGCAGCGGCCACAGAGCCGCACCGCCGTCACCGGCCACCAACCCGACCGCGACGTGCGGATCGGCGAGATGGGCGGTCGCCGAGATCAGCACGATGTCGCAGAGCAGCGCCATGCTGCACCCCAGGCCCACCGCGGGTCCGTTGACGGCCGCGATGATCGGCAGCGGAAAGCGCAGCATCTCCTCGATGATCTGTGCGCCTTCGCGGATGCTTTCATCGCGGGCGGTCTCGTCGTCGAGGAACGTGGTGATCCAGTTCAGGTCACCGCCGGCGGAGAATGCCCGTCCGGCGCCGGTCACCACGACGACCCGTGCCTGCTTGTCGGCGGCGAGCTGGCGCCAGACGTTGGCCAGCGCCCAGTGCAGACGCTCGTTGACGCTGTTCAACTCGGTGGGGCGGTTGATGGTCACGGTGCGCACCGGCCCGTCGGCGTCGACCGTGAGTTCGCGGGGCAGGTCGTATCTCATCCGAACAGCCCCGTGAGCCCGGCCCGCTCCACACGCCGGGCCAGCAGGTCGCGGGTGGCCGACACCGCCCACGGCAGGCGGCGTAGCGGCTGGCTGTAGCGCGACAGCCACGACAGCGCCGTCTCGTCGCAGAATCCGACCGCGCCGTGTAGCTGATGACAGATGCGCAACACCACCTCGGCGGCCTCCACGGCCGCCAGCCGCAGGGCCAGGGCGTCGTCGATCGCCTCCGGTCGCCCGGTCGCGATGCTCCACAGTGCGTACCGGGCGAGCATGTCCGCTCCGCTGCGCTCCACCTCGGCCTCGGTCAGCTGGAACTGCACCCCCTGAAACTCCGACAGCGGTTTGCCGAACTGGTGGCGCAGCTGGACGTGGGCGACGGTGAGATCCAGTGCCCGGTCGAGCATCCCGAGCAGTGTCCAACACGGCAGCACCAGGCCCAGCGCGACGTCGGCGGCCCCGTGTCGATCGATCACGGCCAGCTGCAACTCGGCCACCGATGCGGCGGAAACCGGCGACTGGCCGACCACACGGCAGCGCGTCCCGGCCAGGGTGACCGTCACCCATCGCTTCTGCAGCCCGGTCACCGCGCCGGCGGGCAGATGGTCGGCCACGACGATCAGCCCGTCGGCGTCGATGTCGCTCGGCGCGGCGAGGCATTCGGCCAGCGGGTAGGGCAGCGCCCAGTGGCCGGCGCTGCGGCACAGCGCCGCGGCCGCCTCCAGTTCGTCGGGGTCCTCCCGCGGCCTGAGATCGAAAGCGCTGAGATCGCGCAAGATCGGGCCGATCAGTTCCTCGCGGCGGGCGGGGTCGGCGTCGGCGCACACCACCAGTTCGTCGCCGCCACCCGCGGCGAAGGCGTCTCGCGCGTGCCGCCCGTACTCTGCGGCTGCGTCGCTGAGTTCGAGGTTCATCGCGATGCCGCCAACAGGGTGCGCGAGAGCAGAATACGCTGCATCTCGATGCTGCCCGAGGACACCGTGGCCGCCTGCGAGTAGCGCCAGTGGTCGTCGACCTCGGTGCGGAACCACTGCGCCTGCGGGCCGGCCGGCGCCTCGGCGGCGAGCTCCATCAGGACCTCCGCGCTCTCCTGGTCCAACCGGGTCACCGCGATCCGATAGGCGGCGGCGTCGCCGGGCTGGACGCGCCCGTCGGCCTGCAGAGCCACGATGCGATACGCCATGAGCCGCGCCCGCCGACAGTGGGTCAGCATCCGCACCCAGCGGCCGGCGAGCTCGGCGGGCAGCCGCTCCCACCGCTCCCCCAGCACCCGTGGGGCCGCGGCCAGTAGCCGCTCACAGCGCGCATACCGAGCGATCCCCACCCGCTCGTAGGCCATCACGTCACGCACGATCGACCAGCCCGCGTCGACCGCGCCGAGCACGTCGGCGTCGGTGACGCGCAGGTCGTCGAAGAAGACCTCGTTGAGATGGTGGGGGCCCATCATGGTGCGTATCGGCCGGACCTCGATCGCGGGGTTGTCCATCGGGACCAGGAACACCGTCAGGCCCTGCTGTTTTCTGGTGGCCACCTCGCCGTTGAGGGGCTCGCCCACCCGGGTGGTGCGGGCCAGCAGGAAGCACCACTGCGCCATGGTGGCGTAGGAGGTCCAGATCTTCTGGCCGTTGACCACCCAGCCGTCGTCGTCACGGCGGGCGTGGGTGCGCAGCGACGCCAGATCCGAACCGGCCTCCGGCTCGGAGAATCCCTGACACCAGATCACTTCCCCGCGTGCGATGGGCGGGAGGTGCCGACGCTGCTGTTCGGGTGTGCCGTGGCGCATGATGACCGGGCCGACCCAGTTCACCCCCATGTACTGCGCCCCGCGCGGCTCGTGGTGGGCCCACATCTCCTCGCGGACGACGGTCTGGTCCCACACCGAGGCCTCCGCGCCGCCGAACTTCGCCGGCCACGACAGGCACAACAGGTCCTGCTCGGCCAGCACGCGACAGAACCGTTGTGCGGCCTCGAGATCGGCGGGATCGTCGGTGAAGGCTCCGGGGAACTGCGCCGGCATCTCCCGGCGAATCAGGTCCCGCAACCGGGTCCGAAGCGCGGCGGCCTCCGGCCCCATCTCGAAGTTCAGGGTCACATCGCCCCCGGTTGCAGGCCGAGCTCGTCGAGGATCTCCGCGGTGTGAGCACCCAGTTCGGGCGCCGGGCCGGCCACCCGGCCCGGTGTTCGGGACAGCCGGGTGGGCACCCCGGGGAAGCGCACCGGGCCCTGCGGTGTCGCGATGGTCTCGAACAGCCCCACGGCATTGAGGTGCGGATCGTCGAAGAGCTCACCCGGGGTGTTCAGCGCGGCCGCCGGTATCTCCAGCTCACGGAAGAGCGCCAGCCATTCGGCGGTGGTGCGTTGGGTCATCGTCTCGGCGACCAGCCCGTAGACGACGTCGATCTGTCGGGCCCGCTGGGCCAACGTGGCGAACCGGTCGGACGCCCAGGGCGGGCGCACCGCCTCGATGAACGCGTTCCAATGCTTGTCGTTGTAGATCAGCGCGGCGATCTCCCCGTCGCGGGTGCGATAGGGGCGCCGATTGGGCGCCACGGTGCGGGGATACACCGCGTCGCCGAGCGGCGGATCGAACATCGCCCCGTTGGCGTGTTCGACGAGCATGAACGAGGCCATGGTCTCGAACATCGCGACCTCGACCTCTTGGCCCTGACCGGTGCGCTCCCGGTGAAACAACGCCATCATGGTGGCGTACAGCGCGGTCAATCCGGCGATCTTGTCGGCCATGATGGTGCCGACGTAGTCGGCCTGTCCGGTCAGGGCCCGCTGCACCGCGGGCAGCCCGCACTCCGCCTGGATGGTGTCGTCGTAGGCGGGACGGTCGCAGTCGGGCCCGCCACGGCCGTAGCCGTAGCAGTTGGTGTACACGATGCGCGGGTTGATCGCGGCCACGGCGGGGTAGTCCAGCCCCAGCTTGGCGATCGCCTTGGCCCGCATCGAGTGGATGAACACGTCGGCGCTCTCGATGAGCGTGGTGATCGCCGCCCGGTCGGCAGCCTCGCGCAGATCGAGCGCGACGCTGCGCTTGCCCCGGTTGACATTGACGAAGACCCCGCTCAACCCGGCGGCGGGACCGATCGAGATGTAGCGGGTGGGATCGCCCTCGGGGGGTTCGACCTTGACGACGTCGGCGCCCATGTCGGCCATCACCTGGGTGCAGTAGGGCCCCATCACCATCGCGGTCAGGTCGACCACCCGTATCCCGCTCAGCGGGCCGCTGGGAACGGTGTTCACCGGTCATTGTCCGGACAGATATGTTGCCTCTTCATAGCGAAGAACACTATTCCGCAGTGCTTATTCAGTCGTCAAGGGGACAGCGTGAAGTCATCGTGGCTATTGTCTGGACCATTAGTCGCTTGCTATCGTCGGCGACCATGACCGATCTGGCCGCGATGTCCCCGTCGCCGCTGCCCGGCGCCCGCGCGGAGGCCACCGAGCCCACCGTCGCGCCGGGCTGGCGGCTGCAACCGATCACCCGCGCGAGTCGACTGTTCGGCGCCAACGGTCTGCGCACCGGGCCCGACGGCCGGGTGTACATCGCCCAGGTCACCGGCAGCCAGATCAGCGCGTTCGATGTCGCCAGCGGGGCGCTGGCGACGGTCAGCGCGCGCGGCGGGGACATCGTCGCGCCCGACGATGTCGCCTTCGACGGGGCCGGGCGACTGTATGCCACCGAGGTGATGGATGCGCGCGTCAGCGTGCTCGACACGGCCGGACGCAGCCGGGTGCTCCGCGACGACCTGCCGTGCGCCAACGGGATCACGGTGCACCACGATCACCTGTTCGTCGGCGAGTGCCGTGACGGCGGGCGTCTGGTGCACCTCGACCGGGACACCGGGGCCCAACGCGTCCTGGCCGAGAACCTTCCCTCGCCCAACGCGATGGAGGTCGGCCCGGACGGACTGCTGTATTTCCCGTTGATGACCGCCAACGAGATCTGGCGGATCGACCCGTTCGCCGCCGAGCCCACCGCACCGCAGCGGGTCGCCGGTGACCTCGGTGTGCCCGACGCGGTGAAATTCGACGCCGACGGGTACCTCGTCTCCACCCAGGCGGCCAGCGGCCAGGTGCTGCGCATCGATCCGCGCACCGGCGACCGGACGGTGCTCGCGCAGCTCAGCCCCGGTCTGGACAACTGCACCTTCGTCGGCGATCGGCTGTTCGTCTCGAACTTCACCGGCGCGATCACCGAGATCCTGCCCGACGGCCAGACCCGCACCGCGTTGCCCGGCGGACTGAACTGGCCGCTGGATCTCACCGTGGACGCCGAGGGCACCGTCTACATCGCCGACGGCACCAACTTCTACGCGGTCGGCCCCCGGGGCCGCCTCGACACCGTGGGCATGCTGTTCTCCCCGGGCTACCCCGGGTTCCTCCGCGGGGTTCAGGCCGTGGGAGCCGGACAGTTCATCACCACCACCTCCGGTGGACAGCTCTGCCGGTACACCCCGGCACAGGCGCGCACCGAGGTGCTCGCCGACGGCTTCGACCAGCTCTACGGGGTGGCGGTGACCCCCGACGGTGCGGTGGTCACCGAGTTCGGCACCGACCGCGTGCTGCACGTGCGCAACGGCACCGTCGACGTGCTCGCCAGCGGCGTGCACCAGCCGGTCGGGGTCGCCGTCGACGGCGACGGCTCGGTTCTGGTGGCCGAATCCGGCGCCGGGCGGGTGCGTCGCGTCACCGGCTCCGGCGTCCAGACGGTGGTCGACGGGTTGACACGACCACAGGGCATCCTGGTGGCCGACGGGTACCTCTACGTCGTCGACGCCGGCGCCCGACAGCTGGTCGCCGTCGACCTGCACACCGCGGCGCGCCAGACCATCGCCGCGGACCTGCCGATCGGTCCGCCGCCGGGCGTGACACCCAAGCCGCTCAAAGGGATGCCGCCGTTCAGCGGCCCGCAGGGGCCGTTCGCCGGCATCGCGCGCCGATCCGACGGGGTCTTGTTCGTCTCCGCCGACGGCGATGGCAGCGTCCTGGCGCTACAACCGGTCGCCCCGTGACCGACCACCGTTACCTGCGGGTCGCGCGCACCCTGCGCAAGCAGATCGCCGACGGCGTCTACCCGGTCGGCGCGCGGCTGCCCACCGAACACGAACTCTGCGAGCAGTTCGAGGTCAGCCGATACACGGTCCGTGAGGCGTTGCGGCGGCTGCGCGAGGACAACCTCGTCGCCTCCCGACCCCGCGCCGGCACCGTGGTGATCCCCCGCGCCGCGACGAACTCCTATGCCCAGAGCGCGGTGTCGATCAACGACCTGCTCGCGTTCGCCGCCGGCGCGCGGTTCCAGATCGACACCAATGCCCTGGTCACCCTCGACGACGAGACAGCCGAGCGGACCGGGCTGCCCGCCGGGAGCGACTGGTTGGCGGTGCGCGGCCACCGGCAGGCCGATGACCAGGCGGCGCCGGTCTGCCGCACCGAGTACTACATCAACCGGACCTTCGCCGCCGTCGGGCGGCTGTTGCAGCGCCATTCGGGACCGATCTTCCCGCTCATCGAGGACATGTTCGGCGTTGCCGTCACCGAGGTCAACCAGCAGATCTCCGCCGTGCTGGTCGACGCGGAACTGGCGCGCACACTCAAGGTCGACCCCGGTACCGCCGCGTTGCAGATGCAGCGCAGCTACACCACCTCCGAGGGCGCGATCGCCCAGGTGACGGTGAACACCCATCCCGGCACCGGTTATCGGCACTCGATGACGCTGCACCGGGTCAGTGGCTGCAGCGACCCATGATCGCGCGCGGCAACCAGGCCCTGGCCGCCGATGCGCGCTCACGCGGCCTGTGGGTCACCACGACGCTGGCCGACGAACTCCGCGTCGCGGCGCATCAGACCCCGCAACGGCCGTTGCTGATCGACGGCGACGTCCGGCTCACCTGCCGACAGGTCCACGCTCGGGCGAGCGCACTGGCGGCGGTGATGGCCGACCGGCTGCCGACCGGCAGCGTCGTGTCGTTCATGCTGCCCAACTGGCATGAAGCGGCCGTGGTGTATCTGGCGGCGACCATGGCCGGGATGGTGATCAATCCGATCCTGCCGTCGCTGCGCGAGGCGGAGCTGAGGTTCATCCTCGCCGATGCCCAAAGCCGGATGGTGTTCATCCCCGAGACGTTCCGCGGCCACGACTACGCTCAGATGTTCGCCCGGGTGGCCACCGGACTCGACGCCCCACCGGAGGTGGTGGTGGTGCGCGGCGATGCGCCGATCCACACCGACTATCACACACTGGTCGAGACGGCGCCGGTCGGCGCACCGCCACCGCACCCGCCGCTCGACCCCGATGCCGTCCATCTGGTGCTGTACACCTCCGGCACCACGGGGAGAGCCAAGGGCGTTCTCCATAGCCATAATTCGATCCATGCGTTGATCCGGCAACTCGGCACGCACTGGCGGATCGTGCCCGGCGACCGATTCCTCGTTCCGTCGCCGATCGCGCACATCGGCGGGTCGATCTACGCCTTCGAGTGCCCGCTGCTGCTGGGGACCACCGCGGTGCTGATGGACCGCTGGGAACCCGATGACGCAGTGCGCCGGATGCTCACCGAACGCTGCACCCACGTCGCCGGTGCCACACCGTTTTTGGCGCACCTGCTCGCCGCCGCCCGCCGGGCCGGCACCCGGCTTCCCGACCTCAAGGTGTTCATCTGCGGGGGCGCGGCAGTACCGGCGACGCTGATCCGCGAAGCCGCCGGGTACTTCCCCACCGCCCGCATCACCCGCGTGTACGGATCCAGCGAGGTTCCGGTCACCACCGTGGGCGCTTTGGGCGCCGGTGAGCAGTCGTATGCCGCCGACACCGACGGCCGGGCCGGTATCGCCGACATCAAGCTGGTCGACCACCACGCCGCCCCGCCCGGCGGTGGCGAGATCACCGTCCGCGGGCCCCAGATGTTGCTGGGCTATCTGCATCCCGAGGACGAGGACGGCTGCTTCGACGCCGACGGCTACTTCGCCACCGGCGATCTCGGCCGCTGGGTCGATGACGACTACCTGCTGGTCACCGGTCGGGCCAAGGACGTCATCATCCGCCACGGCGAGAACATCGCGGCCAAGGAGGTGGAGGACATCCTGGTGGCGCATCCCGGGATCGCCGAGATCGCCGTGGTCGGTCTTCCCGATGAGCGCACCGGCGAGCGTGCCTGCGCTGTGATCGTTCCCACCGGTGAGCCGACACCGGACCTTGCCGAACTGAGCGCCATGCTGGCCGCCCACGGACTGGCCCGATTCAAAACACCGGAACGGCTGGTGGTCTGGGATGCGCTTCCCAAAAACGACGCGGGCAAAGTGGTCAAACACCACATCCGCACCGTGCTGATCGACGACCGAGATGATCGAGATGGGTGACTGACTATGCGGGTGGCCATTGTGACCGGTGCGAGCAGCGGAATCGGATTCGGTTGCGCCAAAAAGCTGGTCGACGACGGGATAGCGGTGCTGGGCACCGGACGCGATGCCGAGCGGCTCGCCGGGCTGGCGGCCGAGACCGACCCCGACCGGATCGCCACCGTGGCGGTCGATCTCACCGAGGACGACGCCCCGCAGCGGGTGATCGACGCCGCCCTCGACAGGTGGGGCCGGGTGGACTTTTTGATCAACAACGCCGGCGTCGGCAGCCCACAGCCGCTGCACGAAACCGACGACGACACGCTGGACCACTTCCTCGACGTCATGCTGCGTGCACCGTTTCGCCTGGCACGCGACGTCCTGCCGCACCTGCGGGCGGGTTCGGCCATCGTCAACGTCACGTCCACCTTCGCCGTGGTCGGTGGGCTCCGCGGCGGGGCCTACTCGGCGGCCAAAGGTGGGCTCACCGCGCTGAGCACCCACATCGCCTGCCAGTACGGGGCCCAAGGCATCCGATGCAACGCCGTGGCGCCGGGGGTGACGGTGACACCGATGGTGGAGCACCGGCTCGACGACCCGCGGTTCCGCAAGATCAACACCGAGATGACGCCGTATCCACGTCTGGGCCGGGTCGAGGACATCGCCAACACCGTCGCGTTCCTGTGTTCGGATGCCGGCGCCTTCATCAACGGCCAGACCATCGTGGTCGACGGCGGATGGAGTTCCACCAAGTACCTCTCGGACTTCGCGCTGGACGCCGAGTGGGTGCCGCGGTGAACCTGTTCGCACTGCTGGAGCAGGCCGGGGCCCGCTACCGTGACCGCGGCGCGGTGTTTCACGGCCGGCGCCAACTTCTCACCTGGGGCGAATTGATCGACCGAGCACTGCGGCTGGCGACCTCGATCAGGCGCAGCGCCGGCGCGGGCGCGCGGATCGCGATCGCCAGTGAGAACCGCCCCGAGATCGTCGAGTTGCTCTTCGCCACCTGGGCCGCCGACGGTGTCGTCGTTCCGCTCAACTACAAGCTGCATCCCCGCGAGATGGTCGAGATCGTCGAGGACTCGGGGGCATCCCTGGTGTTCGCCTCACCCGAGCTGGCACCTCAGCTGTCGGCGCTCGTGCGGGCGCCGGTCGAAACCCTGGGCAGCACCGCCTATCTGCAGCGCCTGACCGCCCGGCGATCGACGGCACCGGATCCCGATCCGGCTCGGCTCGCATGGTTGTTCTACACCAGCGGCACCACCGGCCGCGCGAAGGGCGCGATGCTGACCCACCGCAACCTGGTGGCGATGGCGATCGCCCACCTGGCCGACCTCGACGACCCGGATGCCGACTGCAGCCTGATCCACAGCGCACCGATGTCGCACGGATCCGGGCTCTACATCCTGCCCTACGTGCTGCGCGGCGCGCGCCAGGTGATCCCGGCCGCCGCCTCGTTCGACCCCGACGAGTTCCTCGACCTCTGCGGGCACCACCCGGGTTCCACCGCCTTTTTGGCGCCGACGATGGTGGGGCGCCTCGTCGCCACCGGGCGCGGGCGCCCGGCGAATCTCCGCACGATCATCTACGGGGGCGGCCCGATGTACCTGCGCCACCTCAAGGCCGCGCTGACGGCGTTCGGACAGGTGTTCGTGCAGCTCTACGGTCAGGGTGAGGCTCCGATGACCATCACCGGCTTGTGCCGGGGCGATCACCGCAGCACCGAGGACGCGGTCCTCGGCTCCGTCGGCCGGGCCCGCTCGGGGGTCGAGGTGGCGGTACTGCGCGACGACGGCACCAAGGCGGCACCCGGCGAGGTGGGCGAGGTCGTCTGCCGCGGCGACGTCGTGATGGTCGGCTACTGGAACGATCCGCAGGCCACCGCGGCCGCACTGCGCGACGGTTGGCTGATCACCGGCGATCGCGGGGCGTTCGACGAGCGCGGCTACCTCACCCTGCGTGACCGATCCAAAGACGTGGTGATCAGCGGCGGCAGCAACATCTACCCGCGCGAGGTCGAGGAGGTCCTGCTGGATCACCCCGCGGTGGCGGAGGCGGCGGTGGTCGGTATCGCCGACGACGAGTGGGGCGAGGTCGTGGTCGCCTTCATCGTGGGCACCGCCTCGCCCGCTGAGCTCGACGCCCACCTGGTGGCCCGCATCGCCCGGTTCAAACGCCCGAAACGCTACGAGTTCGTCGCCGAACTGCCGAAGAACAGCTACGGCAAGGTCCTCAAACGCCGGCTCCGCGCCGGCGTGCGCTGACCACGGCGGGGCTCCGGTCAGTCGACGGTCAGTCGACCTTCGACTTCATCTCGTCGAGGTTGACCAGGATCGGCCAACCGCAGACCGACAGCGCGTTGCCGTGACCGGTCTGGTGGATGTCGAATGCGGACTGGATCGCCGAGTAGAAGCCCTGCACGTCGAGGGTCTGGTTGACGGCCCGTTTGGCCTGCCGCAGGGCGAACGACGGCATCGTGGCGATCGTCTCGGCCAGTGCGCGGGTCTCGGCATCGAGCTCGTCGCGGGCGACCACCCGGTTGACCATCCCGGTCTGCTCGGCTTCGCGGGCGCTGAGCGCACGACCGGTGAACAGCATCTCCTTGGCCTTACGCGCGCCGAGTTCCCAGGTGTGCCCGTGGTATTCAACCCCGCCGATGCCCATCAAGGCCACCGGGTCGGAGAACTGCGCGTCGTCGGCGGCGATGATCAGGTCGCACGGCCAACACAGCATCAGCCCTCCGGAGATGCACCGGCCCTGCACCGCGGCGATCGACGGCTTGGGCACATTGCGCCAGCGCAGCGTGTATTCCAGATAACGCTTGCACTCGTGGTTGTAGATGAACTCCAGGGAGATCTTCTCCGGCACCGGGCCGCCGCCTTTGATGTCGTGGCCGGCGGAGAAGTGTTTGCCGTTGGCCCGCACGATGATCACCGCGACGTCGTCATCCTCGGCGGCACGCGTCCAGGCGGCGTCGAGTTGGTCGAGCAACTCGGTGTTCTGGGCATTGGCGACCTCGGGTCGATTGAGGGTGATGGTCGCGATGCGATCGGCAACGGCGTAGTCGATCAAAGCGGAGTCGGTCAAAGCGGGGTCTCCCTAGGGTGCGGAATCACCGACGAGAATATCATTCTCGTCGGTGAGGAACCAGAGTTTTCGACACACCGCGGTCACACCCGGTCGCCGCGTCCGATGCCGGGGCGCACTTCGGTACAGTGCCCCCATGACCTCCCGGATCAGCCGCCAGCGAGACCGTCGATGAGCGGCCGACGGGGTCGGCGATGAGCAACCCGGACGAGAATCCCGCCTGGAAGCAGCGGGCCGTCGAGCGGTCGGTCAAGACCGCGCGCCTGCGCGCCGCCCAGCGGGTGCAGCGCTTCCTGGACGCCGCCCAGGAGATCATCGTCGAAAAGGGCAGCACCGACTTCACCGTCCAGGAGGTCGTGGAGCGCTCACGCCAATCCCTGCGCAGTTTCTACCTGCAGTTCAACGGCAAGCACGAGCTTCTGCTGGCCCTGTTCGAAGACGCCCTGAGCCAGGCCGCCGACCAGATTCGCGCGGCGACCGAGAACCAGTCGGACCCGGTGGAGCGCCTCAAGGTGGCGGTGCATTTGTTGTTCGAACTGTCCCGGCCGGACCCCGCGGCCACACGACCGCTGTTCACCGATTTCGCACCCCAACTGCTCGTCACGCACCGCGCCGAGGTGGAGGTCGCCCACGAACCGCTGTTGGCGCTGTTCACCGAACTGACCGAGAACGCCGCGCCCGCCGGCCTGCGCAAGGGCGTCAAACCCAAGCGCATCGCCGCACTGACCATGCAGAGCGTCATGTTCATCGCGCAGTCCAGCTCGGTCACCGACACCGCCGAGGGTCACCCGATCACCCCCGACGAGGTCTGGGAGTTCTGCGCCCACGGATTCACGCGCTGAGCCGCCGTGCCGGCGAGGCCCGGCTGTCCCCGGACTCCGCCCAATGATAATCTCATTCTCGTGTTTGAGGGCGCCGTTTCCATGGCCGTGGGCCGCAGTCGGCCCGCACCCGGGCCCGGCCCCGCCACCCCGCCCGTCGGCGTAAGGAGACTTCGAGATGAATGACGTCGCGATCATCGGTGTGGGTCTGCACCCGTTCGGCCGGTTCGACAAATCGGCGATGCAGATGGGCGCCGAGGCGATCCAGCAGGCGCTGACCGACGCGGGCACCGAGTGGAAGGACATCCAGTTCGGTGTCGGCGGCAGCTACGAGATCTCCAACCCGGACGCGGTGACCCGGCTGGTCGGACTGACCGGGATCCCGTTCACCAACGTGTTCAACGCGTGTGCGACAGCGGCGACCGCCACCCAGGTGTGCGCGGACAACATCGCGTCGGGCAAGTACGACATCGGTATCGCCATCGGGATGGACAAACATCCCCGCGGAGCGTTCACCGATGATCCCGCCAAGCTGGCTCTGCCGGCCTGGTATGCGGAGAACGGCCAGTTCGTCACCACGAAGTTCTTCGGCATGAAGGCCAACCGCTACCTCCATCAGCACGGGGTCTCGCCGGCGACCCTGGCCAAGGTCGCCGCCAAGAACTTTCGCAACGGCGCCCTGAACCCCAACGCCTTCCGGCGCAAGCCGATGTCGGAAGACGACATTCTCAACGCGCCCACTTTGAACCATCCCCTCACCCAATACATGTTCTGCGCACCCGATGAGGGGGCCGCGGCGGTCGTGATGTGCCGCGCCGATATCGCCCATCGATTCACCGACAAGCCGGTGTACCTGCGGGCCACCGAGATCCGCACCCGACGCTACGGCGCGTACGAGGTGCACGCGACGTCGGCCCCGCTCGACGAGGACGTCTCGCCGACCGTCTACGCCGCCCGCGCGGCGTTCGAGCGCGCCGGTCTCGGCCCCCAGGACGTCGACGTCGTCCAACTGCAGGACACCGACGCCGGCGCGGAGGTCATCCACATGGCCGAATGCGGCTTCTGCGCCGACGGCGACCAGGAGAAGCTGCTCGCCGACGGCGCCACCGAGATCACCGGGGCGCTGCCGGTCAACACCGACGGCGGGCTGATCGCCAACGGCGAGCCGATCGGCGCCTCCGGACTGCGCCAGCTGCACGAGTTGGTGCTGCAGTTGCGCGGGCAGGCCGGCGACCGCCAGGTGCCCGGGAACCCCACGGTGGGTTTCGCACAGGTCTACGGTGCCCCGGGGACCGCATCGGCGACGCTGGTGACGACCTGACCGCTCGGTCAGTCGATCAGCTCCGGAGGCGGAACGTACGTCGGCTCGTCTCCGGCGATCCTGATCGGGCTGCCGACCAGGCGGAAATCGCCTGCGGTGACGACCATTTCCGGATTCTCCTTGAGCGCCTCGGGAAGCGTACGGACTGCCGACACCGGGATTCCCAGCGGCCGCAACCGCTGCTCCCAGCCCTCGGCGGTGTCGGCGGCCAGCGCCGCGCTGACCGCCGCGAGCACCTCCTCGCGGCGGGCCGCACGCTCGTCCATCCTCGTGAACCCGTCGATACCGGCCTCCTCGGCGAACGCCTTCCAGAACCCGTCGTGGGTGATGAACAGCGCCAGGTAGCCGTCCGCCGTGGCGAATAGCTGAGCGGGAACGTAATAGGAGTGCGCGCCGTGGGGGTACCGGCGCGGCTCGAGCCCGTCGTTGAGGTAGGACGACGCGCGGTAGTTCAGTTGCGAGAGCATCACGTCGCGCAGCGAGACCTCGACCTGGCCGCCGCGGCCGCTGACGATCTGGGCCAACAGGCCCAGCGCGGCCGTCAGCCCGGTGGAGTTGTCCGCGGAGGAGTAGCCCGGCAGGACCGGCGGGCCGGCGGGATCGCCGGTCATCGCGGCCACCCCGGTGGCCGCCTGGATCACATAGTCGAACGCCGGTTGGTCGCCGCCGTCGAGGCCGAATCCCGTCAGCGCGACACAGACGATCCGGTCGTTGTGCCGCTTCAGTGCGTCGTAGGTGAGCCCGAGGCGGCGGATCACCGAGGGCTTCATGTTCACCAGCAGCGCATCAGATTCTGCGACCAGCTCCCCCAACCGGGCCTGCCCGGACTCCGATGCCAGGTCCAGCCGGACACTGCGCTTGTTGCGGTTGAGACTGGCGAAATAGCTGGGCCCGACCTGACGGGAGATCTCACCGCCGGGGGGTTCGATCTTGATCACCTCGGCGCCGAGATCGGCCAGCATCATGGTCGCGTAGGGACCGGCCAGCATCACCCCCACTTCGAGGATCCGGATCCCCGACAGCGGCCCACTCATCGAATCTCCTTGGCGAGCTCGGCGATCACCTCGCGGGTCCGGTATTTGGAGGCGACCAGCTCGTCGCGGGTCTCGCCGATCGGCAGCAGCCGCACCGACAGGTCGGTCACGCCGGCGTCGGCGAAGCGCCGGAACCGGGCCAGGATGGCGGATTCGTCACCGGCGGCACACAGGTCACCGACGTCGCGGGCCTCACCGCGCTCCAACAACCGCTGGTAGTTCGGTGAGACCTCGGCTTCGCCGAGGATCTGGTTGGCGCGTTCCCGCGCCGCGTCGACCTCGTCGGCCCCGCACAAACAGACCGGGATCCCGGCGACGATGCGGGGCGCGGGGCGCCCGGCGTTCTCGGCCGCCTTGGTGATCCGCGGGGCGATGTGGTCGCCGATGGCGCGTTCGTCGGCCATCCACAGCGAGGTCCCGTCGGTGAGCTGCCCGGCCAGATCCAGCATCACCGGTCCGAGCGCGGCAACCAGCACCGGCAGCGGCGAATCGGCGCCGAGCACGGTCGGGTTGTGCACCGTGAAGTTCGTGTTCTCGACGTCGACGGGCCCCGGGCCGCCGACGGCCGCGTTGAGCACCTGAAGATAGTCGCGGGTGTAGGCGGCGGGTCGCTGATAGGGCAGACCGAGCATGTCGGCGACGATCCAGTGGTGCGACGGCCCGACACCGAGTGCCAACCGTCCCCCGATGGCGGCGTGCACCGACAGGGCCTGGCGGGCCAGCGCGATCGGGTGCTGTGCCTGCAAGGGGACCACGGCGGTGCCGATCTCGATGCGGCTGGATTTGACACCCATCAGTGCCACCGCGGTCAGCGCATCGAAGTCGTTGGGCACCTGGGGAACCCACGCGGTGTCCAGTCCGGCGTTCTCGGCCCACTCGATGTCGGCAACCAGCTTGGTGACCTTGCGCGCCATGTCGCCGCGCTCGGCGCCGATCATCACTCCCAGTCGCATCGCTGTCAGACCTCCACCTGTTCGACCAGCCGTCGCACCCCCGCCACCAACTCCTCCAGCGATGTCCCGGTGGGAAAGACCGCCGCGGCGCCCAGCGACCGCAGCTTGGCCACGTCGCTCTGCGGAATGGTGCCGCCGACGACCACCGCGATGTCGGCGGCGTCGGCGGCGCGCAACGCCTCGACGACCCGGCCGGTCAGCGCGACGTGGGCCCCGGACAGGATGCTCAACCCCACCACCGCGACGTCCTCCTGCACGGCGGTGGCGACGATGTCGTCGATGCGCTGACGGATGCCGGTGTAGATCACCTCGAATCCCGCGTCGCGCAGTGTCCGCGCGACGATCTTGGCGCCCCGGTCGTGGCCGTCGAGGCCTGGCTTGGCGACCAGGACCCGAGCCGGGACGGGGTCGGCGGACGAAGGCGACGAGATCATCAAAACACCACCGGTTGCTGGAATTCGCCCCACACGGCCTTGAGCGCGGCCACCATCTCGCCCACCGTGCAGTAGGCGTTGGCGCAGTCGATGAGGGGATGCATCAAATTGTCGTCGCCCTCCGCGGCGCGCGAGAGCGCGGCCAGCGTGGCGGCGACGTCGTCGGAGTCGCGCTCGGACTTGACCCGGGCCAGGCGTTTGAGCTGGACCTCGCGGCCCTCGGCGTCGAGTTCGTAGGTGGCGATCTCCGGTGGCGGCTCGTCGCTGGTGAACCTGTTGACGCCGACGACCGGGCGCTCGCCCGACTCGATCTCATGGTGGATCTTGAATGCTTCGTCGGCGATGAGCCCCTGCAGATAGCCGTCCTCGATGGCGCGCACCATGCCGCCGTGATTCTCCAGGTCGGCCATGATCTCGATGATGCGCTCCTCGGTGGCGTCGGTGAGCGCCTCGATGAAGTAGGAACCGCCCAAAGGATCGACGACCCGGGTCACCCCGGTCTCGTAGGCCAGGATCTGCTGGGTGCGCAGGGCCAGCGTCGCGGACTCCTCGCTGGGCAGCGCGAAGGGCTCGTCCCACGCCGCGGTGAACATCGACTGCACACCGCCGAGCACGGCGGCCAGCGACTCGTAGGCGACCCGCACCAGGTTGTTCTGGGCTTGCGGCGCATACAGCGACGCTCCCCCGGCGACGCATCCGAACCGGAACATCGACGCCTTGTCGGTGCTCGCACCGTAGCGTTCCCGCACGAGGGTGGCCCACCGGCGCCGGCCCGCCCGGTACTTGGCGACCTCCTCGAAGAAGTCGCCGTGGGTGTAGAAGAAGAACGAGACCTGCGGGGCGAACTGCTCGATGCTCATCCGGCCCCGCTCCACGACGGTGTCGCAGTAGGTGACCCCGTCGGCGAGGGTGAACGCCATCTCCTGGACCGCGTTGGCCCCGGCGTCCCGGAAATGCGCGCCGGCCACCGAGATCGCGTTGAACCGCGGCACCTCGGCGGCGCAGAACTCGATGGTGTCGGCGATCAGCCGCAGCGACGGCTCCGGCGGCCAGATCCAGGTGCCGCGCGAGGCGTACTCCTTGAGGATGTCGTTCTGGATGGTCCCGGTGAGCTTGGCCCGCGGGATGCCGCGGCGTTCGGCGGCCGCCACGTAGAACGCGAGCAGGATCGCCGCGGTGCCGTTGATGGTGAAGCTGGTGCTGATCTTGTCCAGCGGGATGGTGTCGAACAGGATCTCGGCGTCGGCGAGGGTGTCGACGGCCACCCCGACCCGGCCCACCTCCTCCCCGACCTCGGGGTCGTCGGAGTCGTAGCCGCACTGGGTGGGCAGGTCCAGCGCCACCGACAGACCGGTGCCCCCCTGGTCCAGCAGGTAGCGATAGCGCCGGTTGGACTCCTCGGCGGTGCCGAAGCCGGAGTACTGCCGGAAGGTCCACAGCCGCCCGCGGTATCCGGAGGCGAAGTTGCCGCGGGTGAACGGATACCCGCCCGGTTCCGGCGGATCGGCTCGTCGGTCCGCCGGCCCGTACACCGCCTTCAGCGGTATCCCCGATGACGTCTGCACTGAATCGTCCATTTGCCGATACGTTACTTGCAAAAAAAGAGAATGCCAATACCACCGCGGCCCGGCACCGCCGATCACCGCGGCGCGCACACCGCAGCGGGTTGCGCACCCGGGCTCGGCGCGCGGTCAGCCCTCGATCAGCGCCGCCCGGGCCAGGGTCTGCTCGGCCATCTTCACATGCGCGGCATCGACGAGGACACCGTCGACGCCGACCGCACCGCGCCCGCCCTCGGCGGCCTGCCGATAGGCGGCCAGATTGCGTTCGGCCAGCGCGATCTCCTCCTCGGTCGGTGCGTAGACGGCGTTGGCCACCGGCACCTGGTCGGGGTGGATCGCCCACTTGCCGGTGTAGCCGATCAGCGAGGCCCGCTGGGCGTCACGGCGGTATCCGGTCAGGTCGGCGTAGTCCGGATACGGCGCGTCGATGGCATCGATGCCGGCGATGCGCGCCGCCACCATGATCTTGTTGCGCGCGTAGTGCCAGAAGTCACCCGGGTACTCCCCCAGCGGGACGAAATTGGTGTCCACCCGCGCACCCTGCGACAGCGAGAAGTCGCCGACCCCGAAGATCAGCGCGTCCAGACGCGGACTGGCCTTCGCGATGGCCTCCGCGTTCGCCAGCCCCTCGACCTCCTCGATCAGCACCTCCAGGCGGATCGAGGTGTCCAGGTGAAGCTTCTCCTCGAGCTGGGTCACCAGCACGTCGACCCACCACACGTCGCGGGCGGTGCGGGCCTTGGGCACGATGATGGTGTCCAGGTGGGACCCGGCCCGGGTGACGACCTCGATGACGTCGTCGTGGCACCACGGGGTGTCCAGCGCGTTGATGCGCACCGCACGCGCGGTGCGGCCCCAGTCCAGATCGGTCAGCGCGCCGATCGCCTTCTCCCGTGATTCGACCTTGTGCTGCGGCGGCACCGCATCCTCGAGGTCGAGGAAGACCAGGTCGGCGCCGCTGGACAGCGCACGGGCGAACATGTGGTCGTTGGCGGCCGGCACCGCCAGTTCCGAACGGCGCAGCAGTCCGGTCATGGTGAGATCGTCCCTTCGCTCAGAGCACGCCGTCGGCGCGCAGGTCATCGATTTCGGTGGTGGTCAAACCCAGGATCTCGCCGTACACCGCGGCGTTGTGCTCACCGAGCGCCGGACCCAGGTGCTCGACCCGACCCGACGACGCGGAGAACTTCGGGACCGGCGCCTGCACCGTCATCGCACCGAGGTCCGGATCGTCGGCCCGGACGAAGACCTCGCGGTGGCGCAGCTGCTCGTCGGCGACGAGGTCGGCGATGTCATACACCGGCGCGGCGGCGACCTCCGCGGCGTCGAAGACCGCCATCGCCTCCGCGAGCGTCTTCGACGCGACCCAGTCGGCGACCACCTCGTCGACCTCCCGGGCTCGGGCCAACCGCCGCTGCGGATCGGCGAAGTCGGCGTCGTCGACCAGGTCCTCGCGGCCGATCGCGGAGAACACCCGCAGCGCCAGCGCGGGCGAACTGCCCGACATCGCCAGCCAGCGCCCGTCGGCGGTCCGGTAGGTGTTGCGCGGCGCGGAGATGTCCCAGCGGTTGCCGGCCCGCCCCGGCACCAGGCCGAGCTGGTCGTAGCCGAGCAGGGTCTGCTCCAGCAGCCGGGCCAGCGGGTCGATGAGGTTGACGTCGATGAGCTGGCCGGGACCGCCGTGCACGTCGCGGTGATACAGCGCCATCATCACCGCGTAGGCGGCGTTGAGCGACGCCACGCCGTCGGCGAGCATGAACGGCGGCAGCGTCGGTGGCCCGTCGGGCTCGCCGGTGAGGTGGGCGAACCCACTCATCGCCTCGCCGAGGGTGCCGAAGCCCGGGCGCTGCGACTTGGGCCCGCTCAGCCCGTAGCCGGTGATGTGCACCATCACGATCGACTCGTTGACCGCGCGCAGACTGGGGTAGTCCAGCCCCCACCGGCGCAGGGTCTGCGGCCGGGTGTTGGCGATCACGACGTCGGCATCGGCGACCAGCCGCCGCGCCAACGCCTGGCCCTCGGCGCGCCGCAGGTTGAGCGTGATCGACCGCTTGTTGCGCGATATCGACTTCCACATCAGGCCGATGCCGTCGCGCTGGTTGCCCCACGCCCGGATCGGGTCACCGTGGTGAGGCTGTTCGACCTTGATGACGTCGGCTCCGAACTCACCGAGATACGTCGCGACCAGCGGCGCCGCCGCCAGCGTCGCCAGGTCCAGTACCCGCACTCCCTCGAGCATCGCGATCGCCCCGCCGCCCATCTAGGAGGCGGCCGCCACGGCGCGCGCGGAGGCGGGCCGGTTCAGCCCGAGGTGGTCGCGCAGCGTGGAGCCCTCGTAGCGGGTGCGGAACAGACCACGACGCTGCAGCTCCGGCACCACCATGCGCACCACGTCCTCGAACGCGCCGGGCAGGTGGGTGGCGGCGAGCACGAACCCGTCGCAGGCGTCGCTGGTGAACCATTCGGCCATCTGGTCGGCGACCTGGGTGCCGGTGCCGACGAAGCGCGGACCCTGCAGCAGGGTCGCCCGGTGCGCCGCCAGGTCGCGCACCCGGACGGTGTCGCCGCCGATGTGCTCCCGCAGGTTCTCCACCAGCCCGCGGATCCCCGACGCCGATGCGATGAGATCGTCGGTGATCGGGTCGTCGAGGCTGTGCCGGGAGAAGTCGTAGTTCATCAGCTCCGACAGCAGGGTCAGCGACGCCATCGGATGCACCATCTCCTCGAGGAACATCGCCTCGCGTTCGGCGGCGTGGGCCTCGGTCTCACCGACCACCGCGTAGGCCATCGGGCAGATCCGCACCGACGCCGGATCACGGCCGGCATCGGCGATGCGATCCTTCTGGTCCCGGTAGTGGCTGCGCGCCACCTCGATCCCCGGGTCGCCGGTGAAAATCAGTTCCGCCCACCGGGAGGCGAACTCGCGCCCGCGCCCCGAGGAGCCCGCCTGGATGACCACCGGGCGGCCCTGCGGGGTGCGCGGCACCGTCAGCGGCCCGCGCGCCGAGAAGTACCGACCGACGTGCCCCAGTTCGTGCACCAGGGCGGGGTCGGCGTAGTGGCCCGAGGCCCGGTCGTGCAGCACCGCCCCGTCCTCCCAGGAATCCCAGAGACCGGCGACCACCTCCAGGAACTCGTCGGCGCGGTCGTAGCGTTCGTCGTGACCGAGGTGCGACTGCACGCCGAAGTTCTGCGCCTCGCTGTCGTTGACCGACGTGACCACGTTCCAGGCCGCACGCCCGGCGGAGAGGTGGTCCAGGGTCGCGAAGGTCCGCGCCACGTGGAACGGCGCGTGGTAGGTGGTCGAGTAGGTCGCGCCCAAACCGATCCGGGAGGTGGCCTGGGCAAGGACCCCCAGCACCACACTGAGGTCGAGCTTGACCGGCCGCGCCCCGTAGCGCACCGCGTCGGCGACCGAGCCGCCGTAGATGCCGGGCATCGCCAGCCGGTCATCGAAGAACATCAGGTCGAAGCAGCCCTCCTCGAGTTGCCGACCGATCTTGGCGTAGTAGGACGCGTCGAGATAGCCGTGCTCGGTGGCGGGGTGTCGCCACGAACCCGCGTACACCGACGTGCTGCCCGCTTGCATGAACGCCACCAGGGACATCGTGCGTTGTTGTGTCATGCCCACACGCTAACATGTGATATATCAGATTTCAAATCTAATGTTGTTGGCCTGCTATCGTGCTGGTATGTCAAGCCCGGTCGACGTCGGCGGCACCGTGCGCGAGCGGGCGGCGCGCGAGTTGCGCAACCGGATCCTGACCGGGGCGCTGCCCGCCGGTGCCCGCCTCGACCTCGACGCGATCACCGCCGAGTTCGCCACCAGCCGCACCCCGGTGCGCGAAGCACTCCTGGAGCTGTCGTTCGAAGGGCTCGTGCGCATCGCCCCGCGCAGCGGGATCACGGTGGTCGGCATCAACGCCGACGACATCGTCGACAGCTTCACCATCCTCGGTGTCTTGACCGGACAGGCCGCCGCATGGGCCGCCCAGCGGATCACGCCCGACGAACTCAGCGCCCTGTGGAAAGCCGCCACCGATGTCGCCGCCCGATCCGGCGACGCGAGCATCGGCGAGGCCAACTGGCGTTTTCATCAGGAGGTGCACCGGGCGGCCCAGTCCGAACGCCTGCTCGCCCAGATCCGGCTGGCCGCCCGGGTGGTCCCCACCAACTTCTTGACGCTGTTCCCCGAACATGAGCGCCACTCCCTCGGCGAGCACGACGAGCTCCTCGAGGCGATCGGCGACCACGAGCCCGAGCGTGCCCGTTCCATCGCCGAACGGCACGTCCTGCAAGCCGGCCGATCACTGGCGACCTGGCTGCAGAGTCAGCCGGAGAGGTTGAAGTTGCCGCTCGAGCCGTAGACCGAGAGCGAGACCAGCAGCGTCACCGACACCACGGCGATCAGGGAGACCCGAACGGCGTTGCCCACCGCCAGGCCGACACCGGCCGGACCGCCGGCGGCGAAGAAGCCGAAGTAGGTGTGGATTAGCAGCACGGTCAGCGCCATCAGGATGGCCTGCAGAAACGACCACATGAGGTCGATCGGGTTGAGGAAGGTGCGGAAGTAGTGGTCGTAGAGACCGGCCGACTGTCCGAACAGCACCACCACGGTGAACCGACTGGCCAAAAACGACAGGATCACCGCGATCGAGTACAGCGGGGCGATCGCGCACATCCCGGCGACGATGCGCGTGCTGACCAGGTAGGCGACCGGGTGGATCGCCATCGACTCCAGTGCGTCGATCTCCTCGTTGATCCGCATCGCACCCAGCTGCGCGGTCACCCCGGCCCCGAAGGTCGCCGCCAACCCGATTCCGGCAACCACCGGCGCGGAGATCCGCACATTGATGAACGACGCCAGGAACCCGGTCAGCGCCTCGATGCCGATGTTGCCCAGCGAGCTGTACCCCTGCACGGCGAGGGTGCCCCCGGCGGCCAACGTCAGGAAGCCGACGATCACCACGGTGCCGCCGATCATCGCCAACGTGCCCGCCCCCATGCTGATCTCGGCGACCAGGCGGATGATCTCCCGGCGGTAGTGGGTGACCGCGAACGGGGTGGTGGCAATGGCCTTGCCGTAGAACACGGTGTGATCACCGATGCGGCCCAGCGCGACGACCGGTCGCTTGAGTTCTCGGGTCAGCCGCGGATAGGCGGCTTGCAACGTCACGACATCCTCCGCTCTACCCGGTGGTCATTCGGATACCGATCGCGGTCACCAGGACGTTGACGACGAACAGGGCCATGAACGCGTAGACGACGGTCTCGTTGACCGCGTTGCCGACGGCCTTGGCACCGCCGCCGGAGATCGTCAGGCCCCGGTAGCAGGCGACCATGCCGGCGATCAGCCCGAAAAGGGCCGCCTTGACACACGAGATGACCAGCTCGGGGACCCCGGTCAACAGGGTGATCCCGGCGGCGAACGCACCCGGGTTGACGTCTTGGACGAACACCGAGAAGACGTAGCCGCCCAGGATCCCGATGATGACGACCAGGCTGTTCAACAGCAGGGCCACCAGCCCCGCGGCCAGGATGCGCGGCGCGACCAGCCGCTGCACCGGGTTGATGCCCAGCACCTCCATGGCCTCGATCTCCTCGCGGATCGTGCGGGAGCCCAGGTCCGCACACATCGCGGTCGCACCGGCACCGGCGACGATCAACACGGTGACCATCGGGCCGACCTGCGTCACCGCACCGAACGCGGCGCCGGCACCCGAGAGGTCGGCGGCACCGAGTTCGCGCAGCAAGATGTTCAGGATGAAGCTGACCAACACCGTGAACGGGATCGCCACCAGGACGGTCGGCGCCAGCGAGACGCGGGCGACGAACCACGACTGCTCGAGGAACTCCCTGCCCTGGAACGGCCGCCGGAACACGAATTTCAGCGCGTCCAGCGACATCGCGAACAGCCCGCCGACGGCCTGCATCGCCCCCGACAGGTCACGGCCGAACAGCACTCCCGGCAACCGGCTACTCACCCGGTCTCGCTACCGCCACTGGTCCTCCGAAGGGCTCGCCGCCGACATGATCTTCCGCATTTTGGCACATCCGCTCCCCCGTTGAGAACCCAACCGTCATATTCCGTAAGTTGGATACGTCGATATCGACATATCCCGTTCTCAATCCTGATTCTCCTCGTGGGCGCCCCGCTCGCCCGCCTCAGAGCCGGCCCTCGCCCCGCAGGTCCGGGTGCACCCACTGCGGCGAACGGCGTTCTTTGAATGCGCGGAATCCCTCGACGGCCTCGGGGGCGCGCAGGCTGGTGGCCATGCCGATCCGATCGTAGAGGCCGAGGTAGGCGTCCAGGCTCGATTTGACCGCCGCCCGCGCCGCCGGTGCCGTGCGGCAGCACTGCGCCAGGATCTCGCGGGCGACCACCGGCAGATCGTCGTGGGCCACCACCCGGGTGACCATGCCCCAGTCCAGCGCCTCGGCGGCGGACAGGACGCGGCCGGTGAGCATCAGGTCGCGGGTTCGCACCGGCCCGATCACCCGGGCCAGCATCTGGCTGTAGTAGGTATCGGCGATCCCGCGGAACAGCTCCGGGACCCGAAACGTCGCCCGGTCGCTGGCCACCGACACGTCGCTGCACAGCGCGATCTGCAATCCGCCGCCCTGACACAGCCCGTTGACCGCGGCGACCACCGGTTTCGTCGAGGTGCGCAGCGCGTCGAACGGGGTGATGTCCATGCCCAGCGCCGCCCCGAAGGTGATCCAGTCGTCCGCGCCCCCGCCGCCCATGTCGCCGCCCGGGGCGAACACGTCGCCGGTGCCGGTGATCAGCAGCCCGGCGAGATCGGCGTCCTCGTTGACCCGGCCCACCGCGTAGCGCAGCCCGAAGTACATCGCCGGCGTCAAGGCGTTGCGGGCCTCGGGGCGGTCGATGGTGCACACCGCGATCGGCCCGTCCCGTCGCAGCGACAGGTACGGGGTTCCGAGCCAGTCGCCCTCGGGCGGCCCCTGCGTTGCGGCACTCACGTGATCCGACCTTCCTTTCCTGATCCCGACGCGGCGGCGAGCTCGCGCACCAGCTCAAGGGTGCCCAGGTCGCGGATCGCCCGGCACCCCCGGCGCAGCATGGTGACCATCATGTCGTCGCCGCGGTCGGTGCCGGTCGCGAAGACGAACCCCAGCGCGCAGATCAACGGCGCCTGCAGCATCCCGAACCGATAATCCCGCCAACAGGTCTGCCAGTCGTAGCCGGTGACCCCGTGACCCGCCAGCGCGCCGTGGTAGGCGGCCACCAGGTCGCGTTCGATCGCCGATCGCAGCTCCGGTTGCAGACTGGTCGCGGTGAAATAGGCCAGGTCCCGGGCCGGCAGACCCACCCCCAGGGTCTGCCAATCGACCACCCAGACCTGCTCACCGTCGGGATCGAACAGCATGTTGTCCAGCCGGTAGTCGCCGTGGATCAGGCTGAACCGGCCCAGCGGAGCCGAGACCCACGGTGTGACCAGATCCAGCGCCTCGGTCAGGGTGCGGCAGTCGGCCTCACCGAGGCGCGCACCCAGTTTCTCCACGGTGCTCTGCGCGCACATCCGGGCGATATCGCCCATGCCGGTGGCCCCGGCCTCGTCCAGCTGGGTCATCGCCAGCCCCGGGAACGTCGGCCACTCCGGCCCACACCAGGTCGGTCCGTGCAGCCCGGCCAGCGCGGTCGCCGCCAGCAGCGCCTGACGCTCATCGCACCCTGCGAGCTGGTCGCCTTGCACAGCCGGCGCCTGGTCGGAGAGCAACAACGCGAACTCGGTGGCGTCGGCGCTGATCTCGCAGTGGAAGCACCGTGGTGTGGGCACCCGGACCCGGTCGGCCACCGAGGTGTAGAACGCGCACTCGCTGCGATAACCCAGGGTGACACGTTCGCGCACCGCGTCGTCGGCGGCGGGCAGCTTGATGACGAAGGTGTTCGCGAGACCGGCCGGGTTGCTCGCGTAGCGCACCGACACCCGATAGGTGGCGCCGGTCTGACCGGTGCCGACCGGGACGACGTCGACCGCACTCACCTCGACGTCATGATCGCTCAGCACCGCGGCGATCCAGTCCGCGGTGACGTGATCGGGATGGCGCGGGATCGGCCGCACGGCGGTCATCGGACCAATTCCGCTCTACCGGGCTGCGAGCGCAGACCCGCCACGATCTCGGTGACGGCCGCTTCGCCCAGCGTCGGCGGCAAGGCGGGCAGGACACGATCGAGCACCCCGGCACAGCGCCGACGCAACGCCGCGGCCACGTCGGCGACCGGCGCGACCACGCTGAACGCATCGAGCATCTCGTCGTCGATCAGCGCCCCCATCGCGTCCCACTCTCCGCGCAGCGACAGGGCGTGCAACCGCGGTTGCAGTGCCGCCCAGCCGTGCAGCTCCAGTACCGGACGGTACGCCGGCGTCGAGGCGTAGAACGCGATCTGTCGCCGTGTCGCGCTCGCCGCGGCGGCCATCTCGACGTCGGTCTCGCCGGTGACCACGAACACCGGCAGCGACAGTTGACACTCCTTGCGGCAGCGGCCGGCCCGATTCAGGCCCCGTTGCAAAGCCGGCAGGGTCACCTCACGCAGATACCGTGGAGTGGTGAAGGCGTGAGCGTGCATGCCGTCGGCGATTTCGCCGCAGAGTTCGGTCATCGACTCCCCCACCGCGGCGAGGAAGACCTTCGGGAAACCGAACGGTTGCGGCGCGGGGGCGAACATCGACGTCATCAGGGTGTGCCGGTAGAACTCGCCGTCGAAACCGAGCCGTGTCCGCTCCTGCCAGGACGCCCAGATCGCCCGTAGCGCGGCCACGAACTCCCGCATCCGGGCCACCGGTCGGCTCCACGGCATGCTGAAGCGCTTCTCGATGTGGGGGCGGATCTGGGTCCCCAGGCCCAGGATGAAGCGTCCCTGCGAGTAGGCCTGCAGGTCCCAGCCGAGGTGGGCCACCGTCATCGGGTTGCGCGCGAAGGCCACCGCCACGCTGGTGCCGACCTGCAGTCGTGCGGTGTGTTCGGCGGCGAGCAGCACCGGCAGGAACGGATCGTGATCGATCTCGCCGCTCCAACACCCGTCGTAGCCGTGTCGCTCCCCATCGCGTGCGGCGCGGGGAACGTCGGACAGCCGCCCGGGCAGACCTCGATCCACCTTGAGATCGCCTGTGCCGGTGGGATTCATACCCGTGAGCCGTGTCGGGTAGGCGCCTCCACCCATACCGGAGGACGCTACAGTAAGCTTTTCCGTGTGGTCAACCAGGTGAGGATTCCCCGATGACGAACGCCCAGGGCTGGCAGCAGACGCTCGATGACCTGGACCGCCGGCGCCGACACACCCAGGCCATGGGCGGCACCGAGCGGGTGGCCCGACACCACGGGACCGGCAAGATGGATGCCCGCGCCCGGATCGGGCATCTGCTCGACACCGGAACCTTCCGCGAGTTGGGCACGATGGTCGGCGGCGAGATCGCCGCCGACGGCATCGTGGTCGGCTCCGGGCTCATCGACGGCGCCCCGGTGATGGTGGGCGCGGAGGATTTCACCACGCTGGCGGGCAGCATCGGCCCGGGCGGAAACGCCAAACGCTACCGCATCGCCGAATTGGCGCTGCGCAACAAGATTCCGTTGGTGATGCTGCTCGAGGGCGCCGGATTTCGCCCCTCCGGCGAGCACTACGGGCGCACCCCCACCGACCTGCTGGCCCAGGCGCAGTGCTCCGGCCGGGTCCCGACCGTGGCCGCGGTCCTCGGCCCGTCCGCCGGCCACGGCGCGCTGGTCGCGCCGGTCTGCGACTTCCGGATCATGAGCCCGCACGGCGCGATCTTCACCGCGGGCCCGCCGGTGGTCAAGGAGTCCACCGGCGAGGACATCTCCAAAGCGGACCTCGGCGGTCCGGAGGTGGCCCTGCCCAGCGGCGTCGTCCACAACCTCGCCGACGACGACGCGGCGGTGCTCGATGACATCCGGCGCTACCTGTCCTACTTTCCCCCCAGCGCCTGGTCCTACCCGGAGCCGCTGACCTTTGATGGGGCCGCCGGCGCGCGCGCCACCCCCGAACTGCTCGACATCGTCTCCCGCGACAACCGCCGCGTCTACGACATGCGCGCGGTGCTCGACGTGATCTTCGACCGGCCGGACTGGTTCGAGGTCCAGCCGCGGTTCGGAACCGCCATCATCTGCGCGCTCGCCCATCTGGGCGGCCACCCGGTCGCCGTGGTGGCCAACCAGCCCCAGGTGATGGCCGGCTCGATCGACGCCGACGCCGCCGACAAGGCCGCACATTTCATCACCGTCGCCGACTCCTTTCACCTCCCGATCGTGTTTTTGACCGACAACCCGGGAATGCTGCCCGGCAGCCGGTCCGAGCGCAGCGGCGTGCTGCGGGCCGGGGCCCGGATGTTCGCCGCACAGACCACCGCCACCACGCTCAAGCTCCACCTGACGCTGCGAAAGGCTTACGGTTTCGGGTCGATGGTGATGTCGCTGCTCGGATTCGACGCCCAAGTGGCCACCTTCGCCTACCCCGGTGCGACGATGGGCGCGATGAGTGCGGCCGCGATGTCCTCGGCCACCCACGCCGCAGAGGACCTCTCCGCCAAGCTGCGCGAGACCGAACTGCAGGCCTCCTACCACTCCGCTCAACAACTCGGATTCGACGAGCTCATCGACCCCCGCGAAACCCGGGACTGTCTGCTGGTCGCCCTGCAGCGCGGGTTGCGCAGCCGGCAGGCCGCCGCCGAACCGGCCCTGCGCACCGCGATCCTTCCCTGATTCCGTACGCGGCGCCGGGTCAGTGCACGGCGAAGGCCCGCCGCAGCGCAGCACCCTGCAGCGCGAACAGCTGTTGGGAGCGCTCCGAGTCGGGCACCAGCGCGTCGAATCCGTGGCAGGTGCCCGGGAACAGGTGCAGTTCGGTGGCGACACCGGCGTCGAGCAGGCGCACCGCGTAATCGACCGCCTCGTCGCGCAACGGGTCCAGTTGCGCGCAGCTGATGAACGCCGCCACCAGGTCGTCGAGCCGCCGGCGCCGGGCCGGAACCGCCGGCGCCGAGGGGTCCGCCGCGCCCAGGTAGTGCCGCCACATCAGGTCGGCGGCCGCCCCGTCGAACGCGGGGGCCGCGGCGAACCGGGTCTTCGACGGCGTCGCCCGCTCGTCGAGCACCGGCTGGTGCAGCAGTTGAAACAGGACACGGGGCGCGGCGTCCTCGGCGGCCAGTTGTGCCAGGCCGGCGGCCAACGCCGCGCCCGCGCTGCTGCCGGCCACCGCCAGCCGGCCCGGGTCGACCCCCAGCTCGCCCGCCCGTGCCGCCACCCAGCGCAGAACGGTCAACGCGTCGTCCAGCGCCGCCGGACACCGGTGTTCGGGGGCGAGGCGGTAGTCGACCGATATGACCGCGCAGCGCCCGCGGCGGGCCAATTCCACACAGGCCCGGTGGTCGGTGTCGAGGTCGCCCAGCACGAATGCACCGGCGTGGCAGTAGACGACCGCCGGGGCCGGTGCGGGCGCGCCCCGGTAGATCCGGACCGCCACCCCGTCGGCGTTGCCGGCATCGACGCTCACCCCGGTCGTGTCGGTGCGCTGCGCCGCGGCCCGGCGCCGCTCGGCCAGGGCCGATCGTGCCGCGGCGAGCATCGGCTCGGCGAGATCGATGCGGGCCAGGTTCAGCGCACGCAGTTCCGGGTCAAGCATCGGGGCCCGCCGGCGGGTCGAACAGGTAATCGGAGCGGCGGAACCGCCGGGTCATCGTCCAGAAGGCGGTCGCACTGCGCGGCCACTGGGTCACCACACGCCCGTTGGCGGCACGAAAATAGTTGCTGCATCGCGTGGTCCATACCGTGCGGTGCATCCACCGGTCGATCTTGGCGAGGAAATCGGCCATCGCGGCCGGCCGCACCGCCAGGTAGGAGCGACGTGTGCGACGTAGATGGCGCAACGCCCGCACGATGTATCGTGCCTGCGCCTCGAGCACGAACAGCACGCTGTTGGACCCGACGTTGGTATTGGGCCCGTAGAGCATGAAGAAGTTCGGGAACCCCGGGACCGCCATCCCCAGGTAGGCGTGCGCCCCGTCGCGCCACACGTCGTGCAGGGCGACCCCGTGCTCCCCGACCACGTCGAGTTGCCCGAGGTAATCCGAGGCCGCATAGCCGGTGGCGCACACGACGATGTCCACGGCGCGCTCGGTGCCGTCGGCGGTGACCAGGGAGCGTGACCGCAGGGATTTCGCGGGACTCGACACAACCTCCACATTCGGCCGGGTCAGAGCGGGCAGGTAGTCCGAGGAGAAGACCAGTCGCTTGCAGCCGAGCGGGTGATCGGGGGTGAGCGTGCGGCGTAGCTCCCGGTCTGCGACCGTGCTGTCCAACAGTTGCCGGGCAACGGCGGTGAGTTCCCGGGTTTTGTCGCTGCCGTTCTCGATCACCGCGATGTTGGCCTCGCTGCGCAGCCACAGCCGGGTCCGGTAGAGCCTTTTGAGCAGGGGCAGGCGAGTGAACGCCCACCGTTCTCGCGCCGTGTATCGCCGGTCCGGTTTGGGCAGGATCCAGGTGGCCGACCGCTGCACCGAGTAGACCCGTTTGGCCACCTTGGCCAACTCGGGTACCAGTTGCGTTGCGGTGGAACCGGTTCCCAGAACCGCGATCCGTGCGTCCTCGAGCGCCACGGAGTGATCCCACCGCGCCGTGTGCATGAGGGTGCCGGTGAACGGTTCCTCTTCGGCCAGATCGGGCAGCTTCGGCTGGGTGAACAGTCCGACGGCCGAGACCACGACGTCGAAGCGGTGCACCGTGCCGGTGGTGGTCGTCAGGGCCCACTGCCGTCGCTCGCCGTCCCAGTGGGCGGATCGGATCTCGGTACGCAACCTCAGGTGCGGGGACAGCCCGTACTGCTCGGCGCAGCGTTCGAAATACTCCAGGATCTCCGGCTGTCGAGCCCACAGTCGTGACCACCGTGGATTGAGGCTGAACGAGTACGAATACAAATGGGACTTCACATCGCAGGCCAGACCGGGATAGGTGTTGATTCGCCAGGTTCCGCCGACGCCGTCCTCGCGGTCGAAGATGGTGAAATCGTCGAAGCCGTTTTTCGCCAGCAGGATTCCGAGTGCGAGGCCGCCGGGTCCGGCACCGATGATTCCCACCGACCGGACCGGTGCGCGTGTGTCGCCGCTGCTCACATCCGCAGACACTGGCCACCGTCGACGACGAGTTCTGCCCCGGTGATAAACGACGCCGCCTGCGAGACGAGGAAGGCCACCGCGTCGGCGACCTCCACCGGTTGGCCCAGCCGCCCCGGCGATGTCGCCGCCAGCCGCTGCTGGGTTGCGGTGTCGAGCATGGGCGTGGCGATCGGCCCCGGAAACACGGCATTGACCCGGATCTCGTCGGCGGCGAGTTCGGCGGCGACGGCCTGGGTCAGGCCGCGCAGGGCCCACTTCGAGGACCCGTAGGCGCTGTGCTGCCCGAACGCCCGCAGGGCCGCGGTACTGCAGGTGTTGACGATCGCGGCGCCCTCGGCTCCACGCAGCGGCGATAAGACCGCCTGGATACCGAGGAACGGCCCCAGGCAGTTGATCCGCCAGGCGTTCTCGAAGGCGGCCGCCGACTCCTCGGCGATCGCTGCCCGGTGCAGGACCCCGGCGTTGTTGATCAGTGTCGTGAGCGTGCCGAACCGGGAGACCGTCGCCGCGACGGCGGACTGCCACTGCGACTGCGAGGTGACATCCAGCGGGACGGCGATCACCGCGTCGTCGGTCGCGTCGGCGACGGTAGCGTCGAGGCCGGCGCGGTTGATGTCGCAGGCCGCCACGGCGAACCCGTCGGCGTGAAGCCGCCTCACGATCGATCGGCCTTGGCCTCCGGCGGCGCCGGTCACCAGTGCGACACGTTCCGGTGGCATCAGGACGCTCCTCTCGCCTCATGAAGGTGCGCGGCAGCCCCGCGTCGCAGCGCGTGGGATTCCGCGGCGAGCGTGATCATCTGATAGCCGAGCCCGGCCACATCCCGGCCGGCCGCCCCGGATCCGGCGTGGATCCCGGTGATCAGCCCGGCTGCCGCCGCCGACCTTTGGATTCCGACCATCGCCGCACGCGGGTCGGGATGGGTGGTGGCCTCGCCGACCTCGACGCCCATCGATATCGCCAGGTCGGCGGGCCCGACGTAGATCCCGGTCAGCCCCGGAACACCGCAGATCCGGTCGATGTCGGCCAGCGCCGCCGCGGTCTCGATCATGACGAACACGTCGGCACGGTCTTGCAGTGTGGTGATGTCGCGGCCCAGGTCGGCGCGCAGCGGACCGAAGCTGCGTCGGCCCTGCGGCGCGAACCGGGTCGCGGCCACCACCGCGGCCGCCTGCTCGGCGGTCTCGATCATCGCGACGATCACCGCGTCGGCGCCGGCGTCGAGGACACGACCGATCGGGGCCGGGTCGGCCGACGGCAGGCGCACCGCGGTCGCGATCGGCAGGTGCGCGACTCCCCGGATCAGGGCGGCGATGTCGGCATCATCGAGATAGCTGTGCTGGGCGTCGAATCCGACGTAGTCATACCCGGCGCTGCAGAATCCGTCGGGGCCCACCACGGTCGGCGCGGTGATCCAACCGCCCCACAGCGGGCTGCGGTTGCGCAATCCGTCGCGCAGTGCGGAGCTCATGCGACGATCGCGATCTTGACGCGGTCGGGTACCGGTCGTGACGCCAATTCGAAGGCGGCCTGCACCTCGTGGCGGCCGAAGACGTGGGTGACGTAGGTGTCGAGCAACTCGGGGTGTTCGGCCGCGAATGTCCCGGCACGGTGGAGCATTCGCCGCCGATCCAGCGTCACACCCGCTTTCAGCGTCAGGTTGTTGCGCAGCATGGTCCTCATGCTGATCGGATAGGTGTCATCGTCGGGGACCCCGAAGTAGAACACCGTGCCACCGGGCGCGACCGCCTCGATCGCGTCTCCCAGGGTGGCCACCTGGTGCCCGACGGTCTCGATCACGACCTCCGGTCGATCGGCGGTATCGAGGTGCCGCAGCCAGCGGTCGCTGGTGGAGCGCACCGCGGTGTCCACACCGAAACGCTTCGCGACGGCGCTGCGGTCGATCGGGTCGACGCCGGTGACTCGGCCGGCACCGGCCGCTTTCGCCGCCGCGCTGAACAGCAGGCCGATCGAGCCCTGGCCGATGACCGCCACGTGACGCCCGGTCAGGTCGGGCAGCTGCTCGAGGGCGTAGAGCACACAGGCCAGCGGCTGCAGTCCGACCGCCGCCGCAGGCGCCAGGGCCGGGTCGTAGCCCGCCAACCCGTCGCCGTCGCTGATCACCTGCTCCATCAGACCGTCGAATCCGGAGGCCCAGCCGACGACGCGATCACCGCGGCGATGTCGTGGGTCGCGGCTGGCGATCACCTCGCCGACGATCTCGTGGGCGGGAAACCCGTCTTTCTCCGCCGCCCCGACACCGCTGTCGCCGGGCAGACGCCCCTGGGCGCCCCGGAACGCCGGCAGGTCGCTGCCGCACACTCCGGCGGCCACGAATCGCAGCAGCACCTGCCCGGCAGCGATCTGATCCTCGGTGTGGTCGGCGATGTCGATCTGCTCGAACGTGTACGGTGCGATCAGCCGGTGGGCCCACATCTCAGACCGCCACCGGGATCGTGTTCCAACCCCACTGGAAGCTCGATGGCAGGCGAGTCGCCCCCTGCTCGTCGATCCGGTAGTCGGGTACGCGCCGCAGCCATTCACGCACCAAAACGGCGACTTCCAGTCGGGCCAGGTGGTAGCCGATGCAGAAGTGTTGGCCGCGACCGAACGCCAGGGAGCGCTTGATCTTTCGGTTCCAGTGGAATTCGTCGGGCTCGGGGTACTGGCGCTCGTCCCGATTTGCCGAGGCCAGCAGGGCGATGATGCGCTGCCCGGGTTCGATGGTGGTGTCGTGGATGGTGAACGGTTTACGCGCGGTGCGGGCGAACCATTGCGCCGGGGCACAGAACCGGATCATCTCCTCGGCCGCCGCCGGCGCGGTGGTCTCCGGATCGGTGCGCACCGCGGCCAGCTGATCCGGTCGCCGAGCCAACTCCCAGAGGCCGTGGGCGACGATCTTGGGGACGGTCTCGGTACCGCCGATGAAGATGCACAGTAGTTGGATCGCCGCCTCGACGTCGTCGAGTACGGTGCCGTCGGGGCGTCGATAGCGCAGCATCCCGTCGACGATCGGCAGCTCAGCGCCGGACGCGTCGGCGCGCCGGCGTTGCACCGCGGGCAGCAGGTACTCCAGGTAGTCGGGTCGGGCCGCCGCCGTGTCGACCCCGCTGTCGGGGACGGCCAAGCTCCCGGCGTTGACCACCTCGAGCACCTCGTCGGCGAGTTCGCCGGGGATGCCGAGCAGCTCACAGACCACCTGGGCCACCACGATCCCGCCGTAGTCCTGGGTGAGGTCGAATTCGCCCCGCGGGATCAGCCGGTCGAGCTGTTCGTTGGCCAGCACGCGAATACGCTGTTCCCACCCGGTGGCCGACCGTGGCCGAAACGCCGGTGACTGCAGCCGCCGGATGTCGTCGTAGACCGGCCGGTCGAAGACCGCGTGGAACGGCATCGGATGCAGGGGTGGGTCGGGGACCGGCCCACTGTTGTGCTGTGCCAGCACGTTCGCCGCGGGAAGGGTTCCCTCCGAGGCCACGAACGTCCCGTCGCTGACCGCCAGCACGTCCCAGATGTCATCGAATCGCGACAGCGCGTAGAGATCCCACTTCGGCACGTAGTACACCGGGAAGTGCTCGCGCAGCACCCGGTAGTAGGCCAGCGGGTCGGCCATCACCGCCGGGTCGAACGGGTCGTAGGCGAACCCCGGGGGCACCCTCACCGTGATCCCGACCCCGGTTGCAGGGGCGACGGCGGCAGCGCTTGAAGGATCGAGTCCTCCCAGCCGTCGCGCAGTGCCGGCGCGACGCTCATCCAGGTCACGATCTCCGCCGGCGGGTCGTCCTTCCAGGACGGGTAGTGCTCGGCGAAGCAGTCCCAGCCGCCCTCCAGTGCCCAGTAGTGGATGACCTCGTTGTAGCGGAAGGTGGTGGTGAACGAACCGAGCCAGTGTTTGCCGGTCCGCTCCGACCACGGCACATACAAGCGCTCCAACTCGCGGATGTAGTCATCCTGACGCCCCGGTTTGGTCTCCATGATCTCCTGGATCACCACTGTCGCATCGAAATCGACGGCGCGCAGTTGGGCCAGGGTCTTGTTGGTCGGGCCCGGATACATGATCCGCCCCTCCCCCGAGGCGCCGATACCGGCCAGAAAGGCCCGCCAGGTCGCCGCGGGCACGTCGTGGCTGCCGCCGCTCGACTGCGCGCGACCGATGCGCGCATAGTCACCGAAATCATCGATCTCCCAGATGATCGTGATCTGCGGCCAGTGCCCGTTGTAGGCGGTGGTCTCCCACAGGGCGAACAGACGAGCACCCAGTTCGCTCATCATCGGCTGGTAGGTGGCGGTGAAGTTCTCGGCGAACCCGGCGCTGTCCCCGCTGCCGAGGTCGATCGTCTCGTGCAAATACAGCAGGGTGTGGCGGTGGTAGCGCCGCATCAGTCCGCGCCGCTCGACAGGGTGTGGAGGGTTTCGGTCGGGCCGGCCGCCGCGCCGGGGAGCCCGGCCGCCGCCAGCGACTGGGCCTTGAACACCCGCGCCGCGCTGGTGAGCGTGTAGTGCGTCGTGTGCACCCGGTGCCCGACGAACGTCGGGCGGCGCCGGCCCCACACGGTGAGTTCGCCGCGCCCGCTCTGCAGCGTCGCCGCCACCCGAGGCTCGACCCGGGGGTCGGCGCTGAGCGCATCGACGCCGACCGCCAGCGCCGAGCCCGGGTCAGTGCCCGGCGGCTCGACCAACGCCTGGTCGAGGGCGACCGTCCGTGCGCCCAGGATCAGCAGCGGCCGGTCGTCGTGATCGCCCGGCACGGCCACGGTGACCTGCCACCCGTAGGACACCCGGTCGTACAACCACCCCCCGGCCGAGGCGATGACATCGGCGACGTCGACGGCGATGACGTCGAGCCGATAGCGCACGACGTCGGGGTGCGGACCGAAACCGGCCGCGCCGGCCGACGCCGTCGTGGCCGTCGGTTCTCCTCCCCGGACATCGCCCACCACGAGTTTCAGGACAGAGCTGGTCATCGTCTCGCCTCGATTCCGCCGCACAGGCCCGGCCGGTGGCGGATCCACGCCGCGCCGGACCTCTCGAGCATTACAGTTTTCATCGTATCTGTAACGTGTGACGATAGCGCAGTCGGCCGGGCGATCGCTGATAAATTGGCAATCTCAGCGCGGGGATCGTTCGGATCGGCCGCTCACCTCAGGCGCCGGATCGCGGTTGAGGACATGAACCGCACAGCGACAGATAAGGATTCGTGGTGACCCTGTTCGCCGGACACGGACCGTTCAGCCGCACCCCCGCGGGATGGTTCACCCCGCGGCCGCCGCGCGTCGTCAGCTATATCGAGCCGCACCCGCGCCGGGTGCAGGCGCTGCACCGCGGCCGAGTCGTGATCGACACCGAGCAGGCACTGCTGGTCCACCGGCCCGACCGCCCACCGGGCTACGCCCTGCCGGCCGACGCGGTCGGCGCCCTGCCCTGCGAACCGGTTCCGGACGCCGAGGGGTTCGTCCACGTCGCCTGGGATGCGGTCGACTCCTGGGTCGAGGAGGGCCGCGAACTGGTGACCTATCCGCCCAACCCCTACCACCGGGTGGACTGTCGCCCCACCCGGCGGCGGCTGCGCGTCGCCGTCGCCGGGGTGACGCTGGTCGACACCGACGACACGGTGATCGTGTTCGAGACCGCGCTGGCGCCGCGTTTGTACGTCGACCCGGCGCAGGTCCGCACCGAGCTGCTGCGACCGACCGCGACGTCGACCTACTGCAATTACAAGGGCACCGCGACCTACTGGGCGGCCACCGTCGGAGACGCGACGGTCCAGGACGTGGCGTGGAGTTATCCGGATCCGCCGCCGGAGTCCTCGCCCATCACCGGCTACCTCAGCTTCGATCCGGCCCGCGCCGACGTCGTCGCCGAACTGCCGGCACCGACCGCGCCCCGCGGCCCCGGACCTTAAAGCCGGGCCTGCTCCCCGATCCGGGTGTCGCTGGTGCGCAACGGACGGATGAGGCCGTCCTGGGCAAAAGACGCCAGCAGCGCGCCCGACTCGGTGTGCACGGTGCCGCGGACGTAGGACATCCCGGCACCCACCTGGGTGCTCTCGTGGCTGTAGAGAATCCAGCCGTCCCACCGGACCGGCTCGTGGAAGCTGACCGTGACGGTCATCGGCGCGGTCGAGACGGTCAGGTGCGCTTGGCTGGTGCCGATCCCGGCGTGGGCGCGCATGGTCGTCGAGATACCGAGGTGCCCGGTGAAATAGGCGATCAGCGCCTTGGCGAGGTCATCGCGGGTCGGGGTCGGATCGTAGTGCAGCCAGGCGTACAGTTCCGGCGGCCCGACCTCGTCGGGGCTGTTGACGTCGAGGACGTCGACCAGCCGCACCTCCCGCCCGATCATCGGCATGTGGCAGGGATTGGCGGCCGCGGGCGCGGCGACGTCCGGCCGCGGCAGATGGTGGGTGATGACGTCCTGCGACGGGACGTCGGCGAGCACGGTCATCGTCGCGCAGCGTCGCCCGTCCTGTTCGACGCTGACGACGGCGGTGGCCATCGAGCGGCCTTCGTGCACCACGTCCACGCTGAACTCGGCCGGCGGGCCGACGAGCGCGGCACGGGTGAACACCGCATGCACCGAACGGATCGACTTGCCGCCAAACCGTTGGGCGACCCCGACGATGGCCTGGGCGAGCAGCTGGGTGCCCTCCACGACCTGGCGCTCGTCGGCACCGGCGAGCCCGGTCGCCGCGGTGAAACGGTCCGGACCGTCGGCGGTGACGGCGAACAGGTCGAGCAGGCCGTTGACCGACCAGTCGGTGGATGCGGGGGTCTCGATGCCGTCGGCAGTGGTCTCGGCCATTCCGCGAGCGTGACATTCCGCGGATGTTTTGTAAAGTGGTCCTCATCGCGGCCGCAGGAGAGGAGGGCGACACCGTGAACGGCACCGAAACAGGCTCGGCTTCGGACACCTTGGACACCTTGGACATTCTGGACATCCCGCTGCCGCCGACCCCGCTCGCCGGTGGCTTCTGCTTCGGCGAGGGCCCGCGCTGGTTCGAGGGCCTGCTGTGGTTCTCCGACATGCTCGGCGAGGCGCTCCACACCGTCAACCTCCACGGCTCGATGACCACGGTGCCGCTGCCCGGCCGCACCCCGACGGGGCTGGGGTTCCGGCCCGACGGGTCGTTGCTGATCGCCTCCGCGGCGGACCGACAGGTGTTGCACTACGACGGCGAGACCGTCACCACCCTGGTCGATCTGGGCGCGCGGGTCACCGCGGACCTCGGCGACATGGTCGTCGACGCGGTGGGCCGCTGCTATCTGGGATCGCAGGCGTTCTCCGGTGGTGTCATCCTGCGGATCGACCCGGACGACACCGTCCACACCGTCGCCACCGACCTCGATTTCCCCAACGGCATGGTGCTCACCCCCGACGGCGACACGTTGATCGTCGCCGAGTCGATCGGGCGCCGGCTCACCGCGTTCACCGTCGACGACGACGGCGGTCTCGGGCAGCGCCGCGTCTTCGCCGACGGCCTGCACGGCCCGCCCGACGGCATCACGCTGGACGCCGAGGGCGGGGTGTGGACGGCGCTGACCCTGGCCGGCGAGTTCGCCCGCATCACCCACGGCGGCACCGTGACCGACCGGGTCGACGTCGGCGATCGGGCAGCGGTCGCCTGCGCGCTCGGCGGGCCGAAGCGGCGCACGCTGTTTCTGCTCTCCAGCCCCGACGCCTACCCCAAACGGGTGCTCGGGACCCGTCAATCCCGCCTGGACGCGGTGACCGTGGCGATCCCCGGCACCGGGTCGCCGTGAACGGCGGCCTCGCCCATGCACCCCGCCGACGCGTACTACCGCCTCCTCGACGCCGACGATCCGCAGGGGGAGAAGTTCGCGGCCACTGATCTGGTGCGCGGCACCTGGTCGGCCCGTATTCAACACGCCGCACCGGTATCGGCGCTGCTGGTGCGGGCGTTGGAGCACCACGAGGCCCGCGAGGACACCCGGCTCAGCCGGGTCGCCGTCGACCTGTGGGGACCGGTGCCCGCCGACGGTCCCCTGTGGGTTCGCGCCCGGGTTGACCGCCCCGGCAAGCAGATCGAACTGCTCGGCGCCGACATGCTGGCCCTCGGGCCCGATGAGCAGGTCCGCCGCGTCGCCCGCGCTACCGGCTGGCGGTTGCAGACGTCGGACACTGCCGACGTGGCACACGCCTCGGCGCCCCCGCTACGGCCGGTCAGCGAGGCCCGTGCCAACACCATGCACGAGAACTGGGACCGCAACTATGTGCACAGCCTGGACTGGCGGTGGCTGACCACCCCGCTCGCCCCCGGTGCCGGCGAGGCCTGGATCACGCCGATCGTCGCCCTGGTCGCCGGGGAGACGATGACACCGCTGCAGCGGCTGTTCGCCGTCGCCGACGACGCCAACGGCGTCGGCACCAAACTCGACATCACCGCGTGGACGTTCCTCAACACCGATCTCGTCGTCCACGTGCACCGCATTCCCGACGGGCAGTGGATCGGGATCCGCGCCGAGACCAACTACGGCGCCGACGGGATCGGGACGACCATCGGCACCCTCTTCGACGAGCACGGTGCGGTGGGCGCCATCCAGCAGTCGGTACTGGTGCGTCGACGGTGACCGAAACACCGAAGCCGACGTGGCCGGCATCGCCCATCGGTAAAGTCCCGGTATGACCCTGAGCCCCGGTGACGTCGACACCTCCACGCGGCGTCGGATTCTCGATGCGACCGCCGAGGTGCTGAGCCGCAGCGGCCGGGCCAAACTCAGCCTGTCGGCCGTCGCCGCCGAGGCGCAGGTCTCACGCCCGACCCTCTATCGCTGGTTCGCGTCGAAAGAGGATCTGATCTCGGCCTTCTCGCGCTATGAACGCCAGATCTTCCAGGCCGGCCTGGGCGACGCCACCGCGGGGCTCGACGGGGCCGAGCGGCTGGATGCCGCATTGCGATTCATCGTCGACTATCAGCACTCCTCGACCGGGGTGCGCATGATCGACATCGAGCCCCGCTATGTGCTCGGCGATTTCTCCCGGATCATCCGCCCGATGCGGGAGGGTCTGCAGCGGATGCTGTCCGGGCCCGACGCCGCCGTGAAGGCGGCCGCCGCGATCCGGATCGCCATCTCGCACTACATCATCCGCAGCGACGACGCCGACCAGTTTCTTGCCCAACTGCGCCAGGCGGTGGGTGTGACCTCCCGCAACGATTAGGACGTCGCGACGCCCGGGCCACCGGTGAAACCGGAATTGGCGATCGCGGTGGATAACCCACTGCCGATCGGTCCCTGCGCATCGAACAGACTGGTGTTGGCCACGGCGATGCCGCCGTCGCTGTAGTGGGTCAGCGCTGCCAGGCCGACGTCGGGGCCGACGGGCAGTCTGCTCAGCGCGAGGGTGTAGTCGGCGTTGATGAACCCCAGCCCGAGGGTGCTGAAGTTGGTCATCGAACTGGTGACATCGGCCGCCATGGCCGCCCGCACGAACGGCGTGATTTCCTCGCCGGCGACGAGATCACGGATCTCACGGACCCAGGCGTAGCGGGGTCCGGCATGCTGCCAGGCGAACCCCGTGCCGTCGTCGGGATCTTTGCCGTACACCGCGATCGACATCGGAACCGTCTCATCGACCCGCGGTGTGACCGGCCGCGGCGGAAGGGTGATCTCCGTGGTGAAGAATTCGCCGTCGGGTTGGGTACCGCGGCGCAGGTACAGCGCCGACGCGCGGGCGACCAGTTCACCGTGCTGGGTCATGCCCGCGTCCACCGAGCGCATGCGTGATCCGGCCCGAATGACCGTGGCGCTCACCTGCACCGGCTCGGCGGCCACCCGACGCAGGATCTCGACGGTCAGCCGCGCCGGATGCAACTCGCCTCGGTCGACCTGCCGTTCGATCGTGCGGGCCAGCAGTCCGCCGATCACCTGCCCGCCCAGTGTCGGCCCCCAGCCCCCGTGGGCGATCGCGTTGGGCACGAAGACGCCGTCGTGCCATTCCAGGAAGGGGGTCAGTTCGGTGCGTTGCACGGCGCTACCCTACCGTGGTCATTACAGTAATGATGATGAGACCTCGTCAACGACAGGACGGGGGCGAGCACCCGGCGCGACCGGTCAACGTGTCCAGCATCTTCGGCGGCCACGACGAGCAGGCGCGGCGGATGGTCGAGCGCGCGGCACCGACCTCCCCCCACAGACGAGTTCGCGCGCCGCGCGCACCCCGTACCGATGACGATTACCGTAACGGTTACAGTGATTGCGTTCCGATCGATTCCCGGAGGAGCCCATGCAGAAGGCGTTAGCACCCGAGATCTCGACCTGGCCGGAGACGGACCCGCAGCTGATCGGCAGCCGCTGCGGTGCCTGCGCGGCGACGGTGTTCCCGGCCCAGCAGCACTGCCCCCAGTGCAGCAGCGACCAGATGACCCGGGAACTGTTGCCGCGCCGGGGCACCCTGGTGGCCTGGACGACCCAGGGCTTCCCGCCCGGAGCGCCGTATCTCGGCCCCACCGGCGAGGACTTCGTTCCGTTCGGCGTGGGCCTGGTCCAGCTCGGCGACGTCGTCCGCGTGGAGGGGCGTTTGACCGACAACGACCCCGACAAGCTGCAGTTCGGGATGGACGTCGAACTGACCATGGTGCCGTTCACCGAGGACGCCGACGGCAACGAGATCGTCACCTTCGCCTTCCAGCCGATCTGAGCGGTCGGGTACGCGGACACGACCCCGCCTGCCGGCGAGCGCTACCGGCGGTAGGCGCGCACGATCGGCGCCAGTTCGTCGGGGCTGGCACCGTGGAGGATGACGGCGTCGGCACCGTAGTCGAACTCGGCGCGGATCCGGGCGACGCACTGATCCGCCGATCCGGTGGCAGCCGGCTCCAACCACTGCTCGGGGATCAACCCGGCGATGTGTTCGATCTGGTCCTGTGTGGCTTTGTGGTCGATCCCACCCGGGATCGACGTCACCACCGGATCTTCGCGGAACCGTTGGAGCACAGCCGGATCCCATCGATTAGTCTTCACCAGTAGGTCGCCGTAACCCTGCAGGTAGGTGGCCAGGCGGGCGACGGTCTTGCGCAGCCGCAACGGCTCGGGCAGGTGGTCGCCGACGGTGGCCAGACACGACCACACCCGCACGCTCTCCGGATCCCGGCCGGCCCGCTCGGCGGCCTGTTTCACCGTGGTCACGCAGCGCCGCAGGGTCTCGGGCGTGAAGTAGGTGTGCAGGATGACATCGTCGAAGAGCGTGCCGCCCAACTCCAGCGTCTTGGGCCCGAACGCCACCAACGCCAAACGGATGTCCTCATCGAAGTCCGGATCCAGGAACAGCACCGGGTGAGGCCCGATCGGTCCGTCATGGCCGATGATCACCTCGCCGTGCCACAGGCGGCGCATGACTTGCGCGAAATCGGCCAGCTGCGCCGTGGTGACCGCCGGGATGCCGAACGCCGCGTACATGGCGGCCACGCCGCGGCCCAATCCCAGGGTGAACCGCCCGGCGGACAGCCGGTGCATGGTGGTGGCCCACGACGCGGTGATCAACGGGTGTCGGGTGTTGGGGTTGGTCGCCGCGGTGGCGATCTGCATCCGCTCGGTGACCGCGCACGCCGCACCGACCAGCGACGACGCCTCCTTGACATTCCAGCGTTCGGAGATGAACGCGGTACCGAAGCCGAGCTGCTCACCGCGACGGGCCTCGCTCACCAGCGCCGCCGGTCCCTGCCCACCGGCACCGGCCAGCAGGTAATAGCCCAACTCGTGCAGGACCCGATCGCCTGTCACCGTGAAACCTCCTTCAAAAACCGTAGCGTCTGCGCCTGCACGCCGGGCGCGAAGATCTGCCCGACGTGGCCCCCGTCGTGCCAGTGAATCCGAGCACCCCAGCGTTCGCCCAGTGCGACCGCCGGATCGGGGTAGGCCATCCGGTCGTGCCGCGCCGCCACGATCAACCGCCGTCGCGGGGCCGGGACCGGGTCGGTGGCCAGCGGGTCGACCACCGACATCAGCGCCGCCGCGGTCTCGGAGCGCAAGGCGGCGCCGACCGCCTCCCCCGCTGCGCCCCACCGCCACAGGTGGCGGCCCACCATGGCGTTGAGCCCGCCGATCGGGGTGTAGACCGCGACCGCGTCGACGGCGGCCTCCAGGTGTGACACTAGGGCGGCCACCGGGCTGCCCAGCGAGATGCCGGCGACGGTGATCGACGTGGCCTGCGGTGTCAGCCAGCGCACCACCGCGCGCACTTCGGAGATCGCGCGCATCATGCCGGCGGTGTTCGCCAGCGGATCATGGCCCGGGTAGTCCGGTCCGCCGCGACGTCGCAGGCCGTGACCGGGCTGAACCGGCAGGGCGACATTGAAACCCAGCCGCCGCAGGCGCTCGACCCGCGCCACCAACAGGTCCGACCAGTTGCCCTGCCCCGCTCCGTGCACCCACACCACCCAGGGCCGCGGTGCGCCGCGGTGGCGACACAGGTGGACCGCGGCGCGCGCCGGATCGCCGAGCCGGTCGACCTGCAGGGTCGGCGGCAGTTGCGGATCGTGGTCGAAGCTCAGCCGCTCGTAGGCCAAGCGGCCGAACCGTTTGCGTTCCAGCGCCTGCACCCGCAGCGGACGCGGCGGGGTGTGCGCGCGCCCGACACCCAAGGCGACCAGTTCGTCGGCGGCCTGCGTGCAGGCACTCAGCGGTCGCGACAGGGTGGGCGCGGGGGCCATCAGGGTCATCGCCGCGACCGTGAGCTCGTCGCAGAGGACCTCCCCGAACTGGCGCGCCCCCCGTGGCGAGGTGACCCGCCAATCCGGTGAGCGCCACAGCGCGTCGACCGAGCGAGGCAACACCGCGCCCAGTCCGCCGATGATCGTCGCGAGCCGGTGCGGTGAGTCCATCGCCGGTTACCCGATCACCGCGCCGGGCTGACCGGCGACGTTGCGGGCGCGTCGGCGGAGGGTCATGGTTCGCCCGCCCTTCCGTCGAGGTAGCGCACCTACTGTAATGCCTACCGTAATGGTTCACTGTAGCCGAGGAGGCGCCGATGAGATTCACGATCGAATACCCCAGCGAGTTGCCCACCGCCGCCGACGACTTCCTGCAGCCCGGGGTGCTCCGCGAGGTGGCCCGGCGAGCGGAGGCGGCCGGGTTCTCCGCGATCGCGTTGAGCGAGCACCCGGCACCGTCGGTCAAGTGGCGCCGCAGCGGCGGGCACAACACGCTGGACCCGATCGCGGCACTGAGCTTCATGGCCGCGGCGACCAGCAGCATCGCGCTGATGACCAATCTGTACGTGCTGCCTTTTCGCAACCCGTACCTGGCGGCCAAGGCCCTCGGCAGTCTCGACCTGCTGTCCGGGGGCCGGCTGATCGCCGGGGTCGGCGCCGGTTATCTGCGCTCGGAGTTCGCCGCGCTCGGCGTCGACTTCGACTCCCGCGCCCGACTGCTCGACGAGGCCCTGATCGCCCTGCGCTCGATCTGGACCGATCCCGACACGCCGGTCTCCGGCGCCGGATTCGCCGCGGTCGGCCCGACGTGGCTGCAACGCCCGGCACAACGCCCGCATCCGCCGATCTGGATCGGCGGCAACGGCACCGCGGCCCTGCGCCGCGTCGTCGACCACGGCGGCGGTTGGATGCCGATCATCGCTCCGGCCGCCATGGCCACCACGATGCGCACCGCCGCGATCGAGACCACCGCGCAGTTCGGCGCCGCGGTGCGCCGGCTGCGCGACCGGCTCGAGGACGCCGGCCGCGAGCCGACCTCGGTCGACGTGCAGGTGGTGTGCCCGCACGTGGACCTCGACGACCCGGCATCGCTGCGGCAGACGATCGACTACCTGGGGGAACTGGCCGACCACGGCGCGACCTGGGCGGTGGTGCACACCGACGGGTCGAGCCCGGCCGCGGCTGTGGACCACCTCACCGCGTTCGGGCAGGCGGTCATCACCCCGACCTGAGGTCGCACGGCGCGGTTTCCACTACCGATACCGTTACGGTATGGTCTTCGATAGATCTCCGTCACCGTAGAGGACATCTCTTCGATCATCGCGAAGGACAGCTCATGAAGGTTCCGTTCACCTGGAAGGTCACCGGCTGGTTCATGATCGGCTGGTCACCGGAGTTCGTCGCGGGCGAGACCCGTGCGCTGCACTACTTCGGCGAGGACATGGTCGCCTACCGCGACGACACCGGCGAACTGCACGTACTCGAGGCGCACTGCAAACACCTCGGCGCGCACTTGGGTCACGGCGGCACGGTCATCGAGGACCGCGTGGAGTGCCCGTTCCACGGGTGGCAGTGGGGCCCGGACGGCTGCAACAAATTCATTCCGTATCAGCCCGACCGGCCCAACCGGGGGCTGCGGTTGCGGGTGTACCCGGTCCGCGAGCAGCACGGCTGCGTGTTCCTGTGGTATCAACCCGACGGCAAGGAACCGCACTGGGAGATGCCGGACATCTTCGCCAAATTCCCCCAGTTCACCACCGGGCCCGACGATTACTACCGCGCCTACCCGGAGTTCTCCCGACGCCTGGAAGGAGAACCGGTCCATCCGCAGACCGTCGCCGAGAACGCCGCCGACAGCGCCCATTTCCAGTACGTCCATCACGCGACGGTGACGCCGAAGCTGCTGGACTGGAAGAAGGTCGACCACGAATGGCATTTCGTCGCCGGTTGGCCCGACGCCAACAGCGACGACCCCGACGCGATGGCGCTGCGGTTCCACTCCCACCTGTTCGGCCTGGGAGGCGCGATCAGCATCTTCGAGGGTGTCCAACAGCACCGGCTGATCTTTACCTGCACGCCGGTCGACGAGGGCCGCTCCGATTTGTTCTATTCGATCTGGTGGCCGCGTCTTCCCGGCGACGACGCCGAGGCGGCGCCCGCCGAGATCCGTGACCGCGTCGAGAAGGAGTTCCTGACCTCGGTCGAAGACGATCTCGGCATCTGGCGCTACCAGAAGTACATCGAAAATCCGGCGTTGGCGAAGGTCGACGCGAAACCCTTCATGACCCTGCGTCGATGGGCGACACAGTTCTACGAGATCGCCCCGGATACGGCCGTGCCGTGACGACATCGCTGCTCGACCTGGCCGCACCGCACCACACCGCGCTGGTCACCCAGGAACTGCAGGGAGCCGTCGTCGGCGCGGACGCCGGGCTGCCGGCACTGGCCGATGCGGCACGACGGCAAGCGCTGCCGAATATCGCGCGCCTGGTGTCCGCGGCCCGCGGCGCCGGGGTTCAGGTGGTGCACTGCCTGGTGCACCGTCGACCGGACGGCCGGGGATCCAACCACAACGCACGGTTGTTCGCCGCCTCCCGCGACAAGGTCCGCATCGATCCCGGCAGCCCCGGGGCGACCCTGCTGGGCGAGTTCGGCCCCGAGCCCACCGACCTGGTGCTGAGCCGAGGCCACGGGGTGGGGCCGATGGGCGGAACCGACCTCGACGCGGTGCTGCGCAACCTGGGTGTCTCCACGATCGTGGCGGTCGGTGTTTCGCTGAATGTGGCCATCCCGAACCTGGTGATGGACGCGGTCAACGCCGCCTACCGGGTGGTGGTGCCACGCGACGCGGTCGCCGGCGTACCCTCCGAATACGCGACTGCGATGATCGACAACACCCTGGCCCTGCTGGCGACGATCACCACCACCGATCAACTGGTCGACGCCTGGAGTGCCTGACAAGGGAGGGAAAGCGCAGTGCCCGAAACCGGTGACGTGACCACCGCGCAGTTCACCGTGCCGTCGGTTCTCGACGCGGTGGCCGCGGCGATCCCCGAACGTGAAATGATCGTCCAGGGCGATCGCCGCTACACCTACGCCGAGATCGTTGAGCGATCCAACCGCCTGGCCTCGTACCTGCATTCACGGGGACTGGGCAGCCACACGCCACGCTCCGGTCTGGCAGCCCATGAAGTGGGCCAGGACCTGCTGGGGATCTACGCCTACAACGGCAACGAGTTCGTCGAGACCCTGCTGGGTGCGTTCCGGGCCCGAACGGCGCCGTTCAATGTCAACTACCGCTATGTGCGCACCGAATTGTCGTATCTGCTGGCCGATTCCGGTGCCACCGCCCTGGTCTATCACGCCGCGTTCGCCCCGACGCTGGCCGAGGTGCTCCCCGAGCTACCCCGGTTGCGGGTGCTCATCCAGATCGCCGACGACTCCGGCAACGCCCTCCTCGACGGGGCTGTCGACTACGAGGAGGCGCTGGCGGCCGGTTCGCCGCAGCCACCGCCGGTGCACCCCTCGCCCGACGATCTCTATGTGCTCTACACCGGCGGCACCACCGGGATGCCCAAGGGGGTCCTCTGGCGTCAGCACGACATCTTCATGACCTCGTTCGGGGGCCGCAACATGATGACCGGCGAAGCGGTCGGCTCCCTCGATGACGTCGTGGCCCAGGCCCGCGACAACCCCGGCACCCGACTGATGATCCTGCCCCCGTTGATCCACGGCGCGGCGCAGTGGGCGGTGATGACCGCGATCAACACCGGCCAGACCCTCGTTTTCCCTTCGGTGGTCGATCATTTCGACGCCGCCGACGTGGTGGCCACCATCGAACGCGAGAAGGTGCTGTCGGTGACCGTGGTCGGCGACGCCATGGCCCGGCCGTTGGTCGCCGCGATCGAGCGCGGCACCGCCGATGTGTCGTCACTGGTCGTGGTGGCCAACGGCGGCGCACTGCTGACGCCGTCGGTCAAACAGCAGGTGCTCGATGCGGTGCCCGGTGCGGTGGTGATCGACGGAGTCGGCTCCTCGGAGACCGGTGCCCAGCTGCGACACATGTCGACCTCCGGGGCGGTCTCCACCGGGACGTTCACCGCCGGTCCGGATACCTGCGTGCTCGCCGAGGATCTCGGGACGCTTCTCGCACCCGGACACAGCGGTCTGGGCTGGCTCGCCCAGCGCGGCTATGTCCCGCTGGGGTACAAGGGCGATGCGGCGAAAACCGCGGCGACGTTCCCCGAACTCGACGGCGTGCGCTACGCGGTCCCCGGCGATCGGGCCCGCCACCTGCCCGACGGCACGGTCGAACTGCTCGGCCGCGATTCGGTGACGATCAACTCCGGTGGGGAGAAGATCTTCGCCGAGGAGGTGGAGACGGCGATCGCCTCCCACCCCGCCGTCGCCGACGTGGTCGTCGCGGGCCGCCCCAGTGAGCGCTGGGGCCAGGAGGTGGTCGCCGTGGTCGCGCTCGCCGGCGGCGCCGAGGTCACCGCCGCCGATCTCATCGCGCATGCCGCGGGTTCGCTGGCCCGCTACAAGCTGCCGAAGGCGATCGCGTTCCGGCCCACCCTCGTGCGCAGCCCGGCCGGCAAGGCCGACTACCGGTGGGCCCGCGAGCAGGCGGCGGCCGGTTAGCGACACCGGCCGCGGCCGGCGCCCGGTCAGCCGGAGCCGGACCGTTTGAGCCTGCGGCGGGTCCGCTTGCCCGCCCGGCGCACCATCGCGTCGGCGTACAGGCGCATCGGCCTGCGGAACGGCGGCGCGGCGCTGCCGGTGAGGCTGAACGGCAAGTCCGACCCGACCACCGTGCGGTAGTGGCTGAACGCGTCGAAACCGGCCTTACCGTGATACGCGCCCATCCCGCTGCGCCCCACACCCCCGAACGGCGCCGCCGACGGAATCATCTGGGCGGCGAAGTCGTTGCGCGCCACACCACCGCTTCGAGTGCGCCGCAAGAAATCTCGGAATTCCGCGTTGTCCGGGCCGTACCAGTAGGCGACCAGCGGCGCGGGACGGGCGTTGATCGTCTCGATCGCGTCGTCGAGAGCCGAGTAGGCCTGCACCGTCAGCACCGGCCCGAAGATCTCCTCGTCGGCGATGCGCATGGTCGCGTCGATATCACTGATGATGGTCGGGGCGATCTTGCGGGAGCGACGATCCGGCAGCGCCTCCCCGTCCGGCGCGATCGCCTCGACGGTGGCTCCCCGTGTTTGCGCATCGTCGATCAGGCCCAGCACCCGATCGAAGTTCGCCTCGTTGACGCTCGAGCAGTAGTCGTCGTTGTCCAGGACCGTCGGAAACATGCCGCGCAGCGTCTGCCGGGCGACGTCGAGGAATGTTTCCACGTCGCGTTCGGGCACCAGGACGTAATCCGGACACACACAGACCTGACCGCCGTTGACCATCCTCGCCGCCGCGATCCGGGCCGCCGACCGCCGGATATCGGCGTCGGGAGACACCACCACGGGGTTCTTTCCCCCCAACTCCAAGGTGACCGGGACCAGGTTCGCTGCCGCGGCCCGCTGCACCAGTGCACCGACCGCCGGTGAGCCGGTGAAGAACAGGTGGTCGAAGGGCAGACTCGCGAACGCCGCGGCCACCTCCGGGCCCCCGGTGACGACCGCGAGTTCGTCGGCGCCGAAATACCGCGGCACGACCCGCCGCATCACCTCGGCGGTCCGCGCGGTGATCTCCGACATCTTGATCATCACCCGGTTGCCGGCCGCGAAGGCCGCCGCTGCGGGCAGCACCACCAGTTGGAGCGGAAAGTTCCACGGGCCGATGATCCCCACCACCCCCAGGGGCGTCGGGCGAACCTCGGCGCGCAGTCCGACCAGCCGTGCCGCACGCATCAACGTCCCGGTTCGCATCCACCGGTCGACGTGGGATCGGGTGTGCTCGACGACCGGCAGGGCCCCCATGATCTCGGTGAACAACGATGCCGACCGCGATCGGGTACCGAAGTCCGCCGCCATCGCCTCGGCGAAATCGTCGATGTTGTCGAGCACCATCGCCAGCAGCCGATCGATGCGGTGACGGCGCACCGCGGCGCTGGGTGGTCCGTCGGCGGCAAAGGAGCGCCGCTGCGTCGCCAACAGGTCCGCCGGGGCGGCGACGTCGCCATCGTCGGTCATCGGCGCACCGTCCTCATGACAGATCCAACGGGCCGGTCTCGGCCACCGTGCGCAGCTGCCCCAGATCGACACCGCGGTCGGCGGCCGCCTCGATGCACGCCGCGACGTCCTTGCGCATGAAGGGCGCGACGATCTTGGCGAAGGCCGCCACCCCACCGCCGGACTGCACGTAGCCGGCGGCGCGACTGCCGCCGCTGCACTGCGCCAGCGCCTCCAGCAGACTGTTCTCGCTGACCCCGAGACCCGTGCCCAGCTCGACAGCGGCGGCGACCAACTGGGCGTTCGCGGCGAACAGCACGTTGTTGATCAGCTTGAGGTTGAGCGCGGTGCCCAGACCACCGGTGGCGATGACCGGATCGGCGTAGGCGCGAAGAACCGGTGTGACCCGGTGCACCGCCTCCTCGGGGCCACCGAGCAGCACGGTGAGCCGGCCGGCGGTGATGTCGTCGGCCGATCCGCTCACCGGGGCGTCGAGCAGCGCCGGGCCGTCGGGGAATTCCGCGGTGAGCCCGGTCAGGGTGCCCACCGTTCCGGTGGTGTGGGAGACCACCGCCGCGCCGGGCTCGGCGTTGGCCAACAAACCGTCCGCCCCGGTGGCGACGTCGCGCAGTTGAGCGTCGGAGAACAGGCAGCTGATCACGACGTCGGCGCCGCGCGCGACCTCGGCGACCGACTCCACCGCGACCGCTCCGCGTGCGCCCAGTCGATCGCGCACCTCGGGCCGCCGCGCATACACCTGGACGCGGTGACCGGCGTCGAGAAGGCGCGGCACCATCGGCTCGCCCATCCGACCGGCACCGATAAACCCGATGACCCGAGTTGTTTCGGCCACTCTCGGCTCCTCATTCCGTTGTTCCCGTTGGGTTCGCTGTCGGCAACGGTAGCATTGTCGACCTCCGTCGAATTCGTTACAGTGCGTCTTACTGTCGTATATTCAGGCAAGGCGAGAGGCGGACTCCGATGGACACTCCACCGCGCCGGGTGGTCGTGGTCGGCGGCGCTTCCGGGATCGGTGCCGCAACGGCGGCCCACTTCCACCGCCGCGGTGATCACGTGCTCTCCGTCGACGTTCGCCGCCACCGGACCCCGGCGTCGCAGCACGCCTGCTGCGATCTGCGCGACGCGGGGGCCATCGCCGATTTCGCCGACCGGATCGGCACCGGTTGGGATCTCGTTGCCCACGTCGCCGGGGTCCCCGGGACCGCGCCGGTCGCCGATATCCTCACGATCAACTACCTCGGCATGCGGCTGATGACCGAGGCCATGCTGCCGCTGATGCGTCCGGGCGGGGCGGTGGTCGCGGTCGCCTCGACGGCCGCGCTCGGCTGGGAACAGCGCATCGAGGTGCTCGACGGCCTGCTCGAGGCGACCACCGCCGCGGAGGTGCAGCGCTGGCAGGCCCAGCAAGATCCCGCCTTCCCGGTCTACACCACGTCCAAGCAGGCGGTGATCCTCTACGCCAAGAGGCTGGCCGCCTCGGCGCGCTCGCAGTACGGGGTTCGGATCAACACCGTCAGCCCCGGCCCGGTCGACACCCCGATCCTGCCCGACTTCGAGCAGTCGATGGGCAAGGAGGTGCTCGACACCGTGCGCACGATGGTCGGCCGCCACGGCACGGTCGACGACGTCGTGCCGGTCATCGATTTTCTGGGTTCGCCTCGGGCCGGATGGATCACCGGCCACGACCTCCTCGTCGACGGCGGCTTCACCACCGCGATCACCGCCGGCAGCCCGCCGTCCGACCGAGACCCGGAACGAATACGGCCCTGACCGAAAGGACACCATGACCGTCAGCAGCCCCCCGACCTCTCCGCGGCCCTACCACCGCCTCGACATCTCCGATCCCGACTTCTGGGCCACGACGTTCCGCGACCGCGACGAGACCTTCGCGGCGCTGCGCGCCGAGGACGGGCTGACCTGGCATCGGCCGATGCCGGCGGTCTTCCCGCACGAGGAGACCGGATACTGGGCGGTGACCCGCCACGCCGACATCAAATACGTCAGCCAGCACGAGAAACTGTTCTGCTCCAACGCCGGGGTCAGCGTCGATCCGATGCCGGCCGAGATCCAGCGCACGATGACGTTCTTTTTGGCGATGGATCCGCCCGAGCACACCCGCTACCGCAAGCTGATCAGCTCGGGGTTCACGCCCCGGCAGGTGCGCCGAATCGAGGACCAGATCCGGTCCAACGCCCGCAGCATCGTCGACGACCTCGTGGCCGAGCTGCGCAGCGGTGAACCGATCGACTTCGTGGACCGCTGTTCGGGGCTGCTGCCGATGCGCACGATCTCCGACATGATCGGCATCGATCCCCAGGACCAGGCGAAGGTCGCCTACGCCGCCGAATGCCTGTTCAGCGGCAGCGACGAGGAGTACGCCTCGCTCGAGGAACGGGCCGTTCACGTCATGACCCAGCTGCAGATACTCTCCGACTCCGGCGTCGACCTGGCCCGGCGGCGGCGCACCGAACCGCACGAGGATCTGATGACCGAACTGGTCAACGCCGAGGTCGACGGGCACCGACTCACCGACGAGGAGCTCGGTTCGTTCATGGTGCTGCTCGGCTCGGCGGGTAACGACACCAGCAAACAGACCACCACGCACGCGTTCAAGGCCCTGATCGAACACCCCGAACAACGCGCGTGGCTCCTGGCGGACTTCGACAATCGGATCGGTCCGGCGGTCGAGGAGTTCATCCGTTGGGCCACACCGGTGCTCGCCTTCGCACGGCACGCCGTGACCGACACCGAGATCGCCGGAACCGAGATCAAAGCCGGGGAGAAACTCGGACTGTTCTACTGCTCGGCCAACCGGGACGAGACGGTGTTCGACCGCCCGCACGAATTCGACATCACCCGCACCCACAACGCCCATCTGGGCTTCGGCGGCGGCGGGGCGCACTACTGCCTGGGCACCCACGTGGCCCGCATGGAGCTGCGCCATCTGTTCTACGAGCTGCTCACCCGGCTGCCCGAGGTCGCCCTCGGGGACCCGGAGTACCTGCACAGCACGTTCGTGCACGGGATCAAACGGATGCCGATCAGCCTGGCCTGACGCTGGCACAACCGGCGGAAGTAGTTTACTGTAATCATTACAGTAGTCCTTTGTGTACAGACGGGAGGTCCGCGTGCGAAGCCGGGTCGACGATATTGCTGCCGCGGCCGACAAGCCGGCCGATTACCTACGCAACCCCTATCCGCACTTCGCGGCGCAGCGCGACATCAACGGTGTCTGCCCCGGAACGGTCATGGACTACTCCAAGACACCGAAATCGCTGCGACCCCAGACTCAGTTCGCCGCGGTCTCCTTCGATGCGGTCAATTCGGTGTTCCGGGACTCCGAGACGTTCAACTCGCACATCTATGACGTCACCGTCGGGCTCTTTCTCGGGCCGACCATCCTGGCGATGGAGGGCGAGCCGCACCGCAAACACCGCAACCTGGTCTCCTCGGCCTTCAAACGCAAATCGCTGGCACGGTGGGAACCCGAGATCGTTCGGCCCGTCTGCACTGCCCTGATCGACGAGTTCGTCGACGCGGGCTCGGCCGACCTGATGGCCGACTTCGCGTTCGAGTTCCCCACCCGGATCATCACCAAGCTGCTCGGCCTGCCCGAGGAGGATCTGGCCTGGTTCCGCCAGCGCGCACTCGAGATCATCAGCTACACCGTCGATTACGAGCGCGCATTCGCCGGGTCGGCGCAGTTGAAGGACTATTTCCTGACCCAGATGGACAAGCGCAAGTCGCATCCGACCGACGACATCATCGGCAGCCTGGTCACCGCGGAGATCGACGGCGAGAAGCTCAGCGACGAGGCGATCTACTCGTTTTTGCGCCTTCTGCTTCCGGCCGGGCTCGAGACCACCTACCGGGCCTCCGGCAATCTGCTGTATTTGCTGCTCACCCATCCCGAGCAGTTCGCCGCGGTGCGCGCTGATCGCGATCTGATCGGCTCCGCGATCGAAGAGGGGCTGCGCTACGAGACCCCGCTGACCACCGTGCAGCGCACCGCCATCCGCGACACCGAGTTGGCCGGGGTCCAGATTCCGGCTGGCGCCGTCATCGACCTGTGCATCGGTTCGGCGAACCGCGACGAGAACCGCTGGGAACGCCCGGAGGAGTTCGACATCTTCCGCAAGTGGATTCCGCACATCACCTTCGCCGCCGGCGAGCACACCTGCATGGGGCTGCACCTGGCCCGCATGGAGATGCGGGTTGCGATGGAGTGCCTGCTGGATCGGCTCGGCAACATCACCTTGATCACCGACGGTGACCCGCACATCCACGGCCAGCCGTTCCGGTCACCGCGTGCGTTGCCGGTGACGTTCACGCCCGGGCGGTAGTCACCCCGCCGCCCACACGGGCCCCGCGGCGGCGTGACTACCCGCGCGCCGCGCGTGGTCTGCGGTAGCCGATCGTCTTGGTCTCCAGGTACTGCTCGAACCCCTCGATGCCGCACTGGCGGCCCCACCCGCTGTTCTTGTAGCCGCCGAACGGGGCGTCGGCTCCGTAATACATCCCACCGTTGACACCGATCGCTCCGGTGCGGACCCGGCGCGCCACCGCCATCGCGCGTTCCGACGACGCCGAGACCACTGCGCCGGCCAGTCCGTAGGCGCTGTCGTTGGCCAGGCGCACCGCCTCGTCGTCGTCGTCGAACGGCAGGAGCACCACCACCGGCCCGAAGACCTCCTCCCGGGCGATCGCCGCGGCGTTGTCGACGCCGGTGATCACCGTCGGCTCGACGTAGTAGCCACCGGCCAGCTCCGCCGGCAGGCCCGTACACCGCCCGCCTCCGGTGGTGAACTCCGCGCCGTCATCGCCCGCCTGGGCATAGGCGTCGAGGACCCGTCGCTGCTGTTCGGCACTGATCAACGGACCGACCAGGGTCTGCGGCAAGGCCGGGTCGCCCACCGTCACCCCCGCGAACGCCGCCGTCACCGCGGCGAGCACTTCATCGAACAGCGCGGCGTGGACCAACATGCGGCTGGTGGCCGCGCAGGCCTGACCGGCGTGGACACACACTCCCACCGCGGCCGGGATCACCTTGGCCGGGTCGGCGTCGTCGAGCACGATCAACGCCGATTTCCCGCCCAGCTCCAGGAACGTCCGTGTCATCGTGTCGACGCTGCGCCGGGCGAGCAGTTTGCCGACGGCGGTCGATCCGGTGAACGAAATCATGTCGATGCGGGGATCGGTGCCCAGGTGTGCGGCCACCTCGTTGGACGGGGTGGGAACCACGTTGACCACGCCGGCGGGAATGTCGGTGCGCTCGGCGATGAGCCGCCCCAGCCGGGTGGCGTTCCACGGGGTGTGCGGATCGGGTTTGAGGACGACGGTGTTGCCGGCCGCCAATGCCGGACCGAGCTTGTTGAGGATCACCTCGAGGGGAAAATTCGACGGAGTGATCGCCGCGACCACACCGGCCGGCTCCTTGACGACGAGGCGGGCGTTACGGTCGCCGAACAGGCCCCCGCCGTCAAGCTGCCGTTCCCACTCGAATTCGTCCACCAGCCGCGCCGGATACCGCAACGCGTCGGCCAACGGCCAATCCAGTTGGGCCAACTCGGTGGTCATCACCGGACAACCCGCTTCGGCGATCAGTTCGGTACGCAGGTCCTCCTGCTCCGCCTCCAACGCCGATTGCAGCTGGTGTAGGCATCGCCGGCGCAGCGCGCGGTTCGTCGACCAGTCGGTGGCGTCGAAGGCACGCCGGGCCGCGCCGATCGCCCGCTGCATGTCCACACCCTGCCCGGCCGCCGTGGCACCCAACACCCGTCCGGTGGCCGGACTGATGTTGTCGAACTGCGCACCCGATGCCGCGGGAACCAACTCACCGTCGATCAGCATGCGAGCCTCGGCCCGGGCAGCGGCCCGGGCACCGATCTCGACACTGCTCGTGGCCTGCGGCCGGTCCTCGCTCACCTGACACCTCTCGCTTTCGGATGCTCAACGGTAATCATTACAGTAATATAATTCACTTGACCGGTCCGGCAGGAGGAGGGCGCTGAGTTGATCAAGGTCATGGAGGGCTTCCGCGTACTGGAGGTCGCGCAGTTCACGTTCGTCCCCGCCGCCGGGGCGATCCTGGCCGACTGGGGCGCCGACGTCATCAAGGTCGAGCACCCGGTGCGCGGCGACACCCAGCGCGGGTTCATCCGGATGGGCGGATTCGAGCTCGACCCCGACCGCCACCCGCTGATCGAACATCCCAACCGCGGTAAGCGCAGCGTGGGCATCGACGTCTCGACGCCCGAGGGCCAACAGGTGCTGTATGAACTCGCCGCGACCGCCGACGTGTTCCTCACCAACTACCTGCCCCGGGCACGACAGAAGAACAAGTTCGACGTCGAGCACCTGCGCGCCGTGAATCCCGACATCATTTACGCGCGGGGCAGCGCATACGGCGACAAGGGGCCCGAGCGCGACATCGGCGGCTTCGACGGCACCGCGTTCTGGACCCGCAGCGGGATCGGACACGCCCTGAGCCCCGAGGAGCTCGGCGCCCCGCTGTCCCAGGGCATTCCCGCGTTCGGTGATTCGGTGGGCGGGATGAACATCGCCGGGGGTATCGCGGCCGCGCTGCTGCACCGCGAGCGCACCGGTGAGGCACTCGAGGTCGACGTCTCGCTGCTGTCCACCGCCTGGTGGGCGGCCGGCGCCAGCGTGACCCAGGGTATGGAGACCGGCGAGGCGATGCGGTCGCCGATGCCCGAATCCGGCGGTTCGCCCGCCAATCCGTTCCTGGGCAACTACACCACCTCCGACGGCGGCACCATCAACCTGTGCATCGTCAGCCCGAGTGGCTACATCCGCGACACCTTCGAGCATCTGGGTATCGGCGAGGCCGCCGACGACCCCCGCTTCGGCGACGCGATGGCGTTGATGGACAACGCCGAGGCGGCCGGCGCACTGATCGTCGACGCGATCGGAGCCCAGCCGTTCGAGTACTGGTGCGCCCACCTCAAGACCATGAAGGGCCAGTGGGCTCCGTTCCAGAGCCTGGTCGATCTGGGCGCCGACGCGCAGGCGATCGCCAACGACATGATCGTCGAGGTCGACGCCGGCGACGGCGGTGCCCCGATGAAAGTCGTTCGCGGTCCCGTCCAGTTCAACCACGAACGACTGGAGACGACGCGCGCGCCACAGGCCTCCGAACACACCGAGATCGTCTTGATGGAGCTCGGCTTGGACTGGGACCGCATCGAAGAACTCAAGGACAGCGGCGCCATCGCGTAGCCGATCGGCCGCAGGCTCCGACCCACCGCCACCCGCGACCATATGTAATACTGTAAGCCTTACGGTTAAACGACGTACGGTGCCGGGAGGGCCACATGGTCAACGATGTCGCGATCATCGGGGTCGGTTTACACCCATTCGGTCGATTCGAAGGCAAATCGGCCATGGCGATGGGGGTCGACGCCGTCTTCGCTGCGGTCGCCGATGCCGGGGTGGCCTGGTCGGACATCGGCGCCGCCACCGGCGGCAGCTGGACGGTCGCGAACCCGGACGCGATCGTCGGCATGGTCGGACTGTCCGGGATCCCGTTCACCAACGTGTTCAACGCGTGCGCCACCGCGGCCAGCGCGACCAAGGTGTGCGCGGACGGCATCCGGTTGGGTGACTACGACATCGGCATCGCCGTCGGCCTGGACAAACACCCCCGCGGGGCGTTCACCGAGGATCCCGCGCTCGTCGGGATGCCCCGCTGGTACGCCGAGAACGGCCAGTACCTGACCACCCAGTTCTTCGGGATGAAAGCCAACCGCTACTGCCACGACCACGCCGTGTCCGCGCAGACGCTGGCCAGGGTCGCGGCCAAGAATTTTCGCAACGGCGCGCGCAACCCGAACGCGTTTCGGCGTAAGCCGATCTCCGAAGAGCAGATCCTGAACTCCACGATGCTGAACTATCCGCTGACCCAGTACATGTTCTGCGCACCCGACGAGGGTGCCGCGGCGGTCGTGATGTGCCGCGCCGACATCGCCCACCGCTACACCGACACCCCGGTGTACCTGCGCGCGGTGGAGGTGCGCACCCGCCGCTACGGGGCCCACGAGGTGAACACCACCTTCGCCCCGGTCGTCGAGGACGTGGCACCCACGGTGTACGCCGCCCGCGCGGCCTTCGAGAAGGCCGGGGTGGCACCCGGCGACGTCGACGTGATCCAACTGCAGGACACCGATGCCGGCGCCGAGGTCATCCACATGGCCGAATGCGGCTTCTGCGCCGACGGCGACCAGGAGAAGCTGCTCGCCGACGGCGCCACCGAGATCACCGGGTCGCTGCCGATCAACACCGACGGCGGGCTGATCGCCAACGGCGAGCCGATCGGCGCCTCCGGACTGCGCCAGATCCACGAGTTGGTCCGCCAGCTGCGCGGCGAAGCCGGCGACCGCCAGGTGCCCGGGAACCCCACGGTGGGCTTCGCCCAACTCTACGGGGCACCGGGCACGGCGGCGGCGACAATCCTGACCCGCTAGCGACGAGGAGTCTCCATGAGCCAGTTCCGGGACGCGCCGATCTTCGACGCCGACCAGCACATGTACGAAACACCCGAGGCGCTGACGAAGTATCTGCCGCAGAAGTTCTCGCGTGCGGTCCAATTCGCCAAAATCGGCCGGCAGACCCGGATCATCATCAACAACCGGGTCAGCGACTTCATCCCCAACCCCACCTTCGAACGGGTCGCCGCCCCCGGGGCCCACGAGAAGTTCTTCGCCGGCGAGAACAGCGACGGACTGACCCTGCGGCAGATGCAGGGACCGGCCATCGAGGCGCCTGCCGCCACCCGCAACCCCGCCGATCGGGTCGCTGAGCTCGACCGGCAGGGCGTGGTGGAGGCGCTGAACTACCCGACCCTGGCCAGCCTGGTGGAACACTCCTCCGCCGACGACCCGGAACTGACGTGCGCGATCATCCATGCGCTCAACCAGTGGATGGTCGAGCACTGGAGCTACAACTATCAGGATCGGGTGTTCTCCACCCCGATCCTCAACCTCTCCGAGGTCGACGACGCCCAGCGCGAGCTGGAGTACATCCTCGCCAACGGCGCCCGAGTCGCACTGATCAAACCGGGGCCGGTCAACGGAATCCACGGCTGGCGTTCGCCCGCGCTGCCGGAATTCGACCCGTTCTGGCGTGACGTGCAAGCCGCCGGCCTGCCCATCGTGTTGCACGCCAGCTTCCCTCCCCTCGACGACTACGTCGGGCGCTGGGAACCGCCCTACACGCAGAACTTCATGGCCCAGAGCGCGTTCCGGTGGATGGTGCTCGGCCACCGCGAGATCGCCGACATGATCACCGCGCTGATCTGCCACGGCACGCTCACACGATTCCCGAAACTGCGCATCGCCAGCGTGGAGAACGGAAGCTCGTGGATCTCGCCGCTGTTCAACGACTTCGCCGACCTCTACAGGAAGATGCCGCAGAACTTCCCCGAACATCCCCACGATGTGTTCCGGCGCAACATCTGGGTCAGCCCGTTCTGGGAGGGCTGCATCTCCGACGTGGTGGACACCGTGGGATGGGACAAAGTGCTGTTCGGATCGGACTATCCGCATCCGGAGGGCCTGCCCGAACCGAAGGGGTTCTGGCGCTACGCCGAGGGTATGGACACCCGACGCACGTACGACTTCATGGGTGACAACGCTCGCCGATTCATGGGGCTTCCCATCACCAACCCCGATCCCGACGCTGCTCTGCCACCGGCACTGGCCGGCACCTGAGGCACCTGAGGCACCACGACTCTCGGCCCCGGCGTGATGTCCACCGGGGCCGAGAGCACGAGACGGATCGCGGCTACTTGGGCGCGAAGCGCTGGCCGGCGTCGAGCCGGATGCACTGGCCGTTGAGCATCGGGTTGTCGATGATCGCCAGGGCCAGCTTCGCGTACTCCTCCGGGCGGCCCAGCCGCTTCGGGAACGCCGCGTCCTTGGTCAACTGGGCCGCGAACTCATCGGGGATGCCCTCGGTCAGACCCGTGGCGAACAGACTCGGCGCGATCGCCAGCACCCGGATGCCCAGGCTCCCCAGGTCCCGCGCCATCGTCAGCGACATCCCCGCGATCGCCGCCTTGGACGCGGTGTAGGCGATCTGCCCGATCTGGCCCTCGAACGCCGCGATGGAGGAGGTGTTGATGATCACCCCCCGCTCGTCGTCTTCGGGGGTGTTGGTGCTCATGTGCCAGGCGGCGAGCCGGTTGACGTTGAAGGTGCCGGTGACGTTGAGGTCCAAGCTGTTCCGGAACGACTCCAGGTCATGCGGACCGTCCTTTTTGATCGTCCGCTGACCGATGCCGCCGCCGGCGGTGGTGACGACGATGCGCAGCCCCCCGAGGGCCGCCACGGCGTCGTTGAGCACCTGCTCGATGCCGGTGAAGTCGGTGACGTCGGCTTCATAGAACTGGCCACCGATCGCGTCGGCGACCTCCTTGCCCTTCGACTGCGGGCGGTCCAACACCGCCACCCGGGCGCCCTGTTTGGACAACAGCTCCGCGGTGGCCTTGCCGAACCCCGAGGCACCGCCAACAACGATGGCGCCCTTGCCTTCAATCTCCATGAATACTCCACTCTATCGGCGATGTCGCACTGCTCGGATCAGTGTCGATCATAGTTACTATAATCATTCCGGTAGCCCTGACGAGACGCGGGATGACCCCGTGGCGGGCGCTGCTCGCAGGACCGCGACACGGTCGTCACGACGCGCGGGCGCCGGTTCGGTCACGCCCGACGACGGTGGGTCGCCTCGGCCGGTCTTGGCCCCACCGACGAGCCCGTCTCCACGCCCGCGGGTCGTCGCGTGACGCCTGCCGGTGGCCGACCAACGGTGTGCAGATCGTCGGACCGAAGCCGGGCGGCGCACTTGCCATCCGCCACCGAACTGAGTTAAAACATCAGTGGTTTCCTATTGGCGGTTCCCCGGATCCGAACCGAGAAATGAGGCTCGCATGCGAATTCACCTCCAGGTTGAGGGGGCACCGGACAGGGCTGCCGACAGTGCACGTCAGATCGAACGGCTCGGAGCGGACGGCGCCTTCTCCTTCGAGGGCCAACACGACGTCTTCTTTCCGCTGATCGCCGCCGCGGCCGCGACGGATCTGAGCGTGATGACCAACGTGGCGATCGCCGGCCCCCGCAGTCCCCTGCACCTGGCCCATGCCGCCTACGATCTGCAGTGCTACAGCTCCGGCCGGTTCCGACTGGGCCTGGGATCGCAGATTCGGGTCCATATCGAGAGGCGCTACGGGTCTCAGTGGGGCAAGCCGGCGGCGCGTATGGGCGAGTCGGTCAATGCGGTCAAAGCGATCTTCGCCGCCTGGGAGGGCGAGGCGCCGCTGCAGTTCCGCGGCGACTACCACACCCATACCCTGATGCCGCCGAACTTCGACCCCGGCCCGAACCCGTACCGGCCGCCGCCGGTGCTGATGGGTGCGCTCGGGCCGCTGATGACCCGGACGGCGGCCGAGACCGCCGACGGTCTGCTGGTCATGCCGTTCAACAGCGCACGCCACTTCGCCGACCGCACGGTACCGGCACTGAACGCCGGTTTGGACAGATCCGGCCGCAGCCTGGCGGACTTCGACGTCATCGCCCAAGCGATGCTCGCCGTGGGGCGTTCTGAAAAAGAGCTCACCGACGCGATCGCGAAAGTGGCGTTCCTGATCGCGTTCTACGCGTCGACGCCCAACTACCGCCCGGTGTTGGAGGTCGAGGGTTTGGAGCACCTGCAACCGCGGCTCAACGCGCTGTCCAAAAACGGTGACTACCAGGCCATGGCGGAGCTCATAGACGAAGAGATCGTGCGAACATACGGCATCGTCGGGACCCCGCAGCAGTGCGCCGACCAGATCTATGAGCGCTACGGCAGCCATGCCTCCGAGGTCTGCTGCTATTTCCCGGGGTATGACCCTGCCCCCGAGGACCTCGCCGAGTTGACCGCCGCCCTGCATCGGCTTCCGCCCCCGTGACTGCAGCGACACGCGCCGCGAGTCTGCGACAACTCTGCGCTGCGGACCAGCTGAGCCGGGCGTCCAGGCCGACGTTGTGCTCGTTCGACGGCGGCTGGCCCGACGGCATGGCGGTCGGTGTGAACGGCGACATCTGGGTGGCCCTGACCGGTGGTGACCGGCTCGATCACCTCAGCGCGCACGGAACACCCGGGTCATGCTCTAGCTCACGCCCGTTCGGGGCCGCGATACCTACGCCAGTTTCACCGACATCCTCTTGATGCCGTGGATCACGTTGCTGTGCAGATACTCCGGGGCGCCGACCTCGACTGCGGGCAGACGGGTGAGGAGTTCGTGGAAAAGGTGCCGAAGCTCCATGCGGGCCACATGCACCCCGAGGCAGAAGTGGGCACCGCCGCCGCCGAAGCCCAGATGGTGGTTCGGCGATCGTCGGATGTCGAACTCGTGGGGCCGGTCGAACACCGACTCGTCACGGTTGGCAGAACAGTAGAAAAGGGCCACCTTCTCTCCGGCACGGATGGGCGTGCCGGCCAGTTCGGTATCCACCACCGCATGCCGAGCAAAGTTCAGAACCGGTGTCGCCCAGCGGACGAACTCCTCGACGGCCGGTCCGATCCGGCCATCGAAATCCTCGAGCAACCACGCCCGTTGGTCGGGGTGCGCCGCGAGTGCGGCGAAAGCGTGCGAGATGGTCTGTTTGGTGGTGTCATTGCCCGCCGATGAAAGCAACACGGTCAATGCTCCGACCTCGTCGTCGGACAGTCGGTGACCGTCGACCTCCGCGTTGACGATGTTGGTCATCAGGTCTTCTCGGGGCACCTCGCGACGGTGCCGCGCCAGATCGATACCCGCGTCGGTCAGAACACCGAGCTGCGTCAAGGCGTGGGTCGCCTGCTCTTCGAAACTCGAATAATCCTCGTCGGTGGCGCTGAACAGGCTTTCCACCGCGTACGCCACGGCTTCCTGGTTCTCTCGCGCGATACCGATCATGTCGCAGATGGTCCGCATCGGAAGTTTCGCCGAGCATTGGGCGACAAAATCAACTTCCTGGTTGTCGTGCAGTTGCGTGACCAGGTTGTCGACGATCTCCGCCGCGTTGTTCTGAACCTGCCGGTCGATGAGCCGGATCTGCCTCGGCGTGAAGGCCGAGCTGATCAACTTTCGGTATCGGGTGTGCTCGGGGGGATCCATCGTCAGCAGGAAGCTGGCGGCACGCTGCACTTCGACGGGCATGGGATCGACGCTGATTCCCCTGCCCGAGCAGAAGATGTCGTTGTTCAGGCTGACGTATTTGACGTCCTCGTGGCGCGTCACCGCCCAGTATCCGGGCTCCTCGTGCGGAAAGACCGACGACGCGGGCGGGTGCCAGCTCACCCCGGGCTCGGCACGCAGCTTCGCGAAGGTGGCGTCGCGGGTTGCGAAGTCTGCCGTCCAGAACTCCTGGGCGGATAGGTTCAGCGGGTGGAAGGCGCGCACCGCCTCCGACCGATTGCCCAAGTCAGTCACCGGCACCTCGAATTCATGTTGGCCGTAGGGCTCAGAGGCGCCGCGCCGCCGTCTGATTCAGTGGCGAAGACTCCCTGCTGCGCGCCAGCGCGGCATGCATCCCGCCACACTCGATGATTTAAAACTACGTTGTCTTCGTATCACGGTGCGACTCGGATCACAAGGGTGCGACGCCTCCGCGCCGACCGGAATATCGCACGCTACGGTGCGCGGCCGTCACGCCGACGTGCTCCGCCGAACCCGCAGAAACGCACGGTCAATCACACCGGCCGGGTCTTCACATCCCGCGTCCACATCGGCACGGACGCCGGCGAGGATCCACCGAATGGAGATCAGGAAATTCTTCTCGGTCCGGCGCGCTTCGGCGTGCGACGGCCCGGAGAGCTTGGGCTCGCGCTGTGCGCGTACCTCCATCACCGAATGATTGATCGTCAGGTTCACCAGCGCCCGTGCGCACTCGGCCGCTACCGCCCTGGGGATCCCCTCGCGTAGCGCCGCATTCATCAGTGCCGAAACATAGTTCATGACAGCCGCTTGATCGTCGACGGTCATCAACTCGGTCAGAAATGGATGCGCAAGTAGGGCTTGGTGCAGTCCCAGACACCAGTGCGTGGCTGTGGTTTCCCAGTCCTGGTACTCGTGGAACTCCAGTCGCAGTTCGGCGAAGTGACGCGCGACGAGGGCGCGGATCAACTCATCGCGACTGCCGACCTGTTGATACAGCGTGCGGGTGGAAATGCCCAGTACGGCGGCAACCCGTCTGGTCGTCAACGCCTCTGCGCCCTCAGCGTCCAACAGTGCCAGTGATCGCTCGAGAATGACCTCGACGGGCATCAGGGGCTTGGCCATGAGTTCATGTTACAAGTGCCCCAACGAAGCTGACTCGCTCTTGCGACCGCCCCCGAACCCTGGTAAAACATCAATGATGTTTTATTTTCTCGCGCCCGTCCCCCACCCCGGTCGACCGACGGCGCCGGCCGACAGCGAAGTGCGACGACGATGAGGGGCCACCTTCACGTCGAGGACCGCGGCGGGGTCCGCATCCTCACCATCGACCGTCCCGAGTCGAGGAACGCCCTCAATGGGCCGCTGCGCAGCGCGTTGCGTGCGGCGCTCACCGACGCGGACCGAAACGACGCGGTCCGGGCGCTCGTCCTCACGGGTTCCGATCCGGTGTTCAGCGCCGGGGTGGATTTCAAGGACTTGGAGCCCGAACCCGGTGAGACCGACGGACCGCTGGCCGCCACCGTCGCTGCCGTGCTGCGGTCGATACGCACACCGGTGATCTGTGCGATCAACGGCGCCTGCGTATCCGGGGCGTTGGAGATCGCATTGAGTTGTTCGTTCATCGTGGCGTCCGATCGTGCTCGCTTCGCCGATACCCACGCCCTACTCGGTGTGGTGCCGACCTGGGGCATGACCGCACTGCTGCCTCGTGCCGTCGGTGTGCGCAAGGCACGCGAGATGTCGATCACCGGAGCGTTCGTGGACGCCTCCGAGGCGTTGCGCTTGGGGTTGGTGAATCACGTCGTGGCGCACCACGAACTGATGTCGGTTGCTGTCGGTCTCGCGATCGCCGTGCCGCAGACTGCGACGATCGCCGAAGTGCTCGGTCTGTATGCGCGCGGTGAAGATCTCTCGCTGGCCGGCGCCCTGACCGCCGAAGCCGCACACAGCGTCGGGCGCAGCTACGACCTGGCGGCCTTGACCGCCGCCGGTCACGCCACGGCAGCGCGGAACCGCTCATGACGAGACGTTTTGCCGGACGCCGTGCGGTGGTCACCGGAGCCAGTCGGGGTATCGGCGCGGGGATCGCCGAACGCCTCGCGGCAGAGGGTGCGGACGTCGTGCTGGTGGCTCGCACCTTGGATGCCGGCGACGACATGCCCGGCAGCCTGCGAGACACCCAGAGAGTCTGCGAAAAATACGGAACCCGCGTCGGTCATGTCGTCGCCGACCTCACCGATGACGAGGCCCGCGCCCGGGTGGTTCCCAGCGCGGTCGAGACCCTGGGTGGCCCTGTCGACATCCTCGTCAACAACGCGGCGGCCGCTGTGGCCGCCGACATCACCGAGGTCACCGCACGGCAGCAGCGGATCGCGTTGGAGTGCAATGCTATCGCGCCGTTGTGCCTGGCTCAGGCGGTGATCCCCGGTATGCGGGAGGCGGGGGCAGGCTGGATCGTCAATCTCACCAGTGCGGGCGCCAACCTGCATGCCGGTCCCCCGTTCTACCTCGGACCGCAGGGGTCAGCGATGGAGCTCTACGGTACGACGAAGGCCGCACTCAACCGGATCACCAGCGGGCTCGCCGGCGATGTGTATGGCACCGGAATCCGGGTCAACGCAGTCGGACCCCGGGTGGCGGTGATGAGCGAGGGGATGAAGGCCATCATCGGCGACCAACTGCCCGCGGAGTTGTTCGAGTCGAAGCGCGAGATCGTGGAGGCTGTTGTGGCACTGTGCGACTGCCCGGCCGATCTGACCGGACAAGTCCTGGTCAGCCTGGACCTCATCGCCGATCGGGGCCTGACGGTTCGTGAGCTCGACGGAACCGCTCCGGCTCCTCGATGAGAACCCTCACGTCATCGACCCCGTCGTCGCGCATCCTCGCTACTCGGCCGCGGCGGCCACCCGGGCGCGTTCGTGCAGCGAGGCGACCACGCCGCCGTCGTTGAGGATGTCGGTGCCCGTCAGATACCCCGCCCGCTCGCTCGCGCAGAAGGCGAACAGCTCGGCCATCTCCTCGGGCCGGCCCCACCGCGGGACCGCGGCGTCGGCGACCAGCGCGCCGGCACCGCCCTCGGCCTCCAACCGGCCCATCTCGGTGTCGACCGACCCCGGTGACACCGACACGATGCGTTGCCCGCGGGTGGTGAACCGTTCGGCCTGCGCGCTGCTGTACCAGCGGACGAACGCCTTGCTCACCGCGTAGGCGAACCCCGAGCGCGTCTGCTGCGGGAAGTCCGCGCAGAACGCGCTCATCGCCTCCAAGAAGGCGTGATCGTCCTGCAGCGCCAGGGGGAACCGTCCCGTCGGGATCATCTCGGGGGGCACCAGGTGCGCGGCCATCGACGCCACGTTGACGATCGCGGCCCCCTCCGGGGCGACGTCGTGGAAGGCCTCGTTGACGTAGAGGGTGCCGATGGCGTTGGTGCGCATGATGTAGTCGGCGTCGCCCATGTTCGGGCTCACCCCCGCGGCGTGGATCACCGAGGCGAGGGGTCCGTGGGCGGCGGCGGCCTCGAAGAGCGCCCCGACCGCCTGTCGGTCGGTGACATCACAGGTGAGCGCGCTGACCTCGATGCCGAGGTCGGCGAGTTCGGCGACCGCGTTGTCGAGCCGGTCCTCTCTGATGTCGCCGAGCACCACGGGGCGGTCGCGACCGATGATCTCAGCTGTCGCGCGCCCCATGCCGCCGGCGCCACCGGTGATGATCGATACCATCGGGGTCTCCTTTTCGTCGAATCTCAGCTACGTCCCGGGTGTCGTTGCCCCGGTGGATCCGCCCCCACCCGCCGCGATCACGTCTGCGCCGAATTCGGCGATCGACTCGGGTGCGGCGAAGTCGGAGAACCACACGTAGAACCGTTGCGCACCCTGGCGGCGCAACACCGCAAAGTAGTCGATGAGTTCATCGGCGCGACCGCAGACCAGCCCGGCACCGAGGCGGCCGAAGCGTCGGCGGGCCGCCGTGACGACGGTGTCGGCATCGGCGCCCGCGCCGATGAAACCCACCATCTGCTGCACCGAGACGTGCGCGGGCCCGACCGCCGGTGCGAGGTCGGGCAGCGCGCCGACGTCGGGTGCCGGCAGGTTCCACCAGTCGGCGTGCCGGCGAACCAGATCCAGCATTCGCCGGCCTCGCCCGCCCAGCACCAACGGGATCGGGTGACTCGGCCGGGGATGTTGGCCGTCTGCGTCGGCCGACCAGTAACGGCGCACCGCGGCGACCGTCTGCTCGAGTTCGGTGACCCGCTGGCCGGCCGTGGCGGTGCCGAGCCCGAATCGGGCGAGTTCGTCGGGCATCGATCCGGAACCGAGGCCCAGCTCGAAGCGGCCACCGGAGGCCTCCGACAGGGTCACCGCCTGCTTGGCCAGCACGGCGGCATGACGGAAGGCGTCGCAGAGCACGAGGTGGCCGATGCGCAGCCGGTCGGTGTGCGCGGCGACCCAGGTGGCGGTCGTCATGGCCTCCCAGATCGGGGCGTCGGGGGCCATCGGGGTCTCGAGGTGGTCGATGAACGCCACCCCGGTGAAATTGCTCGCCTCCGCGGTGCGCGCCCGCACGACGATCTCGTCGATACTGAGCCGACTCTGCGGCAGGAACAAAAACCACTCGACCATCGCCGGGCCCACTCAGCTCACAGCTGCGCCCAGATCGACTTCGTTTTGAGATACCCGTCGATGCCTTCGTAGCCGAATTCGTGGCCGAGACCGGACTGCTTGTAGCCGCCGAACGGCACGTTGTGGTCGAAGACCAACTGGCAGTTCAGCGTCACGGTGCCGGCCTGCAGTCGTTTACCCAGGTTGTGGGCGCGGGCCAAGTCGGTCGTCCAGGCGGTGGCCGCCAGACCGTAGCTGGTGTCGTTGGCCATCGCCACGGCTTCGTCGTCGTCGTCGAACGGCAGGATGGTGACGACCGGCCCGAAGATCTCCTCCTTGTACAGGCGGCTGGTGGCCGGGTCGACATTGGTCAGCACGGTCGGCTTGACGAAGTACCCCTTGCGGTCCACCCGGTAGCCGCCCGAGACGACCTCGACGCCGTCACGCTTGCCCTGCTCGATGTAGCCCATGACGCGCTCGAGCTGCTTGGCGCTGACCAGGGGACTGATCATCGCGCCCTCGTCCTTGGGGCCGCCGAGCACCAGGTTCTCGCCGATCATCGCGATACCCTCCACGACGCGCTCGTAGACGCTGCGTTGCACGAAGATTCGCGACCCGCAGACGCAGCCCTGCCCCGAATGCACGAAGATGCCCATCGCGGCCATCATGATCGCCATGTCCAGATCGGCGTCTTCATAGATCAGCACCGGGGACTTGCCGCCGAGCTCGAGGGTGACCTTCTTCAGGTCGTCGGCGGAGTTGCGCATGATCTCCTTGCCGACGTCGGTCGAGCCGGTGAAGGCGACCTTCTCCACGTCGGGGTGGGCGGTGATCGCCGCCCCGGCGGTGGCCCCGTAACCGATCACGAAGTTGGTGACCCCGTCGGGGACACCGGCTTGGGCGATCAACCGCTCCAGCAGGACCGCCGACAGCGGGGTCTCCTCGGCCGGTTTGACCACGCTGGAACACCCCGCCGCCAGCGCCGGGGCCACCTTGGCGCACGCATTGAACAGCGGACCGTTCCACGGGTAGATCAGGCCCACCACGCCGTAGGGCTCCTTGACGGTGTAGGCGTGCATGTTGGCGTAGGTGTTGTTGACCCCGCCCTCCATCTGCACCTGGTAGCTGTTGCCGTTGAGTTTGGTGCACCAGCCCGCGTAATACCGGTAGAACTCCGCACAGGTGGACACGATCATCTCGGCCTGGGCGGGCGGCATTCCGGAGTCCAGCGATTCCAGTTCGGCGAACTCCTCGGCGTGTTCGTCGATGAGATCACCGAGGCGCCACAGCACCTTCGCGCGCTGACGTGCCGGGATGTCGGTCCAGACCCCGGACTGGTAGGCCGTTTTGGCGCGGGCGACCGCGGCGTCGACGGCCTCCGGGCCGGCGTCGCGGAACTCGGTGATCCGGTCCTCGGTGGCCGGATCGATCACCGCGATCACCTCGCCGGTGCCGGGGCGCGTCGCCAGTTCGTCGATGACCGACTGCAGTGCCATGGGGGATCCTTCGGGTCGAAGCGACGCAGGGTGCTGTGCACCTGCTTAGCATCCGGCGCGCTCGGCGGTCAAGGCACGCGGTGTGTGACCTGCCGCCACGGCGCCCGGTCAGTGTTGCGACGCGTCGGCCAACTGCTTGTCGGCGTAGCGGCGCGCCCACTCCTTGCGAGGCCGGATCGCGGTGTCGACGTCGGTTGCGGTGGCCCGCAACGCCCCGACGCTCGCCTGTGCGCGCGGGGTCCTGGCGAACGGATCCCAGTCGAAGAACCGGCAGGAGTTCTCCCAGGTGATCTTGGTGATGTCGGAATCGCTGGCGCCGACCGCATTGAGTTCGGCGAGCACCTGCTCGGGGGCGTCGGGCCAGAAGCAGTCCGAGTGCGGGTAATCGCACTCCCAGGCGATGTTGTCGATACCGATGTCGTGGCGCAGCTTCAGCGACGTCTTGTCGGTGACGTAGCAGGCCAGCGAGTGCTCGCGGAACACCTCCGAGGGCAGCTTGTCACCGAAGTCGCGGCGCAGCCACTTCTGGTTGGTGTAATGGCGGTCGGAGCGATCCAGGTAGAACGGAATCCAGCCGATGCCGCCTTCGGAGAACGCGAATTTCAGGTCGGGGTAGTTGCGCATCGCCGGGCCCCACAGCAGATCCTGGGCGCACATCGCCGAGATCTGGGTCGCCAGGATGATCATGTTGTCGATGGGGGCGTCGGGGGCCATGCTGATCGCCCCGAAGCCGGTGCCGATGTGCAGGCACATCACCACGTTGCACTCCGACAGCGTGGTGAACACCGGGCCCCAGTAGTCGTCGTCGTGGTAGCTGGGCAGGCCCTCCAGGTGCGGCAACTCCGGCATGGTGACCGCGCGGCAGCCCTTGGCCGCCACCCGACGGATCTCGGCGCACATGGCTTGCGGGTTCCAGGTGGGCAGGATCGCGATCGGGATGAAGCGGTCCGGGTAGGAGCCGGCCCACTCGTCGATGTGCCAGTCGTTGTAGGCCGACACCATCACCAACGTGACGTCCTCACGGGTCATGTTCAGATGGCGGGCGGAGAAGCCGGTGAACGTCGGGAAGCACATCGAGGCCAGGATGCCGTTGCGGCTCATGTCGCGGACCCGCTCGTGCACGTCGTAGACGCCGGGGCGCATCTCGGCGAAACCTGCCGGATCGCGGCCCCACTCTTCGGCCGGCCACGACACCACCGCGTTGAGTCCGCTGACGCCCTGCGGACGGCCCTGATACATCCACTGGTCGACTCCGCGTTCGTCGGTGACGACGACCGGCGCCTCGTCTTTGTACTTGGCCGGGACGTGGCGCAGGAACATGTCGGGCGGCTCCACCACGTGATCGTCGATGCTGACCAGGATCAAGTCGTCGATGTTCATGCCTCTACTAGTACCCTGCAAAAGTATGACCGTCTCCGCGCGTTCGGCCACAGACTATGCCGAACCGGCCAATATCGATCTGCGCCAGGGGGGCCGTGCCCGTGCCGGCAGCTACCTCTACGAGGGGCAGCATCTGATCACCGGATGGCACTCCCACGACATGCACCAGATCGAGTACGCGGTCGGCGGGGTGGTCGAAGTCGAGACCGCCGCCGCGCACTACCTGTTACCGCCGCAGCAGGCGGCCTGGATCCCCGCGGGCCTGGAGCATCAGGCCACCATGCGCCCGGAGGTGCGTACCGTGGCGGTGATGCTCGACCCGCAGCTGGTTCCGCTCGCCGGTGACCGGGCGCGCATCCTGACGGTCTCGCCGCTGATCCGGGAGATGATGCTGCACTCGCTGCGCTGGCCGATCGAGCGGGCCGACGGCGACGAGGCCTCCGATGATTTCTTCCGCACCCTGGGCCATCTGGTCTCCGACGCCCTGGACCATGAGGCGCCGCTGAGCCTGCCGACCTCCGATCATCCGATCGTGGGCGCGGCGATGGTCTACACCAAGGCGCACCTCGATGCGGTGACCGCCGCACAGGTGTGCCGCGCCGTCGCGGTCTCCGAGCGCACCCTGCGCCGCCAGTTCGAGGAGGTGATCGGCATGTCGTGGCGGACCTACCTGCTGCACGCGCGGATGCTGCAGGCGATGGCGCTGCTGGCCGCGCCGGCGCAGGGGGTGCAGCAGACCGCGACGGCCGTCGGGTTCGACAGCCTCTCGGCGTTCACCCGCGCGTTCACCCGCTTCGCCGGTCAAACACCGTCGAGCTACCGCCGCCGGATCACGACGCCTTGACCGCCGGCGGGGAATAGTTCGGCTTGCCCAAACCGAGCACATACTGGGCGATCATGTTGCGGAAGACCTCCAGGGTCCCGCCGTAGATGCCGACCAGCGGCGCGAACCGGTAGATGTACTCGCTGGCTCCGTCGTCGATGGCGCCGTCGGTGCCGATCGGCAGCGCTGAGGCGCTGCCGAGCAGATCCATCAAATCCGGTGAGACGTCACGCATCGTCTGGGCCAGTGCGACCCGACCGAAGATCGACGGCGCCGACAGCGACGCCTCGACCCGAGCGGCGGCCCGACCGAGCCGGTAGGTGACCGCACGATCGTCGCTGAGCCCGGACGCCGCGACCACCGCCCCGGCCTTGTCGACGGCCTCGGCCATGAAGCCCGCCTGGTGCATCATGATCGACACGTCCTGCAGTCCGTCGGGGTCGGCGTCGACCGCACCGTGTTCGACGTTGAGCGGCTCACGCAGCACCGTCCAGCCGCCGTTGACATCGCCGAGCCGGTAACGGTCGTCGACGCGGACGTCGCTGTAGTAGACGATGTTGGTGCGATCGCCGTCCACCGTGCGCAGCCCCTGGATCTCGATGCCCGGCGAATCCAGGGGCACCAGGAACATCGTCAGGCTCTTGTGTTTGCGGGCTTGCGGGTCGGTATTGGTGATCAGGAAGACGTACTGGCAGTTGTGCGCGCCGGTGGTGAACATTTTGGAGCCATTGATAATCCAGCTGGCCCCATCGGCCTCCCGCACCGCCCGGGTCTTGCACGTTGCGACGTCGGAGCCGCCCTCGGGTTCGGTGTAGCCCAGGCACAGCCGTATCCGGCCGCTGAAGACTCCGGGAAGGATCTCGTCGCGCAACTCCGGTGAGCCGAAGGAGGCCACCGAACGCGCCACCATGGCCGTCGTACCCCAGGTGACCCACGGCACCTGCGCCCGGCGCTTCTCCAGCTCCCAGATGCGCCGGCGCACCCGGCCGAAGCCGCCGTCGGCCTCGGTCTTCCATTCCGCCTCGAGATAGCCGGCGGCACCCAACGCCAGGTGGACCCCTTCGTCGAAGTTGTCGCCGGTCTCGCGGTCGCGGCGCTTGACGTCCTCGGTCACATGGGTGGCGAGGAATGTGCGTACCTCATGGAGGAACTCCCGATCGCCGTCGGAGAGGTGGGGGCGTGAGAAATCCATGATGCTCCAGTCCTAATCGGCTTGACGGTGGGCGGTTTCACGCGCGGCGATGATCTCGCCGATACGGCAGGCGCTGGCCCCGGGGTCGCCACCGGCCAACGGCCATCCCCTCGCGCGCACGAGATACGCCGTCGCCGCGGCCTCCTCCGAGACGCCGAGCCCGCCCTGGATGTGCACCGCCATGGTGGCCGCTTTGGCGGCCTCCTCGGCCATGAACACGAATGAGGAAGCGGCCAGCTCCGGTCGTTCGTCGGGTTCGTTGTCCATGAACCACGCGGCGCGATACGCCAGGTTGCGGCCTCCCTGAACCGTGATGGCGATGTTGGCCAACGGATGTGAGATGGCCTGCAGCGTCCCGATCGGCACGCCCAGTGTGTAGCGCGTCTTGGCGAATTCCACCGCGATGGTCATGGCCTGATCGACCAGACCCACCAGCGCTGCCGCGGTCAGCAACCGCCATTCGTCCAGCGCTCGCTGATAGTGTGCCAGCGCCTCCGCCCCGCGGGCGAGCACCGTGCGGCCATCGGCCGCGGCCGGGTCGACCCAGGCCATCGGCAGCCGGCCGATGTTGTCGACGGTCGGAGGACGGGTGTCGAACATCAGCTGCACCAGCTCATCTCCGTCGCGGATGATGATCTGGTCGGCGATCGCACCGGCGGGCAGCAGCCGGCGGCCCCCGACAGCGTCCAGATGCGGATCGACGGCGACCAACCGGGCGCCGGTGATCACGTCCCCGGCGTCGGCGCCGTGCGCCCCGCCGGATCCCATCGCCCCGATCCGTTCCAGGAGTCGCGCGGCGCAGACATGGTCGATCCACGGAACCGGAGCCAGCGCGCGGCCGATCTCCTCGGCGACCAGGACGAGGTCCACCAGCGTCGCGCCGTCGCCGCCGACCGACTCGGGCAGGGCCATCGTGGTCGCCCCCATCGCGCAGAGCCGCTCCCACAGGTTTTTGTCGAAACCGGATTCCTCTGCGGCGCGCACGGTCTCGATGTCACAGTGGGTGCTGAAAAACTGCCTATAGGCGGTTTGCAGCGCCTGGTGATCGTCGGTCAGGCTGTAGTCCAGCCGGCGTAGTTCGAAACGATCCATCACTCAGTTCTCCTGTTCGAAGACGGCGCCGCGGTCGGCGAAGAAGAAGTCTGCGGCATTGCGGTACAGATATCGGTCCATGGCTTCGGCGGAAAGGTCCAGGGCGCGTGCCTCGGGCACCACGCGATCCATCCGCAGCACCGGCCAGTCCGAGGCGAAGATGATCTTGCCCGTCCCCCGGGTGCGCATGTAGTGCAGCAGGGAATCCGGCAACCGCTTCGGCGACCATGCGGAGGTCATCAGCCGCAGGTTGCGATATTTGATCAACATGCGGATCGCGACGTCCCACCACGGGTCCGCGCCATGAATCATGCACAGCCGCAACTCGGGGAAGCGCACACAGACCCGGTCGAGGTGGATCGGATGCTGGACCTCACCGGGGATCGGCGGGCCGGGGATGCCGGTGTTGACGCAGAGCGGCAGGTCCAGCTCCGCACACTTGGCGTACAGCGGGTAGTAGACGGCGTCGCTCGGCGGGTACTGGCCGTCACCCCAGAAGCTCGGCCCGACCACGGTGTAGACCACCGGAAGATCGTTGGTGATGGCGCTGAGATCGCGCAGGGTCGGCACCGGACGAAGCAGATTCAGCCCACCGATCGCCAGCGCGAAACGGTCGGGCCGGGCCTCCACGAATTTGCGCGCCGTCACCGACGGTGTGGTCAGGTTGTCCATCAGCACGGCCTTGGCCACGCCGTTGGCGTCCATCTCATCGAGCAGCGCCGACATGTCGACCGGGTCGAACATCGATGACGATCCCTTGAAGTAGTCGTCACGGGTCCTGACCATCCACGAGGGTTGCTCGCGCTCACCGAAGTGCACGTTGACCAGGCAGTCGATCGTTTTCTTCATCCCGCGAAAACCTCGTCTTCCGCCCGTCGTTTCGCCCACCGGTAGTCGGCCTTGCCATTGCCCAACCGACGGATCTGCGCCACAGCGATGAACGCCTTCGGCACTTTGAAGCCGGCCAGCGCAGACCGACAGTGTTCGCGCAGATGCTCGCCGCTGATCACCGCCTCGGGATGGAACGCGACCAAGGCGACCACCTCCTCACCCCAGCGGTCGCTGGGCCGCCCCACCACCACGGCGTCGGCCACGCCGGAGCGGGCGCGCAGCACATCCTCGACCTCCTCGACGAACACCTTCTCCCCACCGGTGTTGACCACGAGCGAGTCGCGCCCGACCAGCCGCAGTGTGCCGTCGGCCTCCAACGACGCGCGGTCACCGGAGACCACCACGCGACGACCGTCGATCTCCGGGAAGGTGCGTTCGGTGGCATCGGCATCGTTGAAGTAGCCGAGCGGGATCCGGCCGGTCCGCACCGACCAACCTATTTCGGGTTCACCGGGTTGCAGAAAGCGCGTGCGGTCCGCGGAGATCACCGCTCCACCGTCCCGCAGGTCGAACGTGTCACGACGCATTCCACGCTGGCTGCGCCCGAACCCCAGGTTCCCCGTCTCGGAGGAGCCGTATCCGTTGATCAGGGTGATCTGCGGAAGGTAATCCAACAGGGCCGCCTGGTATTTCGGATTGGTGGCCGCACCTCCGGTGGCCACCGCGTACAGTGACGCCAGGTCGTAGCTGCGTCGGCCCAACTCCTCGACGAGCGGCGCGGCATAGGCGTCGCCGACCATCGTGATCAGACCCACCTTCTCCCGCTCAACGGTTTCCAGAACGGTGCGCGGATCGAATCGGGTTCGGGTGTCGTTGAGGATCACCGTCTGGCCGCTCATGATCGCCGAGAAGGCGGTCCACATTCCGGCCGCATGCATCAGCGGCGACAGGGCGAACCACGGGGGCCCGCTCTGGTGGACCTTCGCGTGGATCTCGGCGGCGTCAGCGTGGTCGGCACCGACCATCGAGGAGACGTAGATGTCGCTCTGGCGCCACAGCACCCCCTTCGGCCTCCCGGTGGTGCCGCCGGTACAGACCATCAGCAGGTCGTCGGGCGACGGCGTGCCGATCCGACCGGTATCGGCGTGCCGCAGGACATCGTCGAGGGATTCCGACCCCGCAAGTCGCGGGGCGTCACTGCCGTCGTCGATGGACACCAGCAGCTCCACGCCGGCCGCATCGAGCACGTCGGCGAACTTCGCACCCAGCGAGCGGTGGTAGATGACACCGCGGGGCTTGAGATAGCTCAACAGCTCCGCGATCTCGTCGGGCGTGTAGTAGCTGTTCAGGTTGACCGGGACCGTTCGCGCGCGCAGGCAGCCGATCACCATCTCCGGGTACAGGTCGTTGTGCATCAGCAAGGCGACCCGGTCTTGGCCGCATTCCCAGTTCCGCAGCGCCGCGCGCTCGCGCTGGGCACCGAGGCCGCGCTCCGCCAGGAAACCGGCCAACCTGCGGGTGCGCTCCGCCGATTCGGCGAACGTGCTGCGCCGCTGCCCGCAGATCGTCATGGTCCGGTCGGGAGCGGCCACGGCGATCTGGTCGAGAACGGCCGGAATCGTCCATTCACTCATGCCGGTCGCGGCCTACGCCGCCGAGCCCACTTTCACACCGAGTAGATCCAAGGCATTGTCCCGCATGATCTTTCGGACATCCTCGGCGCTGAAGTCTCTCAGCTCGTCGGTGAAGGCCACCGGCGTCTCCAGCCCCTCGCCGTGCGGCCAGTCCGAGCCGAACAGGATCTTGTCGACGCCGATCGTCTCGGCCAGCAACGGCAGGTCGTCCTCGTAGTACGGCGCGATCCACACGTTGTTGCGCAGCTGTTCGACCGGGTCGACCGGGAAGTGGCGCGGCTGACCGTTGGCGGCCTTCTTGAGCCGCTTGATCAGCCGGTGCACGAAGTACGACCCGTTCTCGATGCTGACCACCTTCAGCGTCGGATGCCGGGTGAACACCTGGTGCACGATCATCGAGGCCATCGTGTCGTGGATCGCCCGGTCGTCGAGCAGCACCTGCTCCAGCGGGTCCTTGGCCCCGAAACCCTCGAAGGTCGACTTGCCGCCCCACAGCGCGGCGATCGCCAGGTAGCCGCTGTCGGACAGGTGGAATCCCACCGGGACGCCGGCCTCGGCCAGTCGCGCCCAGACCGGGTCGTGACTGGGGTCTCCCAACGACCTCGGCTTGACCGCCCCCGGCACCGGCGCGGGACGCACCAGCACCAGCTTCGCCCCCTTGGCCAGCACCTCCTCGACCTCCTGTACCGCCGCGACGGGGTCGGCCAGCGAGATGATCGGTGCCGCGACGACGCGATGATCCGGCCGGTCGAAACCCCAGTCCTCGTCGAGCCAGAGGTTGAACGCGTGCACCGAGGCCATCGTCGCGTCGATGTCGTCCTTGAGCGCTTCCTCGACGCCGCAGGCGAATGTCGGCAGCATGAACACCGTCTCGATGCCCTGGGTGTCCATCACCGCCACCCGCGCCTCACGGTTCTGGTATTCGGGATGGTCGGCCAGTCGCTCGACCTTCATCAGCGACGCCGGGTCGACGCCTTCGGGGATCTCGCCGCGGAACAGCAGGTCCAGACAGCCCGGAACGATGATCGGGTCGAAGGTCGGGTTCGGGATGAAGTGGTTGACCCGCTCCCCCATCGTCGCAAAGGTGCGTTTGCCGTCGGTGAGCATCTGCACACCACGGCGCTTGAACTTCTTGTCGAGGTGGCGGGTGAACGCATCGAGCGGTTCGTAGTAGTGGTTGTCCACATCGATGGCTTTGTACTCCAGTGCCATGTCCGCAATCCTTTCCCTGTGGTCGTCATTCACCGAGCGGTGGGAATCGGGGCCGTCGCTTCTCGAGAAAACTCGTGATTCCCTCGATGAGATCCGGCCGCGTCAGCGACTCCTGCATGAGGGCCTCGGCACGCGCACTCACCCGGGCCACCTCATCGATCGCATCGTCGTAGGCCTGACGTTTGATCACCGCCAACGACGCCGGTGAGCAGTTCGCGGCCATGTCCTCGGCGTAGTCGAGGGCACGTTCCATGAGGCGGTCCGCGGCGACGACGTCGTTGATCAGGCCGAGTTGGTGGGCTTCTTCGGCCACAAACGTCCGCCCGCTGAGCAGCAGATCCATCGCCGCACCCCAGCCCGCCAGCCGGGGCAGGATCCAGGAGATCCCGTATTCGGCGATCAGTCCGCGCCGACTGAACGCGGTGGCGAACTTGGCCCCGGCGGCGGAAAAGCGAATGTCGCACATGAGCGCGTGGGTCAACCCGATGCCGATGCAGGCGCCGTTGATGGCGGCGATCACCGGCTTGCGCAGCGTGGTCAGAAAATGCGGATGGCGCTCACCGACGAGCGTGCTGACGTCGGTCCCGCCGTCGCCGACGGCCTCATCGATCGATCCCGCGCCGCCGAGGTCCGCACCGGCGCAGAAGCCCCGCCCGGTGCCGGTCAGCACGATCACCCGCACCGCGGGATCGGCCTCGGCGTCGTCGACGGCCCCGTAGAGCCCGGCGGAGATGTCGGGACCCCACGAGTTCATCCGCTGGGGGCGGTTGAGGGTGATCACGGCGACACCGGCCTCGGTGACGTCGTAGAGCACCGCATCGGCGATCGTCATCGACCCGGCACCTCCTCGCCCCGCACACCCCGGCCGAACCCGGAGTGGTTACTCATACTGTATATCTTTCGGTAGCGCGTTCCGCAACCACCGCCACAGGATCACAAGCCCGGCATGTCAGCAGGTCATCATGCCGGTCAGGTGAAATCGGAGCCGCCGTCGACGTTGATGTCGGCCCCGGTCATGTAGGAGTTGCGCGGCGAGGCCAGAAAGGCCGCGACCGGCCCGATCTCGCTGGGCAGGCCTGCTCGCGGGAGGTGCGCCGGGTGCCCGAAGTGCTCAGCGATGCCCGCCATCAGCGCATACGGGTCGGACCCGTCCACCCCGACCGAGCGCGCCCAGCCCACAAGCGCCTCGGAGGCGATGCTGCCCGGCGAGAGCACGTTGACCAGAATCTCCTCCGGCGCCAAAAGCAGCGACAGGTTCTTCGAGACGCTGGTGACCATGGCCTTCGCAGCGGTGTAGGCGACCAGCGTCGGGCTCTGGCGCTGCGTGGAATGTGCCGAGAAGTTCACGATCCGCGCCCAACCGGCCGTCCGCAGCAACGGAAGCGCGGCGCGAACACAGTGCACCATGCCCATCGCACCCTGATCGATCGCCTGTTGCCACTGCCGGTCGTCCAACTCGTCGAACGTGCCCTGCACGTCGGGTCCGACCGCGTTGACCAGGATGTTGAGTTCACCACCCCAACGCGCACCCAATTCCGCGAAGACGTCGCGCACCCGGGCCTCGTCGCCGATGTCGGCGACCAGCCCGAGCGCATCGGGGCTGCCCCGCCGGGTCAAGTCGTCGACGGCCCGGTCCAGATCGTCCGCCGAGCGCGCCACCACCGCGACTCGCGCGCCGTCATCGGCCAGGCACCGGGCGGTCGCCAAACCCATCCCCCGGCCCCCGCCGACCACGACGGCGGCCGCGTCAGCGAGCCCCAGGTCCACCGGTCGTCAGCTCCCCGACCAGTTGGGTTCGCGCTTCTCGGCGAAGGCGAGGGCACCCTCTCTGGCATCGTTGGAGGCGAAGACCGGCCCGACCAATTCGCCGTGCTTCTGCCACATCTCGTCGGCGCCCCAGCCTGCGGACTCGACGATGACCTCCTTGGTCACCGCCACCGCCAGCGGGCCGTTGGCGGTGATCCGCTCGGCCAGCGCGAGGGCCTCGGCCAGGGCGTCGCCCGGTTCGGTCAGGATGTTGACGAAACCCCACGCAGCACCCTGGTCAGCGGTGAAACTGTCCCCGGTCAACGCCAATTCCAGCGCCTTCTGATAGGGGATGCGGTGCGGCAGACGCAATAGGCCACCGCCGGCGGCCACCAAGCCCCGTTTGACCTCCGGAATACCGAATTTCGCGTCCCGCGCGGCCACCACCAGGTCGGTGGCCAGCACCAGTTCGGTGCCACCGGCAAGCGCGTGCCCCTCGACGGCGGAGATGATCGGCTTGCGCGGCGGCCGTTCGGTGAACCCCAGGCCACGTCCGGGCACATACGCGAACTCGCCGGCAGCGAAAGCCTTGAGATCCATTCCGGCACAAAAGTTTCCGCCTGCACCGGTCAGAACCGCGACGGAGAGTTCCGGGGTGTCGTCGAGTTCGTCACAGGCGGCCGCCAAACCCTCGGCGACGGCCTTGTTGGCTGCGTTGCGCGCTTCGGGACGGTTGATCGTGACGATCAGGATCCGTCCCCGGCGTTCCCGCAGCACCGCTTCTGGCATCCGCCTCACCCTTCGCTCGTCGGTACGACGCTTATCAGAATGCTTACCATAGGGGTTACTGTAGTGGACTGGAAGGTGGGTGCCCCGGCGCAGGTAGCATGACCGGTCGAGATGAGGAGGTAGCTGTAGTGGCCAAACAAGCAACGGCCCAGAAGCGTCCGCGACGCGAGCGGGGGTCGATCAATCCCGACGACATCATCGACGGCGCATTCGAGCTCGCCGAGCAGATCGGGGTCGACAACCTCAGCATGCCGCTACTCGGCAAACACCTCGGCGTGGGGGTGACGAGCATCTACTGGTACTTCCGGAAGAAGGACGACCTGCTCAACGCGATGACCGCACGCGCGTTGCGCCAGTACGTCTTCGCCACTCCGTACGTCGAAGCCAAGGACTGGCGCCAAACGCTGACCAACCACGCTCGCACCATGCGGAAGACGTTCCTGGGCAACCCGATCCTGTGCGACCTGATCCTCATCCGTTCGGCACTGAGTCCCCGCGCCGCCCAGCTCGGCGTGCAGGAGGTCGAACGGGCGGTCGCCGGTTTGGTCGAAGCCGGTCTCACCCCCGACGACGCCGTCGACACCTACTCGGCGATCTCGGTGCACATCCGCGGGTCGGTGGTGCTCCATCGCCTCTACGAGAAGAACCGTTCCTCGGACGCCGACGGTCCCGGAGACTTCGAAAGGCTCCTCGCCATCGACCCCGAGGTGACCCCGTTGCTGGCGCAGGCCAACCGGGAGGGGCATCGTATCGGCGCCGCCAACGACGGTAATTTCGAGTACGGTCTCACCTGCATCCTCGATCACGCCGAACAGCTGATCGAGCGGGGCCGCAAACCGCGGCGCCGCGCCGCGGCCAAGGCGACCAAGTCCGGCTGACCGCGACCGGCGGCTACCGGGTTGTCACGGCGCGGGCTCACACCTCGATGACCACGGCACCGCCCTGGCCACCGCCGGCGCACATCGCCGCGACACCGATGCCGCCGCCGCGCCGCTGCAGCTCGTAGAGCAACGTGGTCACCATGCGCGCGCCGGACGCCGCGATCGGGTGTCCCAGACTGCAGCCGCTGCCGGAGAAGTTCACGAGCTGCTCATCGATGTCGTACTCACGGCACGCCGCGATCGGCACCGAGGCGAACGCCTCGTTGATCTCCCACAGCGCCACGTCGGCGACCGACAGGCCCGCGCGCTGCAGCACCTTGCCGATCACTTTCACCGCACCGAGCCCGGTGTCGCGGGGCGGCACCCCGGCCGACGCCCAGGCCTTCACGGTGCCCATGACGTTGAGCCCTTCGGCGCGCGCGTAGGCATCGTCGACCAGCGCCACCGCGGCGGCCGCATCGTTGGTGCCGCTGCTGTTGCCCGCGGTGATCGAGAACCCTTCGATCTCCGGGTGCAGCACCTTCAGGCCGGCCAGGCGCTCCACGGTGGTGTCGCGCCGTGGGTGCTCATCGACGCTGAACTCGGTCACGCTGGCGTCGGGAAGCTGGACCTTCAGCGGCACGATCTCGTCGACGAACTTGCCCGCATCGATCGCGGCGATCGCCCGCTGGTGCGACCGGGCCGCCCAGGCGTCCATCTCCTCGCGGCTGATGCCGGCGGCCTGCGCCGTGTTCCAGCCGACGGTGATCGACATGTCGCGGGTCGGCGCGTCCACGGTCTCCGGATGGGTCGGCGGAATCCACGGCTCGACGAATTCGAGTTCGGGACCCGGAACCCGCATCTTCATCACCGGCAGCATCGACAGCGACTGCACACCGCCGGCCACCAGCACGCGCTCCATGCCCGAACCGATCTGCGCGGCGGCGTTGCCGATCGCGGTCAGGCTGCCCGCGCAGTGCCGGTTGACCGCCTGGCCGGGAACCGACTCCATCCCGCACGCGGCAGCCGCGAACCGTGCCATATCGCCGCCCCCGTAATGCGATTCGGCAAAAATGATGTCGTCGATGGACTCGGGAGCGACACCCGACCGGCGCACCACCTCCGGCAGAACCGTGGTGATCAACACCTCCGGGGAGACGTTGGCGAGGGTCCCTTTGAATGAGCGTCCGATGGCCGTCCGAGCAGCTCCGACGATGACAGGAGTGGACATTCTTCGCACCTTACATTATCGATGGTTTTTGTAAAGCCTGCGGTCAGGGTTCGGGGACGTGGAAGTGCTCGTCGCGCAGCCGGAAGGCCTCCTTGGTCCCGTGCTGTGCGCGGGTCTTGACGAAGTTGAACTCCCCGGGGGCGAACTGCAGGTTGGTGCCGTAGGCGTGGAACAGATAGCTGGCCACCTCTTCGCCCTGATAGGCCTGACTCTGCTCGACCAGCCGGAACGCCTCCTTGGCGATCACCACGCCGTCGGCGGGCATTCTGGCGGTCTTCTGCGCCCAGTAGCGCGCCCGCGCCGGCACGGCCGCCGGATCGCAGGTCTCGGTGAAGATGCCCAGATGCTCGAGCGTCCCGGCTTCGACGATGTCGCCGGTGAGCAGCAGCCGGCGCGCCAACACCGGCCCCAGGCGGTGGAAGAACATGTGCAGGCTGCCCAGCGCGGGCCCCAGGAAACGGGTCGCCGGCATACCGATCTTGGTGTCGCGCGCGATCACCGAGATATCGGTCATCAAGGCCATCTCGAAGCCACCGCCCAGCGCGTATCCGCTGATCTCGCCCACCGTCACCTTCGGGAAACCCAGAAGGTTGTGGTAGAAGCCGAACGATTTTCGGTCCACGGCGAGCCGACGGCGCTGGCTCGGACGGCGTTTGGCGGCCTCGGGATCCTTCTGACCGCGCTCGCCGTACCAGCCGTAGGCGTTGTTCATATCCGCTCCGGTGCTGAACACGCCCTCGGCGCCCCGCAGCAGGACGACAACGAGGTCGTCGTCGTCGGCCACCCGGTCCAGACACCGCGCGATCGCATCCCGCATGGGCGCGTCGTAGGAATTCCGCCGCGCGGGATTGTTCAGCGTGATGGTGGCGATCCGTTGATCGGGGTCGGCCTCGAAGTGGACGCGCCCGTCGGCACTGTGCTCGGGAGTCATGGGGGTCTCCTTACTCAGATGGCCGTCGGCGACCATATTTGGTGGCACTCAACTGATCCGGTCGCATCGCCACGGTTTTCACCACTCCGGTGCAGAGCACCTCGCCGTCGCGCAACAGTCGTGCCGTGGAGGTGATGTCGCGCTCCGCCTCGACTCGCTCGATGTCGAACTCCAGCTCGGTGAGAACCGGCGTCGGGCGCCGGTAGGTCAGCTGCAGCGTGCGGGTGCGCCCGGTCCGATCGGCGGCGCAACTTTGATGTTGGATCACACAATCGAAGAACACCGCCAGAAACCCGCCGTGGACCAGGCCGGGCGGGCCCTCGTAGGGCAGCGGAAAGGTGACGCGCCCGCCGGCCGTTCGGGCGCCGAGCCGGTCGAACCGGTACTCCGGAAAGCAGGGGTTGAACGCACCGACGTCGAAGGCGTGGCCGAGGTAGACCCGGCGCTGCCCGTCGCGGTCGGAGGCCAACCGCGGCGCCGTGTCGGGCGGGACCGCGGCACGCAGTCGGTGCTCCCAGTCGGGCAGGCGCGCCAGCATCTCCTCGACGGCCGGATGCGGATGCTCCAGCGAGAGCAGCAACCCGACGAGGCGACGCAGTGCGGCGGCCGCCGCAACCGTCTGCCCCAAGGGCGCTTCACCGAAGCGGTCCGCACCGGCCTTCGCTGGAACCTGTAGGTCGTCCGCCATCCACTTTCCCCGCCGAGTCGCAACAATCGTATAGCATACTGTAGCTATCACGATATCGGCTCACAGAAGGGGTGCCACGGTGGTCGACGGGACCGTAACGGTGCAGCGTGACGGGGAATTGCTCCGCGTCACCCTGGAGCGCCCCGACCGGCGGAATTCGCTCAGCCACCCGATGATCGACACCCTGACCGGCGCCCTCACCGACGCGGCCGCCGACGACGGCCTGCGCGCCGTGCACATCCGGGGCTCCGGTGCCGATTTCTGCGCGGGCGCCGACTGGGTGGCCACCAACACGACTCAGCACCGGCCCCGCACCGGCGATCTGGTTCGACGCATCCCCCACACCGCGCATCGCGTGATCGAACTCGTGCACAGCATTCAGCTGCCGGTGGTGTGCAGCGTGCGGGGCTGGGCGGTGGGGTTGGGCTGCAACCTGGCCCTGGCCGCCGACTTCACCGTCGCCGCCGACGATGCGGTGTTCTGGGAGCCGTTCGTGGCCCGCGGGTTCAGTCCCGACTCCGGCGCCACCTGGTTGCTGCCGCGACTGGTCGGCGTCGCCCGGGCCAGGCGCATGCTGCTGCTGGGCGAGAAGGTGAGCGGCGCCGACGCCGAGGAGTGGGGCCTGATCCATCGCGCGGTCGCCGCCGCCGATGTCGACGCCGCGACCGAGGACCTCCTCACCCGACTGGCCGCCGGTCCCACGGTGGCGCTCGGGCTGACCAAACAGGCCCTCAACCACGCCCAGCAGGGGTCGTTGCCCCAGGCGATGAGCCAGGAACTTTACAACCTGGAGCTGTCGTGCCGCACGACCGACTTCAAAGAAGGACTCGCGGCGTTCCAGCAACGCCGCGCCCCGGATTTCAAAGGCCGCTGACCGCCCCTCGGAGAAGGAACCATCCATGCCGACATACGACACCATCACCTACGACGTTGACGGTCACACTGCCACCATCACCTTGAACCGGCCCGATGCGCTCAACGCACTCAGCCCGCACATGATCTCCGAGTTGCGCGCCGCCTACGCCGAAGCCGAGGATGACGACCGCGTCTGGACACTGGTCGTCACCGGGACGGGACGGGCCTTCTGCACCGGTGCCGACGTGAAGGAGATTCCCGGCGACGGCAAGGTGATCAACGAACGACCCTTCCTGTCCACCTACGAACAGTGGGAAGCCCCCCAGGAGGGGACCCCGCCGTTTCGGACGATGGCCAAACCGGTACTGGCGGCGATCAACGGATTGTGCTGCGGCGCCGGGCTGGACTGGGTGACCACCGGCGATATCGTCATCGCCTCGGAGCGGGCGACGTTCTTCGATCCCCACGTCTCCATCGGCCTGGTCGCGGGCCGCGAAGTGGTCCGACTGGCCCGCGTGTTGCCCCGCTCGATCGCCCTGCGGATGGCGATGATGGGCAAGCACGAACGGATGGACGCCCAACGCGCCTACGACCTCGGTATGGTCAGCGAGGTGGTGGCGCACGACCGGCTACTCGAACGCGCCCACGAGATCGCCGCGATCGTCAACTCCAATGCGCCCCTGGCGGTCCGCGGCACCAGGCTGGCGATCCTCAAGGGCTTGGACGTCCCGCTCCACGAGGCGGAGATACTCGCCGAAGCGTTCCGGGAACGCAACCTGCACACCGCGGATTCGTTGGAGGGCCCCCGCGCCTTCGTCGAGAAGCGGACACCGGAGTGGCAGTGCCGATGAGCCCCGCCTTCGAGACGATCCTGCTCGATTTCGACCGCACCGACCGGGTCGCCACCATCACGTTGAATCGGCCCGAACGACTCAACGCGTTCAACCGCACCATGTGCGAGGAGATGGCCGCGGCGTGGCGGATCGTCAAACTCGACACCGACGTCAACGCCGTCGTGCTGCGGTCCGCCGGCGAGCGGGCCTTCAGCGCCGGACTGGACATCACCGCCCCCTACGGACAGCCCGACAATGTCTGGAATCACGAGGATCCCGGCGAGGCGCTCAGCCCGAAGTGGCAGAAGATGTTCAAACCGGTGGTCTGTGCGGTGCAGGGCATGTGCACCGCGGGCGCGTTCTACTTCGTCAACGAGGCCGACGTGGTGATCTGCGCCGAGGATGCGACCTTCTTCGATTCGCACGTGTCGGCGGGGCTGGTGTGCGCGCTGGAACCGATCGGTTTGATGCGCCGGATCGGCCTGGGCGAGACATTGCGCATCGCGCTGATGGGCAACGACGAGCGCGTGGGGGCGGCCACCGCGCTGCGCATCGGTCTGGTGTCGGAGATCGTGGCGCCGGCGGATCTGTGGACTCGGGCGCATGCCATCGCCGCCACCATTGCCGCCAAGCCTCCCACGGCGACCCAGGGCACGGTGAAGGCGATCTGGGAATCGCTGGACAAACCGTACCGCGCGGCCCTGGACCAGGGGCTGATCTACACCCGGCTGGGCAACCCGTTGGGCCGCTCCGAACTCGACGCCCAACCCGTCCCGCCCGCGACCCCACCGAGGATCCGCTGATGGCACACCCGCTCAGCGAACGCATCGCCGCGGTCCTGAACCTGCACCCCGAGGCGTCCGCACTCGAGTACGACGGCCGGTGGATCACCTGGGCCCAGCTCGCCGATGCGGCCCGGCGAATCGGCGCGCCGATCGCCGCGGGGAGCCGAGTCGGCATCCTGCTGCGCAACCGACCTCCCCACGTGGCGGCCCTGCTGGGGGTGCTGCTCGCCGAAGCCTGCGTCGTGGTCATCAACCCGGCGCGCGGTGATGACCGCACCCGTGCCGACATCGCCGCGTTGCAATTGCCGATGATCATCGGAGACCCCGATGATCTGGCCGCCCTGGTCACCCCGGGGCCCGCCACCACGGTGGTGGCGCTCGCCGGCCTCGACAGCGAGCCGCAGGTCACCGTGGCCACCGAACCGCCGTCGGACACCGGCCGCCCCGGGGTGGCGGTCTGGATGCTGACCAGCGGCACCACCGGCCCCCCGAAGCGCGTCGACCTGCGCTACAGCATGCTGGCGCACAGCGTGATCGGCCCCGGCCCGGCGCCCACGCAGTTACGGCGCGGGATCGCGATCGTCAACGCGCCGCTGGTCCACATCGGTGGCGTGTTCCGGATATTGCAGTGCATCGCCGAGGCGCGCCCGTTCGTCCTGCTGGAACGATTCGATCTGGACCTGTGGGCTGCGGCGGTGCGCCGCTACCGGCCCCGCGCGGTGTCGCTGGTGCCGGCCGCACTGCGCATGGTGCTGCATTCGGAGCTGACCCGCGACGATCTGTCCAGCCTGCGGGCCGTCACCTCCGGGACCGCGCCGCTGTCGGCCGATGACGCCGACGCCTTCACCGCCAAGTTCGGCGTCCCGGTGCTGACCTCGTATGCCGCGACCGAATTCGGGGGCGGTGTCGCCGGCTGGACCCTGCAGGATTACCAGAAGCACTGGCGCGACAAGCGGGGCAGCGTGGGGCGAGCGACCCTCGGAGCGCAACTGCGGGTGGTCGATGACCACGGTGCGGTGCTCGCGCCCGGACAACCCGGCGTGTTGGAGGTCCGGCCGGGCCAGCTGGGCCCCCACGCGGATTGGATGCGGACCACCGATCTGGCGCGCATCGATGACGACGGTTTCCTGTGGATCTTGGGCCGCGCCGATCAGGCCATCATCCGCGGCGGGTTCAAGGTGATGCCCGACGATGTGCGCGCCGCGCTGGAGGCCCACCCGGCGGTCCGCGGGGCCGCCGTCGTGAGCCGCGACGATGCGCGCCTCGGTGCGACGCCGGTCGCCGCGGTCGAACTGCACGCCGGAGCCGAGGCCGACGCCGGGACCTTGGTCGCGGCGCTGCGCACACGGTTGGCCAGCTACGAGATCCCTACCGCGATCGTGATCGTCGACGCCCTCCCGCGGACCCCATCGGGCAAAGCCGACCTCGGCGCGGTGCGCGAACTGATCGACGCGCAGGCCCAGCATGCCCGGTGACACCGTCGCCGACGTCCTACGCACCCAGGCCCGGCTGCGCGGCGATCATCCGCTGCTGATCTGCGATGCCGAGCGGCTCAGTTATCTGCAGGCGCAGCGGCAGTCCTCGGTGCTCGCGCGTCGCCTGCTCGCCCTCGGAGCCGGCAAGGGCACGCATGTCGGCCTGCTCTACCCGAATTCGGTGGCCTTCGTGATCGGCGCGCTGGCCGCGGCGCGCCTCGGCGCGGTGGTCGTTCCCTTCCCGACCTTCGCCACGGCACCGGAATTGCGACGCCAACTGGTGCACAGTGATGTCCGGATCCTGTTGGCCGCCGAGTCCTACCGGTCTCATGACTATCGCCACCGGCTCACCGAGGCCCTCGGCGGCGTCGACCTCGATCACACCGAGTCGATCTTCAGCCGCCATGCTCCGCAGCTGCGCCGGGTGCTGTTCGCCACCGCGACGCCCGATCTGCCCGGCGCCGACGACACGCACCTGCACGCCGTGGAATCCGACGTCGACGGCCATGATCGGCTGGTCATCATCTACACCTCCGGATCGGCCGGCACCCCGAAGGCGGTGGTGCACACCCATGCGGGCCTGCTCGGACACCAACGCAACCTCAACGAGATCCGGCGCCTCACGGTCACCGACATTCTGTTCTGCAACTCGCCGTTCTTCTGGATCGGCGGGTTCGGCTACGCGCTGCTGGCGACCGTGCTGGCCGGGTCGACACTGTTGTGCTCCACGGCCGCCGATGCCGGCGCGACGCTGGATCTGTTGGAGGCCGAGAAACCCACAGTCACCAACGGCTTCGCCGGCACCGTCGCCGGGCTGGCCCGTCACCGAAGTTTCGGCCGGCGCGACCTCACCACGCTGCGCCGCGGCAATCTGTATCCGATCATGGCGCCGCAGACCCGCCCGGCCGACACCGCGCTGCGCCACAACATGTTGGGGCTGACCGAAACCGGTGGCCCGGTGTTGCTCAGCGGCGACGAGACCGACCAGCCCGAGCACCGGCGCGGAAGCTTCGGCAAGCCCGCCCCCGGCTTCGAATGCCGGGTCGAATCCGGTGAGTTGCTGCTGCGAGGGCGCTACCTGATGCAGGGGTATCACAAACGCAGCCGCGAGGAGTCCTTCGACGCCGACGGCTGGTTCCACACCGGGGATCTGGTCCGCACCGATGCCGACGGCTACTACTACTACCTGGGCCGCCGTGATGCGGTGATCAAGACCGGCGGCGCCAATGTTTCTCCGGCCGAGGTCGAAGCCGCCATCACCAAGGTGACCGGCTGCGCCGCCGTCCACGTGTTCGGCCTGCCCGACCCCGAGCGCGGACAGGTCGTGGCCGCGGTGATCGTGCCCGGCAGCGCGCAGGTGAACGTGGCGTCGCTGGGCGACCGACTCAGAACCGAGCTCTCCGCCTACAAGATCCCCCGCAGGGTCACCACCGTGGCCGCCGATGATCTTCCCCTGCTTCCCGGCGGCAAGGTCGACACGCGCGGGCTGGCGAAGGCGTTTCATGGCTGACCCGATGACCATCGACGCCCTGCTCCGCGCCCGAGCCGCGGCGGCGGCGCACAAACCCGCCGTGATCGATCCGACGACCCGGCTGAGCTACCGGGACCTCGATGCGTCGTCGCGGGAACTGTCGGCGGTGCTCGTGCAGGCAGGGGTCGGCAAGGGCACCCGGGTCGGGCTGATCATGCCCAACGGCGTGGACTGGGTCCGGATCGCCACCGCGGTGACCCGCATCGGCGCGGTGCTGGTTCCGTTGAGCACCCTGCTGACCGGCCCGGAACTCGTCGCCCAGCTGCGCAGCGCCGCGGTGCAGTTCCTGATCAGCGTCGAGGAGTTCCGCGGCCACCGTTACCTCGACGACCTGGATGCGCAGATGACCGGTCCGGCAACGCTTCCGGCACTGCAAACGGTGTGGACCGACGATCAGCTGACCGGCGGTACCGCGGCACCGCACCTGAGCCGGATCGTCGATGCGCTCGCCGAGACCGTGACCCCCGCCGACCCGCTGGTGATCATGTTCACCTCCGGAAGCAGCGGCCCCCCCAAGGGAGTGCTGCACTCGCACGGCAGTGCCCTCGGCGCGGTCCGCTCCAGTCTCTCCGCCCGCTGCATCGATGCCGACACCAGGCTGTATCTGCCGATGCCGTTCTTCTGGGTCGGCGGTTTCGGCGGCGGCGTGCTGTCCACGCTGATGGCCCAGGCGACCCTGATCACCGAGGACGTCCCGAAACCGCAGACCACCCTGCGGCTGCTGGAATCGGAGCGGGTGACGTTGTTCCGCGGCTGGCCGAGCCAGGCCGAGGCCTTAGCTCGCCACGCCGGCGGCACCGACCTGTCAAGCCTGCGGCCGGGCAGTCTCGACGCGCTGTTGGCGCCGGAGTTGCGCGCCGAACCCGGAGCGCGCGCCAACCTGTTCGGTATGACCGAGACCTTCGGACCGTACTGCGGCTACCCCGCGGACACCGACATGCCCCGGTCGGCGTGGGGCAGTTGCGGACAACCGTTCGACGGCATGGAGGTGCGCATCGTCGACACCGGCACCGGCACGCCGGTGCCGGCCGGGACACCGGGGGCGATCCAGGTGCGCGGGCCCCACATTCTGCGCGGTCTGTGCCGCCGCTCCCGCGAAGAGACCTTCACCGTCGACGGTTTCTACCCCACCGGTGATTTGGGCCGGCTCGACACCGACGGGTTCCTCTTCTACCACGGCAGATCCGACGACATGTTCAAGGTCAGCGGCGCCAGCGTGTATCCGAGCGAGGTCGAAACGGCGCTGCGTGGCATCGACGGCGTGGCCGCGGCCGCGGTGACCAACGTGGCCGGCACCGACGGTGACCGGGTGGGGGCGGTGGTGGCCGGCGCTGCGCTGAGTGTGGATCACCTGCGCGATCGGGCTCGCGCAGTGCTCAGTTCGTTCAAGGTGCCGACGGTGTGGCTGCTGGTCGACGATCCGGACGGGCTTCCCCGCGGAGCGACCGGAAAGGTCGACGTCGCCCGCCTGCGCCAGATGCTGGTTGATCCCGGCCGGGCCCGGAGATCCTGACCGCACCGCGGCGTGACGTCGGAGACGCAGTGCTCACGATCGCCGCGTCGCCGCCCGACGCTCCGGCTCCACCACCCCCCGTTCGACGAGGTGACCGATCAGCGGTGCCGCACCGGCGGCCAGGTGTTCGGCCATCACGGCGCGGGCCCGCTGTTCGTCGTGCCTGGCCAGCGCGGCCAACAGGCGGCGGTGATGCCGGCTCGACTTGGCCGGCCAGCCGGCGATTATGGGGAACACCGATTCCGGCGCGTACCGGGTGATCTGCGACATCAGCTGCGCCAGCTTGGGCGATTCGGCGGCGACGTTGATCGCGCGGTGGAACTCGTGGTTGAGCCGCACGGCACGTTCTCCGTCACCGGAGGCATAGGCGTCCTCGAGTTGATCCTGGAGGGCACCGAGTTCACGCAGCCGGTCGTCGGTGATGGCGGCCGCCGCCCGGGCCGCGAGCTCACCGCCGATGTGGGCCTGGACGGCCGAGACATCGATGATGTCGCGTTTGGTGACCGGCAGGACCACGAAGCCGCGATGCGGCAGTTGCTCGAGCATGCCCTCGGCGCGCAGCCCGAACAGCGCCTCACGCACCGGGGTCACGCTGACACCCAATTCGGCCGCCAACTGGTCGAGCCGCACATAGTCCCCGGCGGCGTAGTCACCGTTGAAGATCCGCGTGCGGACGAAGCGCGCCACCTCCTCGGAGAGCTGTGATCGCACCGGGAAATCTGCAGCGCCCACCGATCACACCTGGTAGTCGGCCAGCAACCGTTTGCTGATGATCTGTTTCTGGATCTCGCTGGTGCCCTCGCCGATGAGCAGGAACGGAGCGTCGCGCATCAGTCGCTCGATCTCGTACTCCTTGGAGTAGCCGTAGCCGCCGTGGATGCGGAAGCTCTGCTGGGTGACCTCCGAGCAGAACTCGCTGGCCAGGTATTTGGCCATACCCGCGGCCACATCGTTGCGCTCCCCGGAGTCCTTGAGCCGGGCGGCATTGACCATCATCAGATGTGCCGCCTCGACTTTGGTGGCCATCTCGGCGAGTTGGAAGGCGATGGCCTGGTGCTCGGCGATCGGCTTGCCGAACGTTTCCCGCTGCCGGGCGTAGCGCACCGCGAGCTCGAACGCCCGGATCCCCACCCCACAGGCCCGCGCCGACACGTTGACCCGGCCGACCTCGATCCCGTCCATCATCTGAACGAACCCCTGACCGGGGGCATTACCGAGGATGTCGTCGGCGCTGGCACGGTAGCCGTCGAAGAGCAACTCGGTGGTGTCGATGCCCTTGTAGCCGAGCTTGTCGATCTTTCCCGGGATGGTCACTCCGGGCAGGACTTCGCCGAATCCGACCGGTTTTTCCACCAGGAAGGTGGTGAGGTTGCGGTGCGGTTTGTCCGCACCCTCGTCGGTGCGCACCAAGACGGCCACCAGCGTGGAACTGCCGCCGTTGGTCAGCCACATCTTCTGCCCGCTGATGGTGTACGCGCCGTCGGTTTCGCGGGTGGCCCGGGTGCGGATCGCGGCCACGTCCGACCCCAGTTCCGGCTCGGACATGGAGAACGCCCCGCGGGTCTCACCGGTCGCCATCGGCGGCAGGAAACGCTGCTTCTGTTCGTCGGTTCCGTGTTGGCGCAGCATGTAGGCGACGATGAAATGGGTGTTGAGCACACCCGACACGCTCATCCAGCCGCGGGCGAGCTCCTCGACGCACAGGGCATAGGTCAGCAGCGATTCCCCGAGCCCGCCGTAGTCCTCCGGGATCATCAGACCGAACAGGCCCATGTTGCGCATCGTGTCGACGAGGGCCTGCGGATAGGTGTCGCTGCGTTCCAGTTCTGCCGCCGCGGGGATGACCTCCTTGTCGACGAATTGCCGGACGGTGTGAACGATCTCGGTCTGGACCTCGGTGAGGCCCAGGGTCTCAGCGAGTCTGGTCATGGCGCCCCCACCCTTTCGAAGACGGCGGCGAGCCCCTGGCCACCGCCGATGCACATGGTCTCCAGCCCGTAGCGGTCGCCGCGCCGGGCGAGTTCACGGGCCAGGGTGGCCAGCATCCGGCCCCCGGTGGCCCCGACCGGGTGTCCCAGCGAGATCCCCGAGCCGTGCACGTTGACCCGTTCCCGGTCGGCGGCACCGAAACCCCACTGCGCCATCACCGCGAGTGCCTGCGCGGCGAACGCCTCGTTCAACTCGATCACGTCGATGTCGGCGAGCCGCAGCCCCGCCGTGGACAGCGCCGCCTCGGTCGCCGGCACCGGGCCGATGCCCATGACGGCGGGCCCCACCCCCGCGACGGCCCACGACACCAACCGCACCAGCGGCGTCAGGCCGAGTTCCTGGGCCTTCTCCGGGGTGGTCACCAAACACATCGAGGCGGCGTCGTTCTGACCGCTGGCGTTGCCCGCGGTGACCGTCGCCTCGGGGTCGCTTCTGCCCAGAACGGGCCTGAGGGTGCTCAGCGACTCCATCGAGGTGTCCGCCCGTGGATGCTCGTCGTGGGCGACCACCTCGTCGCCGTCGCGGGTGGACACCGCGACACCGATGATCTCCTGGGCAAGGACGCCGCTGTCCTGGGCGGCCACCGCGCGCTGGTGCGACGTCACCGCCAGCGCGTCTTGCTCGGCGCGGGAGATGGCGTACTCCCGGCGCAGGTTCTCAGCGGTCTCCAGCATGCCGCCGGGCACCGGATGGTGCCGCCCGCCGGCGGTGGTGCGGCCACGGGCCAGACCGTCGTGCACCCGGATTCCGCCGCGGGATGCGCCCCAGCGCATGTCGGTGGAGTAGAACGCCACATTGCTCATGCTCTCCGCGCCTCCGGCCACGACCAGATCGTTGGCGCCGCTGGCCACCTGCAGGCATGCCTGGATGACCGCCTGCAGGCCCGAACCGCAGCGGCGGTCGACCTGCATCCCCGGAACCGTCACCGGCAGCCCGGCATCGAGCGCCACGACGCGACCGATCGCCGGTGCCTCGCTGCTCGGATAGCAGTGCCCCAGGATCACATCATCGATCGCGTCGTGGGCCACCCCGGTGCGTTCCAGCAGGCCGGCGAGCGCGGCGACGCCGAGGTCGACCGCCGTCAGCGAGGCGAACGCTCCCCCGTAGCGGCCGATCGGGGTGCGTACCGGCTCGCAGATCACGGTGTCGCGGGCTCTCACAGATGCCTGCCGCCGGTCACCTCGAGCACCGTGCCGGTCATGTAGGAGGACATGCCGGAGGCCAGGAACAGCGCCACCTTGGCCACCTCGTCGGGCTCGCCGGCACGCCCCAGCGGCACCTCGGCCTCTTTCGAGTCCCAGATGTGCTGCGGCATCGCCTCAGTCATCGCCGAACGGATCAGGCCCGGCTGGATTGCGTTGACCCGGACCCCGAGGTAGGCCAGTTCCTTGCTGGCGGCCTTGGTCATCCCGACGATGCCCGCCTTGGCCGCCGAATAGTTCGTCTGTCCGATCATGCCGACCTTGCCGGAGATCGAGGACATGTTGACGATCGCGCCGCGCTTCTGTTCGCGCATGACCGCGGCGGCCGCCCGCACACCGTTCCAGGTGCCCTTCAGATGAACGGCGATGACCTGGTCGAACTGCTCCTCGGTCATCTTGCGCATGGTGGCGTCGCGGGTGATCCCGGCGTTGTTCACCATGATGTCCAATCCGCCGAACCGTTCGACGGCGGTGGCGACCAACGTCTCGACGTCCGAGGCGCGGGTGACGTCGCAACTCGTCGCCAACGCCACGTCGGGCCCGCCGAGGTGTTCGGCGGCCGATTGCGTGGCCGTCGGGTTGATGTCGCCGAGGACCACCCGGGCGCCCTCGGAGACGAACTTCTCCGCGATCGCCAAACCCAGACCCTGTGCACCACCGGTGATGACCGCCGTCTGACCGGTCAACAAGGACATCTGATCACCCACCTTTGCTCCGAAGCCGTTCCGATATCATATTTCATATATAATCCGATGCGACAGTCGGTGGGTCGTCCGGGTCCGGGTGAGGAGGAGCGGCGCTGGTGCACGAGGTGAGCGACGCGGATTTCGTCGAGATCCTGGCCCAGACCCGTCAGTTCGTCCGGACCGTCGTGGTCCCCAGAGAAGCCGAGATGATGGCCGACGACCGGGTTCCCGACGACCTGCGCGACCGGGCGATGAAGATGGGGTTGTTCGGCTACGCCATCCCCCAGCAGTGGGGCGGGCTCGGATTGAACCTCGCCCAGGACGTCGAGCTGGCCATGGAGCTCGGCTACACCTCGCTGGCCCTGCGGTCGATGTTCGGCACCAACAACGGGATCGCCGGCCAGGTGCTCGTGGGGTTCGGTACCGAGGAGCAGAAGTCGCGGTGGCTCGCCCCGATCGCCAGCGGCGAGGTGGTCGCCTCGTTCGCGCTGACCGAACCCGGCGCGGGCTCCAACCCGGCCGGTCTGCGGACCAAGGCGGTGCGCGACGGTGCCCAGTGGTCGATCAGCGGCCAGAAACGGTTCATCACCAACGCCCCGGTCGCCGACCTGTTCATCGTCTTCGCCCGCACCCGCCCGGCCGACGACCGGGGTGCCGGGATCGCCGTCTTCCTGGTTCCCGCCGACTCCGCCGGGGTCGAGGTCGGCCTCAAGGACGCGAAGATGGGCCAGGAAGGCGCCTGGACCGCCGATGTCAGCTTCACCGACGTGCGCGTGCCCGATGCCGCGCTCGTGGGCGGCAGCGAGACGGTCGGATACTCGGCGGCGCTGAGCTCACTGGCCCGCGGGCGGGTGCATATCGCCGCACTGGCGGTCGGCTCGGCTCAACGCGCACTCGACGAGTCGGTGGCCTATGCCGCCAGCGCGACCCAGGGTGGCACACCGATCGGGAATTTTCAGCTCGTCCAAGCGATGCTCGCCGACCAGCAGACCGACGTGCTGGCCGGGCGCGCCATGGTGCGCGACGCCGCACAGAAGTGGGTCGGCGACGAAGACCGGCGGATCGCCCCGTCGGCGGCGAAACTGTTCTGCACCGAAATGGTCGGCCGGGTCGCGGATTTGGCGGTGCAGATCCACGGCGGGACCGGCTACATGCGCGGCGTCGCGGTGGAGCGGATCTACCGCGATGTGCGCCTGCTGCGGCTCTATGAGGGCACCAGCGAGATCCAGCGGCTGATCATCGGCTCGGGGCTGGTCAAAGCCGCGCAGCGGCAAGCCTGAACCACCAACGGAGGGAAGAGGAATGACCGGACGGCTGGCTGGCAAGGTCGCATTCATCACGGGTGCGGCGCGAGGACAAGGCCGCGCCCATGCGGTGCGGATGGCGACCGAGGGCGCCGACATCATCGCGGTCGATGTGGCCGGCAAGCTGCCGGACTGCGTGCCGTACGACTCAGCCACCCCGCAGGACTTCGCCGAAACGGTGCGGCTGGTGGAAGCTACCGGCCGGAGCATCATCTCCAACGTCGTCGACACCCGCGACTACGACGGATTGCGCGAGGCTGTCGATAAGGGCGTGGCCGCACTGGGGCGCCTGGACATCATCGTCGCCAACGCCGGCATCACGGCACCGCAGGTCTGGGACGCCATCACCCCCGAATCATTTCGCGATGTGATGGACATCAATGTCACCGGCACCTGGAACACCGTCATGGCCGGGGCACAGCACATCGTCGACGGCGGACGCGGCGGGTCGATCATCCTGGTCAGCTCGGCGGCCGGCATCAAGGTCCAACCGTTCATGGTCCATTACACGGCCAGCAAGCACGCGGTCACCGGGATGGCCCGCGGGTTCGCTGCCGAACTGGGTAAGCATTCGATCCGCGTGAACAGCCTGCACCCCGGTGCGGTCAACACCCCGATGGGCACCGGCGAAATGATGGCGGCACTGAACCGGGCCAACGAAAGCAACCCCGGCCTGATCAACATGGTGACGCCCTTTTTGCCCGACTACATTGCCGAGCCGGACGACGTCGCTGACGCAGCCTGCTGGCTGGCCAGCGACGAATCACGGATGGTCACCGCCTCACGGATCCCGGTCGACCTGGGCTCCACCCAGTACTAGCGCGGCCGTGGACCCATTCCGCGCAGCACTGTCGGCCGGCCTGAGCAGCTACGGCGCGGCGCCGTGTATCGAGTTCGAGCGACGGTGGTACTGCGGCGACGACATCACCGGGTACGCCGCCGCGGTCGATGACCACTTGGACCGGGCCGGGATCGCCCGCGACGAACCGATCGGCATCGTGACGCGCAACCGCGTACCCCACGCCGCCGCCACCCTGGGGCTCATCGCCGCCGGGCGTCCGGTGGTCATGATCTACTCCTACCAGTCGGCGCGCTCCATCGCCCGCGACGTGGCCGCGCTGCGCCTGCCGGCGATCCTGGCCGACCGCCAGGACTGGACCGCCCCGGTCCTCGCCGCCGCCGAACGGCTCGGCGCCGCCGGTCTGGCGCTCACCGACCGCCCGCTCGGTGTCGACGTCGTCACCGCCGGACCCCGAACGGGTGCAGGTGGACCCGATCAGGCGCTGCGGCAGGCGGGCCTACACATCCTCACCAGCGGCACCAGCGGGGCGCCGAAACGGGTCCCGGTACCCACGGCGGCGCTGCAGCACACCGTGCTGACCATGACCATCGGCCATACCCCCGCCCCGAACGATCCGCCGGAGTTGGTGTACTGGCCGTTCGGCAGTGTCGGGATCTGCCAGTTGCTGGCCGCTCCCTACACCGGCAAACGGATGGTGCTGCTGGAGAAGTTCACCGTCGACGAGTGGGTGCGGGCGGTGAGGACCTACCGGATCAGGCGCACCGGCGTGCAGCCGGCGATCCTGCGGATGCTGCTCGACGCCGAGGTCGCCCCCGAGGATCTCGCGTCGTTGGAGTACCTGGTCGGCGGCTCTGGGCCGCTGGACCGCCGGCTGCGTGATGCCTTCGAGCAGCGCTACGGGATCCCGCTGCTGTGGGCCTACGGGGCGACGGAGTTCGCGGGCTCGGTCTGCGCCTGGACCCCGGATCTGCACCGGCGGTACGGCCACACCAAACCGGAGAGTGCGGGACGACCGTTGCCGGGCGTGCAGGTGCGCATCGTCGATCCCGACTCCGGGGCACCGCTGCCGGGCGGCCGGCGCGGGCTGCTCGAGGCCCGGGTGCAGGCGATCGGGCCGGACTGGGTCCGCACCACCGATATCGCCTCGGTGGACGCCGACGGATTCATCACCGTGCACGGCCGCGGGGACGGCGCGATCAACCGGGGAGGGTTCAAGATCCTGCCGGAGACGGTGCGGGCCGTGCTCGTCGCGCATCCCGGTGTGCGCGACGCCTGCGTGGTCGGGCTCCCCGACGACCGGCTCGGCGAGGTCCCCGCGGCCGCCGTGGAGGCGCACGCCCCCGGCTCGGCGCCGTCGCCCGACGAGCTCACGCGGCTGGTCCGCGACGCGCTGCCCAGTCACCATGTCCCGGCCGCGATCGTGGTGGTCGACCGCCTGCCGCGCAACGCGGCCCTGAAGGTGCGTCCCGGCGAGGTCGCCGACCTGTTCGGGTCCCGATAGCGGCGCTCCGGGCCCCGCCGTCGCGGCGAGGACCTAACCCAGACCTAACCCAGCGGTGCGGCCTGCTGCCGGGCCGCGGCGATCAGCGCCCGGATGCTGCCGCGGCAGCGCCCGCAGACCGTGCCGGCCCCGGTGGCCTCCCCGACCTGTTTGGTCGTCGACGCCCCGGCCGCGATCGCCTCGTTGACCTGCTGACTGGTCACCGCGGCGCACAGGCAGACATACATCGGCCGGTCACACGTCCCCGGCGCTCATCGCAGTTGCGCCTTGTCCACCTTGCCGGTGGCGTTCAGCGGCAGCCGATCGACGAACTCGACGGACCGCGGCGCCTTGAAGCCGGCCATCCGGCCCCGGCACCAGGTCATCAGATCCTGCCCGGAGATCGGCTCACGCGCCACGACGAACGCCTTGCCGACCTGGCCCAGACGCTCGTCGGGCACGCCGATCACGGCGGCCTGCGCCACCGCGGGGTGCTCCAGCAGATAGCCTTCGATCTCCGCGGGATAGGCGTTGAAACCGCCCACGATGAACATGTCCTTCTTGCGACCGACGATGCGCAGTCGCCCGTCGCCGTCCAGGGTTCCGAGGTCGCCGGTGTGCAACCAGCCCTGCGCATCGATCGCCTCCGCGGTCGCCGCCGGATCGTCGAGATAGCCCTGCATCACGCTGTAGCCGCGCACCAGGACCTCGCCGTCCTCGCCGATACGCACGTCGATGTCGCGGCATGCTCGGCCGGCCGTCGTCGCGATCTGCTCGAAGGAGTCACCCCGGCGCGAGGCGGTCACCGTCCCCGCCTCGGTGAGACCGTAGCCGGTCATGATCGACTGGAAGGGCAGTTCGTCGCGCATGCGGCGGATCAGCTCCACCGGGATGTCAGCGGCTCCGGTGACCGCGGCGCGCAGCGACGACAGGTCCTGCGCGCGATCGGCATCGAGTAATGACTGATACACCGTCGGTGGCCCCGGCAGCATCGTGACCCGTTCGGCTGCGATGAGGTCGGTGATGGCCTCGATGTCGAAGACCCGGACCGGAAGCATCGTGGCACCACGGATACACGCGGCGATGCAGCCCGCCTTATAGCCGAAGGTGTGGAAGAACGGGTTGATCATCAGGTAGCGGTCCCCCTCACGCAGGTCCGCCAGATCGCACCATTCGGAGTAGAGCCGAAGGTTCTGCCGATGGCTCATCATCACGCCCTTGGGCTTACCCGTGGTTCCCGAGGTGAAGATGATGTCGGCGGTATCCGAGCCGGCGACCCGCCGCTGCAGGGGCGCGCCACTGGACAGAAACCCCGAGTGCAGGTCGATCACCGGAACACCCGGCGCGACGGTGAAATCCAGTCCCAGGAAGTCTTTCTCCACCAGGACGAGCTTGGCTGCGCTCCGCCGGATCACATCGTCGGCCTCGGCCGGCTTGAACCGGGTGTTGACCGGCACCAGAACCCCACCGGCGCTCAGGACGCCGAACGCGGCGATGATCCATGCGGCCGAGTTGGGCGCCCAGATCGCCACGCGGTCTCCCCGCTCGATCCCCGCGGCGGCGAACGATCCGGCGGCACGGCGAACCCGGTCGGCGAGTTGGGCGAAGCTCAGGCGCAGCGGACCGTCGACGACCGCCTCCGCGTCGCCGAATCGGTCCGCTGCGCCCAGGACCATCTCGGGGATGGTCTGCCAGGTCATCGCCGGGTTATACGGTGACGAGTCGACCGAGGTTGCCGCCCATGATCTTCGCCTGGTCTTCCACCGGCAGGTGCTGCAGTGCCGTCACGTAGTGAGTCGGCTCGCCCAGGCCTTCCGGGTGCGGCCAGTCCGAACCGTAGAGCACCTGGTCCACACCGATCAGGTCGATCAGGTCGTCGATGCCGTCCTCGTAGAAGGGGCTGACGTAGATACGCTTCTTGATCTCCTCGATCGGGTTGCCCGGGAAGGCTTCCGGCGCCTTCTTGTACACCTCGGCCATGGAGTCCAGAAGCGGGCTCATCCACTTCGATCCGGCCTCGATGATGCCCACCTTGAGCTTGGGGTGGCGGAACAACGCACCGTGGATCACCCAGGAGGCCACCGCATCCTGGATGGGACGCCACTCGTTGAGGATCGCCATCGCGTTGGTCTGGAAAGGCAGCATCTCCTGGGTCGCGCCGTCCCACTCGGAGGTGTATCGCGAGTAACCGCTGTCGGATGAGTGCATCGCGACGAACACGTCGTGGTCGACGCAGCGCTGCCAGAACGGGTCGAACTCGGGCAGCGCGAACGAGCGGGGCCCCCGGAATCCGGGCACCGGGGCGGGCCGGATCAAGATGGCGCGGGCGCCGCGCTCGACGACCCAGTCCAACTCCTCGATGGCCTTCTCGACGATCGGCAACGTGATCACCGGCGTGGTGAAGATCCGGTTTTTGTAGTTGAAGCTCCACACCTCGTCGAGCCACTGGTTGAGCGCGTGGATGATGACGTGGATCGCGACCGGATCATCGCGCAGTCGCTCCTCGATCAGGCTGGCCAGCGTGGGGATCATCAGCGACCGGTCGATGCCGAGTTCGTCCATCAGGGCCAACCGGGGCGCCGGCTCGAAGAACGCCGGGATCGCCTTCATCGGCTCGCCGAACAACTCACGGCGGCTCTTGCCGTCGGGGTTGCCGTACTTGAAGTACTCCTCCCAGGCGCCGGGGCGGGCCACCACGGAGAACGTGGGGTTGGGGATGTACTCGCTGATCTGACCGCGGATGGCGATCTTCGTGCGCCCCTTGACCTCGACGTACTGGACGATGTCCTTGTAGTCCTTGGGCAGGTATTTGGTCAGCGCCTCCGGCGGCTCGTAGAGGTGGTTGTCGGCGTCGAACAGCGGGAACGGGATTTCGACGCGATGGGAAAGTTGACCCATTGAAATTCTCCTTTTCGTCTATCGAGAATCTTATTCTCATTCGGGGGACGGTGCAAGCTCCGCCCCGAGGCGCTGTCGCACCAGGTATTTCTGTACTTTTCCGCTGGCCGTGCGCGGGAAATCCTCGAACTCACAGACCACCTCGGGCCACTTCTGCGGCGCGACCCCGCTCTGCTCGAAATGGCGGCACACCTGCGCCACGGTGGGCGCGGTGCAGCCCGGCCGGATCCGCACCGCGGCCGCCGTCCGCTCCCCCATGCGCGCATCGGGTGCGGCGACCACCACGGCCTCGGCGATGGCCGGCATCGTCAGCAGCACCTCCTCGACCTCCAGGGCGCTGATGTTCTCCCCGCCGCGGATGATCACATCGGCTTTGCGGTCGGTGATCGTCAGGTAGCCGTCGGAGTCGAGGACGCCCACGTCGCCGGTGTGGTACCAGCCGTCGACGTCGAAGGCGGCCTCGGTCAGCGCGTCGTCGGTGTAGCCCAGACACAGATCCGGTCCGCGACTCAAGATCTCCCCGTCGTCGGCCAACCGGATCTCCACACCGGGACGGGCGTTGCCGTCGGTGAACAGCCGCTTGTCCTCCGGGGCACTGATGCGCGACCCGGTGATCGACGGGTGTTCGGTGCTGCCGTAGGACCGGTACAGCAGGATGCCCAGATCCGCCAGTCGGCGAGTGACCGCCGCCGGGACCGTCGAGCCACCGAGGCCGAGACGATCGATGTAGCGAAGGTGGTCGGTGGTGAAATCGGGATGGTCGAGCAGGCTGGTGACGAAATAGGGCGGTCCGCCGCCGAGCGAGACCCCGTCGGAGCTCATCAGGGCCAGCACCTGCCCCGGGTCCCAGGTGTCGGCGAGGTCGATGGGCGAACCTTCGAGCACCGGGATCAAAAACGCGCCCAGCATCCCGATGAAATGCCCGACCGGGGTGGCGGTGAGTTGGCGTCCGCGGTCCTTCGGGTAGTTGTCGAGCAGTTGGCGGGTCTCGAAGCACAGTGTCTGGTGGCTGTGGATCACCCCCTTGGGCGCGCGCGTGGTTCCGGAGGTGAAGGCGATCAGCGCGGGACCCGCGGGATCCACCGGCAGGGTGTCGGTCATCGGCTCCGCGGCGAGCAGCTCGTCGAAGTCGGCCACCCCGGCGACGGCGCCGGCGCCGTCGACCACCCCGACGATGGGCACCTCGGCGCTGAGCTCGGGGGCGAAGACCAGCCGCCCGAAGCGCCCGGCGGTGATGAACACCCGGGGCCGGCTCGCGGTGAGGATGTAGCGGAGTTCGCGGGCCCCGTAGAAGTGCACGATCGGCACCACCACCGCCCCGAGGAAGGCCGCGGCCCAGAACACCGCGGCCGCTTCCCGCCAGTTCGGCAGTTGGAACGCGACCACGTCTCCCGGCCCGACACCGCGCTCACGCAGGCCGGCGGCCAGCCGGCGCGCGAGGCGTTCCACCGACCCGAAGGTCCCCGTATACGGCCGCACCGCCGAATGGACCTCGAAGTGGGTGCCGGGGCGGTCGGCCAGGCCCCGGGTGAGCAGATCGCCGAGGGTTTCCTCGGTCCACCAGCCCTCTTGCCGGTAGCGCCGCACCAGATCCGCAGGAATTTTTCGCATGTCACCCGTGATAATATTCTCTAATTACAAGAATGCCAATATCGTCGATGGAGAATCAGTGACCGCATCGGTGTCCTCTGCCGACCCTGCCGACCCGGTCAGCGTGGCACTCGACGACGGCGTCGCCGTGATCACCATCAACCGGCCGCACGCGCGAAACTCGATCGCCCCCGAGACCATGGAGCAACTCGATCACGCCCTCGACGAGGTGGCCGGGGCCCGCGCGCTGGTCCTCACCGGCGCCGGGGACCGGGCCTTTGTCTCCGGCGGCGATCTCAAGCAACTCGCCACCATCCGCACCGAGGCCGACGCCTGCGCCATGGCCTGGCGGATGCGTTCACTGTGCGACCGGATCGCCGCCTTCCCGGCGCCGGTGATCGCCGCCCTCAACGGCCACGCGCTCGGCGGGGGCGCGGAGGTCGCCGTCGCCGCCGACATCCGGGTCGCCGCCGACGACATCCGGATCGGTTTCAACCAGGTCGCCCTGGCGATCATGCCGGCCTGGGGCGGCGCCGAACGCCTCGCCGCCCTGGTGGGGCGCAGTCAGGCGCTGCTGCTGGCCGGCTCCGGAACCCTGCTCGATGCGCCGGCGGCCGAGCGGCTCGGCCTGGTCAACCGGGTGGTTTCCCGGGACTCGTTCGATGAGGAATGGCGCACGCTGGCGCGCACCTTGGCCTGCCCGCCCGCCGGTGAGATCAAGCGGGTGCTGGCCGGCGCGTCGGCCGAGGAGGCGGTCTCCGCTTTTGCTCGCCTGTGGGTCTCCGATGAGCATTGGGCGGCGGCCGACCGGGCCGAAAAGCAGCGACGACGGCGCGGCTAATGAGTCGGGTTCGGCGAGTCCGACACTGCGGCAGCGGGTTCACCCTCAAGACGGCTCAGCCAACGCTCGACGAATCGCACCGTCTCGGCGTGACCGGCGGTCATCCCGAGCGACTCGTGCTCGATGACCAGCATGCGCGACGCGCTGGTCATCAACACCATCAGCACCATCGGCGGAAACTCCACGAGGTCCACCCCGTAGCGCTCCATCACGTCGGCCACCACCTGATACTGCTCGTTGCGCATGCGTGCGGCGTAGTGGGCGATCTCGGCCTTGAGCGCCGGGCGCTGGTTGGCCACCGCGATGAACTGCATCGTCAGCGCCACACCGGCCGGATCGGTATTGAACCGCCACAGGGCCCACAACGGTTGCGGCGATCGGAGCACCTCGGCTTGCATGGCCAGGCCCTCATCGCCACGTCGACGGAACATCGCCAGAAACAGGTCGTCCATCGTGCGGAAGTAGTAGTGCACGAGCTGATGCTTGAGGCCGGCCTGCCGCGCGACCCGGCGCGAGCTGACCGCCGAGTAGCCGTCCGACAGCAGAAGCTCTTCGGCGGCATCGAGCAGCAGCCTCCGATTCTTCGCATCGGGCGCTCCGATTCGCCGCTGCGACTTGGTTTTTGCTTCAACAGCCGAGCTCATGTCCCCACTTCCGCATCCTGCCTCGCCGCTTTGCGTTTGCCGGTCATGCTAACGCCCCACAGGAGTCTTGACCGGCACCGTCAACCGTGCTAAGCAGGTGCACAGCATCAATCAGCCCAGCAGGAAGGTCTCCCACGGTGACCGATTTCGCCACCATCGATTTCTTTACCGATCAATCCCTGGTGCCCGACCCCCACCCTTACTTCGACTACCTGCGCGACCAGCACCCCGTGACCCGGATGGACGCCTCCGGTGTGGTGGCGGTGACCGGATACGCCGAGGCTTTGGCGATCTACCGCGACTCGGAGACCTACTCGAACCTGGTGGCGGTCGGCGGGCCCTTCCCGCCGCTGCCGTTCGAACCCGAGGGCGACGACATCAGCGCCCAGATCGAGCAGTACCGCGATCAGATGCCGATGAGCGAGCACATGGTCACCATGGACCCGCCACGACACACCAAGGCCCGGTCTCTGTTGCACAGGTTGCTCACCCCGAAGCGGCTCAAGGAGAACCAGGACTTCATGTGGCGGTTGGCCGACCGCCAGCTCGACTACTTCGTCGACAACGGCAGGTGTGAGTTCCTCTCCGAGTACGCCCGGCCGTTCGCACTGTTGGTCATCGCCGACCTGCTCGGGGTGCCCGAGGAGGACCAGCCGGTGTTCCAGGAGGTGCTCGGCGCTCCGCAGCCCGGCGCCCGCGTCGGCGCGCTCGATCAGGAGGAACTGGTCCACGACCCGCTGGCGTGGCTCGACGACAAATTCCTCGGCTATCTCAGCGATCGGCGCGAGAACCCGCGCGCCGACGTCTTGACCGAACTGGCCGGCGCCACCTACGAGGACGGGTCGGTCCCGGAACTCATCGACGTGGTCAAAAGCGCCACGTTCCTGTTCGGCGCCGGCCAGGAGACGACCACGAAGCTGCTCAGCTCGGCACTGCGGTTGCTGGCCGAACGCCCCGACCTCGTCGCCCAACTGCGCGCCGACCGCAGCAAGATCCCCAACTTCTTCGAAGAGGTGCTGCGCATGGAGAGCCCGGTGAAATGCGACCCCCGCCTGGTGGCCAAGACCACCACGCTCGGGGGCGTCGAGCTGAAGGCGGGCACGATCGTGGTGCTGCTTCCGGGGGCGGTCAACCGCGATCCGCTGAAGTTCGAGGACCCGCACGAATTCCGGATCGACCGGCCCAACGTACGCGAGCACCTGGCCTTCGCCCGGGGCACCCACACCTGCCCGGGCTCGCCGCTGGCACGCGCGGAGAACCGCATCTCGTTGGAACGCATCCTGGACCGGATGGACGACATCCGCATCGATGAGGGCAAGCACGGGCCCGCCGGGGACCGGCGCTTCACCTTCGAGCCGACGTTCATCCTGCGCGGCCTGACCGAACTGCACCTGGAGTTCACCCCGGTCGAGGCTCCGGTTCCGGCAGCCATCTAGGCGAATCACCCGGCGACCGAGGGAAGGGACCCCAGCAGATGACCGCCAGCATCACCGACGAGGCGCACTACGACCCGTACGACACCGAACTGAACAAAGACCCCTATCCGATGTTCCGTCGGCTCCGCGAGGAAGCTCCGCTGTATTACAACCGGGAGCACGACTTCTATGCGCTCAGCCGGTTCGACGACGTGCACGCCGCGTTCCAGGACTTCGAGACGTTCAGCTCGGCCAAGGGTGCGATCCTGGAGATCATCAAATCGGGCATGGAGATCCCGCCGGGCATCTTGGTGTTCGAAGATCCGCCGATCCACGACATCCACCGCAACCTGCTGTCGGGGATGTTCACCCCGCGCCGGATGAAGGAGCTGGAGCCGCAGATCCGCGAGTACTGCGCGCGCTGCCTGGATCCGCTGGTGGGCACCGGGCGGTTCGACTTCGTCAACGACCTCGGCGCCGAGATGCCGATGCGCGTGATCGGGATGTTGTTGGGAATCCCCGAAGACCAACAGGAGCACATCACCGAGCACGGCGACGCCACCATCCGCACCGAACCCGGTCAGAAGATGACCGACAATCCCGACGGTCCGATCGCGACCGGCGACGTGTTCGCCGACGCCATCGCCTGGCGGAAGACGAACCCCTCCGATGACCTGATCACCGGTCTGATGAACGTCGAATTCGAGGATGAGACCGGCACCCGGCGGCAGATGAGCACCGAAGAGCTGCACCTGTTTTTGACCGTGTTGGCCACGGCGGGCAGCGAGACCACCACCCGGCTGATCGGCTGGGCCGGCAAGGTGCTCGCCGAGCACCCCGATCAGCGTCGTGAGCTGGCCGACAATCCGTCGCTGATCCCGCGCGCGGTCGAAGAGCTGGTCCGGTTCGAGCCGCCCGCACCCCACGCGGCCCGCTACGTCACCCGCGACATCGACTTCTACGGGCAGACTGTGCCGGAGGGCGCGGCGATGATGCTGCTGATCGGCGCGGCCAACCGCGATCACCGCCGGTTCCCGCCCGACGGCGACGTGTTCGACATCCACCGTGAGCGCCGACCCCACCTCGGGTTCGGCCAGGGCACCCACTTCTGTGTGGGCAACGCGCTCGCCCGCCTGGAGGCGCGGGTCGCCCTCGAGGAGATCTTGACGCGCTTCCCGGAGTGGGAGGTGGATCTCTCCGTGGCGGAGCTCTCCCCGACATCGACGGTTCGCGGCTGGACCTCGATGCCGGCGTCGATTCCCTGATCGTCACTCATCTACCCCCACAAGGCTTTTCCAACAAACAGAATCGAGGTTTTCATGGCTGGTCGTGTTGACGGCAAGGTCGCGTTCATCACCGGGGCGGCGCACGGTCAGGGCCGCAGTCACGCGGTGCGCCTGGCCGAGGAGGGCGCCGACATCATCGCCATCGACGCCTGCAAACGGATCGTCGAGGACTCCCCCATCCCCCCGGCCACCCCGGAGGAACTCGCCGAGACCGCCGAACTGGTCAAGGCGCGCAACCGTCGCATCTTCACCGCCGAGGTCGATGTGCGTGACTACGACGGGCTCAAGAACGCGGTGGATGCCGGAGTCGAGGAGTTGGGCGGCCTGGACATCATCGTCGCCAACGCCGGTATCGGCAACGGCGGCGACACCCTGGACCAGTGCAGCGAACACGACTGGCAGGAGATGATCGACATCAACCTGTCGGGCGTGTGGAAGACGGTCAAAGCCGGTGTACCTCACCTCATCTCCGGAGAAAAGGGCGGCTCGATCATCCTGACCAGCTCCGTGGGCGGCCTGAAGGCCTACCCGCACTGCGGCAACTACGTCGCCGCCAAGCACGGCGTGGTGGGGATCATGCGGGCCTTCGCCGTCGAGCTGGGTCAGCAGAACATTCGGGTCAACACGGTGCACCCCACCCACGTCAGCACCGGGATGATCATGAACGAGGGCACCTGGAAATTGTTCCGCCCCGATCTGGAGAACCCCGGCCCCGACGACATGGCGCCGATCTGTCAGATGTTCCACACGCTGCCCGTGCCCTGGGTGGATGCGGTAGACATCAGCAACGCGGTGCTGTTTTTGGCCTCGGACGAGGCCCGCTACATCACCGGTGTCACCCTGCCGGTCGACGCGGGCAGCTGTCTGAAGTGACCGACCCGCTGATCGCCGACGGGTCGAGCTGACCGGCGGGCTCTACCACGAGCCACGCCCGTTCCTCTCCGAGGTGTCGTTGTTCCTGGATCGTCCGCGGGTCCACCGGGCGGTGACCGACGAACCGCATCGCGACTTCCTGGTGCTGATGGAGGATGTGGTCGCCCGCGGCGCCGGCCCGCGTGACGCGGCCCGACCGCTCAGCGTCGACGAGGCAGCATGCGGGGTGCGCGGCCTGGCCCGCATGCACGGCGCGTTCTGGGGCGAGCGCATCACCGAGAACCCGGCACTGGATGCCGTGGACAGCCAGCCCGGCTAGCGGTCACGCTCGCGGCTGGACTTGCTCAACCGGAAATCCGGGGGGAACTTGGCGTCGTTGTCCTTGACCGCACCGCTGAGCCCGGTGTCGATGGCCTCATCGAGCATCAGGTCATCGGAGTCCGGTGTCACCCCGCTGCCCATCGATTCGAAGAACGCCGAGAGCAGACTGCCCATGTACTCGCCCTGGTGCTGCTTGTAGACCTCGAAGAACATCTTCTGCATGAACACGGTGTCGACCGGACGGTTGCGCGCGCAGGCCAACGCATACTTGCCCACCTCGTCCTCAAGCTCGTCGCGTCCGACGACCTTGTTGACGAAGCCGCACTTGTCCATGTCGGCGGCGGTGAACGGCCGTCCGGTGAACACCATCTCCGAGAATTTGCGCAGGCCCATCATCTGCACCCAGGTCCACATCCGCGGGCCCCACCCGTAGTAGCGGAACGAGGGGTGACCGAACAGCGCGTCGTCGGAGCAGATCACCAGGTCCGCGTCGGCGGCCTGATAGAAGTGCCATCCGTAGCAGTAGCCCTTCGCCTCGACGATGCTGACCTTCTTGAGCTCCTGTAGCGGGCGGTTGCCGGCTTGGGCGTTGGCGTACCAGGCGCTGATCGTGGCGCCGTTGCGAAACGAGCCCTTCGGTGGATAGGTGACGTCGGCGCCGTCCAATCGCAGTTCGGCCAACCGCATCGCGGGGTCGTCCACGCCCTCCATGAACTCCGGCAGGTCGGCTCCGCTGCCCAGATCGTCGCCGACCCCCCGGATCACCACCACCTTGACGTCGTCGTCGACGGTGGCACCCCGGAGCAGATCCGCGTAGCGCAGCCGCGCCGCCGACGTCGGGGCGTTGAGGTACTCGGGCCGCGCGAAGGTGATCGTCGCGATCTTGGTGGCCGGATCCTTGTGGTAGCGGATGATCTCCTCCGCCGAAGGACGGTCAGCGACAGGCATGGCGCTCCTCAGTGATCGGCAAACGGGCTGGTGGTCAGGACCTCGTGACCGTCCTCGGTGATCAACACCGCCTCACGGCCGAACACCGAACCCACCCCCGGTTCGAACACGTAGCCGGTGACCGCCAACACCATACCGGGCCGCAGGTGTTCGGCGGCCGCGGTCGCGGGCAACTCCACGGCGACCATCGGCGGGTCGAAACCCAGTCCCAGCCCGTAGGCCACCGGCATCGGCGGCATCGGCTCACCGGCGGCGGTATAGGCGTTCAGCAGATCGCTGCCGGTCGCCCCGGGCCGGCAGGCACCCGCGAGTCGCTGCCACAGCGCATCCCATCGGCGGTACAGCGCCCCGGCGCCGGGCACCTCGCCGACCGGGTACGTTCGCCCCACCTCGGCGACATAGCCACCGGCGAGCACACCCGCGGAGAACGCCACCAGGTCCCCGGCCTGGGCCGCTCCGTCGCCGGCCCCCCGTCGCCACGGGTGCTCCCGGGAGGTCACCCAGGCGACGTCCTGGTTGGCCGGGGTGGAGACCCCGGCGGCGGTCATCGCCTCCATCAGCACGCCGGTGAGGGTCTGCTCGCTGACGCCGGGCGTCAGCGCCGACACCGCCGCGGTCAACGCCTGTTGCGCCACGGCGATCGAGGCGCGCACCGCGGCGATCTCATCGGCGGTCTTGATCGCCCGGGCGGCCCGCATCGCCTGCTCCCCGTCGACCAGTTCGGCGTTGGGGAAGGCCATCGGCAGCGCCTGGGCGAAGACCGGCGACATGGCGTCGGTGCCGACCCGGCGCGCATCGGCGGCACCGTCGATGCGGGCGAGCACCCCGATGGTGTTGGTCGGGTTCCAGGCGATGCCGTAGAGGTGCTCGTGCGGGATGTCCTCGGGGATGCCCTCGTCCCAGGTGCTCAGCAGGTGGATGGCCCCGGTGCGGCGCACGAGCACACAGGTCGGGCCGAACGGGCGCGTCCCGGCGATCCACAGCTGCGGTGCGCCGCTGACGTAGCGGACGTTGGCCTGACGTCCCAGCACCAGGACGTCGAGGTCGTGAGCTTCCATCTGTGCCAGTGCACGCCGCCGCCGCTCACTGCGCAGCGCACGATCATCCGGCAGGACCTCAACGGCCATCGACGTCGCCATAGGGTGCATAGGGATAGTCGGTCAACGAAATCCAGCCTTCCTCGGTGATCACCAGAACCTCCTCGCCGCGGTAGCCGCCGGTGCCGTCCTCCCACGCCACCGGTTCGAGCACCAGCACCATGCCCGGCTCGAAGACGAAGTTCGCGTCGAATTCCTGGCCCAGGTCGGTGCCGATCATCGGCATCTCCGCGGCGTTGACCCCGATGCCGTGCCCCAGATAGAAATGCGGCAGCCACGGCCGTTCGCCGTCGTTGGCGGCGGTCGCGACGCGCCCCAGCTCGGCGGCGGTGACACCGGCGCGGGTCACGTCGCGCACCGCGTCGAGGATCTGCCGCCAGCGCCGATATTGGGCCTGCTGGCGCGGCGTCGGGTCCGCCCCGACGATCCAGGTTCGCCCGAAGTCCGAGCAGTACCCGCCGTAGGTGATCGAGACGTCGGTCCAGAGCACGTCGCCGACCGCGAGTTCACGCTCGGTGGTCAACAGCGGCAGCGCCAGGTCCCCGTGGGTCGTCCACACCCCGTCGTCGCGGGTGTGCGGCATCACCTGCCAGATCGGTTCGAGCATGCTGGCGTCGGCGCCCAATTCGAAAGCGTGCCGAAGGAATTGCGCCGAGAGGTCGATCTGGCGGATCCCGGGCTTGAGTGCGGCCTGGACGTCGACCATCGCCTCGTCGGTGATGCGGCAGGCGGTCCGGATGCAGGCCAGCTCGTCCGGGGTCTTGATCACCTTGGCCGCGCCGACCAGTTGGCTGGCGTCCACCGGCCGGCCGGCCGGGAACAGGCGGTTCTGTGCACGGCGCATGGCCCCGGTGCATTCGTCGACGGCCACCACCGGCCGGGCGGGCAGCAGGCCGGCGAGAACCTCGGCGAACCGGTCCACGCCCTCGTCGAATTCCAGGTAGACCGGGCCGTGGACGTGGTCGTCGGGCAGCTCGGTGTGGTCGGCCGCACCCACCCGCAACGAGACGAACAGGTGGGGCCACTCGTCGTCGGCGAGGACCACCGCGACGGGCCGTTCGACGTGCGACAGACCCGCATCCCCGAGCCGCCAGCTGATCCCGGTCGCGTAGGTGACCGCGCTGTTTCCCAGCAGCACCAACGCGTCGACACCGCGTTCGGCCATGGCCGCCCGCAGTCGCGCGCCGGTCTCCCGGCGCATCCGTGACCGGTCCGGAACCTCCGGGATGTCGATGCCGGTGGCGGTCTGAGGCGTCGACGTCGTCATCGCAATCCCAGGAAGGCCGTGACGTTGCCGTTGACCACCTTGACGGCGTCCTCGGGTCCCAGCGCGTCGACCACGGCGGCCAACGATTTCTCCGAGTAGCCGAACGTGCTCTCGTTGTGGGGGTAGTCCGAGGACCACATCACCTTGTCCACTCCGATCTGGTCGATCAGGCGCAGACCAAGCGGATCGACCATGAACGACGCGCTCATGTTGGCGTCCCAGTAGTGCCGGATCGGGTGGCACAGTTCGTGGTTGAACATGTGCTGGTAGGAGGCGTGCAGATGCTCGGCGTCCTGCAGGGCCGACGGCACCCAGGCGATCCCGCCCTCGAACCAGCCGACGCGCAGTCCCGGCTGGTGGTCAAGGATTCCCCCGAAGATGTACTTGGAGAACATCTCCCGGAACGAGTCGACGTTGACCATCATGCCGACGACGACGCTGTTGACCTCACACGGGGTCTTCGGCGGGGTCTCACCGATGTGATGGCTGACCGGCAGCCCGGCCGCTTCGATCTCCTCCCACACCGGGCGCATCGCCGCAGAGGAGTAGTCGATCACCGCGCCGTCGTCGTCCTTGCCCGGGTTCAGCGGGAGCAGGAAGGTCTTGAGCCCCAGCGATTTGCATTCCTGCAGTGTTCGCCGCGCACCGGCGGGGTCCCACCAGTTGATCAGGCCCACGCCGTAGAAGTGACCGTCGGAGCGCTCCTGCAGCTCGGCGATGTGTTCGTTGTAGATGCGGAAGATCCGTTCGCGCAGTTCCTTGTCGGGGAAATGGAACAGGGCGAGCACCGCGTTGGGAAACGCCAGCTCCCTGTCGACGCCGTCGGAACGCAGCTGTTCGATGCGCGCCTCGATGTTCGCGGTCGCGGCGCCGGCCAGGTCGTCGTACTGCATCAAGACGGCCGAGAAGTCTCCGGGCAAAAAGGTCTGGCCCTTCTTGCCGACCATGTAGGCACCGTCCTCGTACCAGATCCGCGGCGCCTTGTCGCGCAGCTCGGGGGGGAAATTCTGGTAGAAGATGTCGTCGCTCAGCGAGATGTGGTTGTCCGCGGAGAACACCTCGGTTCCGGCGGGCAGGCCGACACCGCCGTGCGCTCTCACCTGGCGGTCCTTGGGCGCCCCGTAGCCCCCCTCCGGGTAGAACGGTCTGGGCTGTCCCGCTGGGGTCTGGGTTGATGCTGTGGTCATCGTAAACTCACTCCGATCCGGTTACCAGGTGATGGGCAGTTCGTAGACGCCGTAGGCGAGCCGGTCGTCTTTGAACGCGATCTCGTCGACGTCGACGGCCAGCTTGATCGTCGGGATACGCCGGAACAGGGTGGCGAACACGATGTTCATCTCGGCGCGGGCCAGTTGCTGGCCCACGCATTGGTGCGGCCCGAATCCGAACCCCATGTGCTGGCGGGCGGCGGCGCGGCTCAACTCCAGCATCTCCGGCTCGGGGAAGACGCTCGGATCCCAGTTGGCCGGGGCTAAGTCGATGATGATGCCCTCGTTGGCCCGGATCGTCTCCCTGCCGATCTCGATGTCCTCGATGGCGACCCGCCGCTGGCCGGTGTGGATGATGCTGAGGTAGCGCATCAGTTCCTCCACCGCGTTGGCGATCGCCGCGTCGTCGTCGCCGCGGAACACGTCGATCTTCGCCGGCTCCAGCAGCAGCCGCAGGACCCCCAGACCCAACATGTTGGCGGTGGTCTCATGCCCGGCGATCAACATTCCGGTACCGAGCTGGGTCGCCTCGCGCACCGACAGCGCGCCGTCTTTGACCCGCCCGGCCAGATCGGAGACCATGTCGTCGGTCGGATCGGTCATCTTGGTCTCGATCAGCCGGGCCAGATACTTGGACAGTTCGGTGGCGCCCTTGACGGTGTCGTCGGCGGTCGCGTAGCGGTCCACCCCCATCGTGGCGTGCTGCTGGAAGAAGTCGTGGTCGGCGTAGGGCACGCCGAGCAGCTCGCTGATCACCAGCGACGGGATCGGCAACGCCAAACCGTTGATCAGGTCCGCCGGTCGTGGGCCGGCCAGAATCGTGTCGATGTGCTCGTCGGTGATCTGCTGGGCGCGCTCGGATACCGCGTTGACGCGCTTGAGGGTCAGCGACGGCGACAGCATCCGGCGGAACCGGATGTGTTCGGGCCCGTCGGCGGTGAACACCGACCGGGGCCGATGGTGCACGCTGGCGCGCATGCCCTCGTTCCAGTGCGGGAATCCGTCGATGCGGTCATCGGTGCTGACCCTCGGGTCGGAGAACAGCGTGCGCACGGCGTCATAGCCGGTGACCAGCCACGGTGTGCTGCCGTCCCAGATCCGCACCCGACTCAAGGGTCGCTCGGCGGCCATCGCCAGGACCTGCGGCGGGGGCGCGAACGGGGCACCGCGATCCCGGCTCATCGGATAGTCCGGGATGGTGATGCTGGCGGCGTCGGCCACGGTGTCGGACACAGTCACTCCTCGATGATCGTGATGGCGCCGGACGGGCAGGCCGCTGCGGCCTGGCGAACCGCGTCGGTCAGCTCCGGCGGCGGGTTCTCGTCGAGCACGACGACGACGCCGTCCTCGTCACGCTGGTCGAAGACCAGCGGTGCCAGTGCGGCGCACTGGCCCGACGATGCGCAGATGTTCTGATCGGCCGTGACCCTCATCGCGGACCCTCCGGCAGGGGCGTGGCCGGGGCCAGCCAGAGCCCGACGATCGCGTCGATGAGGCCGACCCCGGCCTCGGTCCAGCTGATGGACGCCGAGGCGCCTGCGGCCAGCGACCGTTCCACATCGGCGCAGGTGTGCATCAGCAGGTTGCGCGCCATGACGTTGCGCGCCTGGCGGGCCTTGACCGGCAACTCCGGGAGGCAGCGGTTGATCCCGTTGAGGACCTCGACCAGCGACACCGAGCTCAACGCGTCCTTGACGACGATGTCCTGATATGCCGGATCGGCCATCACCTGGGCGGCGAAACGCGCATACCAGGTCGGATTACCCAGCGCAGCAAGGTGATCGGTGAGCGGGCGGACCAAACACGACACCCAGTCCCGCAGGTCCGCGGAGTCGCCGACGTGGGCCACCATGCGTTCGCGCAGCGTCTCCACGGGCATCCGGTGGCGACGTTCGATCTCGCGCACGAGGTCGGTTTTGCTGCCGAAGTGGTACCCCACCGCGGCGTTGTTGCCCTGCCCGGCCGCCTCGCTGACCTGACGGTTGGAGACCGAGAACACCCCGCGTTCGGCGAAGAGGCGTTCCGCGGCGGTCAGGATGGCCTCCCGGGTGCTGGAGGCCCGATCGGTCCGGTTGGCGGTGGTCACACCGCCAGTCAACTCCGCGCCCACCATTAAGTCAAGCGATTGATTTAATCCTTGGCTTGGCTGCGCCGCCGCAGCGCTTTGCCGGCCACCGTTCCCCCGTCCACCGGCAGCACCGTACCGGTGACGTAACGCGACCGCTCCCCGGCGAAATACACGGCGGCCTCCGCGACGTCGTCGGGGGTGCCTTCGCGCTGCAGCGGCCGGTCGGCCCGCATCGTCGCGCGGATCCGCTCCTCGAACCGGCTGAGTTCGGCGGCGTCGGTCTCCGCCGACGAGGAGCGCAGGATGGGCGTCGGGATGTTGCCGGGCGCGATGGCGTTGACCCGAATCCCGTAGTGGGCCAGCTCGATGGCCGCCGACTTGGTGAACGCGATGACCGCCGCTTTGGAGGCGCGATAGGTCATCACGCCGCCCCCGGCCTGGATCCCGCCGATCGAGGTCAGGTTGATGATCGAACCGCCACCGTCGTCGGCCATCCGGCGGGCGGCGTCACGGGTTCCGGCCATGACGCCGAGCACGTTGACCGCCATGACCCGCTCGAAATCGGCCAGGTCGTCGTCGAGGAACCGGTTGTGCATTCGCCCCGAGACCCCGGCGTTGTTGACCATGACGTGCACACCGCCGAAGGCCTGCACGGCCGTGGCCACCAGGGCGGCGACCTGTTCACGGTCGGCCACGTCAGTGGGATGAAACAGCGCACGCTCGCCCAACGCCTGCGCCAGCTCGACACCGCGGTCCCCGACCGGCCCGGACCCGAGGTCGCCGATCACCACCCGGGCGCCCTCGGCAACGAAGCGTTCCACGATGCCGCGGCCGAGCCCCGACGCCCCGCCGGTGACGATCGCGACTTTCCCCGCCAACTCGTCGACCATCTCCACCCTTTCCCCGCCACCGTGTCTCGGCTCTGCCGCGGGCGGTGTCTCGACTCAACCGCCTCGACCGGGCTCAGTCAAGCAACTGATTTAATCGCAGCGGTTACGGTCGTCATGTGGACAGGCCGACGAGCGCACCGCGCGGCGGCGCGCTCACGGCGTCGTTTCGCTACGCTGCCGGTCTGGCGCTGGCGCATCTGATCAGCGTCGCCGAGGTGCTCGTCGTCGTCGCCGCGCTGCGCGGGCACCCCACCGACGGTGTGCATTTCGCTCCGCAGTACATCGCCACAGCGGTGGTGCTCGCCGGGATCTGCACCCTGACCGTCTTGGTCGGCGGTATCGTGATCATCGCCGGGCCCCTGGCGTGGTTCACCGCCGGCGCGGCGCCCACCAGCGGCCAACGGCGCGCCGCGACGAACCTGATCCGTGACCAGTCGCTGCTGCTGAGCACGGCCTGGATCGCAGGTGGGCTGGTCTTCGTCCTGCTCAACGCCGACAGCGGCGCGGGCCTGGCGATCGCGACGGCGCTGGCGGTGATCTTCGGCGGTGCGGCGGCCACCGGCACCGGGGTGTTGATCAACCAGCGCTGGATCCGGCCGATCATCGTGGCCGCGACCCGCGACTCCGGCGGGTTCGTCACCGCACCGGGCGTGCTGGCCCGGCTGATCAACATGTGGCTGCTCACCAGCGGTCTGCCGAGCCTGGCGATCGCCGCGCTGGTGGTCTTGCGCTCCAACGGCTGGATCATCCCGACGACCGCACCGATCGAGACGGCGGTCCTGGTGCTCTCATTGGTGGCGGTGATCCTGGGCTTTCGCGGGATGGTCCTCGTCTCGCGGTCCATCTCGGACCCGGTCGGCGAGGTGGTCGACGCGATGGCGCTGGTCGAACACGGCCGCGATGACGTCGTGGTCGACATCTACGAGCGTTCCGAGATCGGGCGGCTGCAGAGCGGTTTCAACCGGATGGTGAGCGAACTCGCCGAACGGGACCGGTTGCGGGATTTGTTCGGCCGCTACGTCGGCACCGACGTCGCGCGCCATGCGCTGCGGGGCGGCGCGACGTTCTCCGGTGAGGTCACCGAGGCCGCCATCCTCTTCGTCGATCTGGCCGGCTCGACCCAGTTGGCCCTGAGCCATCCACCGCAGAAGGTGGCCGAGGTGCTCAACGACTTCTTCCGGATCGTGGTCAGTGCCGTCGACGAGCATCGGGGTCTGATCAACAAGTTCCAGGGCGACGCCGCGCTGGCGGTGTTCGGGGTTCCGCTGCCCGTCAGCGGGGCGTCGCCGGCCGCCCTGGCCGCGGCGCGCTCGCTGGCGGTGCGGTTGCGCCACCTGCGGGTCGTCGATTTCGGCATCGGCGTGTCCGCGGGTCCGGTCTTCGCCGGCAACATCGGTGCGGAGAACCGCTACGAGTACACGGTGATCGGCGACGCGGTCAACGAGGCCGCCCGGTTGGCCGACCTGGCCAAGACGACGTCGCACCGCCTGTTGTGCTCGGCGGCGGCCACCGACCGCGCCGACGCCGCCGAGCGGCAGCGCTGGGTCGAGCACAGCTCGACGGTGCTGCGGGGCCGCTCGCACCCGACCGGGGTGCTGGCGCCGCGGGCCGCCGACGACGGCGAGACCGAGGTGGCGGCGTCGGGCTCGGTGAGCTGAGCCCCCGCACACACGCCGATCGGACGATCACCGCAGCCGTGGCTTGATCTCCTCGATGACCCACTGCGCGTAGTCGAGGTACTCCTCGACGCCGCGCACCGCCGGCAGCGGCACCGCGCTCACGGTCACGCCCTGCTCGGCCAGCCAGCCCAATCGGTCCACGATCTGCTCAGCGCTCATCCCGGGGCGCCCCCCGGGATCGTCACGCACGGCGTGGCCCTCCCCCACGCGCCGGGTCGCCATGCCGTGCATGACCTCAAAGGGACGGCCGTCGTAGCCGTCCTGGGACTTGATGAACTCGACCCGCTCGGCGATGCGCTCCGGCGGGGTGAGGAAGCTCCACCATCCCGAGGCGAACCTTGCCGCGCGGCGCAACGCCGCATCGGCGTCCCCGCCGATCCAGATCGGCAGGTGCGGCCTGCGTACGGGTTTCGGCTCGAACGCCGCCCCGGAGAAGGAGACGTAGCGCCCGTTGAAGCTCGGTGCCTCGCTGGTCCACAGTTCCACGATCGCGGCGAGGTACTCGTCGGCGATCCGCCCGCGTTGCTCGAACCTCACGCCGAGCAGCTCGAACTCACGCCGTAGCCACCCCACACCGAACGTCGCCATCATCCGGCCGCCGCTGAACCAGTCGGCGGTGGCCAGCGCCTTGGCCAAGACGACCGGCTGGTGCAGCGGCAGCACGGTGACGCAGGAGTTGACCAGGATCCGCTCGGTCGCCCCGGCGATGTAGGCCTGCGCGGCCGTGGACTGAAAGTAGTGCGGGCCGGAGAGCTCGACGTGCTCAGCGGGAATGAGGAAGTGCTCCGGTACGGCGACCATGTCGTAGCCCCACCGGTCGGCGCAGCGCACCATTCGGGTCTGGTCGGCGCCGGTCACCTCGGCCTCCCACGGCTGCATGGTGGCCGTCAACCGCATCAGGTGCGGCAGGTTGAACACCAGCTTCACCCGCCCGGCCCCCCAGTGCTCGGCTCCCGGCGGTGAAACCGCGTCGCAACAGTGTCTTTCATCTCGGGTCTTTCGCGTCGATTCCGTGTCGATAAACCTGCGGGCCGGCCCCCTCATGACTACTGTAGGCATTACGGTAGGTAGTTCTGAGAGTATTCGGCGGAAAGGATCACGGTGACCACCACGCAGGGCGATTCCGGTGTTTTGGCGGGCGAGGAGCGCATGCTCGTCGACGGTGCGTTGGTCGACGCCACCGGCGGCGCGAGGTTCGACGTCGTTCATCCCGCCAGCGAGGAGGTGGTCGGGCAGGCCGCCGACGGCACGGTCGATGATCTGTCGCGCGCCGTCGCGGCGGCGCGGCGCGCCTTCGACGCCGGCGACTGGGCGCGCGACGTGCAGTTCCGGCACCGCTGTTTGATTCAGCTGCACGATGCGCTGGAGGCGAACAAGGAACGGCTGCGCCGGATCCTGATCACCGAGGTCGGCTGCCCGGTCACGGTGACCGGCAGCCAGATCGAGAGCCCGGTCGCCGAGGTCAAGCACTGGGCCGAACACGGCCGCGATTTCGACTACCTGGTCGACACCGGATCGCACGAGACGGCGCTGGGCCCGGCCCGACGCAAGCTGAACTACGAGCCGCTCGGCGTGGTCGGGGCGATCACGCCGTGGAATGTGCCGCTGTATCTCAACATCGCCGAGACGGTACCGGCGCTGATGGCCGGAAACACCGTGGTGCTCAAGCCCGCCCAACTGACCCCGTGGTCGGGCAGCGAGCTGGGCCGCATCGTCGCCGAGGAGACCGACATCCCGGCGGGAGTGTTCAACGTGGTGACCTCCAACGCCAACGAAGTCGGGGCGGCGCTGTCGGCCGACCCGCGGGTGGACATGATCACCTTCACCGGCTCCACGGCGACCGGACGGGCCATCCTGGCGGCGAGCGCGCCCACGGTGAAGAAGACGCTGCTGGAACTCGGCGGTAAGTCCGCGCACATCGTGCTCGATGACGCCGACTTCGGTTCGGCCCTGCCGATGGCGGCGATGATGGCCTGCGTGATGTCGGGACAGAGCTGCGTGCTGCCGTCCCGGATCCTTCTGCCCCGCAGTCGCTACGACGAGGGACTGGCGGTGCTGCAGTCGTCGATGGAGAACTTCCCGATGGGTGACCCGTGGACGCCGGGCAACATGCAAGGGCCCCAGGTCAGCGAGACGCAGCGGCAGAAGGTGCTCGACCTGATCGCCTCCGGGCGGGACTCGGGGGCACGGCTGGTCACCGGCGGTGGTGTACCGGAGAGCCTGCCGGTCGGCTACTACGTACAGCCCACCCTGCTGGCCGACGTGGATCCCGATAGCCGCATCGCCCAGGAGGAGATCTTCGGCCCGGTGCTCACGGTGACGCCCTACGACACCGAGGAGCAGGCGGTGGCGATCGCCAACAACTCCATCTACGGGCTCTCCGGGGAGGTCAGCGGCGCCGACGTGGACCGGGCCTTCGCTGTCGCGCAACGGATGCGCACCGGCAACGTCACGATCAACGGCAAGAGCCACTTCGGGATCACCAGCCCGTTCGGCGGCACCAAGCAGAGCGGCCTGGGCTACCGCAACGGCGAGCAGGGCTTCACCGAGTACCTGCACATCAAGACGATCGGCATGCCGCAGTGACCGATCCGGTCCCGGTCGCCGATCGGTTGGAGATCGCCGCGCTGCTGTACCGCTACGCACGCGCCGTGGACTCCCGCGACTGGCAGTTGTATCGGTCGGTGTTCACCGACGACGCGGTCATCGACTACTCGTCGGCCGGCGCCATCCGCGGTTCCCGCGACGAGGTGGCCGACTGGCTGGCCTCGGGTTTCGCCGCGATCCCGATGTCGATGCACTACATCACCAACATCGAGGTGTTGCGGTTGGCCGGCGACACCGCCGAGGTGCGCGCGATGTTCTACAACCCGATGCAGCTGCCCGGCATGAGTGAGCTGAGCGTCTGCGGCGGCTATTACCACCACGATCTGGTGCGTGCCGCCGACGGGTGGTGCAGCCGGGGGCTGCGCGAGGAGAACCTGTGGTTCACCAACCCGCCCGGCGCCCGCCGGTGAGGGGCCGCGGGCTCAGTGCGCGATGAGCGGACCGACCGGCCTGGTGGTGGTGGCGTGCACCAGCAGTTCGGCCAGTTCGGCCGGCCGGCTCAGAAACGGTGAGTGCGAGGCGTCGATGCTCAGCGGCTGCACCCCGAGTCGCCGGCAGACCTCGTCGGCCAGCCACCGCGGGTAGGCGCGGTCCTGTTCGCAGCGGATGAAGCTGCGTGGCAGGTCCGCCGCCCAGAAGTCGGGCACCGACACCGGGGCGACGGTGACCTCACCGGTGCGTTCCGGGCCGAGCCGCTCGAAGGCCCACCGCGCCGTCGCCTCGTCGCAGTCGTGGTAGAAGTATTCCCGCGCGCCGTGGAAGTCGGCGAACGTCATCGTCCCGTCCTCGGCGAAATGCAGGTGCTTCAGCATGTCCCCGGCGGCCCCGTCGAACAGGTCCGCCTCGGTGGCACCCATGGTCATCGCGTCGGTGTAGCTGCGCCCTTCGCGGGGTAGGGCCGCGGAGAGGTAGACGATGTGGCCGACGAGTTCGGGTGCCGCGTTCGCGGCGAGGGTGGCGTCGAAGCCGCCACCGGAGTGGCCGACGAGGACGTCACCGGCGGCCAGCTCGGCGACGATGGCATCGCGCCGGGCGGCCAGCCTGGTGGCGTCCTCGTCGATCCGCGCGCCGTGACCCGGCAGGTCCACCGCCACCCCGGCGTGCCCGAGCTGCTCCAACTCGGCGATGGTGCGCTCCCAGCACCAGGCGGCGTGGAATCCTCCGTGCACGAACAGGAACCGCATTACCTGCCCTATCCGCGTTCGCGTTCATCCTTGGCGCGCTGGGCGGCCTGCACGCGGCCTTCGTTCATCTCGGCCATCGCCTCGGGGATCTCGGTCGCGGTGTACTTCTTGCCGCCCTTACCGCCGGTGGGCAATCCCCCGAAGGAGTAATTCTCGTCGAACTTCGGCGCGGTCGAGGGCGTGCGGCGTGACTCCAGCTTCTCGATGATCGGCTCGAGGCGTTTCGTCTTCGCCGCGACGGCTTTCTCGTCGCGCTCGATGAACTCGGGAAGCACGTGTTTGCCCATCAGCTCGAGGGATTCCATGGTGGCCTCGTGGCTGCGGGGGTTGAGCAGCAGGATGATCTCGTCGACGCCGCTCTCCTCGTAGCCGCGCAGGAATTCGCGCACGGTCTGCGGGCTGCCGATCGCACCCCGGCCGGGCCCGTAGGCCAGCGTCGGGTCCTGCTCGACGTCGTGAAGGTAGCGTTCCCACACCCCGGTCCGGCCGGGGGTGTGCTGGCCTTTCATGTAGTAGTGCATGATGCCGAACGAGAAGAAGCCACCGCCCTTGCCGAGCCGCTGCACGGCCTGCTCGTCGGTGGGGGCGACCATCATCGACAGGTCCCCACCGATCGCGAGGATGTTGGGGTTGACCTGCGGGGTCACCGGGACCCCGTTCTCTTCGAGCTCTTTGTAGTAGCCGTTGACCCGCTCGGTCAACGGCCCGGGCCCGGTGTAGGCGAAACTCAGTGCGCCGATCGCCTTCTGCGCGGCCATCTGCACCGAGGCGGGCCGCGTGCAGGCCACCCACACCGGCGGGTGCGGTTTCTGCAGCGGTTTGGGGACGACGTTGCGCGCCGGCATCGTGACGTGCTCGCCGTCGAACCCGGTGAACGGCTCCTCGACCATGCAGCGGATGGACACCTCCAGGGCTTCCTCCCACTGGGCGCGCTTGTCGGCCGGGTCGATGCCGAAGCCGCCCAGTTCGCCCACCGACGACGACTCGCCGGTGCCGAACTCCACGCGTCCGTTGGAGATGAGGTCGAGGGTGGAGATCCGCTCGGCGACGCGCGCCGGGTGGTTGACGACCGGCGGCAGGTGCATGATCCCGAAGCCGAGGCGGATGTCGCGGGTCCGCTGGCTGGCCGCCGCCAGGAAGATCTCCGGGGCCGTGGCGTGGCAGTACTCCTCGAGGAAGTGGTGCTCGGTGAGCCACACCGTCGAGAATCCCGCCTTGTCGGCGGCCTCCACCTCATCGAGGCCGTCTTGGAACAGCAGCCTCTCGTCGTCGTCGGACCAGGGTCGCGGCAGGGCGAATTCGTAGAACAGTGAGATCTTCACGGTTACCTCCTCGGAGATTGGTCGGAGTTTGCGGATGAGTCGAGGCGTCGGGCGCCGTCGCCGGTCGGGGGCACGCCGCCGGCGATGTGCTCGGCGGCGAGATAGCCGAAGGTCATCGCCGGGCCGATCGTGGCCCCGGCTCCGGCGTAGCTGCGGCCCATGACCGCCGCCGAGGCGTTGCCCACCGCGTACAGCCCGCCGATCACGGTGTCGTCGGCGCGCAGAACCCGGGCGTGCTCGTCGGTGCGCAGGCCTCCGGAGGTGCCCAGATCGCCCAGGATGATCTGGAACGCGTAGTAGGGCGGTCTGGTCAGCGGATGCAGGTTGGGGTTGGGCAGCGTCGGATCGCCGTAATAGTTGTCGTAGACGCTGTCGCCACGGCAGAAGTCGTCGTCGTGGCCGGCGCGGGCCAACTGGTTGAATCGGTCGGCGGTGGCGCGCAACGCCTGCGGCGGCACACCGATCTCGCCGGCGAGTTCGGTGAGGGTGCCCGCGGATCTGACCACGCCGGACTCCAGCCATTCCTTCGGCAGCCGGCTGCCGGTGGGCACCGGCGCTCCCGGCACCGTGGGGATCGGCAGGTGGCCCGCCACGACGTAGCGGTTGATCGAGCGCTGGTCGGTGATCAGCCAGCAGGGGATGTGGGTGACCCCGCAGCGTTGTCCCTCGATCATCGCGTGAGCGAAATCCATGTACGGAGCGGCCTCGTTGACGAACCGCTCGCCGTTACCGTTGACGATGAACTGCGAGGGCATCATCCGCTCGTTGAGCATGAACTGCAGCCGTCCGTCGGGCCAGCAGATCGCCGGGAACCACCACGCCTCGTCGAGCAGCTCGGTGGCGGCCCCGACCCGCTGCCCGGCCCGGATGCCGTCACCGGTGGCGGCCGGGTTGCCGAAACTCCAGTCACGGTCCAAAAACGGCTGGTGTTCCTTACGCCAGGCCAGGTCGTGGTCGAATCCTCCGGTGGCCAGGATGACGCCGTGCCGCGCCGCGATGCGGTGCGGCCGACCGTCACGCAGCACGGTCGCGCCGATCACCGACCCGGAGTCATCGGTGGTCAGCTCCGTCATCGGGGTGTTGAGCCACAGCGGAATGTCGCGTTGCATCATCGCCAGGCGTAACCGCGCGGCCAGGGACTGCCCGATGGCCGCCATCCGCACGCCGAACACCCGCGCGCGAAACATCCGCCACAGCAGTTTGAGCAGAACCAGCTTGCCGCGCCAAGACTGGCGGACTTGGTAGAACAGCCGAAGGTCCTTGGGCCCCAGCCAGACGCCTTTCGGCGCCATCGCCAGCGGCGCCAGCAGATGGTGTTCCTCCTCGCCGAGGCGGCGCAGATCGATCGCGGGGACGTTGATGGTGCTGCCCAACGCCGACCCGCCGGGCAACTCCGGGTAGTAGTCGGCGTAGCCGGGCTTCCAGACGAACTCACACCACGGGCTGGTCCGCTCCAGGAATTCCAGCATCCGGGGGGCGGCGTCGACGTAGCGGCGCAGCCGCTGTTCGCTGACGAGCCCGTCGGTGATCTGCCGCAGGTAGGTCACGACCTCCTCGGGATCGGGGGTGTGGCCTTCCCGGCGCTGCGCCGGCGCCCCGGGCACCCACAGGCCGCCGCCGGAGAGCGCGGTGGAGCCGCCGAAGAACTCCGCCTTCTCCACCACGAGGGTCTCCAGCCCACGGGCGGCCGCGGCCAATGCGGCGGTCATGCCGCCACCGCCGGACCCGATGATCAACACGTCGACACTGGTCTCGCTCACGCCGGCACCCCCGACCGAATCGCGAAGCCGGCCAGCAGCTCCGGGGCGGGTCGGTAGTAGCGCACCGTGGTCCGGTACGGGCCTTGAGCCGCCAGGGCGGCGAACGCCGCGATCCAGGAGCGGATCTCGTGTGCGGAGTTGCCCGCGGTCTCGGCGAGGAACGTATTGGTCCAGTCGTCGACGGCCGCCAGAGTGCCGGTGTCGACGATCTCGAGGAACCGCCGGTCGAATTCGGGATTGAGCGGTATGAGACCGGAGTCGCCGTTTGCGAACTCGCGGGCCGCCCGGATCACCGTCCTCTGGCGGTCCTGACGCTGCTGGGTGGTCATCGGCCGGCCGTGCACGATCCGGTCCAGCGCGTCCGGCGGTGCCGTCGACAGGGTCGGCACCGGCGGATCGTGGGACAGCCCCCCCGAACCCAGCACCAGCACCCGCTTGTCCAGGCCGGCCAGGTAGGCCCCGATCGCCGCGCCGAGGTCGCGAACCCGGCGGATCGGGCCCAGCGGGGTCGCCACGGAGTTGATGAACACCGGGATCACCGGGCACGCTGCCACGTCGGCGAAGAGCTGTTCGAGCGGCTGGACGGTGCCGTGGTCGACCTCCATGCACGCCGAGACCGCGACGTCGACGCCGTGGTCCAACACCGCCGACGCGCAGTCGGCGGCCAGTTGTTCGGGAACGTTCAACGGCCCGGCGTAGGTGCCGTAGTCGCCGACCCCGGTGGCGGCGGTTCCGATACAAAACGGCGGCATCAGCCGGTAGAAGAACCCGTTGTAGTGGTCGGGCGCGAACACCACGGTCAGGTCGGGTTGAAAGTCCCGCACGAACGCGCGGGCGTCGGCGATGGCGGTTTTCACGTCGGCCATCAGCTCACCCGGCGGTCCCGGCAGATTCAGCAGCGGACTGTGCGACATGCAGCACACGGCCAGCGTCATCGGGCAGATCACCTCCCGGCGCGACGAGGGCCAGCACGGCGAAGAGCCGCTCGGTGGACTCCGCGGCGCGTTGGGCGATGCAGGCCGCGGCGATGCAGCGATCGGGGCGCACGAACAGCACCGACTCGGTGTGGCGATCGAACCAGGCCTTCAGCTCACCGGTGCGATCCCCCACCACCGTGACGTCGGGGTCCTCGGGGGCGTCGGGGTCCCTCCAGTGCAGCTGGGTCTGCGGCCGGGCCGCGATGAAACGCGCACCCACCGCCTTCCATCGGGCGAACGCCTCGGCACCGAGCAGTGCCCGCGGATCGTTGTTCCAGCACAGCACCGCGAACCCGGGTCCCAGCACCTCATCGAGCAGCACATCGGCGTGCGCCCGGGTGGCCACCCGGGGCTGGATGAACAAGGTTCCCACCGGCGAGTCGGGCCGGGGTGATCGGTGGTGCACGACGGCGCCGTGGTCGTAACGCGGCATGGGTTTGAACCGCATCTGCAACACGTAGCGCTTCAACGTCGGCACCACCGAGGCTGCCCGGATCACGGCGTCACGCAGCGTCGCCACCGTGGAGTTCGTCGGCGAGATGACCCGGCCGACCATCGTGGACAGGTCGATCATCGCCCGGGCGTGCTTGCGCCGCTCCACGTCGTAGCTGTCCAGCAGGGTCTCCCGGGCCTGACCGCGCACCACCGCGGCCAGCTTCCACCCCAGGTTCAGCGCGTCCCGGATCCCGCTGTTGTAGCCCTGCCCCTGCCACACCGGCATGAGGTGCGCGGCATCGCCGGCGAGCAGCAGCCGACCGGCCCGGAATGCCCCGGCGATCCGGGAGTGGTGGGTGTAGACGCGGTGGCGGATGATGTCGACGTCGTGCGGGCGCGGGACGAACGGCGCCAGCATGGCCGCGACGAAACCGCGATCGTCGACCTGTTCATCGGTTTCGTCGGGATGGATCATGAACTCGAATCGCCGGATGCCGTGCGCGATCGAGATCGAGGCGTACGGGCGCGCCGGGTCGGCCCCGACCTCGCTGTTGGGATGTCCCAGGGGATCGTTGGCGATGTCGACGACCAGCCACCGGGTCGACGAGGTGGTGCCGTCGAAGGAGACGCCCATCAGCCGCCGGGTGGCACTGCGCCCGCCGTCACAGCCGACGAGGTAGCCGGCGTCCACCGAGCGATCGGGCAGGTGCACGGTGACCCCGTCGGCGGTCTCGGTGCACCCGGTCATGGGCTGTCCCCACGCCACCTGCACATGGTCGAAGCGGTCCAGACCCCGCAGCAACTCCGCGTCGACCAGCGGCTGGACGAACCCGTTGCGCTTGGGCCAGCCGAAACACGCGTCGGCAGGCGCCATTTCGGCCAGCAACCGGCGCCGGCGGTCGAAGAACCGCAGGATCTGATTGGGCACCGTGTGGGGCAGGATCGCGTCCACCAGGCCGATCGCCTGGAAGGCGCGCAGCGATTCGTCGTCGAGGCCCACACCCCGGGGATAGTCGATGAGGGTGTCGCGTTCCTCGACCACCAGGGTGCGGACTCCGTGCCCGCCCAGGATGTTGGCCAGGGTCAGCCCGACCGGACCGGCGCCCACCACGACGACGTCGACCCGGTCGCGAGGGTCGTCGGCGCCGGCGGCCTCGGCTGTCTGCGGCGTCACGCTAGTGTCCCCGAAGGAATTCCAGGTGCAGGCGGTTGAACGTCTCCGGGTCCTCATACTGCGGCCAGTGGCCGCAGCCGGGCATCACCTCGAACGCGGACCCGGGGATCATCGAGGCGATGCGTTTGCCCTCCTCGACGTCGGCGGTCGGGTCGTCGCTGGTCCAGACCACCAGTGTCGGTGCGCCGATCGCCCCGTACTGCGCGGGGCCGAGCAGGTTGCGGGCGCGGATCTGCGGATCCTGCAGCGCCATGATGTCGCTCATCGCGTCGACGAAACCGGGCTGGCGGTAGATCCGCTGCCGACTGGCCACCAGGTCGTCGTAGTCCTTGGACTTGTCGGCCATCAGCCACTTGATCCGGGCCGCGACGGTCTCCCACGTCGGGTTCTGCACCGCGGCCATCGACAGGGTGATGATGCGTTTCATCACCTCCGGGTCGGCTTGGGAGCCCCCGGCGGTGTTGAGCACCAGCCGGTTGACCCGCTCGGGGTGGTCGATCGCCGCGCGCGCCGCCACCCAGCCGCCGAGTGATTCGCCGCTGAGGTGCGCCTTGTCGGCGCCGATCGCGTCGAGCACCGCCATCAGGTGGGTGACGTAGTGGGTGATCTCCAGCGGATGACCGGGTTTGTCGGTGTAGCCGTGGCCGAGCATGTCGATCGCCCACGTGGAGAAATGCCGGGCGTGCGCGGCCAGGTTGCGGACGTAGGCCTCGGCATGGCCGCCGGAGCCGTGCAGCAGGACCAGTGCGGGCTGGTCACGGTCCCCGGCGTGCAGGTAACGGGTGCGGGTACCCGCCGCATCGAGGTAGCCCTGCGTAAACGCGACTCCCTGCAGGTCACTCCAGATGCTCTCGAACTCCGGCATCGACCACTCCGTCCCCGCATCCGTGCGGAAATCCGATTCTCGCTACCTGCCATATGAATTGTGCGCTTATCGCACAATGATGTACGTTATATTCAAGAGCATTACTCTCCGGCGGGTGAATGTCAAGGAGGCCCTACCCATGCCGACCGCGGCCGATGACACCGGCGGCCCACCGGGCTCGCAGACCCTGGCGCGGGGGCTCACCGCACTGCAGGCGGTGGCCGCCTCGTCCGAGGGGCTGACCGCGCAGCAGGTCGCCGACCGGCTCGGTGTGCACCGGACCATCACCTACCGGCTGCTCAATACGCTGGGACAGTTCCGGCTGGTGGCCAAGGGCGGCGACGGCCGGTACCGCCCCGCCGCCGCGCTGGCGGTCCTGGGCGCCTCGTTCGACAACAACCTGCGCCAGCTGTGCCTGCCGACGCTGCGCGCCCTCGCCGAGGAGCTCGGCACCACGGCGTCGCTGCTGGTGGCCGAGGGCGATCAGCAGGTCGCCGTCGCCGTCATCGTGCCCACCCAGGTCGGCTACCAGCTCGCGTTCCACGAGGGCAGCCGCCATCCGCTCAGCCGCGGCGCCGCCGGGATCGCACTGTCGGCGGCGATGGCCCGGTGCGCCTCGGAACGCGACATCGTCGAACAGACCCGAAAGCGGGGCTGGGTGATCACCCACGGCGAGATCGAACCGGGAACCTTCGGGCTGGCCGTTCCGGTCCGCCGCCGCCCGCCCTCACCGCCGACCTGCATCAACCTGATCTCGCACCGCGAGGAGGTCGTTCTGCGCGGGCGGGATGCGGTGTTGGAGGCCGCCGAACGCCTGTCGGAGGTGCTCCGGTGACACCGCCGGCGCCCGAGAGGAGCCCCGAGAGGAGCACAGCCATGCCGTCCAATGCAGAGACCCCGTGGGATGACGTCGTCGACGTGGTGGTGCTGGGCAGCGGCGCCGCCGGGCTGACCGGCGCGCTCACCGCCGCGGTGACCGGCGCGTCGGTCGCCGTCTTCGAGAAGGCCGCGACGGTGGGCGGGACCACCGCGGTGTCCGGGGGCATCGCGTGGATTCCCGCGCACAGCCGGGCGCCGGGGTTGACCGTCGACGCGGCGCTGGACTATCTGCGCGCACAGTCGTTCGGCGCGATGGACGACGCGTTGGTCACCACGTTCATCCGCACCGGCCCGGAGATGATCGAGTTCGTCGAGGCGCACAGCGGCGTCCGGTTCGAGGTCGCCCCCGGATTCCCGGACTACCGCCCGGAGCTGCCCGGCGGTCGCCCGTCGGGGGGACGCTCCCTGAGCCCGCTGCCCTACGACCTGACCGAACTGGGCACCTGGCGCGACCGGATCACCGCATTTCCCGCCGACTTCAGCAACGTCGGATTCGACGCCGAGACCCGAGCCCGGCTGCACGCCGACGTCGACACCGGCGCCGGCGAGGTCGCTGTGGCCGGCACCGCGTTGATCGCCGGACTGCTCAAGGGGGTGCTCGACCTCGGGGTCACGCCGCAAACCGGATGCCGGGGCATCGAGCTGATCACCGACGCCACCGACGCCACCGACGCCATCGTCGGTGTCCGCATCGCCACCGGCGACGCCTCGTGGCGGGTGCGGGCCCGCCGCGGTGTCATCCTGGCCGCCGGCGGCTTCGAATGGGACCCCACCCTCGTCGAGGCGTTCCTGCGCGGACCGATGCGCGGGGCGGTCTCGCCGCCGAACAACACCGGCGATGCGCTGCGGATGGCGATGGCCCACGGCGCCGACCTGGCCAACATGGGTGAGGCCTGGTGGGTGCCGATCGTGCGCATCCCCGGCGACACCATCGAGGGCAGGCAGCGCAGCCGCAGCGTGCGCTTGGAACGCACCCGCCCGCGCAGCATCATCGTCAACCGCGCCGGTCGGCGCTTCGTCAACGAGGCTTGCGACTACAACTCGCTGGCCGGGGCGTTCCATCACCTCGACCCGCGGGGCGGCTATCTCAATGATCCGGCGTGGATCATCGTCGACTCGGCGCATCTGCGGCGCTACGGATTCCTCGGCGTGGCCCCCGGCGACGCCGCGCCGGACTGGTTCTGCGGGTCGGCGGATCTGGCCGAACTGGCGGACAAGACCGGGATCGACCCCGGCGGGCTGGCCGACACCGTGGCCCGCTGGAACGACGCGGTCGCCAGCGGCGCGGATCCGGACTTCGGCCGCGGCACCAGCGCCTACGACGGCTACTGGGGCGACGATCAGGCGACCACGCAGGCCGGGCGCACCTTGGGGCCGATCGACACCGCGCCCTACTACGCCGTGCCGCTGTCGGTGGGGGCGATGGGCACCAAGGGCGGTCCGCGCACCGACCGCGACGGGCGGGTGTTGCACGTCGACGGCCACCCGATTCCCGGCCTGTTCGCGGCCGGTAACGCGATGGCGGGGGTGACGGGCCGCGCCTACGGAGGCGCCGGCGGGACGATCGGCCCGGCGATGGTCTTCGGATACCGCGCCGGGACGGCGGCCGCCGGGGGGCGAACCACGCGGTGAACCGCACCCCGTTTCCCCGGACAACACCGGAATGGTAATGCTACTCTTCGCCGTGAAGAATTTCGGTCTTGGGCGGTTTGACCGCCTTGGGGTGAGCACCGCCGTGGAGGAGCCTGTGTCAGTGCCGGTGCCACGGGTCGTCGCGTCGACCCTGCTCGCCGCCGTGCTGACGGCGGGCGCCGGGGTGAGCCCGCCGGCCGCCGGCGCCGAGCCCGCCGGCGGCCACCAGGTGCGCTACTCGGTCAGTGCGACGCAGACCGCCGAGGCGCGAATCTACTACCGCGAGGTTCAGCCACCGGATTTCGGCGCCTACAGCCACAACCCCTACGAGTACAGTCCCCGCGCCGACGCCACGGTCGGCCCCGATCAGCCCTGGATATTCGAGACGGCACTCGCCGACCCGCAGGATTGGGCGATGGTGGTGGTGTCGCTGCCCCCCCACCATGAGGAACTGGAGACCCCCGGCTACGTCTGTGAGCTGCGAGTCGATGACGTGGTCGTGTCCACCGACGCCGGCACCCGAGGCGCGCTGTGCTCGCTGCGCACCTGGTGAGTTCGCTGCGATGTACCGTCTTGGGGGCCGCGCTGTGGCGACCCCGCAGCGTGACCGGCACCGCTCAACCCGGGCCGCCAACGAACAGGAGGCCGTATGACCGCACGTGATCCGGCCACCCCGGAGCCCACCGACAACGTCCAGGACCGCACCGACGCGCTGACCCTGGCCGAAGCCGAAGCCGAAGCCGCCGAGGCGGCCGCCGAAGCGGCACGCACCCGCGCGGCACTGCTCAGACTGCGCAACGGCGGCGACGACCCCGACGGTGCGCCGCCCGCGGCCGTCACGACCGGCGAGGATGGCAAGGACGACGAAGACGACGAAACGCGACCCCCAACCGACGAGGACGACGCGACCACCGGCGCGCAGACACCGGCCCGGCAAGCGCCTCGGCGCGCCCGCAGACTCCACCGCATCGGGCGACCCCTGCGCTGGGTGGCGGCAACCCTGGCCGTTCTGGCCACCGGCGGACTCATCGCCGCCGCGGTGGTGATGCTCATCGACCACCACGGTGTGCAACAACGCGAACGCGTCCACGCCGAGTACGCCGCCGCCGCACGCCAGGGCGTGGTGACCTTGATGTCGCTGAACTACGAAACCGTCGAGGACGACGTCCAAGACATTCTCGACAACACCACCGGCGACTTCCGACAGGATTTCGCCGATCACGCCGAGGACTTCACCAAGGTCGCCCGTGAGGCCAAAACGGTCACCGAGGCAACCGCAACGGTCGCCGGTGTGGAATCGTCATCCGACACCGATGCCGTCGTGCTCGTCGCCGCCGAGACCAAGGTCACCAACACCGCCGGCGCGAAAGACGAGCCGCGCAGCTGGCGACTGTCGGTGCACCTGACCCGCGAGGGCGACCAGATCAAGATGTCGAAGGTGGACTTCGCAGCATGAACCGACCCGACCCCGACAACGCCACCGCCGAACCGGTCTCCGAACCCGACCAGGATGCCGCCACCGACGCCCCGGCCGACCCGGATGCCACCACCGACACCGCCGACGCCCCGGCCGACGCAGACACCGAGGGCGCCGCGGCCCCCACGCCGGCTGGGCGCTCCCGGGGCACAGCGACCCGCTGGATCGCCGTCACCCTGGTTTCGGCACTGTTCCTCGCCGCCGCCCTGTGCTGTTGGCTGTACTTCGCGATGTTCCGCGGCGACCAGCAAGTCGGCCCCGAGGCCGAACAAGCCGCCATGGCCGCGGCCGCCGACGGCGCCACCGCCCTGCTGACCTATTCACCGCAGACCCTCGACAAGGATTTCGCCGCCGCCGAGACCCACCTCACCGGTGACTTTTTGTCCTACTACACCGACTTCACCGAGAACGTCGTCACGCCGGCCGCCAAGGAGAAAGACGTCCAGACCGTGGCCTCGGTGGTGCGCAAGGGACTGATCAACCTCGATCCCCGCCGGGCCGAGGTGCTGATCTTCGTCAACCAGACCACCATCAGCAAAACCAACCCGAGCGGCTCCTACACCATGAGCAGCGTCAAGGTCGGCCTGGAGAAACACGACGGCCGCTGGCTCATCTCTTCATTCGACCCCGTCTGACCCGGGGTCAAACACGTCGAACACGGCGTCGGCCGGTGGGGCAGACCGGGTGTGACGGGGTGGGACCGGTGTTACGCCCCGTCGCCGCCGGGGCCCTCCAGGATGGTGACCGCCGACACCGCGGTGGGCCCACCGATGTTGTGCGCCAATCCGATGCGGGCCCCGTCCACCTGATTGACCGCGGCGCCGCGCAGCTGCTCGAACAGTTCCACGCACTGCGCCACCCCGGTGGCCCCCGGCGGGTGGCCCTTGCACTTCAGGCCACCGCTGGGATTGACCGGCATGGCCCCGCCGATGCTGGTGGCCTCGGTTTCGAGCAGTTTGGACGCCTCGAACCGGTCGGCGAAACCGAGATCCTCGTAGCTGATCAACTCGACCCCGGTGAAGTAATCGTGGATCTCGGCGACGTCGATGTCGGCGGGTGTCAGACCCGACATGGCGAACGCCTGCCGGGCAGCACGCACCGTCGCCGGAAACGTCGTCATGTCCGTTTTGTGTTGGTGCATCACCGAATCGAGTCCCAGCCCGACCCCGCGGACCCACACCGGCCGGTCGGTGAACCGGTCCACCACGTCCTCGGCGGCCAGCAGCAGGGCGGCGGCCCCGTCGCTCTGCGGGGCGCAGTCGTAGACACCGAACGGCGTCACCACGGTGGGCGCATCGAGGGCCTGCTCGCGGGTGATCTCGAACTGTAGTCGGGCCTTGGGGTTGTGCGCCCCGTGGCGATGGTTCTTCACCGCCACCATCGCCAGATGCTCCCGGGTCGCGGGCCCCTCGTGCAGGTAGCGGCGCACATGCAGGGCAAATCCGGCCGGGGCGACCAGTCCGAGTGGATAGTCCCAGGCCATGTCGCGGGCGGTGCCCTCCCACGCCCACAACATGTCCTTGGTGGCGGTCTCGCGCAGTTTGTCCGCACCGATCACCAACACGACGTCGAACGCTCCGGATGCCACGCCGAACAGCGCGTTGCGGAGCGCGTCGTTGCCCGTGGCGCACGAATTCTCCACCCGTGTGACCGGCAGGTCCGGCAGCCCGAGGGTATCGGCGAGGATGCCGGCCTGGAAACCGTCGGTGGTGCCCAGCGCGCCGAACCAGGCGGCCTGCAGGTCGGTCTTGGCCAAGCCCTTGTCGACGCTCGCCGCGCACTCCGCGAAGGCCATCGGCAGCAGATCCTTCAGGCCCAGCGCGAAATGCTCCCGAAACGGTGTCATCCCGGCACCGACGACGGCCACCCTCCGCATCACACCGCCTCCGCTTCCACGTCAGGTTCGAAGGGTTCGAACGCGTATCCGTAGTCGGGCACCCCGGAGCGCACCGCGACCCGCCGCAGCACCATCTGACCCCGATCACCGATCGCGACCGTGCCCGGGGTCGCGCCGGTCAGCTTCACCAGGGCGCGCACACCGCCGTCGGGTGTCTCGGAGTCGAGTTCGACGATCACCAACGAGTACGGTGTCCGCAGCCCGGGCACCGGGAAGTCCACGGTGGTCTCGGTGTAGACGGTGCCGGTGCGCGGCAGCGGAACCAGTTGATAGTCGGTGACCAGTGTGCCGTCGGCGTCGACCCGGTACCGAGGTGGGAAGTCGACCGCGCCACTGTCGGGGAACTGACCGGCCTCCCAGCGCACCTTGGCCTCGAACGCGCGCGCATAGGCCGCCAGCGAGATCGGCAGGTCGGCGCCCGGGGTCAAGTCGGTCTCCGGCAGCGAACGGGCCACCGGTTCGCGCCGGTGCACGTGCGCCACCCCGTCGACCACGGTGACCCCGGACAGGTTCGCCTGCTCCACCGCCACCAGCGGCCCGGTCGTGTGCGACTCGGCCAGCGCCGCAAGTCCGAACAGTCCCGCACTGGCCCCCATCGTCGGCAGCGGCGCCGGATCGCCGCTGCACAGTCGCACGGCATGGTCGTGGTCCACCCCGGCCAGCAGCACCGGGGTGTCCACCCACGCCGCGGCCAACGAGGCCAGTACGCCGCGTTCGCGCAGCAAGCGCGGGTCACCGTAGTCGTGGACTTCGCCGATGGCACTGCGGGTACGCACCGGCAGGCTGCGGGCCACCCGTGCGGCGATGCGCACCCGCAGTCCGGCTTCGGCGGTGATGATCGCGGCAGCCCCGGCCGGATCGAGGTCGACACCGATGATCATCGTGCGCGGTCGCGCCGAACTCAGCGCGTCGAGCGTCGCCGGGGCTCCCCCGAGCCGCTCGCTGACCTCGAGCTCGGGGTCGAGTCCCAGACCGGCCAGCAGCACCGCGGCGTTGCTGCTGTCGGTCAACGGCAGGTCACGGGTGACCAACACGATCCGTTCGACGGCGCCGGCCGCGGCCAGCGCGGCGCGACCGGCCTCCACCGCCAGGGTGATCGCGTCTTCGTCGGTGCCGGCCACCCGGTGCTGGGGCGTACCCCAGCACGGCAGATAGGTGCCGATCGCAGCAACGTACGGCATCAGCGCGCCCCGCCTTTCCTTGCGATCCCCTAGGTGACCGCGCCGCTGGTCTTCAGTTCGATGATGCGGTCCCAGTCCAAACCGAGTTCGGTGAGCACCTCGTCGGTCTGGTCGGCAAAACCGGGGGCCGGCCCGCTCTGGGGCGCGGCGACATCGAACTGGACCGGGTTGGCGACCAGTTCCAGTTCGCCGGCCTGCACCAGATACTCGTTGGCCCGCACCTGATGGTCGGCGGCGGCCTGCAACGTGTCCTGCACCGGAGCCCACGGCCCGGTCAGCGTCGCGAACCGTTCACTCCACTCGGCCAGGGTGCGGGTGGCGATCACCTCGGTGAGGATGGCCACCGCCTCGTCGGTGTGCGCCGCGATCTGCTCGGCGGTGGAAAATCGCGGGTCCTCGATCAGCTCCGGGCGGTCGATGTGACGGCACACGTCCGCCCAGAACTTCGCCGGCTGCATCATCACCAGCGAGATGTAGCGGTCGTCGCTGGTGGCGTACAGCCCCACCAGCGGGTTGATCGGCGATCCGTGGGCGCCCGGAACGGGTGCCTCCAGCCGCTGACCCAGGTGCGTGGTGAGTGCCACGGTGTGCCCCATCGCCCACAGTCCGCTGCCCAGCAGCGAAACGTCGACCACCGACGGTTCCCCGGTGCGTTCACGTTTGAACAGCGCCGCGGCGATACCGCCGGCCAGGTTGGTGCCCGAGATGGTGTCGCCGTAGGCCGGGCCCGGCGGGGCGATCATCCCGGGTGTCCCGGGCGGGGTGATGGTGGCGGCGGTTCCGGCCCGACACCAGAACGCGGTCATGTCGTAGCCGCCCCGCTCGGCCTCGGCACCGCGCGGGCCCAGCGCACTGCCCCGGGCGTAGACGATGGTGGGGTTGACCGCGCGGATGTCGTCGACGTCGATCCGGAACTTTTTGCGATGCCCGGGAAGGAAGCTGGTCAAAAACACGTCGGCGCCGGCGGCCAGCTCGTAGATCACCTGGCGCCCTTCGGCCACCGACATGTCGAGCCCGATGCTGCGTTTGCGGCGGTTGGCGTGCTCGATGTTGGGGTTCGGGTCGCCGTCGACCCGCAACGGTCCGGTCTGGCGCAGCCCGCGCTGCGGGTCGCCGGTGACGGCATGCTCGACCTTGATGACGTCGGCGCCCCACTCGGCGAGCACCGCCCCGGCCGACGGGACGAACCCGTACATCGCGACCTCGAGCACCCGCACGCCATCCAACGGCATCATTTGCCCGCCTCCGCCGCGACCGGCGCCGCCAGGGTCTTGCGCTCCAGGAACTCTTCGAGTCCGGCGGCGCCCATCTCGCGGCCGATACCGGATTGTTTGTATCCGCCGAACGGCGCATCCGGATGAAAGTAGTTGCCGCCGTTGATGCTCAAGGTGCCGGTTCGGATGCGGCGCGCCACCGCCAGCGCCCGGTCCGCAGCGCCGAACACGGCCCCCGACAGACCGTAGACCGAGTTGTTGGCGATGCGCACCGCATCGTCGTCATCGTCGTAGGCGATGACCACCAGCACCGGACCGAAGACCTCCTCCTGCGCGATCTCGCTGTCGGGGTCGACGTCGGTCAACAGCGTCGGGGTGTAGAAGTAGCCGGGATCGACCTTCTCACCGCCGGTGACGACGGTGGCCCCGGCGGTCACCGCCCGCTTGACCATGCCGTCGACCTTGTCGCGCTGCTTCTCGCTGATCAACGGACCCATGTAGGTCTTCGGGTCGGTGGGGTCGCCGTAGCGCACGCGACCGAAATTGGCCTGGATCAACGCGACGATCTCGTCGTGGTGTTTCCTGGGCACCAGCACCCGCGACGTCAGCGCGCAGCCCTGCCCGGCGTGCGTGACCATGGAGAACGCGGTGAACAGTGCGGCGGTGTTGAAATCGGCGTCCTCGAGCACGATGGCCGCGGACTTGCCGCCCAATTCGAGGAAGACACGCTTGACGGTCCCGCTGGCCGCGGCCATGATCGTGCGGCCCGTCGGGGTGGATCCGGTGAAGGTGATGATGTCGACGTCGGCGCTGGTGGTCAACGCTTCGCCCACCGCCGGGTCCGCGGAGCTGACCACGTTGACCACACCGGCGGGGATGTCGGTGTGCTCGGCGATCAGCTCTCCGAGCGCCAGGGTGACCAGCGGGGTGTCCGGTGCCGCCTTGAGGACGACCGTGCACCCGGCGGCCAGGGCCGGTGCGAGTTTGGCCAGCGCCAGCTGGTTCGGATAGTTGTAGGCGATGATCGCCCCGACCACCCCGGCGGCTTCCTTCTCCACCCAGCGGTGGTGGAGCATGCCGCGGCTCTCGACGGTGCCGAGGTCCTCGCTCATCGGGTAGGTCCGCAACAAGTCGGCGTAGTAGCGGACGATCTCGATCGGCCCGTCCAGTTGGGCCCCCGCGGTGAGGGCGGCGGTGGCACCGACCTCGGCGACGGTCAGCGCGGCGAAGTCGTCGCGGTGCTCGACGAGTGCCCGATGCAACTGCTCCAGACACCGCAGGCGCTCGGTGACGTCGGTCGACCAGCCGGTGGCGTCGAAGGCACGCCGTGCCGCGCCGATCGCCGCTCGCATGTCGTCGACTCCGGCGTCCGGCGCGTAGCCCAGCACCTCGCCGGTGGCCGGGTTGACCGACGCGTAAGTCTCGCCGGTCTCGGTGGCCTCGGCGGTCTCGGCCGCGGCCACCAGCCGCCCATCGATGAGCATCCGGCGGTCCGGTGGGTGCCCGTCGCCCGATCGTGGCCGGCCGTCTTCGGTGGTTGCCGTCGCGCCGTCAGCGCTCTGGGACCGCATGCGGTTCCCCTCCCGGTGGTAATTTAATTCTCGCTTTTGGCGAATCATACATTTGTGTTATGAGAACACAAGCGCACCGTCGCCCTGCGAGGGCGCCGGGAATGCCCGGGCGCGCCTACATCCGCACCAACGCGAACGTCCACGTGTTCATCCCCGCCGGCCCGTCGAAACACCCCACGTCGAAACGGGATTCGATCACGCCCACCAATGTGTTCGCGTCCCAGGTGTAGGTGTCGTGGCTCGGCATGAACCCGTGTGGGCAACGCAGACCGTCGGACACATCGGTGGAGAACGAATAACTTCCGTCGACCAGCCGTGCGGTCCCGCCGTAGTACTGCCGACCGAAGAAGTGCGGTCTGTCCAAGGCGCTGATCAACACGCAATCCCCCGACAGGTCGTCCAAACCTCCGGGCACCTCGCAGGGGTAGACCGCCCACACCCAGGACCTGTCGGTCCACCGGTTGCTCTGCACGTCGTAATTACCGAAAGGCATCGTCGCCCCGGCCACCGGGGCCGCCACCGTCCCGACGATCAGTGCCGCCAGCGCGGCACCGACAATGCGTCGCACCATCGACCAACTCCCTCGGCTCGTCACGGCTGCTTCTGCCCGTAGGTGTCTCCGCGCCGCCACAGTGTCTCGCCGTCGGCGATGCAGGTCAAAAACAGCCCATCGGGCGCCTGCGCCACCTCACCGTCATGAGAGGCGCACTTGCTGTTCTCCTCTTTGACCCCGTGCATCTCCGGTGACCGGAACCAGCGCGGTTCGTAGCGTCGCGGTGACCCGCAGAACACCAGCCGGCCCCAGTCGGTCACCCCGAAGACGTAATGGGTGGTGCTCGAGCACGGCGCCCCCAGCACGACGTTCGGCATGATGCCCGGCGTACAGGCCGGGACGTCGCACGGCGGGGCGCCCGGATCGGCGAGCGCCGGGGGCGCCGCCGTGAGTGAACCGGCCACGAACGACACGGCCGATGCCGCGACGGCCGCTTTGAGCACGCTGATTTTCCGCATCTTCTCCCCTGCCGCTAGAGCCGCCGCAGATCCATCGGCATCGTGATCACGGTGGGCGTATTGCGGCCGCAGGCGCCCGACACCCCGATCGTCCGGTCGTAGCCCACCAGGTGGTCGATGTTGGTCTTCTCGTACTGACCGTTGGCGTCGGATCCTTGAAACTGGTAGCGCTGCCGGCCCGGGGAGGTGGTGCCGTCGGGGCAGGTCTGCCAATTCTCGTGGAATCGGTCCACGATCCATCGCGTGGTGCGGAATTCCAGCGGTGCGCTCCACCCTTGATCCGACGTCACCTCGCCGGTGCATTCATGGGCGTTGGTACAGCTGGAGCTGAACGTCCACACCGAGTCCACGGTGCGCTCCTTCATGTACACCTCGTTGGTTTTGGCGAAGTTGCCGTTCGACACCACCCGGTAGGCGCCGTTGAGGGCGAACTCCGCGTCCGCCTCGGCCGGCACCGCGGTGGCCGTGCCCAGGATCAGCCCGACCGTCGCCGCCCCCACCGCGAATCCCCGTGCCCGCATGGCCTGTGCTCCTTCGACAATCAGGTTGGGAAAAGATCGGTCCACGACTCGACCGTGGCTCCGTCCACCAGGGTCGTCTGCTGCTCGTAGTGCCCGTCGAGGGTCATGTACCTGCCGGTGTTCGGGTCGTAGGGAAGCACCGCCACCGAGGGTCCCCCGTCGTCGGCGTAGGACGCCGGGGCGGCATCCGGATCCGGCGGCGGTGCCGCCTCAGGCTGCTCCGGCGCGGCGCCCGGCGGCGCCGGTGGCGGGGCCTCGGCGTCGGGCGGTGTTCCCGACGCCACCGCCTCCGGCGGCAGCGGGGTGCCCTCGGTCGGCGCGTAGAGCCGGTCACTGAAGTCGACGCGGTCGTCGACCGGAATACCCTGCTTCACGAGGTTCGGGTCGAACGGGTACGGCCCGGTGAGGTGCTGGCGCATCGCGATCGGCACGAACCCCTCCGGATCGTCGCAGAGTTCCACGGTGGGCGCCCGCTTGCCGGGGTGCTCGATACACGGGAAGTTGCGGGCACCGCGCACCGACACCGGCGAATCCTGGGGCAGTTTGCAGTACAGACCGTCCGGGGTGTCGATCGTGGTGGTATCGGCCGGCGACCGCCACGACGAGGGCGGCAGGAACCCCACCGTGCACGGGTTGGGATCACCGAAGGTGAGGGTGAAGTCACCCTGCGGAAGGCCGGTCGCATTGTTCTTCGGCAGACCGAAGGATTGCTGGGCGGCGATGTATCCGGGCAGCAACACCATCATCTGTTCGATCGACGGGTTGTAGACCAAAAGCACCTGCCCGAGCGTGTTCATGTTCGCCAGCAGAATCGGCAGTGTCGGCTTGAGATCCTGCATCAGGCTCGCCACCTCGTCGGCGAACCCCGGGCCCCGCTGCAAGATGGCACGCAGTTGCGGGTCGTTGGCCCTGACCTGGCCGGTGATCCCGGCCATGGAGCGCGCAAAGGTCCTGATCGCATCGGTGCTCTTGTCCTGGGAGTCCAGCAGCCGCGCACCGTCGTCGACGAGGGTGCGCAGCCGATCCGCGCTGCCGCTGGCATCACCGCTGATCGTCGCCGCGGAGTCCAGCAGCGATTGGAAGTCGTAGCCGGCGCCGTCGAAGGCCAGATAAGTCTCATCCAACAGATCGGCGAGCGTGTCCTTGGGAATGGTGTCCAGCAGCGCGCTGACCCGATCGAGCATCGGGCCGACCGGTTGGGGCACCTCGGTGTTCGCCGCCGGGATCACCGACCCGTTCTCCAGGTACGGCGGATCGACGGTGCGCGGCAACAGGTCGACGTATTGTTCCCCGATCGCCGACACGCTGCGTACCTCGGCACGCAGGTCGGCGGGGATACGCGGCGAGCGGTTCAGCGACAGGGTCGCAAGCACTCCCCCCTCCGTCAGCGCGACGTCGGTGACCGTCCCCATCTGCACGCCGTTGTAGGTGACGTTGGAGAACCGGTAGAGCCCACCGGACTCCGGCAGTTCGAGCTTGACGGTCAGCCGGCCGATCCCCAGCAGTGTCGGCACCCGCATGTAGTCGAAGAGCATCGACGACACCCCGACGATCGAGGCGATCGTGAACAGGATCAGCTGGATCCGCACGAAACGCGTCAGCATCTACCCACCCCCTTCGGGAGCCGGCACGCCAGGCGGAGTCAGCTCGTCCATCGACTTGAGGATCGGCTCTTGCATCGGATTCAGGGAGTAGTTCAGATAGAACGGGTCTCCGGGTGCGGGGATCAGCTTGGAGTCCTCGTCACCCCACTGGGTGCCGGCGAACAGGGACCGCTTCAGGCGGGGTTTGGTGAGATCGAAGACCGCGAACAGGTTCAAAAAGTCGCCCCGGACGGCACGCTCGATGGCGTTGGGCCCGTACGGGAAGGCGCTGGCGTAGGCCACCGCGGCGTTGAGGTCCGGGCCGATGTCGGCCAGCGAACGGATCGCGGGCTCCAGATGGATGAGGTCGGAGACCAGTTCCTGCCCGGCGTCGTCGACGAGGTCGGCGGCGAGGTCGGAGAACTGCCCCAGCTTGGTCATCGCGGCGGTGAACTCGGGCCGCTGCGCGTTCAGTACGTCGATGGCCGGCGGGATCTTGTCCAGCGCCTCGTCGAGGGTGTCGCGCTGCCCGGCGAAGGTGTTGGCGACCCGGTTCATCTCCTGGATCGACGCGACGATGTTGTCACGCTGTCGGTCGAGGGCCCCGGTGAACCGGTCCAACCGGATGAGCAGGTCACGGATGTCGTTTTCGCGACCGGCCATCATGGTGCTGAAGTTGTGGATGACGTCGCCGATCTGACCGAGCCCGCCACCGTTGACCAGCACCGCCAGCGACGAAAGGGTCTGCTCGGTGGACGGATACGTCGATGACGCGTCCAGCGGGATGGTGGCGCCCGGCTCCAGCCGGCCCTCGGGGGCCTCGCCGATCGGGGGGTTGAGCGCGAGGTGCATCGAGCCCAGCAGGCTGGTCTGGCCCACCGTCGCGACGGCGTTGGCCGGCACCACCACGCCCGGGTTGACGGCGATGTCGACCTGAGCGTGCCAATTCTCCACCGTCATCGCCCCGACGCTGCCGACGATCACGTCGGAGAGCATGACCGGCGAGTTGGACTCCAACGTGCCGACGTTGGCCAACTCCACCGAGAAGTGCTGCGCCCCGGGGCCCCGGCCCTGCACGCCGGGCAACGCGATCGAGTTCAGCCCGCCGAAGGCGCACCCGGTGACCGTGCAGGCGAGCAGGGCGACCAGCGCCACACCGCGCCGCAGGATGTGCAGACCGATCATGGTGACGGCTCCCCTTCCGCAGGCGGTGGCCCCGGCACGGGGCCCGGCGGCGGACCGCCCGGCAGCAGCATCCCGTCGAACGTGGTCGGACTCGGCGGGGGCGCCCCGGCGTACAGCGGCGGTGTCGGCGCGGCAGGCAGCCCGTCAGGCGCGTAGGACCCCGGCGGACTCGCCGGATCGTCCCAACCCGGCGGAGGCGCGACATCGCCGTCCAACCCGGTGTAGGCCGAGATCGGCAGCTCCGGTTCTGCCGGGTCCGGTGGACGCTCGGCGTTGGGCATCAACGCCGGATCGGTGTAGATCAGTTTGTCCGGGCTGCCCGACTTGGCCAGATACGGGTTGATCGGCAGCGGAAGCCCATTGAAGTTCAGCAGGCGCAGAGCCGGGCCGAGGTACTGCTCGCACAGCTTGCCGGTCTCGGTCGACGTGACGTTGCCGATCGCGCCGGTCATGGTGCAGATCGCCTGCACCGGGTTGGCCATGTTGATGAATCCGAACGACCCGAGCGGGGTGCCGCTGGAGGCGTTGTACATGTTGAGCGTGTTGGCGATCGCGTTCGGCGTGATGTGCAGGATGTTGCGGACCGCGTCCTTGGCGTCGGCCAGAGTCTGAGAGACCTGGGACAACCCGTCGACCACCTCGACGGTCTCGGCATGGCTGCCGGCGACGAAGTCCCTGACCTCATCGACCGTGTTGGAGAAATCGCGCAGCGCCGCATCGAGATTGGTGCGACTGTCATCGACCACGCTGGTCAGTGTGGCCAGTCGGGACTCGAATGCCACGATCTGCTGATCACTGTCACGCAACGCGGTCACGAAGGTCTGCAGCCCCTCGATGATGTCGACGATGTCACCGCTGCCCTCGGCGAGTATCCGGGCCACACCCGACATCTGCGCCAACGTCTCCCGCAGCTTGGCGCCGTTGCCGTCCATCGCCGAGGCGGCACTCTCGAGGAAACGGGACGCCGAGGTTCCCGACACGCCGCTGCGTGGACCCAACTCGGCGGCAAGCCGGTTGAGCTGCGTTTTGACCTCGTCCCACTCCACCGGCACCGCGGTGCGCTCGCGCGGGATCACCGCGCCGTCGGGCAGGGTAGGGCCGTCGCCGTGGTGATACGCCGGGGTCAGCTGCACGAACCGGGCGGCCACCAGGTTGGGCGCGACGATGACCGCTTTGGCATCGGCGGGCACCGGAACCGTGCGGTCGACGCGCAAGGTGAGCTTGGTCTGCGGGCCTTGCGGTTCGATCCGGTCGATGGTGCCGACCTTCACCCCGGAGACCCGAACCTCGTCACCGGGGTAGATCGCGGTGGCGGTCGAGAAATACGCGGTGATCGTGGTCGGCTTCAGCACGGTCTGGCGGACCACGAACACCCCGCCGACCAGCAGCAGCACGGCCAGCAGGGCTCCGACGGCAACCCGCAGTGGTTTTCTGGTCGTCATCGCGGTGGCAGGTCTCCCGGTTGGGGGATGCCGTTGACCGGGAACGGGATCTCGGCACGCGGGCCGACGTTGTCCGGCGGCTGGCCGGCGTCGACGCCGCGCCGGAAACCGAAGATGTAGTCCAGGAACGGCTGGAACAGCTGCGGAATGAGCATGTTGGGGATGTAGGCGCTGTAATACGCGCCGTTGGAGACGGTTTCCCCCTGGGTGAGCTCGTATTTGGCCAGACCGGGCAGCGCCTTGGCGAGATTGTCGCGGTTTTTCACCAAGACCTCGTTGAGCGTCTTGAGCTCATCGAGAGTCGGTTTGAGCTGTTCGTCGTTCTGGGCGACCAGCTCCGACAGCTGCCGCGAGACCGCCGAGGTGCTGGCCAGCAGGCTGACGATCGCCTGCCGGCGGGTGTTGAGGACGTCGACCAGGCTGTCGGCGTCGAGGATCAGCGAGTTGATCTTCTGGCTGCGCTCGGAGAGCACACCGGTCAGATCGGCAGCGGATTTCAGCAAGTCGGCCAGGCCTTCGTTGCGGCTGTTCAGCGACCGCGACAGCCGGCTCAACCCGTCGAACGTCGGGCCCAACTGCGGCGCGATCTGGTCGATCGTCTCCGAGAGGGTGTCCAGGGATCGGTTGAGCGACTCGGTGTCGGTGCCGGCGGTGTTGGTGGTCAGCTCGCCGACCACGTCGGTCAACGAGTACGGCGACGAGGTGCGGGTCACCGGGATGACGTCGAGCGCGCGCATCTTGCCGCTGCCGGCCGGTTCCAGCGTCATCACCCGTTCGCCGAGCAACGACCCGGTGCGGATGTGTGCGGTGGTCTGTGTGCCCAGCCGATGCTTGGCGGCCAGGGTGAAGGTCACCAGTGCGTCGCCGTCGTCGAGGGCGACCTCGGTGACCGCACCGACCTTGATACCCGACAGCGTGACGTCGGCGCCGTTCTGCAGGCCCCCGGCTTCGGTGAACCGAGCCTGGTAGCGCACCGAGGAGGCCCACTGGATCAATTGTTCGGGCTGCAACCCGATCGCCACGATGAAGGCGATCAGCACGATCCCGATCAGGCCCGTGCGGACCAGCCGGAAACCACGGTATCTCAGCATCGCCGCACCCCCCGTCGTTGCCGCGTCGCGCCGCCGGCCGCCGGGGTCAGTCGGTGTCGGTGCATCGGCCCTCCTCCGACTTGACCCAGGGGAAGACCGCGGTGCGGCCCTGGACATCGCTGACGCGGATCTGCACGGCACACAGGTAGTACTGGATGAAACCGCCGTAGGCACCGAGCCGGATGGCCTTGCGATAGTTCTCCGGCGCCTTCTGCAGCGACATGTCCAGCCCGCCCAGGTCGGCGTTGATGGCCGTCGCCAGGCGGAAGGTCTCGTGGATGGTCCGGGTCAGCGGATCGCGGGCGTCGCCCAACAGATCGGCCAGCGACGCGGTGCCCCGATCCAGCGCTGTCACCGCATTCCCGATCGCGTCGCGGTCCTCGGCCAGTCCGCTGACCAACTCGCTGATCCGGTCGACCGCCCCGGCCAGCCGCTCATCCCCCTTGTTGAGGGTGGCCAGCACCGTCTGCAGGTTGTCGATCAGGGACTCGATCACCTGGTTGTTGTCGGCCAGCGACGTCGAGAACGACGACGTCTGCGACAGCATCGAATCGATGGTGCCGCCCTCGCCCTGCATGACCTGGATCAGCGACGCGGTCAGGGCATTGACGTCCTCGGGATTGAGCCCGCGGATCACCGGTTTGAGCCCGTTGAGCAACAGATCCAGGTCCAGCGCGGGTGCGGTCGATTCAAGCGGGATCTGCGCTCCCGCCGGCAGCAGCCGGGTCGACCCGGGCCCCTGCTGAAGCTCCAGGTAGCGGTCACCGACGAGGTTCAGATACCGCACGGAGGCCTGGGTGCCCTGGGTCAACGCGACCTTGCGGTCGGCGTCGAAGTTGACCAACACCGTGCCGTCGGGGCGCAGCGCCACGCCGCGCACGGTGCCCACCCGGACCCCGGCGACCCGCACGCTGTCGCCGGACTTCAGCCGGGAGGCGTCGGCGAACACGGCCTCGTAGGCGGTTCTCGGTCCGGTCTGGACTTCACCGAAGATCGCGAACAGCAACGCCGTCGCCAGCGACATCACCACGGCGAAGCTGCCGAACTTGACCAAAGTCCCCGCGAGGCCCCTCATCCGGGCATCCCCACCTGGGCGCTGTTGCGGGGCGGGCCACCGATCGGGCCGAACAGCGCCTCTTTGAGCCCGTCGGAGTTGATCAGGATGCCCTGGTTGCCGTACTCGTAGGGGTCGGCGCCGACATCGGCGATGAGCGAGGGGACCCGGAACTCCGGCGGCACGTCGGGCAGGCCCAGATCACTGCAGTAGGACCGCTCGGCGGTGGCCGACACCTTCGGCAGGTGATCGGGGTAGCGATACCGCTCCCTACCCAAAGTGAAGCTGGCCGAGATGATGATGCCCGGCACCTGGAACGGCGGCGACTTCGCGAACGGCACCAAGCCGCCGATCGCGCAGCCGAGATGCTCGTGGTATTTGTCGAGCAGCGCGGCGGTCGGCTCCAGCGCCCGGGTCAGGTCCGTGAGCACAGCGCGGTTCTCGCCCACCACCTCGTTGCCGGTGTCGGCCAGACCGATGGCACTGAGCAGGAAGGTGTTCAGGTTGTCGCGCTCCTCGACGATACTGTCGCTGATGACGGACGTATTGGCGAGGATGTCGGTGAGATCCGGTGCCGCGTCGGCGTAGGAGCGCGCCACCGACGGCATCGTGGCGGCCTCGTGTTCCAAGATGTCCAGGCTGGGTTCGAGCTCGGCCAGCAGGTGGTCGAAATCGGTGAGCGCCTGGCCGATCTTGTGCCCACGACCGTTGAAGGCCGTCGAGACCGCGCCCAGGGTCTCGTTGAGCTTCATCGGGTCGATCTTGTCGAGCAGCCGGACGAGCTGCTGGAAGACCGTGTTGATTTCCACGGTGACGTGTTCACCGGAGAGCACTTGCCCGGCGCGCAACCGTGCCGACACCGGGGCGGCCGGCGCAACGAGTTCGACCGACTTGGCGCCGAACACCGTGGTGGAGGCGATCCGGGCGGAGACGTTGGCCGGGATCAGGCGCAGCTGTCCGGGATCCAACCGCAGGTGCAGCACGGCGGTGCCGTCGGGCCGGGGCTCGATGTCCCCCACCTTGCCCACCTGCACGCCCCGCATCTTCACCTTGGCGTCCGGCTGCATCACCAGCCCGGCACGCTCAGAGAGCACCGTGACCGGAACCGTCGTGGTGAAACTGCCACGAAACAGGCCCACCGGCACGACGATCAGGACCGCGATCACTGCCAGCGTCGCCAAGCCGATCAGCGGGCGGCGGTAGGCGGCCAGTCGACCGGCCATCAGCGTCCGACGTTCCGGCGCAGGCCGAAGGCCGCGCCACCGTTGCGCCGCACCCGCCCGTTTCCGGTGGTCGAGGCCGCATCGTCAGCGCCCTGGGCCCGCATGAAGTTCGCCTCCACAATGGATAACTTTGTTCTCACTATCGGCGAATCATACATTTGCGGTCCGGGAACACAAGCGTTTTTGCGATCTCACAGCCGTGGGTCCCGCGCCGGCTCGCCACGGACTCCGGGGGCTCCGACCCAGCTGAGAGACGGTTTGTCGCAACCCTTGTCATAAAGTCCCGCGCGAGAGTACAATTCTCGACGTACGGAAGGCGTGATCTTGTAAAGTCAGCGTGGACGGGTCATGAAGACGGCGGTGGTGACGGGAGGAGCATCGGGCATCGGTGCCGCGATCGTGGCCCGACTGCGCGCCGACGGATATCGGGTCGCGGTCTTCGACCGTGCCGTGAGCGAGGCGGCCGCGGCCGATGAGTGGGCGTTCGCGGCCGATGTCACCGACCGTGCCCAACTTGATGCGGCACTCGCCCGCGTGCGCGACCAGGCGGGCCCGGTCACCATTGTGGTCAACGCGGCCGGCGCCGACGGCTTCAAACGGTTCTCCCGCATCGCCTTCGCGGAGTGGCAGCGGATCATCGACGTGAACCTCAACGGCGTCTTCCACACCATCCAGGCGACCCTGCCGGACATGGTGGAGGCCGGGTGGGGACGCATCGTCAACATCTCCTCCTCGAGCACCCACTCGGGCACCCCGTACATGAGCCACTATGTCGCCGCGAAATCGGCGGTCAACGGATTGACCAAGAGTCTCGCCCTGGAGTACGGGCCGAACGGGATCACGGTCAACGCCGTACCACCCGGTTTCATCGACACACCGATGTTGCGCAACGCCGACCGACAGGGCTTCCTCGGCGACATCGAGGACAACATCGCCAAGACGCCGGTGCGTCGGATCGGCAGGCCGGAGGACATCGCCGCCGCGTGCGCGTTCTTCGTCTCCGAGGAAGCCGGCTACATCACCGGCCAGATCCTCGGAGTCAACGGCGGCCGGAACACCTAGCACGCGACTTCCTGCCGGTTCAACAAGTGCAGACAACGAAAGGACTACCCGTGGGACGTGTTGCAGACAAGGTCGCGTTCATCACCGGCGCGGCGCGCGGACAAGGCCGCAGCCACGCGCTGCGGCTGGCCGAAGAGGGCGCCGACATCATCGCCGTGGACCTCTGCGAGGACATCGACACCATCGGTTACCCGATGGCCAGACCCGAGGATCTCGACGAGACCGCCACGCTGGTCGAGAAGACCGGGCGCCGCATCGTGACCGCACAGGCCGACGTCCGCGAGGCCGCACAACTGAAGTCCGCCCTGGACAACGGCCTGGCGGAGCTCGGCAAGGTCGACATCGTCGTCGCCCAGGCCGGCGTTGCCGGGATGAAGGGGCAGCCGCCGCTGCAGGCCTGGACCGATGTGATCAACACCAACCTGGTCGGCACCATCAACGCCATCCAGGTTGCGCTGCCCCATCTGGACAACGGGGCCTCGATCATCGCGACAGCATCAGCGGCCGCCCTGATGGACGCACACCAAAAAGCCAACCCCGGCGGCGATCCCGGCGGCATGGCCTACATGACATCGAAACGCCTGATGGCGCACTACATTCATGATCTGGCTACCGAACTGGCGGTTCGCGGGATCCGCGCCAACGTCATCCACCCCACCAACTGCAACACCGACATGCTGCAGAGCGAGCCGATGTACCGCTCGTTCCGACCGGATTTGGAGAATCCGGGCCGCGCCGATGCCGAGCCGGCGTTCTACGTCCAGCAGGCGATGAAGGTGCCGTTCATCGAACCCGACGACATCAGCAATGCCGTGTTGTGGCTCGCCTCGGAGGAATCCCGGTATGTGACCGGTATGCAGTTGCGCGTCGACGCGGGCGGCTATCTGAAGTGGTACGACTACCACGTCTGACACATCTGACCATGCGACACCGAACATCGGCAGACAGGAAAGGAGCCCCATGAAGGTCTGGGTTGATCCGCAACGATGCCAGGGGCACGGGCTCTGCCACATGATCGCCCCGGAATCATTTGACCTCGACGACGTCGACGGTCACTCGACCGCGGTCACCGCAGACGTTGCCGCCGACCAGGAGGAGCTGGTCACCGAAGCCATGCAATCGTGCCCGGAGCGCGCCATCTTCATCGACGGCAAGAACGCCGCCGATGAGTACGCCACTGGGGAAGGACAGCCAGATTGGATGACGCAATGAGTGTTGACGACAGCGTGGAAACCAACGCCGAGGACGCCACCGCCGACGGCTCCGCCGACTTGAGCGACCACAAGCGGGAGCGCCTCTACCATTTCGATCGCCACACCCCGGAGTATCGCGAACAGTTCCTGGACATCACCAAGGAGATGCACGAAAAGTGCCCGATGGCCTGGAGCGAGACCTACGACGGCCACTGGGTCGCCGCCGGCGCCCAGGAGGTCTTCGAACTGGCCCGGTGCCCGTACGTCTCCAACGACCACGACATCCACAATGAACGGCGCGGCTATAAGGGCATCTCGATCCCGCCGGCCAAACGTGCGGCCAACCGCGGCGGCGTGCTGGAAATGGACGGGGAGGAACAGCAGTTCTACCGCCAACTGCTCAACCCGTACATGTCACCGGCCGCCATCAAGCGATGGATCCCGTTCATCAACGAGATCACCCGTGCGGCGATCAACGAGAAGATCGAACAGGGGCGCATCGACTTCGTCGACGATCTGGCCAACATCGTTCCGGCCGTCTTCACCCTGGCGATCCTCGGTATCCCGCTGAAGAACTGGACCATCTACTGCGAGCCGGTGCATGCCGCGGTCTACACCCCCGAGCATGACCCGGACTCGGTGCGCGTCGCCGAGCTCCACCGGGAAATGGGGCTGGACCTGCTCACCCACTACACCGAGATCAAGGCGAACCCGCGGCCCGGGATCGTCAACGCACTGGCCCAGGCACGCCGCGACGGTGAGCCGATCTCCGACCTGGACGCGCTGTCCATGGTGGGGGTGGTGATCGGCGGGGGCTTTGACACCACCACGGCGCTGACCGCCCACACCCTGGAGTGGCTGGCGCAGCATCCCGATGAGCGCGAACGCCTCAGCCGTGAGCGCGACAAGCTGTTCAATCACGCCACCGAGGAGTTCCTGCGCTACTTCACCCCTGCCCCCGGCGATGGGCGCACCTTCTCCGAGGACGTCGAGGTGGCCGGGGTGAAGGTCAAAGAGGGTGAGCGGCTGTGGCTGTCCTGGGCGATGGCCAACCGGGATCCGTCGGCGTTCAACGAGCCCGACAAGCTCATCATGGACCGCAAGGGCAACCGGCACTTCAGCTTCGGGTTGGGTGTGCACCGCTGCATCGGTTCGCATGTCGCGCGGGCGGTGTACAAGTCGATGGTGCTCGCGGTGCTCGACCGGATGCCGGACTACCGCTGCGAGCCAGAGGGGACCGTGCACTACGACACGATCGGCGTCATCCAGGGGATGCGTCATCTGCCGGCGACCTTCACCCCCGGCGAGCCGATCGGACCGGGCCTCGAGGAGACCCTCGAGAAACTGCAGCGGATCTGCGACGAGCAGGAATGCGCCCGGCCGATCACCGAACTCAAAGACGAGGTCGTCATCGGCTGACGCGTCTCGACGTCAACACCATCGCCGACAGTACGAGGGTAGGGCAGCGCCATGACGATCAGCACTTCTGCGCTCACCGAGCTGACCGGGCTGGCGGTGTCGGGGGCGACCGCCGAGGACCTGATGCGGCCCGCCGCCGCCGCGGAATGCTTACACGACCTCGACGAGCACGGGGTGCTGGTCTACCGCCAGATCGGCCTCAGCGACGACGAGTTGGTCGCCTTCAGCAGAACACTGGGCACGGTGGTGGTGCAGCCCACCGGCGAACACCGGCTCCCCGAGATCCAGACCATCACCATGGATCCCACCAAGACCAACCCGGTGATGGCGTCGTATCGGCGGGGAAACTTCTACTGGCACATCGACGGTGCCACCCTCGAGGTTCCGCAGAAGGCGACGGTGTTGATCGCGCGAACTGTCGATCCGGCCGGGGGCGACACCGAGTTCGCCAACACCTACGCCGCCTACGCGGCGCTCAGCGACGCCCGCAAGGCCGAGATCGCCGATCTGCGGGTGCGCCACAGCTTCGCCCACGCCCAGTCGTTGGGCAACCCCGACGCCGGCCCCGAGGAACGCAGGGCCTGGCAGCGGGTGCCCGACCGGACCCATCCGCTGGTCTGGACGCGCCGCAACGGCCGCAGGTCGCTGCTGCTGGGCGCCACCGCCGCCGAGGTCGTCGGGTGGCCCGCGCAGCGGGGTCGGGCGTTGCTCGATGAACTGCTGGAGTGGTCGACCCAACCCCGGTTCACGCTGCGGCATAAATGGAGCGTCGGCGACCTGGTCATCTGGGACAACACCGGCATGCTGCACCGCGCCCTGCCCTTCGCCGCCACCTCGGTGCGCCGGATCCATCGCACCACGATCGCCGGCGAGGAATCCGTCTCGGCGGCCTAACGCACCGGGCGGTTGGGCCCCGGGCCTCGGCCGGTCTCCGGGGCGGGGTGCAGGATGTCGGTGGCGCGATGCCCCCAATGGTCCAGGTCGACGACCTCCTCAACCGGGCGGCGGCGTAGCGGCCCGTGCCGGCCCTTCGGCCAGCCCACCACGACGTGGCCGGCGAGAATCCAGTCCGGTGGGACCCCGACGGCCTCCCGCAGCAGCTGCTCGCCCCCGTAGGAGCACCAGCTGGTCAGACACGCACCCAGCCCCTGGGCACGGGCGGCCAGCAGAAAATTCTGCATCGCCGGGAAGATCGAACCGCCGAGAAGCAGCTCCGAGGCCGTCGAATACCGCTTCTGGACGAACAGCACCGAGGTGAGGTCGCCGGCCCGATCGTGCAGTTCGTAGGTCGCACGGTCGGTGCGGGCCCGACGGCCGGTGTCCTCCGGCGACGGTCGGGTCATCCCGTAGACCGGCTCGATGACCGCCAGGGCCTCGGCGGCGGCCCGGGCGACCACCGCACGCTGGGCCGGCGAACGCAGCACGACGAAGCGCCAGCCCTGGGCATTGGCGCCCGACGGGGCCCAGGTGGCGGCTTGCAGGCAGCGGCTCAACGTGACGTCATCGACCGGTTCGTCACGAAACCGCCGGATCGTTCGGGCGGTCGCCAGGACCTCCCAGATGTCGCTTGCCGTTGCTCTCATCGACCTTCCTCTCGGGGCTTGCGCCGCGGCCGCCGCCGATGGGCGCCGGGGTGCGCCGTGGTGAGCCTCAGCCGCGGGGCAGCCCCAGTGCCTGCTGGGCGATGACATTGCGGTGGATCTCCGAAGTGCCGCCGGCGATGGTTCCGGAGAAGCTGCGGGCATGGCGCTCAAACCAGCTCGCGAAGTAGCTGTCGAGGTTCATCGGCGCGTACGGGCCGGACATCGCCGGGTGGACCAACCCGGCTGCCCCCGCAGCGGATAACGCATGTTCGGAGGCGAACATCTCGGCCTCCGAACCGAGCAGCTTGAGCACCGACAGCGCGCCGATGTCGTCCTGGCCGCGGGCGGCGCGGGCCAGCGCGGCCGAGCCGAGCAGGCGCAACGCCTGGTAGTCCATGAGCGCGGTGGCGTACCGGTCACGTTCCAGCTCATCGCGGGGACCGGCGTCGGCGATGATGTTGTCCAGCCGGTCGGCGAAACCCAGCCACATCATCGTGCGTTCGTGACCCAGCGATCCGTTGGCCACCTTCCACCCGGCGTTGAGCGGGCCGACCAGGTTGGCCGCCGGTACCCGGGCGTCGGTGAAGAACACCTCGTTGAAGTCTTCGTCGTCGATGCCGCAGATCGTGGCGAACGGCCGGCACACCACACCCGGGGTGTCGGTGGGGATCAGCAAGGCGCTGATGCCCCGGTGTTTGGATGCGTCGGGGTCGGTGCGCACGAACGTCAGCAACACGTCGGCGTCGTGGGCACCCGAGGTCCACACCTTCTGGCCGTTGACGATGAAGTCCTCGCCGTCGCGCACCGCCCGGGTGCTCAGCGCGGCCAGATCCGACCCGGCGCTCGGTTCGCTCATTCCCAGCGATGCGGTGATCTCCGCGCGCAGGATCGGCACCGCCCAGCGGTGCTTCTGCTCCTCGCTGCCGAACGACAACAGCGACGCGGCAACGATGTTGACGCCCTGGGGGTTGAAGCTGTGGTAGATCCGACGCCGACACAGCTCCTCGAGGTGGACGAACTGTTGCAGCAGCCCGGCGTTGCGGCCGCCGAACTCCGGCGGGTTGCCCGGCAGCAACCAGCCGTTGTCGAACAGTAGACGCTGCCATCGGCGCGCCCAGTCCGGCATGTGGGACACCGAGCGGGGACGTTCCAACGTCTCGGCTTCGGCGGGCAGGTGCCGGTCGAGGAAGTCGGCGAACTCCGCGCGGAACGCCTCGACGTCGGGGTCAAATTCGAGTTGCAAGGTGCTCCTCTGCGATCGTGGCCCGATGCTCGGCGGCGCCGCCGAGCATCAGCTCACCGGCCTTGGCCCGTTTCAGGGCGAACTGCAGATCGTTCTCCCAGGTGAAGCCCATGGCCCCGAACAGCTGGAGGCCGTGGCGGAACACCACCGACTGACACTCCCCCGCGGCTGCCTTGGCCATGTGGGCGGCCGTTCGCCGGCGCGGGTCGTCGGCCGCGATCGTCAGCGCGGCGAAATATCCCAGCGCCCGGGCCCGCTCGATGGCGACGTGCATGTCGGCGGCCTTGTGCTGCACGGCCTGGAAGGACCCGATCGGCACCCCGAACTGGTAGCGGGTGCGAGCGTGTTCGAGGGCCAGATCGAGGATGCGCTGACAGGAGCCGACCATCGTCATCGCCATGCCGGTCAGCGCGACGTGCCGCGCCCGCTCGGCGTCCCCAGCGTCCCCGACGCGTGCGCTGTCGGGCACCGTGACCCCGGCGAAGGACACGTCGGCGACGTGCAGCGTCGGGTCGAACACCGCGGTGCGCCGCGCCGTCACCGCGGTGGCGTCGACCAGGAACACCCCGGCGGCGGTGACCACGGCGAGCCGGTCGGCCCGGTCGCCGTCGAGCACCTGCAGCGCGGTGCCGTCCAGGACCCACCCGTCGGCGTTGCGGTGCCCGCTGATCCCGGCGAGCACCGCCGCACCGCGGCCCCCGTCGGGGGTGTAGTGGCGGCCCGCCAGCGGCGCGAACTGGGTCAACGAGGCCAGAAACGGCGTCGGGTCGGTGGCCCGGCCCAACTCTTCGATGACGATCGCCAACTCGACCGCGGTGGCCGGCTCGTTGAGTTCGGTCCAGCCGAGGTCGCCGTAGAGCTTCCACAGCGGGTCGATGAGCTCACCGTCCGCACCGTTCTCGACGACGCTGCGCACCAGCGAGGCCGGGCACTGCTTGCCCACCACATCGCGCACCGTGTCCCGCAAAAGCCGCTGGTCGGAATCGAACTCCAGAAGCATCGCCGTCACCTCATCTTCCTGATCCGGATGAGAATACCATTCTCATAATCGGATCCGTCGATCTTGTATGCCCACCCCGGGCGACCGCCGCCCCACGCCGCTGTGTGCACGCCCCGGAGCAACCCCGGTGAGAAGATTATTCTTGAACATCGAGAATTACGCTATACAATTGAGGGGCAACCCGTGGGGGCTGCCATTGACGCAGCGCACCTCGCGGCGGTCGATACGGCGAAGGGCGACACCGATGCGCGAACACCCCGACGGCAGCCGCACTCCACTCATCGACGCCAGCGTCCACATCTTCTTCGGCTCCAACAGCGACCTCGGCGACTTCCTGCCCGAACCGTTCAAAAGCCGCGGCTTCTCCGATTACGAGATGGACTGGTACGGGGCGCCCGGCGGCGAGTACGCGAAGGGCACCCAGCTCGGCCGCGGATCCGACCGGATCTACCCCGGGTCCGACCCCGCCGTCGTGGCCCGGCACCTGTTCACCGACCGCGACGTCGACGTCGCCGTGCTGCACCCCATGGGGCGGGGCATCATGCCCGACCGCCACCTCGGTAGCGCGGTGCTCGCCGCCATCAACGACATGATGGTGTCCCGCTGGCTTGACCACGACCGGTTCGGGGACCGCTTCCGCGGCACCATCCGGGTCAACCCCGACGACATCGCCGGCGCGGTGCGCGAGATCACGCGGTGGAAGGACCATCCCCGCGTCGTGCAGATCGGGGTTCCGCTGCAGTCCCGCGAGTTGTACGGCAAGCCCCAGTTCTGGCCGCTGTGGGAGGCCGCGGCCGACGCCGGTCTGCCCGTCGCCGTACACACCGAAGTCGGTGAGGGTATCGCGCTGCCCCCGACTCCCTCCGGCCACACCCGCACCTACGAGCAGTACCTCGGCTTCACGGCGCTGAACTACCTGTATCACCTGATGAACATGATCGCCGAGGGGGTCTTCGAACGCTGGCCCGCCCTGAAGGTCGTGTGGGCCGACGGGGCCGCGGATTTCCTGACGCCGTTCATCTGGCGCATGGACACCTTCGGGCGCCCCCACCTCGAACAGACCCCGTGGGCACCGCTGATGCCCAGCCACTATCTGCCCGATCACGTCTATTTCGTCCAGGGCAGCCTCGACGGTCCCGGCGATGTCGACTATGCCGGCGATTGGTTGGGCTTCACCGGCAAGGACCAGATGGTGATGTTCGGCTCGAGCTATCCGCACTGGCACAACCACGACGGCAGCGCACTGCCCCCGGCACTCACCGCCGAGCAGCGCGACAACGTGTGCTGGCGCACCGCGGCGACGCTGTACGGCATTGACGTACCCGAGGCCGTACCCGAGGACATATCCGAGAACCTGCCGATCCGGTAGGTCAGCCCCGAGTAAGGAAGACCACGATGACCGTTCACACCAACGAGCGGGTTCCGGCCACCGAACGGGTCGCCGTCCGCGTCGTCGACTCCGACGTGCACCCGGTACCGCGTCGCGGCGAGTTGCTCGAATACATCCCGGAGCCCTGGCGCAGCAAGTATTTTCTGAGCCACCGCGTCGGCGAGACGATCTACTACGACGCCCCCGACTACGCGCACTCCTCCGCGATGCGTGTCGACGCGTTCCCCGCCGACGGCGAGTTCCCCGGCAGCGATCCCGACATGGCGTTTCGCCAGCTGATCATGGAGGCCGGTTCCGACATCGCGATCCTGGAACCGGCGGGGCGTACGGCGCGGCTTCCCGAAGCCAACCAGGCGTTCGCCAGCGCGCTCAACGATTGGCAGGCCAACCACTGGCTCGACGACCACAACAATTGGCACCAGCGCTGGCGCGGATCGATCTGCGCCGCCATTGAGCACCCTCAGGGTGCGGCCGCCGAGATCGAGAAGTGGGCCGGGCACCCTTACATGGCCCAGATCCTGATCAAGGCGGAGCCGCGTCCCTCGTGGGGCCACCCCCAGTACGATCCGATCTGGGCGGCGGCGGTCAAACACGACATCACCGTGAGCTGCCACCTGGCCCGGGGAAGCTTTGAAACCCTGCCCACCCCGCCTGTCGGATTCCCCAGCTACAACCACGATTTCATGGTCACGTACTCACTGCTGGCGGCGAACCAGGTGATGAGCCTGATCTTCGACGGGGTGTTCGACCGGTTCCCCTCCCTGCGCATCGTCTTCGTCGAACACGCCTTCACCTGGGTGCTGCCGTTGATGTGGCGCATGGACGCCATCTATGCGCAGCGCAAATCGTGGATGGACATCAAACGCAAGCCCAGCGAGTACCTCAAAGAGCACATCAAGTTCACCACGCAACCGCTGGACTACTGCGAGGAGGACAAAACCCAGCTCAAACGGGTGCTGGAGTGGATGGAGGCGGACAAGATCCTGCTCTACTCCTCCGACTACCCGCACTGGACGTTCGATGATCCGCGCTGGCTGGTCAAACACCTGCCGAAGCACTTCCGCGAGCAGGTGATGTTCCGCAACGGGCTTGAGACCTACCATCTTCCCGAGACGGTCCCCGCCCTCGAGGGACAGGCCCGGGTATTTTGATGCCTCAGCAGACCGACAAGAAGGCCCGCCCGCCGCGACTGGCGCGCGGCCAAGAGCATGTGGTGGCGACCGTCGACCAGATCCCGCCCGGCAGCCGCATGATCGTCCCGATCGGGCACTACGGCGTCGGCGTCTACAACATCAACGGGACGTTCTACGCGATCGCCAATTTCTGCCCACACCAGGGCGGCCCCCTCTGCCTCGGCCGGTTGCGCGGCCGGACCGTCCCCGACGACAACGTCCCCGGAGACGCCGTCATGGTTCGCGATCTGGAGTACATCTACTGTCCCTGGCACCAATGGGGTTTCGAGTTGGCGACCGGCACCACCGCAGTCAAACCCGAATGGAGCGTGCGCACCTACAAGGTGCGCGTGGTCGGCAACAACGTGCTGGTGCAGGCGTGAGTCGCGACGCTGAAGCCGCCTGCGTGGAGATCAACGGCGGCAATGTGGTCTACGAGATCCTGGGAGACTCCGGGGAACTCATCGTTTTGACACCGGGTGGCCGGTTCAGCAAAGACATCCCCGGACTGCGGCCGCTCGCTGAGGAACTCGTCGCCGGTGGCTACCGGGTGCTGCTGTGGGACCGGCCCAACTGCGGGGCGTCCGACGTGCAGTTCTACGGCCAGTCCGAATCGCACATGCGCGCCGAGACGCTGAGCGGACTTCTCGCCGCGCTCGGCGAAGGCCCCTGCATCCTGGCCGGCGGGTCCGGCGGCGCGCGGGACTCGATACTGACCGCCATGCTCTACCCGGAACTCGTCACGAAACTGGCGACGTGGAACATCGTCGGCGGCATCTACGGCACGTTCGTCCTGGGCTCCTACTATGTGATTCCCAGCATTCTGGCGGTGCGCGGCAACGGGATCGACGGACTGGTACGGGTCTCCGAATGGCGCGACCGCATCGCGGCGAACGCGACGAACGAGCAACGCCTGCGGGCGCTGGACCCCGACGAGTTCCTCGCGGTCATGCTGCGTTGGCTCAACGCGTTCGTGTCCAAGCCGGGTCAGACCATTCCCGGCGTCGACGACGAGATGTTCGACCGGATCACGGTTCCCACCTTGATCATCCGCGGCGGTGAGAACGACTGGGATCACCCCAAGCGGACGTCGCTGGAGGTGCACTGCCTGATCAAGGGTTCCCAGTTGATCGACCCGCCGTGGCCCGAAGACGCCTGGGAGCGGGCCGCCGAGAAGCGTGCCAAGGGAGAGGTGAAGCGGTTCAACATGTTCGACACGTGGGTCCAGGCCGCCCCGGCGCTGCTGAATTTTTTCGACAGAGGATGAGGTCAGCCGGAGTGGATGCGCACCTCGTCGTTCAACGCCGCCTGGAGGGCGGTCTGGATACGGCTCTCGGGGATGCGGCCCAGATCGTCGTCGGAGACGGTCACATGGACGATGTCCTCGCCGTCGTCACCGACGGACCGGTGGATCTGGCCCACGATCCCGAACCCGGCCAGGACTCCGTGCGCATCGTCGTCGGTTCCGCGACTGATGTAGGTCGTCACACCCGCGACCGGGCGGGTTCCGAACGCCCGGGCACAGAGCACGACACCGGATTGCTCGACGCTGCGCGAATCGGGTCCGGCGATGAGCAGATGCACCTGCCGTCGATCCGCGGGCATCGCCGCGACGTTGGTCTCGATGACCTCGGCGCCGCGTTGTTCGGCGAGCCCGCGCAGAACGGTCATCCCGTTTTCGACGCCCTCCGGGGTGAGCCCGGCGTCCGGGTCGATGTCGATGCGCACCACCGCAGTTCTCACAGGATCAAGTTTAACCAGGAAACCACGCGGGTGACAGCGCCGCATCCTCAGGCGATGACGCCCGCGACGAGGATAGTGAGGTGAGGTGACGTCACCGGGACGGCCGCTGCCGGAGATCACCAGCGAGAACGAATTCTTCTGGACCGCCGGCGCCGATAACACGCTGCGGATACAGCAATGCCACGACTGCGCGGCCCTGATCCACCCTCCGCAACCGGTGTGCCGCTACTGTCGCGGCGAGCACCTCGGGGTGCGCGACGTCTCCGGACGGGCGACCCTGATCGGCTTCACGGTCAACCACCGGTTCAACCTGCCCGGCATGCCCGCGCCGTATGTCGTCGCCCAGGTCGCGATCGACGAGGACCCGCGGGCGCGGCTGACCACCAACGCGGTCGACTGCGACCCCGACCACCTGGTTCTCGGCCAGCAGATGGAGGTCGTCTTCGAGCACCACGAGGACGTCTGGCTGCCGCTGTTCCGCCCGGTCGAGGGAGCCGAGGTCGGTGCCCTGCCCCAGGACCCGATCGCCCCCGACGACTACGCCCGCCACGTCCGGCCGATGGTCACCGACCGCAAATTCGAAGACGCGGTGGCGATCACCGGGATCGGCGCATCGCAGATGGGCCGGCGTCTGATGGTGCCGCCGCTGTCGCTGACCCTGCAGGCGTGCCGGTCGGCGATCGCCGACGCCGGCCTGACCCTCGACGATATCGACGGCCTGGCGACCTATCCCGGGCCCGGTCCGCTGGGGCCGTTCACCGAGGGCGGGGTGACCGCCCTGGAATCGGCGCTGGGTATCCGGCCCACGTGGCACAACGGCGGGATGGAGACGTTCGGGCCGACCGGGTCGGTGATCGCGGCGATGCTCGCGGTCGCCGGCGGGCTGGCCCGCCACGTGCTCTGCTTCCGCACGCTGTGGGAGGCCACCCACGGCGCACTGATGAAGCAGGGCAAGATCACACCGCAGGGCGGGCGCAGCACCGGCTGGCAGACGCCGTTCGGCGCCGTCTCCGCTGCTCACACGCTCGCCCAGAACGCCCAGCGCCATTTCCACCGGTACGGCACCACCCGGGAGACGTTGGGCTGGATCGCGTTGAACCAGCGGGCCAACGCGGCGCTGAATCCGACGGCGATCTACCGGGATCCGATGACGATGGACGACTATCTGTCGGCCCGGATGATCACCACGCCCTTCGGTCTCTACGACTGCGACGTGCCCTGCGACGGCGCGGTCGCCGTGATCGTGTCGGCGGCCGAGACCGCAGGCGATCGGGCCAAGGCGCCGGTGTTCGTCGAGGCGGCCGGCACCCAGATCCTCGAACGGCTCGACTGGGACCAGAGCACCCTCGCCCATGAGCCCCAGGTGCTCGGCCAGGCCGCACATCTGTGGTCGCGGACCTCGTTGCGGCCCGACGACGTCGACGTGGCCGAGCTCTACGACGGCTTCACCTTCAACTGTGTGTCCTGGATCGAGGCTCTGGGCTTCTGCGGTATCGGTGAGGCCAAGGACTTCCTCGACGGTGGCACCAACATCGCTCGCGACGGCGTGCTGCCGCTGAACACCCACGGCGGCCAGCTCTCCCACGGCCGCACCCACGGCATGGGCCTGATCCACGAGGCCGTCAGCCAACTGCGCGGCGAGGCCGGTGAGCGCCAGGTCGCCGATGCCCGGGTGGCGGTGGCCAGCAGCGGCGGCCTGACCCCCAGCGGGGTGCTGTTGTTGCGGAGCGACGCATGACCGAGGTTCGACAGCGCGTCGTCAACGCCGGCGGGGTGCCGATGTCGGCGCTGGTCAGCGAGCCCGAGCCGGCGACGAGAGGACCCCACGCCGTCATCGTCGCCCTGCACGGCGGCGCGACGACGTCGGCGTATTTCGACTGTCCCGGCCATCCCGAGCTCTCCCTGCTGCGCGCGGGTGCGGCGGCCGGCTACACCGTCGTCGCACTGGATCGGCCCGGCTACGGCGCCTCGGCACCGTATCCGCAGGAGATGGCCGCCCCGGAGCAGCGGGTCAGCCTGGCCTACACCGCGATCGACCGTATCCTCGCTGATCGGCCACGCGGTTCGGGGCTGTTCGTCGTGGGCCACTCCGCCGGATGCCAACTCGCTCTGCGGATGGTGGCCGACGGGCTGCGTTCCGACCTGCTGGGTGTGGAGCTCGCCGGTACCGGCCGGCACTTCACACCGGCGGCGCGCGAGGTCCTGCGCACCGCGCGCCCCGACCATCGACCGGCCGGGCTCAAAGAACTGTTGTGGGAACCGGCGCGACTGTATCCGCCCGGCGTCGCCACCCGGATCTCCAGCACCTCCGGGGGCGCGGAATCGGAGGCGGAGGCGGCGACGGCGAGCGACTGGTCGCACAGCGCCTTTCCCGCGCTGGCGGCCGCGGTCAGCGTCCCGGTGCAGTACAGCGTCGCCGAGCACGAGAAGGTCTGGCAGGTCGATCCCGATGCTCGTGCCGGGATCGCCGCGTTGTTCACCGCGGCCGGGTTCGTCAGCGTCAATGAACAACCCGAGGCGGGCCACAATCTCAGCCTCTGCTGGAACGCCGACGTCTACCACCGGTCGGTGTTCTCGTTCATCGAACGGTGCGCGATGACAGACATCCCCAACGAGGTCGATCAGGAGGTCGGTTGATGCGGGTGGGTTTCATCGGATTGGGCAGCCAGGGTGCCCCGATGGCGCGGCGGATCGTCGAATCCGGCTATCCGACCACGCTGTGGGCCCGGCGGGCGGCGTCGCTGGAGGCCTTCGCCGACACCGATGCCGGCACCGCCGAGTCGCCGGCGGCGCTGGCCCGGGCCAGCGACCTGGTCTGTCTGTGTGTGGTCTCCGACGACGACGTCGAGGAGATCATCGGCGGCGAAAACGGTGTGCTCGCCGGTCTGGCGCCCGGCGGCATCATCGCGGTGCACAGCACGGTGCACCCCGACACGTGCCGTCGGCTCGCTCAGCGGGCTGGCGCGCAGGGGATTTCGGTGATCGACGCACCGGTCAGCGGCGGCGGGCCGGCGGCGGCGGCCGGTCGGCTGCTGGTGATGCTCGGCGGTGACACCGAGGCGGTGCAACGGTGCCGTCCGGTGATCGAAACCTATGCCGATCCGGCCGTACATCTGGGCGGGGTCGGCTCGGGTCAGGTGACCAAGTTGCTCAATAACCTGTTGTTCACCGCCAACCTCGGCTCCGCCGCCTCCGCACTGGCCCTCGGTGAGGCTCTCGGGGTCGCCGCCGACCGTCTCGCCGAGGTCGTCACCCGCGGCAGCGCCAACAGCTTCGCGCTGAACAGCATCCAAGGATCGGGCGGCACCCTGGACCGGCTGGCCGGGCTGGCGGGAACCCTGTTGCAAAAGGACGTCCGGTTGATCACCGACCTGGCGGACCGGGCCGACGCGGCCCCCGGTGCGGTTCTCGACGCCGCCGACGCCGCCCTGACGACGATGGGCCATCCGCGCTGATTGAGCGCCGGTTACGAGAATCGCCTGTTAATCCGGCCTTTTCGCCCTTCCCAAAGTCACCGGTATGCCCTACTGTTAGCCCTACGGTCCAAGCCTGAGCGACACGTGTCCAGCCCGCGGTGTGCCCTCGAGGAGGAACTGGTGACCAAACCCAAACTGGTCTTCGACCCCTTCAGCGACGAGTATTTCCATGACCCGTTCGACATCTATCGGCGAATGCGAGACGAAGCGCCCCTCTATTACAGCGAGGACGAGGATTTCTACGCGCTGACCCGGCACGCTGACGTCGCCGCGGCGTTCAAGGATTTCGAGACGTACTCGTCGGCCCGCGGATGCGATCTGGCGATGGTGCGCTCCGATGAGCCCCCGCAGAAGTCGATCATCTTCATGGATCCACCCGAGCATCGGCACATGCGCAGTCTGCTCAACAAGGCGTTCACGCCGCGCGCGATGCAGGCCCAACGCGAGACGATCACCCAGCAGGTCGATCGGTTCCTCTCCGCGGTGGACCCCGAGCGTTTCGACGTGGTGCAGGATTTCTCCGGCCCCTTCCCCGTCGAGGTCATCACCCGGATGGCCGGTGTGCCCGAGGAGTACCGCCAGCAGGTGCGGCATTGGATCGACGCCAGCCTGTCCCGCGAGCCCGGCAGGTTCGACATGGATGAAGCCGGGATGCAGGCGACCATCGAGACCGCCATGTACTACTACGAACTCCTGCAGGAGCGCCGCGCCAACCCGCAGGACGACATGATCAGCAGGCTGATCGCCGCCGAGATTCCCGACGAGGACGGCGGGATGCGGCGCCTGGACGACCTCGAGATCACCGGCTTCGCCACGCTGCTCGGTGGTGCCGGCGCGGAGACCGTGACCAAACTGGTCGGCAATGCCGTGGTGATCTTCGCGCGTCACCCCGAACAGTGGCAGAGGCTGCTCGCCGACCGCAGCAAGATCCCCAACGCCGTCGAGGAACTGCTGCGCTACGAGGGCCCGGTCCAGTACAACGTGCGCTATACGCTCAAGGAGGCGCACACCAGCGGCGGGACGATCCCGCCCGGCAAGCCGGTGTTTTTGATCGGTGCGGCCGCCAACCGTGATTCGGCGGCGTTCACCGACGCCGACACGTTCGACATCGACCGCGACCAGACCGAGGCCCAGCATCTCGGGCTCGGATACGGCGTCCACAGCTGCCTCGGCGCCGCACTGGCCCGCATGGAGAGCGCCATCGCCTTGGAGAGACTCCTGGACTTCATGCCCCGTTACACCGTCGATTGGGACGGCCTGAAGCGGGTCCAGATGCAAAACGTGGCGGGCTGGAGCAACGTGCCGGTACAGGTACTGCGGTAGGGGGCTTCGTGGCCGGAAAACGCAACGTCATCGTCGACTACGGGTTGTGCGAGGCCAATGCGGTGTGCATGGGAGTCAATCCCGAGATCTTTCACGTCGACGACGACGATCATCTGACGATCCTGAAACCCGACGTCACCGCCGACACCGAAGAGGACATCGATCAGGCGGTGCGCCGGTGCCCGCGCCAAGCGCTGTCGATCGTCGAGGTCGACGCGCCGGACTGACCGCGTCGGGTCGGGCTAACCGGTTAACCCGACCCGGTCGGCGGTTCGAACCCGGCGACGATCACGGCGTTGCAGTCCGCCGCGGCGTGACGAAGTTTGGCGGCGGCCTGGTACTCGTCGGAGTGGTACCAGTCCCGGGCGGCCTGCACCGATTCGAACTCCAGGATGATCGTCTGATCGCCGTGCCACCGCCCCTCGATCGACTGCGGTGCGCGATCAGCGGCCAGGATCGACACCGTGCCCGGCGCCATCGCCGGCTGCGCCGCCCGGGCGTAGGCCGCCATACCGGCCGGGTCCTTGATCGCCTCGGTCAAAATCACGTATCCCTTGGGCCCTGTGGGCATGGTCTCCCCTTCTGTTCTGCTCAGTCCTCGTCGGTGACGTCGATCGCGTGCTCCGGACACTGCCGGGCCGCCTCGCGCACCGCCTCGTCGAATTCGGCGGCGATGGTCCCCTCGATGGCCTCGGAATACCCGTCGTCGGTGAGTGCGAACACCGAGGGACAGATCGTCGTGCAGATTCCGTGACCGGCGCAGCGGTCCGGGTCGACCCATGCCTTCATCGGGCACCGTCCTGTGCCGGGGTGAATTCCAGGTGCAGCTCGGTCAGTCCCCGCAGGATGTAGGTCGGAACGTAGTGGAACTCGCGCGCTCCGGCGGGGCCGTGGTGCTGCTCGGAGATTCGGATGTCACTGGTGCGCTGGAGAATGCGTTCGATCGCCACCCGGGTTTCGGCACGCGCGAGCGGGGATCCCGGGCAGGTGTGGATTCCGCGCCCGAAGGCGAGGTGTTGGCGGGCGTTCTTGCGACCGGGGTCGAAGGTGTCCGGGTCGGGGAACCGTTCCGGGTCGCGGTTGGCGGCGGCGTTGACGACCATCACCGTTGTACCGGCCGGGATCTCGACACCGCCGACGGTGACCGGGACGCGCGACAACCGGAAATCGCCTTTGACCGGGCTCTCGAAACGCAACGCCTCTTCGATGAAGTTGGGGATCAGGCCGTGATCGCGGCGCAGCGCCTGCTGGAGGTCCGGTTGTTCGGCGATGATGCGCAACGCCGATCCGAGCAGCCGGACGGTCGTCTCCTGGCCGGCGGAGTAGACGTTGGTGGCCACGCGAGCCACATCGATCGGGTCCGGAAGCGATCCGTCCGGGAAGGTGGCCGCGGCCATCCCGCTGAGAACGTCGCCCCGGGGTTCGTTGCGCCGGTCGACGATGTAGCCGCAGAAGGTCTCGTAGAGGAACTCCAGCGGGCTGTGCGCCAACGCCTCGGCATCGGTGCTGCCGATGCCGCCGCCGGCGTTTCGGTCGATGCCGCGCACGAAGGCGTCGCGGTCCTGCTGGGGAACGCCGAGCAGGTCGGCGATGACCAGCAGGGTGAACGGGGCGGCGAATCCGGTGATGAACTCGTGGTCGTCGCCGGTCAGATACGTGTCGAGCACCGAGTCGGCCAACGCCCACATGGCGTCCTCGTTCTCCTTGAGACGCTTCGGTGTGATCAAGCGCATCAACAGTTCACGGTGGGCGGTGTGCGTCGGCGGGTCCAGGGTCGGCAACTGGTCACTGAACGGGAGTTCGTCGCGGTGCCGGTCGATCAACTCGGTGACGTCATCGCCCTCGAGCGGCACCGGGAAGCCGGGGAACGGTCCGGTCACCGCGATGCAGGAGGAGAACGCCTCGGCATCGCCGGCAACCTCGCAGGCCTCCTCCCAGCCGGTCACCATCATCACGTCGTGATGGTTCTCCCGCGTGACCGGGCAGCGCTCCCGCAGTCGCCGCAGGTAGTCGTAGGGATCGGCGACCATGGCGGCGTCGGTAAAGAAATCGACCGTATCCAGATCGTCCACGACTTCATCCACCCTTCGACGCGTACATTGGACCTCGCGCGCGAGAATGTACTTCTCGTTTAATGATTAATAGACTTCCACAGCATCCGGTACGCGTCAACAACACCGGCACCCCGCGGTCTTGTACAGGGGCACAGACGGATCGGCGTGGTCACAATCCCAGCGATTTGGCGATGATCACCTTCATCACCTCCGAGGTTCCGGCGTAGATCCGGGAGACCCGGGCATCGGTGTACAGCCGGGCGATCGGGTACTCCATCATGTACCCGTATCCGCCGAACAGCTGCAGGCAGCGATCCACCACCCGCCCCTGGACCTCGGTGCAGAACAGTTTCACCCGCGCGGCGTCGGCGCCCGAGAGGTCGCCGGCGACCAGATCGATGACCGCCCGGTCGGCCATCGTCTGCGCCGCCTCCACCTCGGCCGACATCGCCGCCAATTCGAACTTGGTGTTCTGGAACGACGCCAGGGGTGTGCCGAAGGCCTTGCGTTGCTTGACGTAGTCGACGGTGGTGGTGATCGCCGCCCGCGCCTGGGCGACCGAACCGACCGCCACGGTCATCCGCTCCTGGGGAAGGTTGTGCCCCAGATAGCCGAACGCCTCCCCCTCCGCGCCGAGCAGGTTGGCCGCCGGCACCCGGACGTCGGTGAACGACAGCTCCGCGGTGTCCTGCACCTTGCAGCCCATCTTGTCCAGTTCGCGGCCCCGTTCGAAGCCCGGCATGCCGTCCTCGACCACCAGCAGGCTGAGCCCACGGCGGCGGTTCTCCGGATCGGTCGCGGTGCGCGCCACCACGATGACCAGGTCGGCCTGGACCCCGCCGGTGATGAACGTCTTGGACCCGTTGAGCACGTAGTCGTCGCCGTCGCGGACCGCGGTCGTGCGCATCCCGGCGAGATCCGAGCCGGTGCCCGGCTCGGTCATCGCGACCGCGGTCAACAAGGTGCCGGCCGCCAATCCGGGAAACCAGCGTCGCCGCTGCGCAGCGTCGGCGTAGTGCAGAAAGTACGGCAGGATCACGTCGAGTTGTGTGCGCACCGTCGACAGGGTCACCAGGGCGCGCGCCGCCTCCTCCTGCAACACCACGTTGTAGCGGTAGTCGGCCAGCCCGGCGCCGCCGTACTCCTCGGGGATCGCCATGCCCAACATGCCCAGCGACCCCAACTGCTCGAACACCTCGCGGGGCATCCGACCGGCCTTCTCCCACGCGGGGTAGTGCGGAACGACCTGCTTCTCGATGAAATCGCGAGCCAGTTTCCGAAACGCCTCGTGGTCGTCGTGAAACACGTCCCTGCGCATCAGCCGACCAACTCCACCACGGTGGCGTTCGCGGTGCCGCCACCCTCACACATGGTCTGCAGCCCGTACCGGATCCCGCGGTCGCGCATATGGTGCACCATCCGGGTCATCAGTACGGCCCCCGAGGCCCCGAGCGGATGGCCCAGCGCGATCGCCCCGCCCAGCGGGTTGAGCCGCTGCGGGTCGGCTCCGGTCTCGGCCAGCCAGGCCAGCGGCACCGGGGCGAACGCCTCGTTCACCTCGAACACACCCGGGTCGGAGATCCCCAGCCCGGTCCGGCGCAGCACCTTCTCGGTGGCCGGGATCGGTCCGGTGAGCATCAGCACCGGGTCCGCGCCGGCGACCGCACCGCCGAGGTAACGCGCGATCGGGTTCAGACCGAGCTGGCGCGCCCGCTCCGAGGTGGTGACCAGCAGCGCCGCCGCACCGTCGGAGATCTGCGACGAGCTGCCGGCGTGAATCACCCCGTCGTCGGCGAAGGCGGGTTTGAGCGCGGCGAGCTTGTCGGGGGTCGACCCGCGGCGCACCCCTTCGTCGACGGTCAGCTCCGACCCGTCTGCGGTGCGCACCGCCACGATCTGTTCGTCGAACACCCCGGAGTCCTGGGCCGCGGCGGCGCGGACGTGCGAGCGGGCCGAATACTCGTCGAGAACACCGCGGTCCAGTCCCCATTTCTGCGCGATCAACTCGGCGGAGAGCCCCTGGTTGAACGAGAAATCGTCATAGCGTTCAAGCACTTTCGGCCCGTAGGGCATGCCGGTGGACCGCGCTGCGCCCAGCGGGACCCGGCTCATCACCTCCACGCCGCCGGCGACGACGACGTCCTGCTGTCCGGACATCACCGCCTGGGCGGCGAAATCCAGCGCCTGCTGGCTCGATCCGCAGGCCCGGTTGACGGTCGTACCGGGGATCGTCTCCGGCCAGCCGGCTGCCAGCACCGCGAAGCGCCCGATGTTGCTGGACTGGTCGCCGACCTGCGAGACACAGCCCCAGATCACGTCGTCGATCACGGCGGGATCGACTCCGGTGCGCTCGATCAGCGCACCGAGCACCACCGCGGACAGGTCGGCGGCGTGCATCTGCGCCAATCCCCCACCGCGTTTGCCGACCGGTGTGCGCACCGCCTCGATGATCACCGCATCACGCATTCTTCTGCTCCGATCTGATCGCCCACCGGCCGGTGAACGTCGGGTCCCGTTTCTCGGCGAAGGCCGCGTAGGCCTCACCGACATCCGTTCCGGCGAAATTACCCGGCTGGGCGCGCGCCTCGTTGGCCAGCGCCTCCGGGAACGTGCACTGCGCCCCCGCATTCAGCAACCCCTTGCTGTGGGCCAACGCGACCGGTGGGCCCGCCGCCAGGCGACGCCCCAGGTCCTCGACGAAGGCGTCGATCCGGTCCTGCGGTTGCACCCAGGTGATTAGACCCAGCGCATGGGCCTCGGCCGCATCGATGTCCTCGGCCAGCAGGGCCAGACGCTTGGCTTGCTGCAGCCCCACCAGCCGGGGCAACAGCCAGGATCCGCCGAGGTCTACCGACAGGCCGCGGCGGGCGAAGATCTGACAGAACCGCGCTTGCGGGGTCGCCACCACCAGATCGCAGCCCAGCGCGAGATTCCAGCCCGCGCCGACCGCCACCCCGGTCACCTTCGCGACCGTCGGAATGGGCAGCTCATACAGGGCCAGAGCGACATCGGTGAGCCGGCGCAACTTCCGGTTGGGGTGCACGTCCTCGGGCACCGAGATGTCGGCACCGGAACAAAACGCCCCACCGCTGCCGGTCAGGACCAGGGCGCGCACGCCGTCGTCATCGGTGACGGCACGCAAGGCGTCGCGCAGAGCGATCCAGAGTCGCGGGTTCAGCGCGTTGCGACGTTCCGGCCGATTGAGGGTGAGCGTGCGCACCCCGTCGCGGTCGGAGCACAGCAGCGGTGCGGCGCTCATCGGTATGCCGGCCCGACGGCACCCTGCGCACGCAGCGCGGCGATCTGCCCGGCGTCCAGCCCGAGTCCGCCCAGCACCGAATCGGTGTGCTCACCCAGCCCGGGGACCGCCCCCATCGGCTGCTCGAAACCCGCGATCACCGGTGGGGGTAGCAGCGCGGTGATAGCGCCCGCGGGCGTGTCCACCGGCCGCCATCGGTCGCGTGTGACCAGTTGCGGGTGGGCGACGACCTCGCCCGGCGTGTTGTAACGGGCATTGCCGATTCCGGCCGCATCGGCGGTGCGCTGTATCTCGGCGAGATCGTTCGCTGCACACCATGTTTGGATCGCTCCGTTGAGCTCTTCACGCGCAGAGCACCGTGCGGCGTTGGAGGCGAACCGGGGATCGTCGGCCAGATCGGGGCGACCGATGACCTCGCGGGCCAGCCGGTCCCACTCACGGTCGTTGGTGGTGCCGAGCACCACGGTCTGTCCGTCGGCGGTGGTGAACGCCCCGTAGGGCGCCACCGCCGGCGAGCTCATGCCCAGCGGCTGCTGGTCGACCCCGGAGTGCTGCGTGTAGGTCAGTTGATAGCCCATGATGTCGGTCATGGTGTCGAACAGGCTCACCGCCACCGCCGGGGCGGTGCCCGCGCGATGCCGGGCGCGCCCATGCAGCAGCGCGACGATCGAGAGTGCGGCGTACAGGCCGGTGGTGATATCGGCGACCGGCGGTCCCGGCTTGGCGGGCATGTCCGGGTACCCGGTGACCGCACAACACCCGGACTCGGCCTGCACCAGCAGGTCATAGGCGCGTTTGTGCGAGATCGGCCCGCCGGGGCCGTAACCGTCGATCTCGACCGGGATGACGTGCGGGTGGCGCTCAGCGATGTCGTCGGGGGCGATCCCCAGCCGTGCCGTCGACCCCGGCGCCAGGTTGGACACCAACGCGTCGGCACCGTCGAGCAGGCGGTGCAACACCTGCATTCCCGCCGGCGTCTTCAGATCGAGGGTCACCGACTGCTTGCCGCGGTTGGCCCAGACGAAGTGCGCCGCCAGCCCACCCGGACCATTGACGACGTCGTCGTAGTCGCGGGCGAAGTCCCCGCCGCGGGGGTTTTCGACTTTGATCACCCGCGCACCGAAATCGGCCAGCACTCGGGTGCACATCGGCGCCGAGACCGCCTGCTCCAAGGCCACGACCGTGACCCCGCTCAACGGCGCGGTCGCGGTCACGTCGTCTCGCCGCGGTTGACCTGCGGCACCCGCGCGGTGCGCAGGGGCCATCAGTAGCTCCTCGGCAGGCCGAGCACATGCGAGCCCAGGAAGTTCAGGATCATCTCCTGGCTGACCGGCGCGATCTTCATCAGCCGCGACTCGCGGAAGAACCGCGAGACGTTGTACTCCTCGGAATAGCCCATTCCGCCGTGGGTCTGCAGCGCCCGGTCGGCGGCGGCGAAACCGGCGTCGGCGCACAGATATTTCGCGGTGTTGGCTTCGCGCCCGCAGGGTTTGCCGTTGTCGTAGAGCCAGGTGGCTTTGCGCAGCATGAGTTCCGCGCCGTCGAGTCGGGCCAGCGAGTCGGCCAGCGGGAATTGGACGCCCTGGTTCATCCCGATCGGACGGTCGAAGACCTCGCGTTCGTTGGCGTATTTGACGGCCCGCTCCAGAGCCACGCGGCCGATGCCGAGCGCCTCGGCGGCGATCAGCATCCGCTCCGGGTTCAGCCCGTCGAGGATGTAGCTGAAACCCTTGCCCTCCTCGCCGACCCGGTCGGCGACCGGGATCTCGAGGTTGTCGATGAACACCTCGTTGGAGGAGACCGCATTGCGGCCCATCTTCGGAATCGGCCGGATGTCGACCCGGTCGCGGTCCAGATCGGTCAAGAACAGGGTCATGCCGTCGGTCTTCTTGGCGACGTCGTTGTAGTGCTGAGTGCGGGTCAGCAGCAGGATCTTCTCGGACTCCAGGGCCTTGGAGATCCACACCTTGCGGCCGTTGACGATGTAGCGGTCCCCGTCGCGTTTGGCGAACGTCGTGATCCGGGAGGTGTCCAGGCCGGCGCCCGGCTCGGTGACCCCGAAGCACACGTGCAGTTCGCCGGTCGCGACGCGGGGCAGGGTGCGGGCTTTGAGTTCCTCGGAGCCGTGCACGACGACCGGGTGCATACCGAAGATCGACAGGTGGATCGCGCTGGCGGCGTTCATGCCACCACCGGAGCGGGCGACCTCCTCGGCCAGCAGGGTGGCCTCGGTGATCCCGAACCCGTGACCACCGTACTGCTCCGGGATGGTCATGCCCAGCCACCCGCCGGCGGCGATCGCGTCGTAGAACTCCTGCGGGAATTCGTGCGCCTGATCCTTCTGCATCCAATAGTGGTCGTCGAACTTGGCAGCCAGCTCAGCGACCGACGAACGGATCAGCTGCTGATCCTCGGTGAGCTCAAAGTTCATCCCGGACACCGTTTTCCTCCACATCCCCGGCCGTTGTGACGGCGCACGTCAATCCTGCTGCTCGCGGCCTGGTGCACTCAGCTGTTGACCTGGGCGGCGTCCATCAGCGCGTTGCCCTGCCGCTGCCCGTGGGTGTGCTGGCTCAGAGCCCGAGTGGAGACGTCGTGGCCCTCGGCGGCCTTACGCAACGCGCCGACCGTGGCCTCCTGCCGGGGGATGTGGCGGAACGGGTCGAAGGAGTACCAGCGCATCGCATTCTCGTGGGTCATCTTGTTGATGTCGCTGTCCGACACCTGGTTGGCCGTGAGCACCTCCCACAGCTCTTCGGGGGCGTCGGGCCACATCGAGTCGCTGTGGGGGTAGTCGGCTTCCCACGCGATGTTGTCGATCCCGATCAGGTGGCGCAGTCGAACACCGACCGGGTCGGAGATGAAGCAGGTCAAGAAATGCTCCCGGAAGACCTCCGAGGGGACCTTGCCGCCGAAGTCCTGCCCGGTCCAGGTCGCATGCATCTCGTAGGTGCGGTCCACCCGTTCCAGAAAGTAGGGGATCCAGCCGGTGCCGCCCTCGGAGAGCGCGATCTTGAGGTCCGGGAAATCCTTGACCGGCTTGGACCACAGCAGATCCGCGGCCGCCTGGACGATGTTCATCGGCTGCAGGGTGATCATCACGTCCATCGGCGCGTCGGGCGCGGTGATCGCCAGCTTGCCCGAGGAGCCGATGTGCACGTTCATCACCGTGTCGGTGTCGCACAACGCCTTCCACAACGGGTTCCAATACGGGTCGTGGAAACTGGGGTATCCCATGGCCGCGGGGTTCTCACTGAACGTCAGCGCATGCACCCCCTTCTCGGCGACGCGGCGCACCTCGTCGGCACAGGCCTCGGCATCCCAGATCACCGGCAGCGCCATCGGGATGAACCGTCCCGGGTGCGCACCGCACCACTCGTCGATGTGCCAGTCGTTGTAGGCCCGGATCAGCGCCACCGAGAAGTCCTGATCGTCGGTGGCGAACAACCGTCCGGCGAAGCCGGGAAAGGACGGAAAACAGATCGAACTCAAGATCCCGCCGGCGTTCATGTCCTTGACCCGCTCGTCGACGTTGTAGCAGCCCGGCCGGATCTCGTCGAGGCCCTGCGGTTCGAGCCCGTATTCCTCCTTCGGCCGGCCGGCCACGGCGTTGAGTGCCACGTTGGGGATCACGGTGTCGCGGAACTGCCAGGTGTCCGAACCGTCGGCGTTGTGCACCAGGCGCGGAGCATCATCGAGGTATTTCTTGGGCAGATGATTTTTGAACATGTCCGGCGGTTCCACGGTGTGGTCGTCGACGCTGATCAAGATCATGTCGTCCTTGTTCACTGCGCATTCCCTTCCGCTGGGGACCCGGTGGCCGTGAGCGGCCACCAGCACGACCCTAACGGAAATTAGCTTCTCCATCCAGGAGAATCAACAGGCGATCATCACGCCGGGGCCCGCCGCATCACAGGACCGGCGCCCGGGGCCCGTACCGGCGACCGCGCGGGCCCGGTTGCCAGAAATCTCCCGCCGGAGGTTGACCGGCGGACGAAAACATGAAAATCTATCGCTCACTTTTGAGAATCGAATTCTCATTACGCGAGGAGAGCATCATGCGCCTGGGTCCGTTGCCACCGGAGCAGTGGGACGACGACGTGGACCGAGCACTGATCGGCATGCTGCCCGCTGCACGCCGCAACCCCGCCGGTGCCGGTGTCGCACTGGGCACGCTGGTGCGCCACCCCAAGCTGACCAAGGCTTTCCTCGGATTCAACATCCATCTGCTGTTCCGTTCGACGCTGCCCGAACGGCTGCGCGAACTGGTGATCCTGCGCGTGGCCCACCGACGGGGCTGCACATACGAGTGGACCCACCACGTGATCATGGGCCTGGAGGTCGGGCTGACCGAGACCGACATCGAGGATCTGCAGCACGGGACCGCGGCCGGTGCCCTGGACCGTACGGTGCTCGCCGCGGTCGACGAACTCGAAGAGCAGTCCCGGATCTCCGATCCCACCTGGTCGGCGCTCGCGGAGCACCTCGATGAGCGCCAGCGGATGGATCTGGTGTTCACGGTCGGCTGCTACGGCACGCTGGCCATGGCTTTCAACACTTTCGGCATCGAAGACGAACAGCAAACCGAACAGGAGAGGTAGTTACCGTGGCGTATTTCCCCAAGCCAGCTGCTGGCAGCTGGACCGAGAGTTATCCCGAACTCGGGACCGATCCGGTCGAATACAAGGACTCCTACGACCCGCAACATTTCGCCGACGAGCAGCAGGCGATCTTCCGCCGCACCTGGCTCAACGTGGGCCGAGTCGAACGGCTGCCGCGCACCGGCAACTACTTCACCCGGGAGCTGCCGTCGGCGGGCAAAGGCACCTCGGTGATCGTCGTCAAGGGTGAGGACGGCGTGATCCGGGCGTTCCACAACATCTGCCGACACCGGGGCAACAAGTTGGTCTGGAACGACTACCCCCACGAGGAGACGTCGGGGATCTGCCGGCAGTTCCAGTGCAAGTACCACGGGTGGCAATACGCCCTGGACGGCAAACTCACCTTCATCCAGCAGGAGGACGAGTTCTTCGACGTCGACAAGAACCAGTACGGCCTGGTCGAGGTGCGCTGCGAGGTGTGGGCGGGCTTCATCTTCGTCAACCTCGACACCAAGGCCGCGCCGCTGGTGGACTACCTCGGCCCGTTCGCCAAGGGCATCGAGGAATACCCGTTTCACGAGATGACCGAGGTGTACCACTTCAAGGGCGAGATCGGCAGCAACTGGAAGCTGTTCATCGACGCGTTCGCCGAGTTCTACCACGCGGCGGTGCTGCACAAGACGCAGGCCACCAAGGAGGAGGGCGAGAAACTCTTCAAGGTCGGCTATGAGGGCCTGCACTACGAGCTGCAGGGCCCGCACTCGATGCTCTCCTCGTGGGGCGGCATGTCACCGCCGAAGGATCTGAACATGGTCAAGCCCATGGAGCGCGCCCTGCGCAGCGGCCTGTTCGGCCCCTGGGATCGACCCGACATCGACGGTCTCGACCCGCTGCCGCCGGGGGTCAACCCGACGAATGACCCGCGATGGGGCATCGACTCCTGGGTGTTCTTCCCGAACTTCATGATCGCGATCTGGACCACCGGCTGGTATTTGACCTACCACTACTGGCCGACCGCGGCCGACCGGCACATCTTCGAGGGGACCTTGTATTTCGTGCCGCCGAAGACCGCGCGCGAGTACCTCGCCCAGGAGATGGCCGCGGTGACCTTCAAGGAGTACGGGCTGCAAGACGCCAACACCCTGGAAGCGACCCAGACGATGATCAGCACCGGCGTGGTCGACAAATTCCTGCTGTGCGACCAGGAGATCCTGCTGCGCCACCTGCACAAGACCGCCCGCAGTTACGTCAACGAATACAAGGAGAAGCACAGTGCCGCTGCCCGCTGAATTCGCCGACCTGGAGCCCTACGCCGAGTGGGATCTGGCCACCGAGGCCGAACGCTACGACAAGCGGCTGGCCTCAACGATGCCGGAACTGCAGGCGTTCTATGACGCCGCGTTCCCCCGCATCGAGGAGGCGCTGACCTACCTCGATCAGTTCCCCCTCGACGATCTGCCCGACGATGCGCGCTCACTGGTCCACGTGTTGCAGTCGCTGATCAACGTGTCCTTCCCGGTCGAGGCCTGGAAGCAGCCGCGGGTGCCCGACACCGGTGCGGCCGAGCTGCATCGGGTGCAGGACCCGGTGATCTGAGGGTGCTCGGGGCACCTCAACCGGGCGGTTCGCGATGACGGTGACACTCAAAGCGGCCGGGCTGCTCGACGTCGACGCCGGCGAGATCAGGCGACCCGGGCTCATCCGGGTCGACGAGGACCGAATCGTCGGGATCGGCACCGCCGGTCCCGACGACGAGGTCCTCGATCTCGGCGAACTCATCGTGCTGCCCGGGCTCATGGACATGGAGGTCAACCTGCTGATGGGGGGCCGGGGCGAGAACCCCGGCCTCTCGCAGGTCCAAGACGACCCGCCGACCCGGATGCTGCGCGCGGTCGGCAATGCCCGCCGCACGCTGCGCGCCGGGTTCACCACGGTGCGCAATCTCGGGTTGTTCGTCAAGACCGGCGGATATCTGCTGGACGTGGCGCTGGGCAAGGCCATCGACGCCGGCTGGATCGAGGGGCCGCGGATCGTGCCGGCCGGTCACGCGATCACCCCGACCGGCGGGCACCTGGACCCGACCATGTTCGCCGCGTTCATGCCGGGCGTGCTGGAGCTGACGGTCGAGGAAGGCATCGCCAACGGCGTCGATGAGATTCGCAAGGCGGTGCGTTATCAGATCAAGTACGGCGCCCAGCTGATCAAGGTGTGCTGCTCCGGCGGGGTCATGTCGCTGACCGGTGAAGCGGGCGCACAGCATTACTCCGATGAAGAACTGCGTGTCATCGTCGACGAGGCGCACCGGCGAGGGTTGCGCGTCGCGGCGCACACCCACGGCGCCGAGGCGGTCAAACATGCCGTGGCGTGCGGAATCGACTGCATCGAACACGGGTTCCTCATGGACGACGAGGCGATCGCGATGCTCGTGGACAACGACCGTTTTCTGGTCACTACTCGCCGTCTGGCCGAGGCGATGGATGTCTCCAAGGCACCGGCCGAACTGCAGGCCAAGGCCGCCGAGATGTTCCCCAAGGCCCGCACGTCGGTGCAGGCGGCCTACGAGGCCGGTGTCAAGATCGCCGTCGGCACCGATGCGCCGGCCATTCCGCACGGTCGTAACGCCGACGAACTGGTCACGTTGGTCGACTGGGGTCTGCCACCGGCCGCGGTGCTCAAGGCGGCCACGGTGACCGCGGCCGACCTGATCAACGTCACCGACCGGGGTCGACTGGCCGAGGGGCTGCTGGCCGACATCATCGCGGTGCCCGGCGACCCGTTGGCGGATATCTCCGTGACCCGCGACGTTCAGTTCGTCATGAAAGGCGGTCGAGTGCATGTCAACAAGAACTGACGACCTCATCGAGATCCAGCAGACGTTGGCCCGCTACGCGGTCACGATCACCCAGGGCGACATCGATGGCCTGGTCGCGGTGTTCACCCCCGACGGCACCTACAGCGCGTTCGGCGAAACCTATACCCTGGACCGTTTTCCGGCGCTCGTCGACGCCGCACCCAAGGGGTTGTTCCTGACCGGCACCCCGGTGATCGAATTGGACGGCGACACCGCGACCGGAACCCAGCCGCTGTGTTTCATCGACCACGCCAGCCACGACATGCGGATCGGCTACTACACCGACACCTACGTTCGGACCGAGACGGGCTGGCGGCTGCGCACCAGGGCGATGACGTTCATCCGTCGCAGCGGTACGCACGACTCCGGGCGCCCCCACGCGGTGGACCGTCCGTCGGCGCGGTGAACGTCGCAGAATTCCAGGCCGATCTGCGTGCCTGGCTCGACGAGAACGACCTGAGTCCGGGACCCGACGATTCCCTGGATTCCCACGTCGAGCAGTTCCGCCGGGTCTCCGCCGCGCTCTACGCCGCGGACTGGATGCGCTACGGCTGGCCGGTCGAGGCCGGCGGGCTGGACGGACCGGCGATGCTGCGGGCGGTGGTCGGGGAAGAGGTCGTCGGCCGCGGGCTCGCCGCACCCGGACCCTATTCGATGCTCGAGGTGTTGGCGCCCACCCTGATCGACTACGCCCCGCCGCAGCTCGCCGCCGAGATGGTGCCGCGTTTGCTGTCCGGCCGCGAGCAGTGGTGCCAGGGATTCTCCGAGCCGGGCTCCGGCAGCGACCTGGCGTCGCTGTCCACCCGAGCGGAGAGCGCCGGTGATCACTGGATCGTCAACGGGCAGAAGGTGTGGACCAGTTTCGCCCAGTACGCCACCCGGTGCGTTCTGCTGACCCGCACCTCCCCGGGCCACGACGGCATCACCGCCTTCTTCGTCGACATGGACTCCCCCGGCATCACCGTACGGCCGCTGCAGGCGATGCACGGGGTCGATGAGTTCTGTGAGGTCTACTTCGATGACGTGGCGATCCCGGCCGAGCGGATGCTGGGCGCGCCGGGCGACGGCTGGCGGCTGGCGATGGACCTGCTGCCGTTCGAGCGCTCCACCTGCTTTTGGCAGCGGATCGCCTACCTGTACGCCCGTTTCGACAGCCTCATCGCCGAGGCCACCGAGATCGACGACGCCGAGCTCGGGGCGGCGTACCTGGCGCTGCATACGCTGCGCTGCCGCTCACGCGCCACCCAGCATCGCCTGGCCGGCGGCACCCGACTGGGTCCGGACACCTCCATCGACAAGGTGTTGTTGGCCACCGCCGAGCAGAAACTCTTCGACACCGTGCGCGATCTGTTGCCCGGCGGCATAGAACTCGATGACTCGCGCTGGCGCAGCGAGTTTCTCTACTCGCGGGCGGCGAGCATCTACGGCGGGACCTCGGAGATCCAACGCAACATCATCGCGCGCCGGCTTTTGGACCTGGGGAAGGAATGAGCGTGGAGCCCACCATGGACGCCGACTCCCTGCGTTTGCTCGAACGCACACTGCGTACCGCCATGACCGCAGCCGTCGGCGCCGACCTCGACGCGGCGCTTGGTGAACTGGGGTGGCGCGACATGCTCATCGAGATGCCCGAGACGGCGACCCGTGTGGTGTTCCAATCGCTCGGCGAGACCGGGTCGCATGCCTCGGTGCTCAACGACGTCGTGGCGCACGAGGCGGGCCGCGCCGATCTCGACGCGGCGCCGGCGGTGCCGCTGCCGTTCGCGGGCGGGTCGTGGGTGATCTGGCAGCGCACCGCGGCGCCGAGCACGGCCATCGGGGGCGACATCCCGGTTCAGCGCGTCGGCTCCGGGCAGCCGGTGCCGCTGGCGGCCGGACGCCGGGCCCTGGGCTGGTGGCTGACCGGCACCAGCCGGGCCATGCTGGCACTGGCCCGCCGACATGCCCTGGACCGCACCCAGTTCGGTAAACCCATCGCCGCGTTTCAGGCCGTCCGGCATCGGCTCGCCGAGACCCTGGTCGCGATCGAGGGGGCGGAGGCGGCGCTGGCGACCGCCGGTGAGCGCCCCGATGAGCTGTGCTCGCTGTTGGGCAAGGCGGCCGCCGGAGATGCGGCCCTGGTCACCGCGCGGCACTGCCAACAGGTGCTCGGCGGGGTCGGATTCACCGCCGAGCACGATCTGCACGTCCATGTCGAGCGGGTGTTGCTCCTCGACGGAATGCTCGGCAGTACCAGGGAATTGACTCGGGAAGCCGGCGCTGCGGCGCGCGCCGCCGGCGCCGCCCCGCGCCTGGTGGACCTGTAGGGCCTCAACCGCGCGGGAGGCCGAGCACCCGCTGAGCGATGATGTTGCGCTGGATCTCCGAGGTGCCCCCGGCGATGGTTCCGGAGAAGCTGCGCAGATAGCGGTCGAACCAGCCGGTCACGGCGTGGTCCTCGTTGAGCGGCAGATAGGTTCCCGACGTGGCGGGGTGCGCCAGCGCCGCGCCACCGGCGTTGTCCACGGCGTGTTCGGCGGCGTCCTGCACCGCCTCGGATCCGAGCAGCTTGAGCACCGACAGCGACGCCACATCCTGCTCGCCGCGCGCGGCCTGGGCCAACGCCACCGAGCCGAGCAGTCGCAGCGCCTGATTGTCCATCAGCAGAGTCGCGTACCGGTCTCGCTGCAAAGGCCCGACCGGATGGGTGTCGTGGATCAGGTCGCGCAGTCGGTCGGCGAAGCTCATCCACAGCAGGGTGCGTTCATGGCCGAGTGAGCCGTTGGCCACCTTCCATCCGCCGTTGAGCGGGCCCACCAGATTCTCGACCGGCACCCGGACGTCGTTGAAGAACACCTCGTTGAAGTCGATGTCGTTGTGGTCGCACGCCGAGGCGAACGGCCGGCGTGCCACCCCCTCGGTGTCGGTGGGGATCATCAGCACACTGATCCCCTTGTGCTTGGGCGCGTCGGGGTCGGTGCGCACGAAGGTCAGGATCACATCGGCGTCGTGGGCTCCGGAGGTCCACACCTTCTGCCCGTTGACCACGAACTCGTCGCCCTGAAGCACCGCACGGGTCTGCAGGGCGGCCAGATCGGACCCCGCCCCGGGTTCACTCATGCCCAGCGATGCGGTGATCTCGGCGCGCAGGATCGGCACCGCCCACCGGCGCTTCTGTTCCTCGGTGCCGAACGACAACAGCGACGCGGCGATGATGCCCACGCCCTGCGGGTTGTAGCTCAGGTAGATGCGGCGCCGGGACAACTCCTCGGAGTGCACGTACTGCTGCACGATGGTGGCGTTGCGTCCGCCGAACTCGGGGGGGTTGCCCGGCAGTAACCACCCGTTGTCGAACAACAGCCGCTGCCAGCGCCGAGCCCACGGCGGCACGTCCGAACACGATCCCGGCCGCTGCAGCGCTTCGGCGTCGCCGGGCAGATGCTCGTCGAGGAACGCGGCGAACTCGGCCCGGAAGGCCTCGACATCGGCATCGAAGGTGAGCTGCACGTCACTCCTTCAGGCTTCTCGGCGGACCTCGGCGGCACAGCGGGGCGACCAAGGACGAGAACAACGTTCTTGATTGCGAATAATACTAATCTAGATTACAGAGTCTGAATACCCTTTTAGCGCCAGTATGTTCTCCGGTAGAATAAAATGATGTTCTCTTCGCGTCGCACGCAGTCGAGCCGCTCGTGAGCACCACCAGCGAGCAGCCGGCCTGGAAGCAGCGTGCCGTCGAACGGTCCATCAAGACCGCGAAACTTCGGGCCGCACAGCGCGTCCAGCGCTTTCTCGACGCGGCTCAGGCCATCATCATCGAAAAAGGCAGCACCGACTTTACCGTCCAGGAGGTCGTTGACCGCTCGCGCCAGTCGCTACGCAGCTTCTACCTGCAGTTCGACGGTAAGCACGAGTTGCTGCTCGCGCTGTTCGAAGACGCGCTGAGCCGCTCGGCCGACCAGATCCGGGCCGCCACCGAAAGCCACGACGATCCGGTGGAACGGCTCAAGGTCGCGGTGATGCTGCTGTTCGAATCCTCGCGTCCGGACCCGACCGCGCGGCGCCCGCTGTTCACCGACTTCGCCCCGACGCTGCTGTTGTCGCATCCCGCCGAGGTCAAGGTGGCGCACACGCCGCTGCTGACACTGCTCGCCGAGTTGATGGAAGACGCCGCCGCGGCCGGTGAGCTGCGCGCGGACGCCAATCCGCGGCGGATGGCGGCCATGACCATGCAGACGGTCATGTTCAATGCGCAGTCCAGCCCGGTCTCCACCGACCCCGAGGCCTATCCGCTCAGCGCCGAGGAGATCTGGGACTTCTGCGCGCACGGTTTCGCCCCGCCCGACTGAGCTAGATCGGCAGCCACATCGCCCGTCCGGTAGGGTCGGGTCCATGGTGAACACGAGCATCGCGGTCGTCCGGGACCGCCGCTTCTAGCGGCGCAGCTCCGACCGTTCGGACCGCTTCGCCGCCCTCGGCACGTCCGTTGCCGGGCGGCGTTTTCTCTGCCGCCCGGGCCGCCCTCCCGATGCCCGGAGTGTGTTCGCATGCCTGCTTATGGCTTCGGTCGACACGAGTTCGGCCAGAACTTCCTCACCGACCCCGCGACCGTCGACACGATCGTCGCCCTCGTCAGCCGTACTGCGGGGTCGATCCTGGAAATCGGCCCCGGCGACGGGGCGCTGACCCTGCCCCTGCAGCGGTTGGGCCGGCCGATCACCGCCGTCGAGATCGACGGTGCACGCACGCGATCCCTACGTGATCGCTGTGAACCGACGACGCAGATCGTGCACGGTGATTTCCTGCGCTACCGGCTTCCCAGCAAGCCACACGTCATCGTCGGCAACCTGCCGTTCGACCAGACCACCGCCATGCTGCGACACATCCTGCACGCCCCCTGGTGGACCGAGGCGATTTTGATGACCCAGTGGGAGGTCGCCCGCCGTCGCGCCGCCGTCGGGGGCGCCACGATGATGACCGCGCAGTGGTGGCCGTGGTTCGAGTTCACCTTGGCCGGTCGTGTTCCGTCCGCGGCGTTCACTCCGCGCCCCGGGGTCGACGCGGGCCTGCTCGTCACCCGACGGAGGGGCAGATCACTGGTCGCCCGCACACAACGAAAACCGTATGCGAGTTTCGTGCACGCCGTATTCACCTCGAAGGGCCGTGGCCTGCAGGAGATTCTGCCGCGAGTGCTCGGGCCCGGACACAGAGACGAGCTGCGGCGGTGGCTCGCCCGCCAGCGGTTCCGGGGTACCGCGCTGCCGCGCGATCTGTCGGCGACGCAGTGGGTGGAACTGTTCGCGATCACCACCGGCGCGCACACGCGGATGGGCCCGCCGCGACGCTGAGCACGGCCCGTCTCAGCCGAGGGCCGGGCGATCGCCGATCACCTTGTCGCGTTCGAGCGTCGCGATCTCCGCGGCGCTCAATCCCACCTGCTCGAGCAGTTCGTGGTTGTGTTCGCCCAGCAACGGCGCCGACCGCCGGTGCACCCGTTCGGTGAGCTTCACCGGCATCGTGCTGTGCAGCGCCGCCCCGGCGACCGGATGGTCCACCCGTTCGAAGAATCCGCGGTGGGCCACTTGGGCGAGTTCGGCCTGTCGGTGCGGCTGCATCACCTTCGCCACCGGAACACCGGCAGCCCACAGCGCGGCCACGACCTCGTCCCCGCTGCGCTGCAGGCACCACGCGGCGAGGTGTTCGTCGATGCGGTCGTGATGCGCCCGCCGGCCGGCGGCCGTCGACAGCCGGTCATCGGAGGCCCAATCCGGTGTTGCCAGCGCCCGACATAGCCCTTCCCACTGCGCGTCGGTGGCCACCGCGATCGCCACCCAACAGTCCTCACGGCCGAATTCGTCGACACCGGCTGTGCGGTAAAGGTTCTGCGGTGCGCCAGCGGGGCCCCGATTACCGTCACGGCCCAACAGCGCGCCGTAGGCGGAGTATTCGATGACCTGCTCGGCGGTGATGTTGATCGCCGCATCGACCATCGCGGCCTCCACCAGGACGCCCTGCCCGGTGCGCCGACGGTGCTCCAGGGCCAACAACACCGCGTTGGCCGCGTGGATGCCGGCGATCGGATCGCCGATCGAATAGGGTTCGTCGGGGCAGCGGTCGGAGTAGCCGGTCAGCCAGCTGATCCCGGACGCGGCCTCGATGACGTAGGCGAATGCCGGGATGTCGCGCCAGGGTCCGTCCAGACCGAACCCGGGCATCCGCACCAGAATCGCCTCCGGCCGCAGCTGCTGGACCTCGGCGAACTCCACGCCGATCTGCTCAAAGACCCGGGGGGTGAAGTTCTCCACGACGACGTCACAGGTGGCGATCAGCCGCCGCAGGACCTGCTGACCGGCGGGCTGCTGCAGATCCAGGGTCAGACTCTTCTTGTTGGTGTTCAGCGCCGAGAAGATCGGGGAGCGCTCCCACCAGTGACTTTCGCTGACCGGAACACCGGCGATGAGCCGGGTGCCGTCGGGTCGGCGGGTGGACTCGACGTGGATGACCTCGGCACCGAGCATGCCCAGCAGGTGTGTGCACGACGGCCCGGCCCAGAAGGTGGTCATGTCCAGCACGCGGATACCCTGCAGCGGCAATCCCGGGTCGGGGCTCTGCCGATCGCTGTCACCGGCGGCCGCGGGGCGAGCCGTGCGCCGTCGGTAGTGACTGGTGTGCTCACCCAGGCGGGGCGCCGGTCGCGGTGGCACCAGCAGCGGTGGCTGCATCCGGTAGGGCCGGTCGGGCTGGCTGAAGCCATCGCGGGGATTGGCGACGAAGGCGTGGCGCTGCCGGAAGTGGTCGAGTTCGGTGATGGTGGCGCCGTTGGCCACCGGTGCGTTGGGGATGCGGAATGCGGTGGCCAGGTCGCGGATCTCGGCGACGGTGTGGTCGCGTACCCAGGCGTACAACTCGTCGGCCTTCGCGGTGGCCTGCTCGGTGATCGACAACGGCGAGTCTTCGTCGATCCACTCCGGATGCCCGGTCATCGCACACAGGTCGAACCACTGCTGAGCGGTGCCGCAGCCCAGATCCACCAGCCCGTCTTTGGCCTGGGCGATCCCGGGCACGGTGACCTTGCGTGCATCCCGCCACGGCCGGCCGAGCATCTCGAAGTAGGTGACCGGGTAATAGGTGAGACCGAGGATCTGGGTTTCCAACATCGACAGATCCAGGAGCTGCCCGCCGCCCCCGGCCACTTGGCGGCGCCGTGAGGCCAGCATCAGCGCACCGGCGTACCCACCGGCGAGGTACTCCCCGACCTGCCCGCCGACGAACACCGGTGCCCGGTCGGGTGCGCCCCGGCCGAGCCCGACGATCCCGCCCGACCAGGCCTGCAGCGTGAATTCGGTGGCCGGACGATCCCGCCACGGACCCTCGAGACCGAACGGGGTGATCGCGACCACCGTGAGATGCCGGTGGCGATGATGCAGCCGCGACGGCGCCCACGCCGGCTGGCCGGCCAGCGCCCCATCGTGCGACCACACCACGGCGTCGGCCGACGTCAGCAACCTGTCGACGAACGCGATGTCGGCGTCACTGCTCGGATCGACCACCACACTGTGCTTTCCGGCGGCCAGGAAACCGAAGAGCGCCCCGTCGCCGCCGGCGGGGATCGCAGCCCCCGACGCCGACCAACGACGCAGTGGATCTCCGTGCGGCGGTTCCACCGTGATGACCCGGGCACCGCCGTCGACGAGCAGCTTGGTGCAGTAGGCCCCGGCGATCCCGCCGGAGAAGTCGACCACCGTGTAGCCGTGCAGCGGACCTGTTCGGGAGTCGCGATCGTGCTGCACAGCTGGGAGTCAACCCGCTGAGCACAATTAAGTCAAGTGATTGACTTGAGCGTCGAACGGCCCCCGCCCGAACGGCTCCATCGCGGCCACTTCGGCCCTAGACAACCGGTGCCCCGGGGCATAATCTGCTACCAGAATGTCATTTTCATAGACGAGAGGCGCATTTCAATGTCAGTGCAGGCGGTCCTGGACGAGATCCGCAACCGGCCCGGCACCGGTACGGTCGTACCGGTCATCGACCCGTCAACCGAGGAGCAGATCACCGAGTTCACCGACTGCGGCCCGGAAGCCATCGACGAGGCGGTCGCCAACGCGAAGGCGACCGCGGAATCCGGGGTGTGGTCCGGCCTGCCCGACTACGACCGCGCCAAAGTGCTGTGGCGGATCGCCGACCTCATCGATGAGAACGCCGCGATCCTCTCCGAGCTGGAATCCCTCAACGGGGGGATCCCGCCGGGGCAGGCCGACATCATCACCAAGGTCGGCTCGGAGTGGTTCCGCTACTACGCCGGGTGGTGCACCAAGATCGACGGAATCGCGCGCGACATCAACGCCGGTGGGCTCACCGGCGTCGAATCGCACCAGCACGTCTACACCCTGCGCGAGCCCTACGACGTGGTGGGGCTGATCTTCCCGTGGAACGGGCCGGTGTTCAACTTCTGCGCCAAGCTCGCCCCATCGCTGGCGGCGGGGTGCAGCAGTGTGGTCAAACCCGCCGAGGAGACCCCGCTGTCGGCCCTGGTGCTCGACCGGATTCTGACCGAGGCCGGCGTGCCCGAGGGCGTGGTCAACCTGGTGAACGGCTTGGGCCACACCGCCGGTGCGGCGATCACCGCGCACCCCGACGTCGACAAGGTCGCGTTCACCGGCTCCACCGAGGTCGGTCGCGAGATCGTGCGGTCCTCGGCCGGCAGCAACCTCAACAAGGTCACCCTGGAGCTCGGCGGCAAATCACCGGTGGTGATCTTCGACGACGCCGACCTGAACATGGCGATCCCGATGGCCTCGTTCGGCACCTTCATCCACTCCGGACAGGCATGTGTATGTGGCTCGCGGATCTTCGCCCAGCGCGGCGTCTACGAGCAGGTGGTGGAGGGCATGGCCAACATGGCCAACACCATGCAGTTGGGCGGGCCGCACGAAGAGGGCACCGTCATCGGTCCGCTGATCAGCCAGAAGCAGCTGACCCGGGTCCTGGGCTACCTCGACCAGGGCCGCTCCGACGGCGCTGAGCTGGTCACCGGCGGTCACCGACTGGACCGCAAGGGATATTTCGTGCACCCGACCGTGGTCACCGGGGTCGACCCCGACCGCAGCAGACTGTTCCAGGAGGAGATCTTCGGACCGATCGTCACGATCTTGCCGTTCGACGACGAGGACGAGGCGATCGCCTTGGCCAACAACAGCACCTACGGGCTGGCGGCGACGGTGTGGACCGAGAACCTCGGCCGTGCACACCGGTTGGCCAAGCGGCTCAAGGCCGGCACGGTCGGACTCAACTGCCAGATGCAGTTCGATCATTCGATGCCCTTCGGTGGCTACAAACAGTCCGGGTGGGGGTACGAATCCGGCAAGGCCGGCATCGAGACCTACCTGCAGACCAAGATCGTCTGGGCCCAGATGTAGAGGTCCGTCTCGATCGGCGGCCGCACCACACGAAGCCTCTTCTTTGTCGACACGGTCCGCGGTCGCTGCAGGACGAGTTTGGTGGTGCGGGTCGCGTAGGCCGCCGCGGCGTCCTCCCAGTCCGCGGTCATGGTGGTGACGGTCTCGGCGGGGAACCCGGTGGTGGCCAAAAAATCCAGCACCGCGGGCAGAACCGGACGCACGTGCGACACCCCGATTCTCAACGTGGCGTCGTTGGCGTACATGTGCATCAGGGGCACCTTGGCGCCCAGCGCCGCGTAGTAGCCGACGGGCCGGCACGCGCCGCCAGGTGCCAGGTTGCGCAGAGCCGCGTCGAGCCCGGCGGCCGACGATGAGGCCTCGATCGCCACGTCGTAATCTCTGCGGGGCAACGCACCTCGCCGTCGTTTCGTCACCGCGATGTCATGACAGGTCACGCCCAGGGATTCGGCGATCCGCAGTCGAGCCTGATCCACGTCGAGGTAGTCGACGGTCTCCGCGCCGTGCCGCACGGCCAGGCCCGCCGCATAGAGCCCGACGCCCTGCGCCCCCCCCCCACGACCAGCACCCGGGCGCCCGGCCGGGCGGTCAGCGCTGGCACAACGCACCGCCACGCGACGGCGGACAGCCCTCAGCGAGACGTCGCGACGCGGTCGGGCAGATCGGCCGCGACGTCCGCCCTGGGCGCGTGTCCGGCCTCTGCACCATCGTGCAGTCCGCCGCCGGGTCAAAGCGGCGCGCGCCTGACCGTCGACGGCGTCGATGTCCGAGCACCGTCGGTGCGCATGACGCGGTGACAGCGCGACTCCGACCCCTCTGTCAGGTGTCGAGCACGAAGATCGGCTTGTGGCCGGCCCGCTGCGAGGTGAGCACGTCGGGAATCTCGTCCCATCCGTAGATGCCACTGGTGACCAGTTCGGGGTGCAGGACGCCCGCGGCGACGGCATCGAGAGTGGGCGTCATGCTCTCCCGCGCGTGGCCCTTGCCGTTGTGGAAGTGGACTCCGCGCATGTAGAGCTGCAACATGGGCAAAGCCACGTCCTGAAAGTAGATGCCCACGCTGTTGACATAACCTTCGGGGACCACCGACCGCAGCGCCTTGCTGAGTTTCTCGGGGTCGCACGAGGCATCCACGGCGAGATCGAAGTTCTTCTCTCGTTTGCCGTTGATGTCGGCGACTTCGGCGCCGAGTTTCTCGGCGACCGCCATCCGCACCGGGTCGTCGTCGTAGTAGACCGTGCGCGCGCCGGCACAGTGCAGGGCGGCGTCGACGCAGTACAGTCCGATGGACCCGGTGCCGCCGAACACCGCCACCTGCGGTTCGACCATCTCGGACACGTACGGCACCACCGTTTCCCAGCCGAGGGCCAGATTGTCGCCGATCGAGGCCAGGTGCACCGGATCGACGTTGGTCGGCAGGGGCGCCAGGTTGTAGTCGGCGTAGGGCACCCGGATCAGTTCAGAGAAGGTGCCACCCCACGTGCCGTTGACGGGCAGTCCGTATTGGGCGTCGCCGTGGCGCAGGCAGCGGGCGGGGTGTCTCTTGCGGCACTGCACGCACGTTCCACAGGCGATGTGCCAGGCCACGCCGACGACATCGCCGACCGCGACCCCGCTGCACTGCGGGCCGACCTCGACGACGGTGCCGATGCATTCGTGGCCGAGCGCGAAGGGCGCCGCCAGGGAGAACGGTGTCTTGTCCGCGATGACGTGGTGGTCGAGGTCGCAGGTGGTCGCGGCCAGCGGCCGCACCAAGGCGTCGGTCGGCTCGACGATGGTGGGGTCATCCACCTCATCGAACCGTAGGTTTCCGGGTCCGACGAAGGTCAGGCTTCTCATGGCTTCATTTCTCCTTTGGTCCTGGTGGAAGGCAAGATCGAAGAGCAACCGGTCGACGGGTGCCTCAGGGGGTGCTCGCGCGCTCCGAGGCCGCCGCCGCCTTCAGTTCCTCGAAGCGCACGATGGCCCCACCGGCACCCAGGTGCCCTCGGTCTGCTCGTGGATGAGCACCCACACCCGTAACGCGTCGGTCGCGGACAGACCGGCGGCCGCGAGGACCTGTTCGGTGACCTCTTTGACCAGTCCCTCCTTGCGGCGCGGGGACAACGCCCCGTCGGGCACGGTGACGTCGACGCGAAAGCGTGGCTGTTCGTCGCCGAGGGCTGCGAACTCTCCGGCGGGGACCTCATCGATGCGACTCCACGCCTGGGCGCGGAAGAACGCGGTTTCGGGGGCGCCCTCCCACTTCAGCAGCGTGGCGGCCAGGGTCTTCTGCAGGTCGCGGGTGTCGGTGAGGACCCCGGTGGGGACGGTCAGGGCGATCATCGGCATGGGCAGTGTCCTTCCTCGGGGATTATTGGGAAAAACCGGTCTGGGTGACCTGGAGGCCGTCGGCGCTGCGCGACGCCGGCGTAACGGGGCGCAGCGTGGAGTCAAAGTTGTTGATTCGCAGTGCTAGCGCATCGAGGAGATAGTTCTGTCGGGTGCGCCACGGCGATTTCGTGGACTGGTTGGGGAATTCGGCCACCGAACGCTGGACATAGCCGGACGTGAGACCGAACAGTGGTCGAGGCGCCATGCTCTCGGTGGGCCGGGGAACGACGGCGCGAATTCGTTTGTCGCGAGTCCGGTTGAGAACGCGACACACCAGCCGCGAAGACAGGTCGGCACGCAACGTCCCCGATGCGTTGGTGTAGCCGACGCAGAAGGCAAAGTTCGGGATGCCGGAGACCATGGCGCCGTTCCACACGAACTCGTCGGCGAACTCGACCGCTTCGCCGTCGATGGTGGGGCCGATTCCGCCGAAGGTCCGCAGCTTCAGACCGGTGGCGGTCACGATAATGTCCGCGGGCAGGACACGACCCGAGGTCAGCCGGATTCCGTCAGTGACGAACTCGGCAACGGTGTCGGTCACGACGTCGGCGTGTCCGGACTTGATGGCCTTGAAGAAATCTGCGCCCGGTGCCGCGCACAGCCGTTGATCCCAGGGCCGGTAGGCCGGGGTGAAGTGCTCGGCAACCATGGCCTCGTCTCCGAGTATGCGCGTGGCCTGATCGGTCAGAAGGCGCCGCGCCCGAGATGAGAGGCGTTGGCAGAACTGATAGAAACCGATGTTGAAGACGACATTTTTGGCCCGAACGACGTGGTGTGCGAGTCCTTCCGGAAGGCGCCGGCGCAGCCAGTCGGCGCGGGCGTCCCGGCTGGGTACCGCGCTGATCCACGTGGGGCTGCGCTGCAGCATCGTTACGTGGGTGCTTGCCGACGCCATCGACGGCACCAGGGTGACCGCGGTGGCCCCGCTGCCGATGATGACGACACGTTTACCGACGTAGTCGAGGTCGTCGGGCCAGAACTGTGGATGCACGATCGGTCCGGCGAAATCGTCCTCGCGTGGGAAAAACGGCGTGTAGGCCTGGTCGTAGTCGTAGTAGCCCGCGCACAGGTAGACAAAGTCGCACGTCATCGACAGCGCCCGGTCCCCCTGCTGCACCGTCAGCGTCCACCGCAGCTCGGTGCTGGACCAGTCCGCGCCGACCACTTTCGTGCCGTAGACGATGCGGTCGTCAATGCCGAACTCCGACGCCGTTTCGTGGATGTAGCGCAGGATCGCCGGGCCGTCGGCGATCGATTTCGCGTCCCGCCAGGGCTTGAATGCATATCCGAGCGTGAACATGTCGGAATCGGAACGAATACCGGGATAACGGAACAGATCCCACGTGCCGCCCAGCTCCCCACGCGCCTCCAGGATCAGATAACTGCGCTCGGGGCACTCGGTCTGCAGCCGGTATCCGGCGCCGACGCCGGACAGGCCGGCGCCGACCACCACCACATCAACGTGTTCGGGCAGTCCACCCTCGGATGCCGACACACGGACCCCCTATAACGATCGTAATAATCAGATCAGATGCTAGACTATAACGGTTGCTATAGCAAGGGGAGGACCGTGGCCGACGATCGAACCGGACGTCAACGCATGGTCGCCGGCGCCGCGGACATGATCAGCCGACGCGGGCTCAACGCGACCAGCGTGCGCGACCTGGCCAAGCACACCCAGGCTCCACTGGGCTCGACCTACCATTATTTCCCCGGCGGCAAGTACGATCTCGCGACCGAAGCGGTGCGGTGGGCCGACAACCTCACCATGAGCGTATTGGCCAAGGAACTCGCGTCCGGTCCACAGGCCGGCCTGTCGGCGTTTCTGTCGCTGTGGCGACACATCGTCCTCGACAGTGACTTTCACGCGGGATGCCCGGTCCTGGCGGTGTCTGTGGAAGACCTTCCTGACAAACATCACGCACCGCGCGACGCCGCCGCAGAGGCGTTTGGACGCTGGATCTCGCTGTTGGCGGAGTCCCTCCGTGACGCCGGCGCAAGCCCGAGCGACGCCGACCAGGTCGCGACGCTGATCGTCGCGGCCGTCGAAGGAACCGTGGCAATCTGCCGCGCCCAACGCAGCATCACTCCCCTCGACCACGTCACCGCACAACTCGCCCAGATGATCGAGGCGGTGCTGCCCACACCGCCGACGAGGACCGGCGCCGCTCGTTCACGGGTGTCGAGAAAGCTCCCCGACGATGACGGGCATGCAGCGCAACGGCGCTAGCGGCCGCGGAGAAACTCCAGCAACAGGTCGTTGACGTCGCCCGCCTGCTCGATCTGCGGGCAGTGTCCGGCCTTGTCGATGACCGCGGAACGGCCGGCGGGGATCTGCGCGGCGATCTCGCCGGCCCAGCCCGGCGGCAGCAGCTTGTCGTCGGCTCCCTCGACCAGCAGCGCGGGGACCGCGATCCGCCGGTGGTCACGCGCTGTCCCGCCGGCCGGCGGCGGGGTTCCCGGGCGTCGGAATCGGGCGGCCGCCACCGCCTCCCATGCGCCCGGTGCGGTACTGGATTCGTATCGGCGTCGCACGTAGGCCTCGTCGTCGGGGTATGCCGGGTCGTGAAACAGTGCCGTCACGATCTGGCGCATGGCCGGCATCGTGGCGTCGTAGTCGTAGAGCGCCTGCATGTGATCGTTGCGCTGGATCTCTCCGCCGCCGCAGAGCGCCACCATGGTGCGGATCGGCAGCAGCGGGTTGGTTCCGGTGGTGTCGGCCAACAGCATGATCGCGCCCATCGAGTTGCCCACGAAGTGCGCCGACTCGATGTCCAGCAGCGCGCAGAATCGGGCGATGTGGCGGATGCGCATGCCGCGACCGTCGTTGAAGTCGATGACTTTGGCGGTCTGCCCGAACCCCAGCAGGTCGGGGGCCAGCACCCGGAAATGTTCGGCCAGTGCCGCGAGGTTGCGTTCCCAGCCCAGTTCGGCGCTGGCCCCGAATTCGCCACCGTGCAACAGGATCACCGGGTCCCCACGCCCGGCCTCCAGATAGCTGGTGGCCAGACCATCGACATCCAGGGTGTGACGCTGAATCTTCAAACCAGACTCCTACTTCGGGTTCGCGTGACGCCGACTCGCGCCGGCACCCAGCGGTCTCGACGACCTGCACACCGGCGTCCACTCATTTGATCGCAATGGGGTTGACCGGCGAGCCCACCGCACCGGTCACCCGTAGCGGCGGCGCGACCAACTGGAACTCGTAGACCCCGTCGGCGGCGCAGTCGGCCGCCAGGGCCTGGAAATCCCAGTACTCGCCGAGCATCATGCCCATGTCGCGCAGGCACAGCATGTGCATGGGCAGATAGGTGCCCTCCACCCCCGAGACGGGGTCTTCGACCATCAGGTTGTCCGCGGCCACCGCCGCGACCTGGTGATCATGGAGCCACGCCGCACAGCTCCAGTCCAGCCCGGCCCCGAGCTCGGCGCCGTCACCGGTGCTCAAAAACCGCGACCACCAGCCGGTCCGGACCAAAACGATGTCGCCCCGCCCGACGGTCACCCCCTGCGATGCCGCCACCCGGTCGAGTTCGTCGGGGGTGATCGGCGTGCCGTGTTCCAAAAAGGTCTGCGCACCCCGGTGGGCGACCAGATCCAGCAGCACCCCCCGGGAGGTGATGCCTTTGGCGTCGACCTTGTCGATTCCGCAGTGATATGCGCCCAGACTGGTGACCGACCCCGCGGGGAACCCGTTGTAGAGCAGATCGTCGTAGTACACGTGCGACAGTGCGTCCCACTGCGTCGCCGCCTGCAGCGGCATCACGATCATGTCGTCGTTGAATCGGAACGGGTTGTCGGTGAAGAACTCACCGAGTTGGTGTGCCGCCAGGTTGCGTGACCATCCCACACCGTAGCGGGCCAACGTGGTGACATCGCCGCCGTCAACGGTCATGACGTGGACCGGATTCTGCCGGAATGCGAACGCCCCCTGCGGGCCGGCGGAACTGAAATCGACCCCCAGAGCGAACACCCGACCGTGGCGCACCAAGCTCGCCGCCTCGGCCACCTTCTCGGCGTCGATGAAGTTCAGCGTGCCCAGTTCGTCGTCGTCACCCCAGCGTCCCCAGTTGCGGACGTCGGCGCCCAGACGACGGAACTCGTCGAGGGTGCCCACTAGGCCCGGTCCTCATCGAGCTCGGCGGCCATACTCGCCGCGAGGTTGCCGCCGTCGACCCAGACGACCTGGCCGGAGATATAGCTGGCTGCGGCACTGTTGAGAAACGCCAGTACGGCGGCCTGCTCTTGCGGCTCGCAACTGCGGCCCAGCGGTTTGGCGATGCGGTCGAGGAAGCCCTGACCGTAGGCGGTGCGCAACTGCTCGAGGATCGGGGTCTCGGTCACCCCGGGCCCGGTGCAGTTGATCCGGATACCGCGACGCCCCAGCCGCACCGTGTTGGCCATGGTGTAGAGGATCACCGCTTCTTTGGACAACCGGTACCCGCCGTCGGACAGCGCATCGGGGTGGTCGCGACACCAGCGGATCCCCTCGGCGACCGTGCGGGTGCCCAGCAGGCCGGCGACCTCCTCACGGTGGTTCTGGTATCCCGACGCCGCCAGCGACGACACGCTGACCACCGACGAACCCGAGGGCATGGTCGCCACCACGGCCTCGGTCAGATGGCGCAGGCCGAGGAAGTTGACGGTGACCACCAACGCGGGATCACCGATCCCCGACGAGACCCCGGCGACGTTGAACAGCGCGTCGACCGGACCGTTGAGGGCCGCCACTGCGCGGTCGACGGAGACCGGGTCGGCCAGGTCGATCCGGTGGAACTCGGCGAGGTCGCCGGCCGGGTCCGCCCGGTCCACTCCGATCACCTCGGCGCCGAGCTCGGTCAGTTGGCCGACCAGCTGCGCGCCGATACCCGAGGCGCACCCGGTGACCAGCGCACGTCGGCCGTCGTAGCGCCACAGTCGCTCGATCCGGCCCATTTCCACCCTGCCGCGGTACGTCGGTCTACACAAACACGCAATTGCGTTCTCGCCATCGTAGAGTATGACTCTCGACGGCGGTCACTCCTCGGGGCTCAGCAGTCCTTCTGCGGCCGAATAGGGGTCGGCCTGTCCGTCGACCACCTGCTCGGCGAGCCGCCGCAGCCCCGGATGGGTGCGCAACCGCGACTGCGCCAGCGACAGAATCTGCGACCGCGCGCGGGCCAGTTGCCGGTCGCGGTTGTCGGCGCGGTGGTGGGCGTCGATCACCGCCACCAGGTCGGCGATCCCCTCGCCGCGGGTGGCGATCAAGGTGAGGATCGGGGCCCCGGAATGCTTCAGCTCGATGCGCAGATCGCGCACCGTCTGGGCGGCGCCGTCACGGTCGGCCTTGTTGACCACCACCACGTCGGCCACCTCCAGCAGCCCCGCCTTGGCCGCCTGGACCGCGTCGCCGGCACCCGGATTGAGCACCACGATCGTCGGGTCGGCGACCGCGGCGATCTCGATCTCGGATTGGCCCACCCCCACCGTCTCCAGCAGGATGACGTCGTAGTCCAACCCCGCCAGCAGGCGTATCGCCGCGGGCACCGAGGCGGACAGGCCCCCCAGATGCCCGCGCGACGCCACCGACCGGATCAGCACTCCGGTGTCGCCGACGTGTCCGGCCATCCGGATGCGATCGCCGAGCAGGGCCCCGCCGCTGTAGGGCGACGACGGGTCGACGGCGAGCACCGCGACCCGCAAGCCCTGCTCGCGGTAGGCGCCGACCAGCGCCCCGACCGCGGTGGACTTGCCCGCCCCCGGCGGGCCGGTCACCCCGACGACCCGCGTGGAGGACGGCGCGAGATCGGCCAGGACTTCGGCGCGCCGCTCACCCTCGATCAGGGTGAGCAGGCGCCCGGCCGCGCGGACGGATCCACCCCGAGCTGCCGCGATCAACTCGGCGATCGTCGTGGCGATGGCTACCACCCCCCATCTAGTTCTTGCCCGCGGTGAGCCGCGCGACGATCGCGGCGAAATCCTCGGTCTGGAACGACTGGTCCTCGGCCATGTTGGCGAAATCCAGGGTGGCCAGCACGGCGCGCTCCAGGTGGATGTTGAGCAGCCGTTTGGTGCTCTCCACCGCCTGGCGCGGCAGCTCGGCGATGCGGCGGGCGCACGCGGTCGCCTCGGCCAGCGGATCGTCGACGACATGGTTGGCCAGGCCCAGCTGCACCGCCCGCTCGGCACCGATCTTGGCTCCGGTCAACGCGTATTCCTTGGCCAACAGCAGACTCATCTGCAGCGGCCAGGTCAACGGCCCCCCGTCGGCGGCGACCAGCCCGACCTGCACGTGCGGGTCGGCGAGGTAGGCCTGTTCGGCGATGAAGACGAGGTCGCTCAACGCGACCAGGCTGCAGCCCAGCCCGACCGCGGGTCCGTTGACCGCGGCGATCACCGGGGTCCGGCAGCGCGCCATACCCAGCACGATCTCACGTCCGTGCACGATGGTCTTGGCGCGCAGCCGCTCGTCGCGACGCAGCTCGTCGAGGTAGCCGAAGTCGCCTCCGGCGGAGAACGCCCGCCCGGCGCCGGTCAGCACCGCTGCCCGGGCATCGTGGTCCTCGTCGAGCCGCGGCCAGAGTTTCGCCAAGCCGGTGTGCAGGTCGTCGTTGACCGCGTTGAGCGCGTCGGGGCGGTTCAAGGTGATGATCCGCAGCTCCCCGTCGGCGCGGACGTCGATCTCGTCGGGCATGTCGTACATGGTCAGACTCCTAATCCCAGGATTCGGCCGGCGATGATGTTCTTCTGGATCTGCGAGGTCCCGCCCATCACGCTCTGAGCGCGGCTGTACAGGTAGGCACTGAGCAGTTCGTGGTCCTCGGTTCCGGTCACCGCCAGCGCCGCATGACCGACGGCCTGCTCCACCCAGGTCATCAGCAGTTTGTCCAATGATCCCTCCGGACCGTGCGAGACCCCGTCGAGTTGTTCGGAGAGCCGGCGGCGCACGTGCAGCCGCAGCATCTCGGCCTGCACCGCCGCCCAGGTCAGCTCCTCGGGGATCTCCTCACCGGCCCGGTCGATCAGCTGGCGCACCAGCTTGGCGTAACGGGCCGAGTATCCCAGCGTGGACGGTTCCCGTTCGTGGCCGACCACCGTCATCGCCAGCGCCCAGCCCTCCCCCGGCGCGCCGACCATCTGACTGGCCGGCACCGTCGCACCGTCGAAGGTGACCTGGCCGAATTCGGTGGTGACCCCGTTGATCATCTGCAGCGGCCGCTGGGCGATGCCCGGCTGGTCCATGGCCACGACGAACGCCGAGATGCCGCGATGCCGGGGCGCGTCGGGGTCGGTGCGGGCCAGTAGCAAACACCAGTCGGCGACGTCGGAGTAGCTGGTCCAGATCTTGTGCCCGTGGACGAGGTAGTCGTCCCCGACCCGGGTGGCGGTGGTGGTCAGCGAGGCCAAATCCGATCCGGCTCCGGGCTCGGAGAAGCCCTGGCACCACCGTTCGGTGCCGTCGATCATGCCGGGCAGGAATCGTTGCTGCAGCTCGGGGTCGCCGTGCCGGCCGAGTCCGACCACCAGGTACCCCAGGCTCGGCCGCGGCGGCGCCCCGGCGCGGGCCAGTTCCTCGTCGACGATGACGTCGTAGACCGGCGCCAACTCGTGACCGCCGTACCGACGCGGCCAGGACATCCCGAAGAACCCGGCGCGGTAGAGGTCCTGGTGCCACTCGCCCTGCCGCGCCCAGTACTCGTCGGCGCCGGCGGCGGGGAACGTGCCCGCCCGCTCGGTCAGCCAGGAGCGCAGCCGGCCGCGGAACTCGGCTTCCTCCGGTGAATCACGAAAGTCCACTGTTGACCTCCTTCAACGTGACCCGCCACAGGTCGGCGTCGACCAGGGCGCGCCGCAGATAGACGTGGGCCAGGCACTCCCAGGTGTTGCCGATCCCGCCGTGCACCTGAATGGCGGTCTCACACACGGTGCGCGCCGCCCGGGCGCAGTAGAGCTTGGCGACCCGGGCCGCCTGCAGCGCCTCGCCGGGGTCGAGCTCATCGACGGCCCAGGCGGCGTGCCGGACCACGCTGATCGAGCCCTCGATCAGCGTGGCCGCCTCGGCCAGCAGGTGCGCGACGGCCTGATACGACCCGATGGTCTTGCCGTACTGTTCGCGGATTTTGGCGTAGTCGCAGGCGAGGCTGTGGGCACCGCGGGCCGCGCCGACCAGGTCCGCACCGGTGGCGACCAGCGCCAGCGCCCGCCAGGCCGTGGCGTCACCGGGCGCCAGTTCGCCGAGGCGCTCGGTGGTCGCGCCGGGGCGGGCGGTGCGCCGGGTCAGATCGACGCCCGCTTCGGCGGCGCCCGGGGTGGCGGCCACCACGGTGTCGTCGCGCAGATCCAGCGCCCGCTCGGCGCCGCAGACCTCGATCGCGTTGCCCGCCGCCACGATCGTGGTCGCTCCGGTGCTCACGTTGAGCCGGTGACACAGGTCGTCGGCGAGCACCGGTCCCAAAAACGGCACGTCGACCAGGCCCCGGGCGAACTCCTCGGCGACGATCGCGACCTCCACCCCGGAGGCGCCGTCGCTGCGCAGGGTGCGCCAGCCGGTTGCGTCGACGGTCTTCTCCAGCCGCCGGCGGCGACGCTCGTCGTCGAGGTCGGCGACCGATCCGGGCCCGAGGTCATCGGCGAGTTTTGCCGCGGCGTCGCGCAATTGCCGCTGTTCGGTGTTCAGCCGGACATCCACAGGTGCTCCTTCAACACTCGGCGTAACAGTTTTCCCGACGCCAGCCGCGGAATCTCCGGGACGAAGACGACGCGGGTGGGTGTCTTGTAGGAGGCCAAACGGGCGGCGACCAGATCGCTCAGTTCCTCGCCGGTCACCGGCGCCTCCGCGCGCACCGCGGCGACGACGGCCTCGCCGTTGTCCGCGTCGGGCAGGCCGAACACGGCGCAGTCGGCGACGGCCGGATGCCCGTGCAACACCGCCTCGACCTCCGCGGGCGCGACCTGAAAGCCGCGCACCTTGACCATCTCCTTGCATCGGTCGGTGATCCGCAGCCAGCCGTCGTCGTCGAGATAGCCCAGGTCGCCGGTGCGGTACCAGCCGTCGGCGACGACCTGCGCGGTGGCCTCGTCGGGCAGATACCCGGCCATCAACGACTCGGAGCGCGCACGGATCTCACCGATCTCACCGGGGCCGGCCGGTCGGCCGGATTCCGGCGCCACCACCTGGACCTCGACGCCGGGCACCGCGGGTCCGACGCTGTCCAGCCGCGCCGCCCCGGGCGGGTTGCAGGCGATGACCGGCACCTCGCTGGTGCCGTAGGCGGGGACCCACCGCACCCCGGTGCGCCTGGTGACGCTCTCGGCGACGTCGGCGGCGACCGGGGTCGCGCCCCACATGATGTAGCGCAGCGACGACAGGTCGTAGCGCTCCAGGTCCGGGTGCCGGGCCAGGGCGAGCGCGATGGGCGCGACCGCCATCTCCACGGTGATCCGGTCGGCCTCGATGTGGTGCAGCATCGTGTCCACGTCGAACCGTCGGTGCAGCCGCACCGTCGCCCCGCAGCACAGGGCGGTGAGGATGTTGAGCAGACCCAGGATGTGCGACGGCGGGGTGGCGACCTGGATCCGGTCCGCACCGGTCAGCCCCAACGCGGTCTGCCAGTGCTGCACGGCCGCCGCCAGCGAACGGTGGGTGTGGCGGACTGCCTTGGGCAGGCCGGTGGTGCCGGAGCTGAACACCAGCAGCGCATCGGCGGCCGGGTCGGCCGCCGGCGGCGGGTCGGCGGGCCGGCCGGCGGGGATCGCGGCGTCGAGGTGGCGCATCGTCGGCATCAACTCGGCCAGCACCGGATGGTCGCCGACGGCGTGGCGCGGCTGGGTCAGCGCCAGCGCGTGCGCCACCTCGGCGCGCCGGTGGGCCGGGCTGAGCAGGACCGCGACCGCGCCGAGTCGCCACACCGCCCGCAGCGCGACGAGGAACTCCGGGCGCGTGGACGCCATCAGCGCGACCCGCTCACCGGTGGTGACGCCGTCGGCGGCGAGTTCGCCGGCCAGGGCCGCGGCCGATCGGTCCAGCTCGCGCAGCCGGTACCGCTGGTCCTCGAACACGAGCACCGCCGCGGGCGAGCCTGACAACATTTGAGACGATCCTATCGTTTTGCGAGAATAGTATTCTCTATCATGAAGAACACCAAAGCGAAGGGGGTGGGCACGTTGGGTCCCCACGTATTCCAGCCGGTCACCGTGACCCGGGTCATCGACGAGACCCCCGATGCCCGGACCTTCGTGTTGGCCCCGCGCGAACCGTTCGACTACCGCGCCGGCCAGTACTGCACCTTCGAGGTCCGCATCGGCGACGAGACGCTCTACCGGTCGTATTCGATGTCCAGCGCCCCGGAGACCGACACCGAAGTGATGACGACGGTCAAACGGGTCGCCGGGGGCCGGGTGTCGAACTGGATGCTCGACAACGTCGCCGAAGGCGACGAGCTGACCATGACCCGCGCGGCGGGCACCTTCTGCCTCGACGAGACCGCGGCACCGCTGCTCGGCTTCGCCGGCGGCAGTGGGATCACCCCCATCTTGTCGCTGGCCAAGAGCGCGCTGGCCAGCACCGACCGCAGGGTGCGTCTTCTGTGCGCCGACCGCGACCGCGAATCGGCCATCTTCACCGCCGCCCTCGACGACCTGGTCGCCCGCTACCCGGGTCGCCTCGTCGTGCAGCGCCACTGCGACGCCGACGCCGGCCTGCTGGATGCGGCGGCGATCCGGGAGTTCGTCGGTGACGACGTCGGCGCCGACTGCTACCTGTGCGGCCCCGAGGGCTTCATGTCCACCGTGCGCGCGGCGCTGCCCGGATGCAGCCGGGTCCTCGCCGAGGACTTCAACCCGGCCCCGGCCGAGACCGAACCGCCGGCGCCGGCCGCCGACAGCGAGCTGGTCGGCGGAACGGTGACCATCCGGCTCGCACGGCGCAAGACCTCGGTGCCCCGCGTGGACGGCGAGACCCTGCTGGAGACCGCGCGCCGCGCCGGCCTGGCCCCGCCGTTCTCCTGCGAGGCCGGTAACTGCGGGACCTGCATGGCCCACGTCACCGCCGGGCACGCCACCATGCGGGTCAACGACGCCCTGCGCCCCGACGAGGTCGAGGAAGGGTTCGTGCTGACCTGCCAGGCGATCCCCGACACCCCCGACATCACCGTGAAGTACGAATAGCCCGCTTTCGCATCCCGTGCCCACCGGCGGCCCCGAACCGCCCTCACCGACCCGAAGGAATCCCATGGCCGTGACCCCCCTGCCCCTTTCCGACCGCACGCTGGTGATCTCCGGCGCGAGCCGCGGCATCGGCCTGGCCATCGGGATCGCCGCCGCCCGGCGCGGCGCGAACGTGGTGCTGCTGGCCAAGACCGACACCCCGCATCCGAAGCTGCCCGGCACGGTGCACACCGCGGCTGCCGAGATCGAGGCGGCCGGCGGCGCGGCCCTGGCGGTCGTCGGCGACGTGCGCAGCGAGGACGATGTGCACCGGGCGGTGGACGCCGCGGTGGCCCGCTTCGGCGGCGTCGACGTCTGCGTCAACAACGCCAGCGCGATCGCCACCGAGCCCAGCGAGACCCTGCCGGTCAAGAAGTTCGACCTGATGCTCGACGTCAACACGCGCGGGACGTTTCTGCTCACCCGGGCCTGTCTGCCGCACCTGCGGCGCGCGGCCAACCCGCACATCCTCACGATCGCCCCGCCGATCAATCTGAACCCGTACTGGCTGGGCGCGCACCCGGCCTACACCCTGTCGAAGTATGCGATGAGCCTGCTGACGCTGGGCTGGGCCGCGGAGTTCGCCGATGCCGGGATCGCGGCGAACTGCCTGTGGCCGCAGACCTACATCGCGACCTCTGCGGTGACCAACCTGCCCGACGGCGATGACCTGGTGGCCCGCTCGCGCAGCCCCGAGATCATGGGCGACGCCGCCGCGGAGATCATCGGGCGCCCGGCACGCGAGGCCACCGGAGACTGCCACGTCGACGCCGAGGTGCTCGTCGAGGCGGGCGGCTACGACCTCGCCGACTACGGCGGCGGCGCTCAGCCGTTGCCCGACATGTTCTTGGACTGACGCCGGTTGCCGGGGCCGCTCACCGCGCAGGGGTCTCGAGGGCGCCGGCGAGCCGGCGGGTCGCCAGTCGGCGCAGCTCACCGGTTTTGATCTTGGCGTTGCCGGTGAGCACCACCTCGTGCTCGGCGAAGAACAGCACATGGCGGGGCACCTTGTAGCTGGCCAACCGGGATCGCACGAACGCGCGCAGCTCCGCCTCCTCGGGTGCGGCCCCGTCCCGGGCCACGATGCAGGCGACGACCGTTTCGCCGAGCGTGGGGTGGGCGACGCCGACGGTCTGGGTGATCTTCACGTCCGGATGCGTCGCCAGCACGTCGTCGACTTCGCGCGGTGAGACGTTCGCTCCCCCGGTTTTGATGATGTCGGTGAGCCGGCCCTGCCAGTACAGCCGCCCCTGGTCGTCGAGATAGCCGCCGTCGCCGGTGGGGAAGAACCCCTCCGCATCCAGCGTCGCGTCCAGCGGGATGCCCACGTAGCCCAGCATCAGGGTGGGCCCCTTGACCCGGATCTCACCGCTGGTCCCCCGCTCGACGACCTGCCCTGTCTGCGGGTCGACGATCTTGACCGTGGCGCCGGGCAACACCGCGCCGCTGGACTCCGCGTGCACCTCCGGCGCCGTGTTCGCGGGGTAGCCGGTGGTGATGGTGAAGGTCTCGGTGTTGCCGTAGGCGTGACCGGGTTCATGCCAGTCGACCGCCACGGTGCGATGACGCGCAAGCGGGGTCGTGGCGTCAACGAAACGCATGGCGGCCAAGTCGACCCGATCCCAGTTGGGCGCGGCCTGCAACTGCGCCCACTGATGCGGCCACGCGAACGGGAAGTTCACCCGCTCGCCGGCCATCAACTCCAGCGCCGCCTGCGCGTCGAAGGTGGACTGCAACACCAGACACCCGCCACTGGCCAGCGTCGAGCCGAGCACCATCGCGAAGTTCCCCGACCAGAAGAAGCCGTTGGCGGTCCAGCCGCGGACATGATCGTCGGCGCTGAACCCGTACATCCGGCAAAAGCGCCACATCTGGATGGTGACACCGCGGTGCGCGCTGAGGATTCCCTTGGGGCTGCTGGTCGAGCCCGAGGAGAAGAACAGCACCGCCGGGTCGCTGGCACTCACCGCTGCCGCCGTCGCCGCCACCAGCGCATCGGGCTCATCGGCGCCGAGGTCGACAAACTCCGGCCACCCCTGGATACCCGCCGACGGCGCGCCCACCACCACGATGCGCCGCAGGAACGGGTAACGCGCCGAGTTCAGCCGACCCGCTCGTGCCGTGGCGACCGCGGGCTCCAGCTCGCTGACCATCGCCGCGAAATCCTTGGACACCACATGGCGCTCAGCCAACAGCACGCTGACCCCGGAGGCCCGCAACAGGTGGTCGAGTTCGCCCGCCGTCGAGAAGGTGCTCAAGGTGACCGCCACCCCGCCGGCCAGCGCGGTGCCGAAGACCGCCGCCAGCCATTCCGGCCGGTTGGTCATCAACACACCGACCCGGGTGCCCTTGCCCGCACCGCAGCACCGCAACGATTTGGCCACCGCCACCGCGGCGTCCCACAGCTGGGTGTAGGTCCACCGGACGACCCCGTCGGCCGTCGGCCACACCAGCGCCTCACGCTCGGCGTAGGCCTCGGTGACCTCCCGCAGAAACCCGGGCAGGGTGAGCGCACCGAGCCCCGGCTCGTCGTCGAGCGGCGGGCCGCAGACCACGGAAACGGTACCGTCCATGGCTATCGGGGCAGCTCCACCTCGGCGGTACAGCTCACCAGCATCTCGCCGTTCTGGTTGGTCAACCGCAACTTCACCCCCACCAGCGGTACCCCCCAACTCGACTCGTCGTGCTTGTCGATGATCTCGGCGTCGAAATAGGTGACATCGCCCTCAAACGCCGGCGAACGGAAGTCGGCTTTGGTGTGCCGGACCATGCCGTCGTTGCCGGCCCAGTAGGCCAGATAGTCGGTGCACCAGGCACCCATCGTCGCGCCGTAGCCGTAGGCCCGCGCCATCCCCACCTCGCTGGCCCGCTCGGCGTCGATGTGCCCGCGCGAGGGTCCGACATAGAGACCGTCGCGTTTGCGTGGATCGATCATCGCGTCCTCTTCGTCGAACGCGAAGTCCTTGCCCCAGCCCGGATCCTGGTAGATCCAGGGATCATCGACGCCCGGTGGGGCAACCCAGCCGAAGGTGCCCCAGATGTTGAACAGGAACGCCCGGTATTCGGTGGTGAAACTCGCGATGGAGTGCGGGCCGATCACTCGGCGCGGCAGGGCGTCGCCGACCTGCACCTCGTCGAAGTGCGGGGAGACCCCCAATCGGTTGGACTCCAGCCACTGCCGGCGCAGCCGGTCGATGCCGTCGAGTTCGTCCCGCGTCCAGCGTTTGACCTCGCCGAGCTGGTTTTCGAACATGCCGCGCCGAACCGCCTCGTCATAGAGGTAGCGGATCGCCGTCGACCGCTCACGGGCCACCAACGCGCCGTGCTGATTGGTGTGGACGGTGTCGCCGCGGGAGAACATCGTCGGTCCGGCGAACTTCGTCTCCGTCACCTTGTAATCGTGGAAGCGGCGCTCCTGAAACAGTTTGTCGCCCGGCCGCACCGGACATCCGTAGAACCACCACTCCTCCCCACCGAAGATCAGGTGGCTGTTGGGGATGTGGCCGACGCAGGCCGGAGCCGCACCGTGCCCGTAATCCAGCGCCACCGCGATCGACTGCGGGGCGATGATGCCGCCGTAGCGTGACTCCCGGGCGAACTGCTCATCCCAGTGCAACGGGTTGGGGTAGTCCATCGCCATCACCCAGCGGCGGATATCCGATGAGCTGCACGGATCCCACAGCTGACCGCCTCCGATCGGTTTGCCGACCCGATGGTCGACGTCGGACAGGTCGAGCCCGACACTGGTCTCTGTCATCACCACTCCCAATCAACGATTGACGTCGACGACGATGCGTCCACGCACCGCGCCGGTCATGAGTTGTTCCGCCGCGCCGATGGCCTCGGCCAGACCGATCTCGGCCGCGATCGACTGCAGCACTGCGGGATCCAGATCGCGGGCCAGCCGCTCCCAGGCGGCCAGCCGTGGCTGCTTCGGGGCCATCACGCTGTCGATCCCCAACAGTGAAACACCGCGAAGGATGAACGGGGCAACCGACGCGGGGAGATCCATGCCCTGCGCGAGCCCGCACGCTGCCACCGCGCCACCGTAGCGGGTCTGTGCACAGGCATTGGCCAGCGTGTGGCTGCCCGCGGTGTCGACGACACCGGCCCACCGCTCCTTCTGCAGTGGTTTGCCCGCTTCGGCCAACTCCGCCCGGTCCAGGATCGTGGCCGCACCGAGACCCTGCAGATAGTCGGTCTCCGCGGTCTTCGCCGTCACGGCGGCGACATCGAATCCCGCCTTGGCCAGCAACGCGATCGCAACACTGCCGACCCCGCCGGTCGCCCCGGTCACCAGGATCTCTCCCTGGTCAGGGCGCACCCCGGCTGCGAGCAGGGAGTCCACGCAGAGACTCGCGGTGTACCCGGCGGTACCGATGGCCATCGCCTGGTCGGCGGTGAACACCGACGGTAACGGCACCAGCCAGTCACCACGGACGCGGGCGCGCTGAGCCAGCCCGCCCCAGTGCGTCTCCCCCACACCCCAACCGTTGAGGACCACGCGGTCACCCGGGGACCAGTCGGCGTGACGGCTTTCGGTCACCACCCCGGCCAGGTCGATACCGGGGACCATCGGGAATCTACGGACGACCGGCGAGCTGCCGGTGATCGCCAGGCCGTCTTTGTAGTTCAGGGTTGAGTACGCGACGTCGACGGTGACCATGCCCTCGGCATCGTCGGGCAGTCGTGTCTCCTCCATGTCGGTGAGCCGGACAGTCTGCCCGGAATCCCCTTTCTCGATCAAAACCGCTGAAAACACCGGTATTCCACTCCTTTACGGTTGTCCGACGTCACTGAGCAGCGCCCTCGGGGGTGTGCCCCAGGGTGCTCTTGGTCTCCAGATACTCCTCGAAGCCGGCCTGACTCCACTCCCGTCCGTTGCCGCTGCGCTTGTACCCGCCGAACGGTGCATTGAGGTCGAAAGCATGGTTGATCGTCACCCAGCCGGCGCGGATCCTGCGGGCCACCGCGCGGGCCTGGTCCAGGTCGGCCCCCGAAACGTAACCGGCCAGGCCATACTCGGTGTCGTTGGCGATCTCGATCGCTTCCTCGATGTCGTCGTAGCCGAGTATGCACAGCACCGGTCCGAAGATCTCCTCACGGGCGATCGTCATGTCGTTGATGACGTCGGCGAAGACGGTCGGTTTGACGTAGTAGCCACGATCCAGCCCGTCCGGACGGCCGGCGCCGCCGGCCACGACGGTCGCACCGTCGTCGATGCCGCTGGCGATCAGCCGCTGCACCCGGTCGAACTGAGCACGCGACGCCACGGGCCCGATCGCCTTCGGGTCGTCGAGGTCGCCCACCGACACCCCGTCGGCGATCTCGTGGGCGATGCCGATCGCCTCGGCCATCCGCGAATTCGGCACCAGCATCCGAGACGGAGCGTTACAGCTCTGACCGGAGTTGGGCATCATGTAGGTCACGCCGGCGCGGACGCTGTCGGCGAAGGCGGCATCGTCGAGCACGATGTTGGGGCTTTTGCCCCCCAGTTCCTGGGTGACCCGCTTCACCGTCGGGGCGGCGTTGACGGCCACGTCGACTCCGGCGCGCGTCGACCCGGTGAACGACACCATGTCGATGCCGGGATGGCGGGACAGCGCGGTGCCGACCCCGGGGCCGTCCCCGTTGACCAGGTTGACCACACCGGCGGGCACGCCGGCGGCGTCCAGGACTTCGGTGAAGACGCACGGCGAGAACGGTGCCACCTCGGAGGGTTTCAAAATCATCGTGCAGCCGGTCGCCAGCGCCGGGAACACCTTGACGGCGATCTGGTTGAGCGGCCAGTTCCACGGGGTGATCAGCCCGCACACCCCGATCGGCTCCTTGGCGATCAGGGTCTCGCCCACGCGCTCCTCGAAGGCGAAACTGTTGAGCACCTCGATCGCGGTGGTCAGATGACCGAGCGGGAGCTGGATATGCGGGCCCGCCGCCAGCGCCGGGGGCGCCCCGATCTCCGCGCTGACCGCCTCGGCGAGGTCGCCGGAGCGCCGCTGGTATTCGGCGAGGATCGCCTGCAGCAACTCCAGGCGCTCACCACGGGTGGACTGCGACCAGCCGGTGAACGCGCGACGTGCTGCGTCGACCGCGCGGTCGACGTCGGCGTCGCCGCCCAGCGAGATCCGGCCGCTGACCTCCTCGGTGGCGGGGTTCTCCACGTCGAACGCACGCGGCTGGACCGGATCGACCCACTGACCGTCGATGTAGAACTTCAGATACTCGCGCATCACCAACTCCTTCAGCTGCTGTAGTGCCGATCGGTGCCCTGCACACCGCATCGCCGACGAGGACCGCCCGCCCTAGTGACCGCCCACCCCCTCGCTGACCGACCGGGCGAGGGCGAAGCTGTGGCGGATGTGCTCCCCGTGGCCGTCGGGAACGGGCGGGAACCGCACCGCCGCCGACATGTCGCGGATCTCCTCGAGGTGCGCGCCGATTTCCTCGACCGTCCAGGACGACCGGACGGCGCCGCGGCTCTCGACGGTGACCGCACGGGCGACGCGGCCGGCGAGCGCGATGAAGACCTCCCCGCTCACCGAACACGATTCGTGCGCGAGCCATCCCACCACGGGCGCGACATGGTCGGGCTCCATCGGCGGATAGCCGGAGACGTCGAGGCCCTCGGCCATACGCGTCACCGCCGCCGGCACGATCACGTTGCATCGGACACCGTGGGATGCGCCCTCCAGTGCGGCGACGTTGCTCAAACCGATCACACCGGATTTGGCGGCGGCATAGTTGGCCACCTCGTGATTGCCGTAGATCCCGCCGATCGACGACGTCAACACGATTCGTCCATATCCGGCGTCACACATGAGCGGGAACGCCGGTCGCACCACGTGAAACGCCCCCCGCAGGTGCACGTCGAGCACGGCGTCGAAGTCGGCGTAGCTCATCGTCGTCAACGGGCTGCGACGCACGGTGCCGGCGTTGTGGATCAGGACGTCGATGCGCCCGTAGGCGTCCACCGCCGCCTCGACGATCTCGCGGCCGCCTTCGGGGGTGGTCACCGATGCGGTACAGCTGACCGCTTCGCCGCCGGCCGCGGTGATCTCCGCGGCGACGTCGGCTGCCGGATTCTCGCCGCTGTCGGCGCCGGTCAACCCCCCGCCGGTGTCATCGACCACGACCTTCGCACCCCGTGCCGCCAGCAAGTGGGCATAGGCGCGTCCGAGCCCGCGGCCGGCACCGGTCACCACCGCGACCCGGCCGTCGAAGCGTATTGAACCCTCGTGCGAGCCGGTCAAGCGAAGGGCTCCTCACCGGCGAGTTTGGTGCGGGTCAGCCGGCGGCCCGACGCCGGGTCGTAGGGCCGGACCCGATGCAAGGTGCCGGTGTTGTCCCACATGACCAGGTCTCCGACCGACCATGCGTGCCGGTAGACGAACTGCGGCTGGGTGGCCCAATCACGCAGCCGTACCAGCAACTCCGTGCCGCTTTGGTAATCCATGCCGACGACCTCGCTGGCGGTGCAGCCGACGATCAGCGACTTGCGCCCGGACCGGTGCGTCCAGACCAGGGGCAGCTCGCGTTGACCGATCGCCATCATCTGCCGCAGGGTCGCGATATCGGGTTCGGGGTTGTAGTAGCGCAGTGTGTTCCACGCCGAGTGGTTGACCCGCAGCGACGCCAACTGCTGTTTGTCGACGTCGGAGAGGTCATCGTAGGCGGCATAGGTGTTGCAGAACTCGGTGTCACCGCCACCGCTCTGCGGCAACACCCTGCTCGACAACAACGAGGCGAGGATCGGCACCTCGTTCATGGTGCCGTCGAGATGCCAGTAGAACGACCCCTTGAGGTAGTCGGCCTGTTTGTTGATCGTGGTGTCCAGCGTGACGTTGTAGACCTGTTCGCCCTGCTGTTCGGCCGCCACGGTGCCCAGCGTCTCGGTGAACGCGACCTGCTCGTCCTCGCTGAAGTTGATCTGCGGGAAGACCAGCACCCCGCGCTGTTCGAGCAGCTGACGGATTGCTCCGGCATGCTCGCCGCTGAGCAGTGCCGGTTTGTCCGCCAGGACTTCGGTGCCGATACGTGTCGTCAGATCACGGGTCTCCAGCGTTGTCTGGATCATGTGCCGAGAACCAGCCCTTTCAGATCGTTGTTCTCCCGCCACGTTCGCAGGAGGTCGTCGAACGCGTAAAAGCCCGGTCCGTAGGGCTGACCGAGGTGGGACCGGAGTCCCTCACCACCGCCGCCGCCCTCGTTGTTGTAGTAGCCCGGTGTGCACTCGGCGTCGAATGCCGAGGTGTCCACGGCGGTCTCGCGGATCGTGGCGCACCAATCGTCCTGGGCCTCCTGGCTGGGCTCCACCGTCGTCGCGCCGCGGGCCATCGCCTCGGCGATGATGTAGGCGATGTGCTCACCTTGCAGCTCGTAATTGGCCGAGATGTTGGCCGAGATCCCCACCTGGGTGAAGCCGGTGAAGAACTGGTTGGGGAATCCACGGCTGGTCATCCCGTGCAGCGTCCGGTACCCGTCCCGCCAGTGCTCGAAGAGGGACAGTCCGTCGCGGCCCTCGATCGCCTCGATCGAATAACGGCGATCGATGTCGGTGGTGATCTCGAAACCGCTGGCGTAGATGATGCAGTCGACGTCGTATTCGACGCCGTTGGCGAGCAGTCCGCGCTCGGTGGCCCGTTCGACGCCCTTGGACTCGGAGACGTCGACCAGCGTGACGTTGGGCCGGTTGAACGCGGCCAGGTAATCGTCGTTGGAACAGGGCCGCTTGCACAGGAACCGGTAGTAGGGCTTGAGTGACTCCGCGGTCTGTTCATCGTCGACGATGTCGGCGACCCGGCGCCGCAGCCGCTCCATCACCCGGTAGTCCTCCTCCTCCCGGATCGCCATGAACTGCTCGGGGGTCAGTGCCGCCGGATCGTCCAGCGCCATCACACGGGCGGCGGTGTTACGACCCAGCTCGGTCCAGAAGTCACAGACCAGATCCGGTTCGGTCAGCGACATGCCCTCGAATGTCCAGGTGTGGAAGTTGCGCTGGCGTTCTTTCTGCCAGCCCGGCCGCAGGGTCTTCACCCATTCCGGATCGGTCGGGGCGTTGTCGCGCGCATCGACTGTCGAGGGGGTGCGCTGAAAGACATACAGGTGCTGAGCATAACGGCTCAAGAACGGCACGACCTGAACCCCGGTGGCCCCGGTGCCGATGAGAGCGACACGCTTGTCGGCCAGTTTGTCCAGCCCGCCGGTGCTGTCGCCGCCGGTGTAGGAATAATCCCAGCGCGCAGTGTGGAAGCTGTGCCCGCCGAAGTCCTTGATCCCGGGGATACCGGGCAGCTTGGGCCGGTGGAACGGGCCCGAGGCCATGACCACGAAACGGGCCCGGATGTCGTCGCCCCGATTGGTGGCGATGCGCCAGCGGTTGGTCTGCTCGTCCCAGCGCAGTTCTTTGACCTGGGTGGAGAAGATCGCCGAATCGTAGAGACCGAAGTGCTTTCCGATGTTCCGGCAGTGTTGGTAGATCTCCGAGCCGTCAGCGAACTTCTTGCTGGGCATGAAGTCGAGCTCTTCGAGCATTGGGATGTAGCAATAGGATTCGTTGTCGCACTGGATTCCCGGGTACCGGTTCCAGTACCAGACGCCACCGAAGTCACCGCCGAGTTCGATGATCCGGACGTCATCGACTCCCGCTTTCTTCAGGTGCGCCGCGGCCAGCAGCCCGGCGAAGCCACCGCCGAGTACGGCCACATCGATGTCGGCGACGATCGGCTCCCGCGGTACCACCGGCGTATGGGGATCGACTTCGTAGTAGCCGGAGAAGTCGTCCTCGAGTTCGATGTACTGCTTGGAGCCCTCGGCCCGCAGCCGCTTGGCCCGCTCCAGGGCGTATTTCTCCCGCAGTCCGGCGACGTCGATGTCGGTCGGGGGGGCCGTCGGCCCGCACTCGGTCATCGGTCGGCGCCTTTCGGAAGCTGCTGGGGTTCACCGGTCCCCATGTACCGCGCCAGCTGGTGGTGCAGGTTGACGATGGCGCGCTCCCGGTACGGGTTGGGTTTGGCCCCCGGGTAGCCCATGGATCTCATGCCCCGCTGCACTGCTGCCATGTTGGAGAAGTCCTGCGGCAGAACCGAACGCCACCGGGGGTCGCCGACCGGCGTGTACTCCCATTCGGTCTCGGGTTCTTCACCGTCGGGAAATAGTTCGAAGACCGCGACGTCGAAGATGCACCGGTTCGGGTCGTAGCTGGGGTGTGGCCTGGCGCTGTAGCACAGCGCACTGGTCAGGCCCTGGCCGATCTGGAAATTCGGGAAGATCTGCCAGGCGGTGCCGGCTTCTCCCAACACGTCGGCGTCGATGACCGGCCAGACCACACCGCGGGCGGCGTCATCGCGGCGCGCCGAGTCCAGCCAGTGCTCGAGGACCCGATCGGCCGGCGTGCCCGCCGGCAACTCGTCGACCAACCGTTTGGCGGCGTTCACCAGGGTCTCGGTGGTGGTGGCGTTGGTCTCTTCCAGCGTGTAGATCTGCATCTCCGCGGTCGACACCCGCGGGTCGACCCCGGTACCGAGCCGGATCTTCGATTTGGTCGCCTCCATGTCCTCCGGGGCGTCGTAGCCGATGTTGCTGTGCCGGCCCTGGACGCGGGCCCAACCCTTGAATTCACCGAACTTGTTGAACTCCGGATGGGTGGTGGCGACGTGGTATGTCTCGTTGAAGGCCTCGATGGCGACCTTCCAGTTGCAGTCGAACTCCAGCCATTTACGCCACTTGTAGCGCATGTTGTCCAGACCGAACGGGTCGAGCATTTTCGCGGCCGGGTGCAGGTAATCGGCGAGGGGTTCGCATGCCGGGTCCATGTTGATCCACAGCCAACCGCCCCAGGTGTCGACCTGCACCGGGCGCAGGTGGGTGTTCTCGGCGGTCAGCGCGCCCTGCCAGTCGTCGCGCTCCCGCACGAAGGTGCAGGCGCCGTCGAGGTCGTAGGTCCAGCCGTGGAAGCCGCAGACGAACGACTTGCGGGTGCGGCCGCAGGCGCGCTTGGCCCCCGCGGGGGTGTCGATCAGGCGGCGGCCGCGGTGCATACAGACGTTGTGGTGGGCCCGGAACGGGGTGGCCGAGCCGTCCGGTGCGGTACGCACCACGATGATCGAGTCGTCGAGGATGTCGTAGGTCAGATAGCTGCCGACCTCCGGCAGCTCCTCGACCCGGCCGACTTGTTGCCACACCCGGCGCCACAACAGGTCACGTTCGGCCCGGGCGTACTCCGGTGAGATGTAGGCCTCGACGCCGATCGTCGTCGGATCGGCGAGCTCTTCGGCGGCAGGGTTTTTGGCGAGATCGGTCATCACATCCTCCTGATGGCGGTGCGGAAGGACTCGTCGTTGAGGAACAGCGACGTGTTGTCGGCGTCGAGGTGGCCCCATTTGAGGTTGATGCCGCCGTCGACCAGCAAGGTCTGCCCGGTGATGTAGCTCGACAGCGCCGAGAGCAAAAACAGTACGGCGCCGGCCTGTTCGTCGGGCCGTCCGCGCCGCCCCATCGGGATGGCCTGCCGGTCGCGGCGCGGGTCGTCGTCGACGTAGGTTCTCGATGCTGCCGTCTTGGTGACGCCGGGCGCCACGGCGTTCACCCGGATCCCGTAGGGCGCCAACTCGGCGGCCATGGTGCGCGTCATCGCCACGACGGCGGCCTTCGCCGTCCCGTAGCCGATGTGAAACGGCGCGGTGTTCATCCCGCTGATCGAGGACAGCGAGACGATCGCACCGGCCTGCTGGCGCTCGATGAGTTCGGCGGCGACCGCACGGCTCATGAAGAACGCCGTTTCGAGATTCGCGGTGAACAGTGCGCGCCATTCGGCCCGCGTCACCCGGGTCGTCGGCTTCCACGTCTCCGGCGCCGCGCCGCCGGCGATGTTGACCAGTCCGTGGAGCGTGCCGCCGAGTTGCCGGGCCCGGTCGATCACCGTCGCCACGCCCTCGTCGGTGGCGACGTCGGCCACCACCGGTTCGACCGTCCGCCCCGGACCGGCCAACGGAGCGACATGCCGGTCGAGATTGGCTTGCGAGCGGCCCACGGCCACCACGGCGGCGCCCGCCGCCGCGGTCATCGCCGCCACGGCCGTGCCGATCCCGCCGCCGGCGGCCCCCGCGACCACGACGACCTTGCCCTGCAGGCTCAGCTGGCTGAGGAGCTCCTCCATGACCCGCCTTCTGCTGCTCGGCCACCGCGATCACTCGAACCGGGCGGACTCAGCGAATTTGTCCGTACAATATAGATGATTCTTCTAAACGAAGAATACTATTCCGCAGAGGTAAGCAGTCCGTCAAGACCAAGATCCCCGGTTCGGGTCTGATTGTCTGGACTAAAGCGCGTCGAACGATCCCGGTCCGGCACTGCGCTTCCCGGGCCTGCTCGGCCCGTCTCGGGTCGGTGCGGCGATCACCGCGGGTCGGGCCCGGCCCGGTTGTGCCGCACCTGGTTGAACGGCACGCCCCGGTCGGCGGCGTACTCGCGGGGCAGGCCCAGGACGCGTTCGGCGATGACATTGCGTGCCATCTCGTTGCTGCCGCCCCCGAGGGCGACGGTCTGGCGGGACAGGTAACGCTGCCCGGTCTTGAGCAGGCCGTGGTCGGCGTCGTCGACGACACCGAGCGGGCCGGCGACCTCCATGGCGACGTCGACCTCCACAAAGGTCACGTCGGAGTGGAACAACCGGATGATCGAGGCCGCGGCGGGCGGCAGCGCGCCGGTGCGAATCGCACCGGTGACGTGGTCGACCAGGCTGTCACGCACCATGCGCCGGGCCAGTACCCGACCGATCTTGTCCCGGGAGCGCGGATCCTCGGCGGTGCCCGCCTCGTCGGCCAGGACCAAGAAATCGTCGGCGGACATCTCGGTGCGCTCCGGACCGCGGCCGCTGGCGAACTCCGAACCCTGGCCGACCGCGCGACGCTCGTGGAACAGCAGTCGCGATGCGACGTCCCACCCCTTGTCGACCTCGCCGATCACCGCGTCGTCGCCGAGGCGCAGCCCGTCGAAGAATTCCTCGCAGAATTCGTTGGAGCCGTCGACCTGCTCGATACGGCGCAGCGTGATCCCGGGGGCGTCGATCGGGACCAGGAACATCGTCAGACCGTCGTGCTTGGGTACCGTCGGGTCGGTGCGCGCCAGCAGCAGCCCGTAATCGGCGGCAAAGGCACTGGTGCTCCAGGTTTTCGCGCCGCTGATCACCCACCCGTCGCCGTCGCGCTCGGCGCGGGTGATCAGCCCCGCCAGATCGGAACCGCCGCTCGGCTCGGAGAGCAGCTGGACGAGCACTTCGTCACCACGCAGCGCCGCGGCGATGTGGCGACGCTTCTGCTCTTCGCTGCCGCTGTCGAGCAGGGTCGCGCAGCAGATGGTGAAGGTCGGAACGTTGAGGATCAGCGGCATCTCGTAGCCGGCCGATTCGACGTCGAACGCCTTCTGGTAGGCGACGTCCAACCCGAGTCCGCCGTATTCGCGCGGGAAGCAGATCCCGGCGAATCCGCCGTCGTAGAGCCGACGCTGCAGTTCCCGGGCACGCTGCCAGGCACCGTCGTCGTCACGGCCGTTACGGGGAGGGCGGCTCGGGTCCAGTCGCGGCAGGTTGTCGGCGAGCCAGTGCCGCGCGCGGTCGGCGAACTGCTCGACGGTCGGCTCGGGGGTGGCGGCGATGTCGGTCACGGGGTGGCCTCCGTGGTGCTTGCGGCGTGGAACAGGGCCTGGTGGTGCTCGCCGGGGGTGCCGAGCAGGTTGCGGTACAGGGTCGCCCGGCGCAGGTACAGATGCAGGTCGTGTTCCCAGGTGACCCCGATTCCGCCGTGCAGTTGCACACACTCCTGCAGCAGGGGTCCCGCGTGCTCACCCAGATAGGATTTGGCGGCACTGGCCCACATCGCGGCGTCGGCGTCGCGGGTGGCGACCTGTTGCACGGTGGCCGCGACGATCCCGCGGCAGGCGTGCAGCCACATGGTCATGTCCGCGAGCCGGTGCTTGATCGCCTGGTAGGAGGCCAGCGACCGGCCGAAGCTGTACCGGTTGCGGGTCCATTCGACGGTCATGGTCAACACCGCGTCGCAGATCCCCACGGTTTCGGCGCAGGCCAGGGTGATCGCCACCTGGGTCTGCCGGTCGATGAGCTCGCCGGCTTGCCCGACGCCGCCGACCACCGTCGACCGGTCGATCTCGACGTCGCTGAATTCGACGCGTGCGTACCGTTTCACCAGGTCGATACCGTCCTGCGGGTGCACCGTCACCCCGGCGGTGTCGGCACCGACGAGAAACTGCCGCACCGCGCCGTCGTCGGTGCGCGCGCCGACCAGGATCAGGTCCGCGTGCTCGGCGGCCTCGACGCGATCCTTGACACCGTTGAGCCGGTAGCCGGCGGCGGTGCTGGTCGCCGTCATCGCCGGCCGGTGCGGTCGGAAGACCCGACCCGGTTCATCGCCAGCCCACGTCGCGATCCGCTCGCCGCTGACCAGCGCCCCGACCGTGGCGGCGTGCTCGTGGGCATTCTCGGCGTCGACGAGCCCGGCCAGCACCGTGCTCACCGCGTACAGCGGCCCGGGTGCCACGCTGCGCCCGATCTCCTCGGCGACCATCGCCAGGTCGCGCAGGCCACAGCCGGAGACGCTGCCGCCGCCGAGCTCCTCGGGCACCAGCAGCCCGGCCCAACCGAGTTCGGCCGCCTGCCTCCACCAGGTCGGATCATAGGAGCGGCCCTGTGCATGCAACGCGCGTTGCCGGCTCAGCGGTGCGGTCTTGTCCAAAAACGTGCGCGCCGTGGCCGCGAACAGCCGGCTCTCGCTGGTCGAGTCGCTCATCGTGTCTCCTCGCCGGTGCCGAACGCACCAACGGCGATCGCCAGTCGAGGATAACCACCGACGACGACGACCGGGTCCAGGCGGGCACTCACCGGATCGGCTCGTCTCCGAGCACCGTGGTGCGCAACATCTCCCGGGGCGAGTCCGGGGCGTAGGGGACGGCGCGGTGCAGCACCCCGCGGTTATCCCAGATGACGGTGTCGCCCACCGACCAACGGTGTCGGTAGACGCGGTCGGCCGCCGTGGCGCGGTCGAGCAACTCACCCAGCAGCGCACGCCCCTCATCGGGCTCCATTCCGGTGACATAGTCGGCGGAGGCACCCAACACCAGCGATTTTCGCCCGCTTCTGTGCGTCCACACCAGGGGGTGTTCGTGGGTCGGCCGCGACCGCCACCGCGCCAATTCATCGGGTTTCGGGTTCGGGGTGACCCGCCGCTGGGACGCCTCCAGCGAGTGCACCACCCGTAAGGTCTGCAGGCGGCGTTTCTCGTCGTCGGAGAGCAGATCGTAGGCGCCGTAGGAGCTGGCGAACTCGGTCTCCCCACCCTGCTCGGCGACGTGCACCGCCGACAGGACGGTGGCCTTCTGCGGGTACTCCTCGCCGGTCGGCGTACATCCGTCGATGTGCCAGTCGACGGTGGCACGCAGATAGCTCGCCGCGGAGTTCTTCGCCGGGTTCAAGGTGACCGGGTAGATGCCGGCGACCTCGTGATGGCCGTCCGCGGAATGGTCGACGACGCCGAGCCGCGCGCAGAACGCCACCTGATCGCGTGGGGCGAGGTGCAGACCGCGAAAGACGAGGACCCCGTTGTCCTCCAGCGCGTCGAGTACCGCGGCCGCCAGATTGTCGTCGTCGACCAGCCGTTGCGGCTCGATGTCGAGGACCTCGGCACCGACCGAGGGGGTCAGTTTGTTGAGGGTGAGCAGACTCATCGTGGTGTCCTTTCTGGCGACGGGCGCGTCGCGGCGGCGGTCAGGGAACCGGCCAACCGGTGCGGGTCATGACGGCGTCGGCGGCGTCCACCGGTGCGGGCTGGCCCATGATCTCGACCGCCATCGCCACCATCACCATCGAATAGATCAGGTGCAACAGATTGAGCGCGTCGTCGGGGAGTTCGTCGAGCGCGAACTTGTCGCAGTAGTCGATGGCCTCCTCCAGTCGGGGGAAGAAAACGTCGTAGAACCGCCGCATCTGCGGGATGGTGCTCGCCCGCCGTTGCGCGAAGCGTTCGGTCTCGGTGGGCAGGCACCAGGTTTCGGCGAATTCCTCCAGTTCGGCGAAGGCACTCGGCAGCCGGCGCGCACTCATCGGACCGCCCCCGTCGTTGACCGGCCGCCGCGATAGGCCGCCACCCAGTCGGCCACCACCTTGTGCAGGTGCCGCACCAGGATCTCCTGGTCGTTGAGGGGGAAGTCATCGACGATGCCGTATTCCAGGGCGGCCTGGGTGCCCCCGAGCATCCCGGCGTCCTGGAGGGCGAACTCCTTGAGCACCACCGCCGCCACCTCGTGTTCGATGCGTTCGCGCACAGTGCGCGCCGGATGGAAGTAGGTGTGCGCCTCGAACCGGTGGGTGTTGTGGGAGGTCGGCCAGTACCGGTAGACCAGATACCAGCCGCCGTAGATGAGGATCTCGGTGTTCGGGAAGATCTGGAAGTTACTGATCCCCCACGGCTCGATTCCGCCGGGATTCAGCCCTGCCGGCAACTCACCGATGTCGGGGGTCTGCCACGGGCCGACCAACCCGCTGCGGGTCGCCCGCTCGATCGGGTACATGTACTCCGGCGGCATCAGCCATCGACGGCGGCCGGCGGTGCAGACCAGCCTGTGCGGGCCGTCGAGTTGGAAATGACCGCAGGTGAAGCCCGCTTCGGGGTTACGCACCGCCTGGGGCGTCTGCTGTGAGTGCAACAGCGGAACGTGGTAATACTCCTGGAACGCGTCGGCGAAGATCTTCCAGTTGCTGTTGTTGTGGGCCGTCCAGTCGTAGCGTTCGGTGAGCTTGTCGAACGGATAGTCATCCAGGCCGGTGATCATCGGGCCGAGGAACTCACGCAGGCTCTGTCGCGGCTCCGTGGCGAAGTTGATGAAGACGAAGCCGTTCCAGACGTCGCTGTGGACCGCGATCAGCTCGTGGCCGTCACCGCCGGGGGCGTCGAAACCGTAGCGGCTGCGGCAGCGCTTGCAGATGATCTGGTGGCACTGTCCCTCGACCTCGCGATCGGGGAAGTCCCGCCAGAGCAGCTTGGCCGCGCAGCGCGGACAGATGTTGTGGTACGCACGAACCCCCCGGGCCGACCGGATGAGGATCACCGAAGCGCGGGCCACCTCGATCTCCTTGGTGACATAGCTGCCGTGGTCGGGCACCTCCTCCACGCGGCCGAGGTTCAACCAGGCACGTTTGAACACCGCCTCGCGCTCCACCTCGAAGAAGTCCGGCGATGTGGAGTCGGCCAACGAGATCGGACCGGTCCCCAACTGCGGGTAGTGCTCGGTCCACGACCCCTCCGCGGGTCTGCCTTCTCGTGGCGCACTGCGTTTGGTCACAACACCGCTCCTCCGTTGACACCTAGCACCTGTCCGGTGATGAAGCCCGCCTCCGGCGAACACAGGAAGCCGACCGCCGCCGCGATGTCGGCACCGGCGCCCAGCCTGCCCATCGGGATGTTGGCAGCCAGCTGCTCGTTGGACGGCAGGTATCCGGCCTCCTGCGACCGGTGCTGCATGGGCGTCTCGATGCCCGAGGGCGGGATGTTGTTGACCGTGATGCCGTGCGAGGCGTATTCACGGGCCAACGACTTGGTCAGGGTGATCACCGCACCTTTGGAAGCCGCATAGTGCGCCGCGAAGGGTGATCCGCGCTGGGCGCTCGACGACGAGATCATGACGATGCGCCCCCAACCGGCGGCGACCATGTCGGGCAGGACGGCCTGACAGCAGTGGAAGGTTCCGGTGAGGTTGACGGCGATCATCCGATTCCACGCCGCGGGGGTGATCTCGGTGAAAGCCGCGTAGCCGAACAGGCCCGCACTGGTGACCAGGGCGGCGATCGGCCCCAACACGTCGCGTACCGCGGCCACACCGTCGTCGACGGCGGCGCGGTCGGTGACGTCGACACCGATGCCCATCGCGCTCACCCCGTGACCGCGCAGATCGTCGGCGACTGCTTGTGCGGCTTGGTCATCGATGTCGAGGACGGCCACGCGATAGCCGCGCCGCCCCAATTCGTGGCACGACGCCTCCCCCATGCCCGACGCTCCGCCGGTCACCACGGCCACCCGAACCGGCACCGCTGTCGTCATCGCAGCCCCCTGGGCGCCGGGTGAGGGATTACGGACATGCCTCGCATCGAGAACAATATTATCAAGTACTTGTCATTAGCCACAAGCCGCACCCGCCCTTGGCGTCGGCAGCGGCGCTACGGCCGCCGCGTCGGCCGCCGCGTCGGCTCAGGGGGTGATCACCCGCATCCCATACATGTAGGTGGTCAGGTATTCCTCGATCACCGGGGCCCGGACCTCCTTGCCCTCGGGGATCGTGACGAGCAGGGCGTAGAGCCCCACCAGAAACGAGATGCCGTTCTGCGTGACGTCGACTTCGGACGGGATCTCGCCACGGTCGCGGGCCCGCTGCAGCTCCTCGATGACCGCCACGATCACCGGGTGCGTGGGCCAGACCTCTTCCGGCGGGCGCGTCGGAGAAAAGTGCAGCACGAGGAGCTCTTTGAACAGCAGACCACCCAGGCGGCGTTCCAGCTTCTCCAGCACGTAGACGATCTGTGCCAACGTGGCCCGCACATCGGGCTCGTCGGCGAAGAATCGCACGAGCTCGGCGGCCATCCGTTCTTCCTCGCGGCGCTCCAACTCCAGCAGGACGTGCTCTTTGGTGGGGAAGTGAAAGAAGAACGTGCCGTGGGCAACACCGGCCGCCGCGACGATGGTTCCGATGTCGGCGGCGGCCATGCCGGCGCGCTTGAACTCGGAGACGGCCGCCCCCAGAAGCCGCTCACGGGTCTGTAGACCTTTGCGACTCCGGCTATCGGGCTTGGGGCTCGGCACGGGCAGTCATCTCCGGGTTGGGCGAACGGGTCCGGTCGAGTCTAGACCATCACAAAACTGACTGAAATCAGAAATTCCTTGGCATCGGCAACCGAGGCCGCTACGGTACAGATGGCGTAACAACCGGTGCTGCAGCAACTACGTGAGTAGTTCACGCCAGATCACCGGCCGAAACCGATAGCAGTGTTTTTGACTTGAGTCATCTCGGAGGGGTTCGGTGCAGATTCTGCAGGACGTTCAAGACCTGCCCAGCGCAGGCAACATCAAGGCCCAGTGGGTCAGTCTGTGGACCGGGCCGGCGGTCGGTGCCGTGCTGGTGGTGGCGCTGCTGGCGTTCCCGGGCTTCTGGCCCCCGATGTCGCCGACCATGACCGCCGAACAGGTGGCGCGTTACTACGCGGAGCACACCGACATGATCCGCTTCAGCCAGTTGACCTTCAACCTCTGCGGGATCATGCTGTTGCCGTTCTTCATGGTGATCGTGGTCCAGATGAAGCGCATGAAGACCCAGAGCCACATCTTCGCCTACTGTTACCTGACGGCGATCGTCAGCGGCGCCACCATCTTCGCGCTGTCCAACGTCTTCTTTCTGGTTGCGGCGTTTCGCCCCGACCGCGACCCGGCACTGACCCTGCTGCTCAACGACCTGGCGTGGATCGTGTTCATCGCACCGGTCGGGATGGTGGTGGCGCAGTTCTTTCTGCTGGCCGCCGCCGTGCATTTCGACGACGGACCCGACCCGGTCTTCCCGCGCTGGGTCGGTCCCTATTCGCTGGCCACCGGTGTGGCGATGATCCCGGCCGCAGGCGCCGCGGTCTGGCAGACCGGCCCGCTGGCCTGGGACGGACTGCTGTCGTTCTGGCTGCGCAACGGAGCGTTCACGGTGTTCGTCGTGGTGATGTTCTTCGTGCTGCGCCGGGCCGTGCTGCGCCAGGCCGTGGCCGAAGACGTGGTGGCTCAGTGAACCTCCTGACCCCCGAACGGTTCGTCACGACGCCCGACGGCGCCCCGGCCGGCAAACCCGACGTGCGCTTTCTGACCTGGTTCTTCCCGGTCTGGTACGCCGTCTTCGGTGTCATCATCTGCGTGTTGACCCGGGTGACACCGCCGCCGCGGCCGGACGTCACCACCGCCGGGAAGGTCGCCTTCTTCACCGAACATCACCTGACCATCCAGATCGGCTTCGTGGCGCTGCTGATCCTGCTCGGCGGCGCCCCCCTCACCAACGGCCTGGTCATGTACCACATGAAAAGGATGTCGGTGGGTTCGGTGTTCGCCTACGGCTACATCGGCGGCATGAGCGTCGGCGCCCTGCCCGGGTTCTTGTTGGTCGGCGTCTGTTATCTGACCGCGACGTTTCGGCCCGACCGCGATCCGGAGCTCATCGGCTGGCTCTACGACCTGGGCAACCTGTCCTACAACGGTTCGCTCGGGTGCTTCACAGCCGCCTACGTCGTGCTGGCCATCGCCGTCCTGTACGACAAGAACGACATCTTCCCGAAATGGTTCGGCTACGTCACGGTGTGGCAGGTCGTCACCGAGGTCATCGCCACGCAGTTCTTCCTGTTCTACTCCGGGCCGCTCGCCTGGAACGGCGTGCTCAGCCTGTGGTGGGCGGTCGTGGTGTTCTCCGTGTGGCTGGGATCGCTGATCATCGTGCTCCGCATGGCCACGGCCCGTGAACCGGTCGACACACCCGGCCTGGACTGAAGCACCGGAAGGAAACCCATGTTGCAGCTTGACGTTCCGACCACGACGCGGGCCCGACTGCCGGGCGACGGTCACATCTGGGTGATGGTGCTCGGCGATCTGGTCATCTTCAGCGGCTACTTCATCATCTTCATGGTCTATCGGACCATGAATCCGGCCGAATTCCTGGCGGCTCAACAGCATCTCGACGTCAATATCGGGGTGATCAACACGGTGGTGCTTTTGACCAGTTCCTGGTTCGTGGCCCGCAGTGTGCTGGCCGCCAGGGCCGGAAACCACAACGCGGCGACGCGTCTTGTCTATGCGGGGGCGGCCGGCGGGGTGTTGTTCATGGTGCTCAAGGGCTACGAATGGGCCACCAAGATCAGCACCGGGCAGACCAACGCCGACCTGTTCTTCTCGTTCTATTACGTGATCACCGGGGTGCACTTGGTCCACGTGCTGATCGGTCTGATCGTGCTCGGCACGATCGTCCGGGAGTTGGGCAACCCCGGCCGGCGGCGGGCCATGCTGATCGAGTCGGGGGCGATCTACTGGCACATGGTGGATCTGCTGTGGGTCATCATCTTCGGCTTGCTCTACGTGATGAGGTGAACATGACCGTATTCCGCTACCGTGACCATCGGGCCGACACCGAGCGGACACTGACCTGGGTCTGGATCGCGCTGGTGGCGATCACCATCGGCTCGTGGACCCTGGCCCCGGCGCACATCACCCACGCCGCGCAGGCGAGCGTCCCGGTCACCATGCTGGTGTTGGCGTTGACGTTCGTGAAGTCGCGCATGATCATCGGACATTTCATGGAGGTCCACACCGCGCCTCGCTGGCTCCGGCGCGCCACCGACGGCTGGCTGGCCGCGTTGATCGCCACGGTCTTCGTGATCTACCTGTTCTGACCGCCCCCGGTGATAGTGACCGCGCTGGACGTCGACACGACGATCAGGGCTCAAGGTGATCGGCGAACAGGGTATGGCCGGTGCCCTGCTCGACGACGCGGGCAAGCAGGGTGCGCAGCGTCTCCTGCTCGTCGGATGTCAGCACGCCGAACACCCGGTCATGGGCGGCGATGGCGTCGGCCACGACCGCCGAGGCCACCGTGCGGCCCTCCTCGGTCAGATAGGCCTGCAGGATCCGGCCGTGCCGGGGGTCCGGTTTGCGTTCGACCAGACCGCGGCGCTCCAGTGCGGTCAGCGCCAGCTGGACGCCCTGCGGGGTGATCAGCAGCCGGCGGGCCAACTCGGCGCCCGACAGCCCGGGTTCGCCGGCGAGCTGGCGCAGCAACCCGATCTGGGCGGTGCTCACCCCGTAGTCGCTGATCGCCTCGTTCACGGTGGTCAGCGAGTGGTAGAAGGCTTGCTTGAGCAGCCACAGGATGTTGCCGGTAAGTTCCATGTCCTGCTTCCCCGCCACCGCATGACGTCTTTTCCCGACCGTCGCGCCCCGACCGTAGCGCACGGCAGGTGGACGGGCTCAACTGCGCTTGTAGACCTGCCCGTCCTTCATGACGAATCGTACGTCCAGGGTGGTGGTGATGTCCTTGGTCGGGTCACCGGGCACGGCGATGATGTCCGCTCGGTATCCGGGCTGCAGCCGTCCCAGGTCGCCCTCGGCGCCGAGGAGTTCCGCGCTGGTGACCGTGGCTGCCCGCAGCGCCTGCAGCGGTGTCATGCCGCGCTGCACCAGCGCGCCCAACTCCTTGGCGTTCTGGCCGTGGGCGATGGCCGGGGCGTCGCTTCCGCACGCGATGCGCACGCCCGCCGCGATTGCTCTGGGCAGCATCGCTTTCGCGCGCGGGAACACCTCGGAGGCCTTCTCGCGCAGTTCCGGTGCGATGCGGTCGATGGCCATGGCCTCGGTCAGATAGGTCGTCGAGACCAGGAACGTGCCGTGATCGATCATCATCTGGAGGGTTTCGTCGCTGGCCAAAAAACCGTGTTCGATGCAATCGATGCCGGCCCGGATGCATGCCCGGATTGCCGTGTCGCCGACGGCGTGGGCGGCCACCGGCACCCCGGCACGATGGGCCTCGTCGGCGATCGCGGCGAACTCCGCGTCGGAGTATTGCTGAGCGCCCGGGGCGGTGCTGTGCGACATCACCCCACCGGATGCCGACACTTTGATCAGCTTGGCGCCGTGCCGGATCTGGTAGCGCACGCAGGCGATCACCTCCGGCACGCCGTTGGCGATGCCTTCGGCGACCGAGAGCGGCATGATGCCGGGCGCCAATCGTTGGAAGACGGTCGGATCCAGGTGTCCCCCGTAGGGGGTGACGGCATGACCGGCGGGATAGATGCGGGGACCGACATGCCAGCCCTGGTCGATGGCGCGCTGCAGGGAGACGTCGAGCAGGTACCCGCCGGTCTTGACCATCAGACCGAGGTTGCGCACGGTGGTGAACCCCGCCTCCAGCGTGGTTCGTGCGTTGACCGCTGCCCGCAACGTGCGGTAGGCCGGATCGTCCTGAACACCGTGCAGCGGTGTCGGGAGCCCTTCCGGGCCGCCCGGCCCACCGATCAGCAGGTTGAGCTCCATGTCCATCAGGCCCGGAAGTAGCGTGACGTCACCGAGATCGACCTCGACGCCGTCCCCGTCGACCGGCGTTGCCGGATTGATCGCCGCGATGCGCCCGTTCTCGATCGCCACGACGGCGGGTGAACGCACCTCGCCGGTGTCGATGTCGAGCCATCGGGCGGCCCGCAGCACCGAGGGGCCCGCGCCGTCGGGCAGGCTCACGGAAACGGCTCGGCGACACAGTCGATGACAGCACCGCCGCAGTCGGGGACCTCCGGCTGTTTCCAGGATTCCACCGGGAAGGACACCATGATCATCGAATAGAGCAGGTGCATCAGGTTCAGCACATCCTCGGGCAGGTCCTCGAGGCTGAACTTGTCGCAGTAGGCAAGAGCGTCCTCGGCCCGGGCGGTGACGGCGTCGTAGAACGACTGCATCTCGGCCATGGAGCTCTCCAGGCGCTTAACGAAGCGCTCCGGTTCGGTCGGCAGGCACCAGCCGTTGAACGGCTCGAGGTCGGCGAATTCCACCGGCAGCATGTTGGTCATGTCACGGACCTAGCCCTTCGCCTTCGCGTGGTCGTAGTAGTCGGCGATCCATCCGGCGGTCTCCTTGTGGAAGTGCCGGATCAACACCTCCTGGTCGTTGAGCAGAAAGTTCTCCACCACGCCGGTGCCGATCATGGTGTGGGTCGCCTCCAGGGTGGAGGCATCCTGCAGCGCATACTCCTTGAACGACACCGCGGCGAGTTCCTGGGCGACGCGCTCGCTGGGCGTGCGCGGTTCGGGGAAGTACAAGGTGCCCTCGAAGATGTGCGAGTCGTGCGATGTGGGCCAGTAGTGGTAGGTCAGATACCAGCCTTGACTCCAGATCACGATGGCGAAGTTGGGAAACAGCTGGAACGAATCCAGTCCCCAGGGATCACAATTGGCCGGATTGACACCGGTGGGCAACTCACCGAGGTCCCGCGGCTCCCACGGGCCGAACAGGCTGCCCTCAACGATGCCTTCGATGGGTTTGCGCATCTCGGGGCCCATCTCCCAGGGCCGAACCCCGGAGGTACTCACCAGCCGGTGCGGTCCGTCGATGCGGTAGTGCGGCGCTTCGAAACCGGCGCGGGCGGCGGCCACCCGGAAATCCCAGGGCGTCTGGTTCCCGTGCAGGATCGGCGCGTGATAGAACTCCTGGAACGCATCGAGAAACAGCTTCCAGTTGGCGTTGACCACCGACCGGTACTGCCACCGCGACGTCATCTGCCCGAACGGGTAGCCCTGCAACTCCGTGATCATCGGCCCGAGGAATTCACGCAGCGACTGCGCTGGTTCCTGCGCGACGTTGACGAAGATGAAGCCTTCCCAGACGTCGCAGTGGACCTCGACCAGACCGTAGCGATTTTTGTCGAGATCGAAGAATTCATCCTCCTGCTGAACGAAGGTCAGGTTGCCGTCGAGGTCGTAGCGCCAGCCGTGGTATTTGCAGGTGAACTGCCGACACATCCCGCTGGTCTCCTCCAGCGGCATGGTGTCCCACACCAGTTTGTTGCCCCGATGCCGACACACGTTGTGAAAGGCCTTGATCGCACCAGAGGTGGTGTGCACCACGATGATCGAGGTGTTGACCACCTTGAGTTCCTTGGTGAAGTAGGCGCCCTTCCTCGGGATCTGCTCCACCCGGCCGACATTGAGCCAGGCGCGCTTGAAAATCGCCTCCCGCTCCTGCTCGTAGACCTCCGGGCTGATGGAGTCACGGTACGAAACGGGATCGGTACCGAGTTCGGGGTGGTGCTCCGTCCAACTGCCTTCGGTCGGCTTGGCGAAGCGCCTCACAACGACTCCTGTCCTAGCGGATGCGGTCGGGCCACAAGGCCGTGCGGCACCGACGTTATCGAGCCCCCCACAGTGTGTCAAGTAGTTGATACTGCGGTGGGCTGCGGACCGGGCGCCTCGGCGACAGGTCGTTGGCCTGCTCCGATTCTCGTCAGAACCGGTCAGCGGTGCGGCGTCGGTCAGCGGATGTAACGCGGCGGGCGATACGGGCCCGGGGGCGCCTCGGCGAGTTCGTTGGCTTCGGCGAGCAGTTCGCCGAGTTGAAGCGGGTACACGGTCTCGGCGTTGTCGGCGAGCTCGGCGATCATCGCCGCGTCACACCAGCGGTGTCCGTGCAGATACCGATGCTCGAGCGCGGTGCGTTGCGCCGGCGACGGCTCGAAACGGCCGGTGCGGTACACGAAGTAGAACTCCTGGCTGTTGATCACCGACCCGTTGAACCCGAATACCGCGCTGCGCCGCCAGATCGGCCCGATCAGCGCCTCGGAGTCCACCCGCAGCCCGGTCTCCTCGGCCAGTTCCCGCGCCGCCGCCGCGGCGAGGGGTTCACCGTCGCGGGGTTGACCTCCCACGGTGAACCACCACCGCGGGGCGGTGTGACCACCGGCGGGATCGGAGCCGCACAGCAACAGCACCGCGCCGTGTTCGTCGAGCAGCACCACCCGTGCCGAGGTGCGCGGGGCCAGCACGCCGCGATCGCCGTGGGCCACCGCCCCGGCTCGCTCGACGATCTCGAAGTAGCCCGGCAACGGTGCGGTGCCGGCCAGTCGCAGCGTGCGCACCAGCGGGCGTTCGTGCAGCGCTCGGGTGTCGCGGACCGCGTCGTTGTGAAACCGGCGGGCCAACACCACCCGTGCCTCGGCGTCGGCCAACTCGGCCACCAACTCCGCCGGCAGCGATGCCGTGTCCACCAGCGCCAGCGACGCCGACAAATCGTTCTCGGCGGCCTCGCGGGTACTGCGCGGCGCCCGTTCGGCGACGTCGGCCAGCGCCGCCAGCCGCCGGCCCGGCGGCTGGCCGTGGTAGGCGTCGACCGCGACGGCACGGCTGACCACCGCACGGCGGGCCAGCGCCGCGTCGAGCGCCTGCCAGGACAGATCGCAGCGCACGTGCAGCCGGTTGAGCCGGGTCGCCGTCTGGTAGGCCCAGGCGCCGATCGCGACCAGCACCGCCACCGCGACGGCGACTCCCAGCAGCGCCCACGCCATCAGCCGGCCACCCGGACCCGGCCGCCCACCTGCGCCACCGTCTCGTAGACCCGCATGATCTGACTGGCGACCACCGACCAGTCGTAGCGCCCGACCGCCGCAGCACCGGCGGCGCTGTAGCCGGCCCGCCGGGCGTCGTCATCGAGCATGCCCACCAGGCCCTCGGCGAGGGCGGCGCCGTCGTTGACCGGCACCAGCAGCCCGGCCCGGCCGTCCTGCAGGACTCGCCGGAACGCGTCGAGGTCACTGGCCACCACCGCCGTTCCGGCGGCCATCGCCTCGACCAGGACGATGCCGAAGCTCTCCCCGCCGGTGTTCGGCGCGCAGTACACGTCGGCGCTGCGCAACGCCGACGCCTTCTGGGCATCATCGACCTGGCCGAGAAACCGCAGGTGTCCGGCGAGCGCCCCGGCCTCGGCGCGCAGGGCCTCCTCGTCACCGCGGCCGACGATGAGGATCTGCAGGTCGGGGAAGCGGCGCACCACCGTCGGCAGCGCGTCGAGCAGTACCGCCATGCCCTTGCGGGTTTCGTCGTAGCGGCCCAGAAACAGCACCGTCTTGCCGGCCCGCGGATACCCGGCCAGCGCGGGCGCGGTCGCGAACGCGGTCACGTCGACACCGTTGGGGATCTCCACGGCATCCGAACCCAACGCCTCCATCTGCCAGCGCCGGGCCAGGTCGGAGACCGCGATGCGCCCGACGATCTTCTCGTGCAGCGGCCGCAGGATGCCGCGCACCGCGTTCAGCGTCAGCGAGCGGGTGGTGGAGGTGTGGAAGGTGGCCACGATCGGCCCCTCGGCGATCAGCAGCGCCAGCATCGACAGGCTCGGCGCGTTCGGCTCGTGCAGGTGCAGCACGTCGAAGTCCCCGTCGACCAGCCAGCGTTTCACCCGGCGGTGACTGGCCGGGCCGAACCGCAGCCGGGCCACCGACCCGTTGTAGGGAATGGGCAGCGCCCGCCCGCCGGAGACGACGTAGTCGGGCAAGCGGTCGTGTTCTTTCGGCGACGACGGCGCCAGCACGCTCACCGTGTGCCCGCGCGCCCACAGCACCTCGGCCAGCTGCAGCACGTGCACCTGCACCCCGCCGGGGACGTCGAAGGAATACGGGCAGACCATGCCGATGCGCATCAGGGCTGCTCCAGGGCCGCCCGACGGCTCTCCGGCAGGTCGGCCAGCCACTGGGGTTGCAGCATGTGCCAGTCGACCGGGTAGGCGGCGATGTTCAACGCGAACTGGTCGGCCAGCGCCTGGGTGAGGCCGCCCACGTCGGCGCCGGCGACGTCGAGTGCCGGGAAGATCTCGAAGCCCCAGTCGGCGGGGCCCGGGTTCCAGCAGTGCCCCGGCAGCAACGCCGCGCCGGTCTCCAACGCCAGTTTGGCCGGCCCGGCGGGCATCCGGGTCGGCTCCCCGAAGAAGCTCACCGGCACGCCGCGGCGGGTGAGGTCGCGTTCGGCCATCAGACACACCACCCGGTTGTCGCCGAGCCGCTCGGCGAGCACCTCGAACGGCGACCGCGCTCCCCCGGTCAGCGGCAGCACCTCGAAGCCGAGGGTCTCGCGGTAGGCGATGAACCGCTGGTACAGCGACTCCGGTTGGAGACGTTCGGCCACGGTGGTGAAGGTGCCGTAGGTCTGGGCCAGCCACACCCCTCCCATGTCCCAGTTGCCGCTGTGCGGCACCGCGATCACCGCTCCGCGACCGGCCGCAAGCGCGGCGTCGAGGTTCCGGCGGCCGACCACGGTGTCATCGAGGCGACGGGCCAGTCGCTGCTGGTTCATGCTCGGCAGGCGAAAAGCCTCCCGCCAATACCGGGCGTAGGAGGCCAGGGAAGCGCGCATCAGCGAGCCCGACACCTGCTCGGGGGCCACCTCGAGCACCCGGGCCAGGTTGCGGCGCAGTTGGTCCGGGCCGCCGCCACGCGCGGCGACGAGCGCGCCGAGGTCGAACATGTTGCGGGCGGCGAATTCCGGCATCGCACGCACCGCCATCCAGCCGGCCGCATACCCCCAGTCGCTGAGCTGCTCGGAACCCGGCACTCCCCTCACGGCGTCGTCGTCCCACCACCGGAGGCCAACGGCTCGGTCGCTCCCGGCGAGATGCGCACGGTGTGCAGCCGCTGGATGAACGTGACGATGCTGGTCACGGCGAGCAGCCACATCGCCACCGGCAGCGCCCACGGCTGCGCGAACACGGGCAGATCGGAGAGCCCGGCGCCGACCAGCACGATGATCAGCCGCTCCGGGCGTTCGATGAATCCCCCGTCACCGCGCAGCCCGCTGGCCTCCGCACGCGCCTTGATGTAGGAGATCACCTGGGAGGTGACCAGACAGATCAGGGCCGCCGCGGTCAGTGCGGAGTCCCCCAGACCGAACGCCGCCCACCAGGCGAGTCCCCCGAAAACCGCACCGTCGCTGATCCGGTCGCACGCCGCGTCGAGCACCGCGCCGAAGCGGGTGCCGCCCCCGGTCTGGCGGGCCATCGCCCCGTCGAGCATGTCGAACATGACGAACAGCCAGATGACCAGCGTACCGGCGAAAAGGTGCCCCACCGGGAACAGGGTCAGCGCGGCCAGCACGGTGGCGGCGGCCCCGATGATGGTGACCCCGTTGGGGGTGAACCCGAGCCGCAGCGCGACCCTGGCCACTGGGGTGGTGACCGCACTGAAGGTCGCCCGCGACAGGAACCGCAGTCTGCTCACGGCTGTTTCACCCACTCCTCGGCCAACAACCGACGGGTCTCCCGCAGCAGTTGCGGCATCACCTTGGAGTCGCCGATCACGGTGATGAAGTTGGCGTCCCCGCCCCAACGGGGCACCACATGCACGTGCAGGTGCTCGGAGAGCGATCCGCCGGCCGCCGCCCCCAGGTTCAACCCGACGTTGAACCCGTCGGGGCGCGAGACCCGCTTGATCACCCGGATCGCCTTCTGGATGAACGCCATCAACTCGGTGGTCTCCACCGCGGTCAGCTCCTCGAGCTCGGAGACCTGCCGGTAGGGCACCACCATCAGATGACCCGCGTTGTACGGGTAGAGGTTGAGCACCGCGTAGACCAACTCGCCGCGCGCGACCATCAGCCCCTGTTCATCGTCCATCCGGGGGATCTCGGTGAACGGGTGCACCGGCGCGGCCTCGTCACGGTTGCGGGGCGCCTCGGCCAGGTAGGTCATCCGGTGCGGGGACCACAGCCGCTGCAGATGGTCGGGTTGACCGACCCCGGTGTCGATCATCGACTCGTCCCTGCCCGAGGTCACCCGGAACCACCGATGGTTACCAGCTTGGCGCTGGGAATCTCGTTGCGGCGCGCGGTAACCCAGGTGGCGATCGCGGCGATCGCCTCCTCTCGCGGCACCCCGTTGACCTGGGTGCGGTCGGTGAACCGGAAGCTCACCGCGTCGGCGGCCACATCCCGGTCTCCGGCCAACAACAGGAACGGCACCCGCTGGTTGGTGTGGTTGACGATCTTCTTCGCCATCCGGTCGTCACTGACGTCGACCTCGGCACGAATGCCCTGCTGTTTGAGCTGCGCCACCACCTCGTGGAGATACCGCCGGTGGTCGTCGGCGACCGGGATCGCCACGACCTGCACCGGCGCCAGCCAGGCGGGGAACGCGCCGGCGTAATGCTCGGTGAGCACACCGAAGAACCGTTCGATGGATCCGAACAGCGCCCGGTGGATCAGCACCGGCCGTTGCCGGCTGCCGTCGGCGGCGGTGTACTCCAGCTCGAAGCGGTCCGGCATGTTGAAGTCGAGTTGGATGGTCGACATCTGCCAGCTACGACCGAGCGCGTCGTTGACCTGCACCGAGATCTTCGGGCCGTAGAACGCCGCACCCCCGGGGTCGGGGACCAGATCCAGGCCGGAGGCCTCGGCGACGGCGCGCAGCGTCTCGGTGGCCTGCTCCCAGTCGTCTTCGGCGCCGACGTATTTCTCCGGATCCCTGGTGGACAGCTCCAGGTAGTAGTCGTCGAGGCCGTAGTCGGCGAGCAGGTCGAGCACGAACCGCAGCAGCGCCGCCAACTCGGCACCCATCTGTTCGCGGGTGGTGTAGATGTGCGCGTCGTCCTGGGTCATCCCCCGCACCCGGGTCAGACCGTGCACCACACCGGATTTCTCGTAGCGGTAGACCGAACCGAACTCGAACAGCCGCAACGGCAGTTCGCGATAGGAACGGCCCCGCGACCGGAAGATCAGATGGTGCATGGGGCAGTTCATCGGTTTGAGGTAGTAGTCCTGCCCGGGTTTGCGCAGCTGCCCGTCGGCGTCGTATTCGGCGTCGATGTGCATCGGCGGGTACATACCCTCGCGGTACCACTGCAAGTGACCGGAGGTCTCATACAGCTGCGCCTTGGTGATGTGCGGCGTGGTGACGAACTCGTAGCCGGCCTCGATGTGTTTACGCCGCGAATAGTCCTCCATCTCGCGACGGACGATGCCGCCCTTGGGGTGAAACACCGGCAGGCCCGAGCCGATCTCGTCGGGGAAGCTGAACAGGTCGAGCTCCACCCCCAGTTTGCGGTGGTCGCGACGCTGCGCCTCCTCGATGAGCTCCAGATGACGGTCGAGGGCCTCCTGCGATTCCCAGGCGGTGCCGTAGATCCGCTGCAGGCTGGCGTTGGCCTGGTTGCCCCGCCAGTACGCCGCGGAGCTACGGGTGAGCGCGAACGCCGGGATGTACTTGGTGGTCGGGATGTGCGGGCCGCGGCACAGATCGCCCCACAGCCGTTCACGGCTGCGGGGATTCAAGTTGTCGTAGGCGCTCAGTTCGTCGCCGCCGACCTCCATGATCTCGGCGTCACCGGATTTGTCGTCGACGAGTTCGAGCTTGTAGGGCTCGGCGGCGAGTTCGGCGCGGGCCTGGTCCTTGGACTCATAGACCCGCCGGGAGAACAACTGCCCCTCTTTGATGATCTGGCGCATCCGCTTCTCGAGCGCGGCGAGATCGTCCGGGGTGAACGCGTAGTCGGCGACGTCGAAGTCGTAGTAGAAGCCGTCGGTGATCGGAGGGCCGATGCCCAGTTTGGCGTCCGGGTAGAGGTCCTGGACGGCCTGGGCGAGCACGTGGGCGCAGGAGTGGCGGATCACACTGCGGCCGTCCTCGGTATCGGCAGCGATCGGGGTGACCTCGACGTCGCCGTCGGGCACCCAACTGAGGTCGCGCAGGGCGCCGTCGGCGTCGGCCACCACCACGATCGCGTCGGGGGCACCGCGGCCGGGCAGCCCGGCTTCGCGCACGGCCGCCCCCGCGGTGGTCCCGGCGAGCACCCGGATCGGGGCTGCCGGACGGTCGTAGGCGGGGGCGCTCATGAGCTGGTCTCCCTGGGTGTCGGGGCGCGGGCTGGCGGTCGAAACAGTCGCGACCATGCTATCGGGGCGGCCGTCGGGCACGCGGCCAAGGCTGCTCCCCCGTCGCCGTCGGTGCACCATCGGTGCACGAAACGCCGCCCTGGGCCGTCACCGGCAGGCACTGCCGCCGCGGTGCGCACGGCCGGGCTACGGCTGGCCGGGGTTGAGACGCACGAACAGCGCGCGGGCTTCGGTCAGAACCGCGTCGCCGTGGCAGAGCCGGCCGGACACGAAGGTCTTGCGCCCGTCGATTTCGTCGAGGCCGGCATCGACCTGCAGATCGGTGCCGATCGGGACGATCCGGCGGTAGTCCAGGTGCAAAAACGCCGTGCGTTGGTAGCGGTTTTGCGTCAGCACGGCGGCGGTCATCCCCAGCAGCGAGTCGAACAGCAGCCCCAGCGCGCCGCCGTGCACCGCACCGTTGCGCCCCAGGTGGTACCGGGCGAACCGGGCCGTGCCCCTGACCCGGTCGCCGACGGTGCGGGTCGTCAACGGCACCGCCAGCAGGTTGCCGCGGTTGGGCAGATCCATCCGACGCCCCGACGGCGCCGCCCATTCGTCGGCGTCGAACGGGGCCAGCAACGCCGACACCTGCTCGATCAAACCGGCGGCGCGGGTGATCACCGTGTCGGGGGCGTCGACGGCGCGGGCGTGATCCTGCAGGGTGCGCACCGCCTCGATGAAGCGCCCGTAGTCCGGGCCGCCCTTGTCGGTCGGTTCCGGCGGGTTGAAGCCGCCGCCCGGGTGTCGCTGATGCTGGTCTGCCACCTGGTCACCGTAGGCGTCGCCGGTGGCACGCGCGCATCAGGCCGCGCCGTGCCAGAGTGAGAGGATGGATCTGCGTGCGCTGACGACCGCGCCGTTCACCTACCCGCAGGTGGGCGCGACCGCCGACGACACCTTGCCCGAGGGCTATCACCACATCGACGCGGCGCATCGCATCGGCACCGGGCGGCGCCGCTTCGGGCAGGCCGGTGAGGCGGTGCTGCGCTACGGCATGCAACGCGGCGCGGGTCTGAAGGTCAGCGCCAGCAGCCCGATCGCCGCCCCCGGTGCGGTGGTGGTCGTCCACCTGGGCCCGATCGCGGCGCCGTGCCGGATCATCTACGTCGTCGAGGAGCAGAACCGTCGCGGGTTCGGCTACGGGACGCTGTCCGGGCACCCGGAGTCCGGGGAGGAATTGTTCTCGGTGCAATACGACCCGGACCGCGACGCGGTCCACGCCGTGGTCCGGGCGTTCTCCCGGCCCGCGACGTGGTGGAGCAAGGCCGGCCATCCGATCACGTCGCTGGCCCAACGGATCGTCACCAGGCGCTACCTGCGCGCGGTGTGACCGCCGTGCACCGCCTGAGCGAGACGGGCCAGCGTGATCGCGGCAACCATCAGGCCGAAGTCGCGCAGCGCGACGTCGTAGTAGCCCGAGAGGGTGAGAAGGTCGACGATGATGCCGGCCAGCCAGGCCGCGACCACCCAGGCGCCGATGCGCGGGGCGACCGCGACGAGCACCCCGGCGACGATCTCGATGACCCCGATCAGGTACATGCCCTGGTCGGCATTGCCGGGCAGGACGCCATCAATCCAGGGGGCGAGGTACTTGCCCCAGTGGTTGGTGACGGTGTCGCCGGGCACGTGCGGCAGGAAGTTGAAGAACTTGTCCAGACCGAACAGGATCGGTGCCACCGTGAATAGGGTGCGGAGCAGGAAGAACGCCTCGAACAGCGGATCTTTGATCCGCTCGGCGAGGCTCGATGTGGTGGTGAGGTGGTTGGTCGTCATGGCAAACCCCAATCTCTAAAGAAGAATATCTTTAATGTTAGAACGCATTAGACTGTAACAGCAAGACTTATATCCGATAGACATTGGGGCGTCATGCCAGATCAGGATGGGTTGGCCCGGGACGCGGCCGGAATCGGGGCGCTCGCCGATCCGCTGCGCCGGCGGCTGTACGCGTTCGTCTGCGCGCAACCGGGACCGGTCAGCCGCGACCAGGCGGCCGACGCCGTCGGGGTGGCCCGCCACCAGGCGAAGTTTCACCTGGATCGGCTCGAGGCCGAGGGTCTGCTGGAGAGCAGCTATGCCCGGCTGACCGGGCGCACCGGCCCGGGCGCAGGGCGCCCGGCCAAGCTCTACCGCCGGTCCGCGCGCGACATCGCGATCAGCCTGCCGCACCGCGAATACCGGCTGGCCGGGGAATTGATGGCCACCGCGATCGCCGAATCCGCGGCGACCGGCGCGCCGGTGCGTGCGGTGCTCGACCGGGTCGCCACCGACTACGGGCGCCGGATCGGGGCGCGGGCTGCCGGCGCGCAGCCGCCGCAGACCGGCCGGGGGGCGCTGGCGGCGGCGTTGGCGGTGCTCGCCGAGCACGGCTACGAACCGTGCGATGCCACCGCCGCGCCGGTCTCCGTCGAGCAGGCCGAACCCGGCGAGGTCGTGTTGGCGAACTGCCCGTTTCACGCCCTGGCGCAGAGCCAGACCGAACTGGCGTGCGGCATGAATTACGCCCTGATCCAAGGGCTGGCGGAGATGTTCACCCCGGTCGCGCCGCGCACCCGGCTCTGCCCGGGCGACCAACGCTGCTGCGTGGTGCTCGCCCCGGCCGAGATGCGCTGAGCCCTCCCCGGGGGGCTACTCGGGGTGTTTGGCGCTCAACGCGACGGTGAGCAGCACCGCGGAGTCCTCGAACGCCGTCAGCCCGTGCCGCTGGGGCGGGATCGTGACGTAGTCGCCGGCCGCGCCCTCCCAGGTGCTCTCACCGACGGTCAACGCGACACGGCCGGTCAGGACCTGCAGCGTGGCCTCCCCCGGGCTGTCGTGTTCGGCCAGTTCCTCCCCGCCGCGCAACGCCACCAGGGTCTGCCGCAACCCGTGGGCATGGCCGCCGTGGACGGTCGTCGCGGCGCGCCCGGCCCGCGAGTCGCGTGCCTCGGCGATCTTCTCGGCGGCCAGCGTGGTCAGCGACAGCGATTCCATCAACACATCCTTTGGGTCGGTGGGGACGATCAGCCGGCCAGCAGGAGCGCCCCGGCGGTCAGCAACGCGGTCAGCTTAATCAACTCCAGCGCGACGTAGACGTAATGCACGCGCGAACGCGGCCCGTCGTAGCCGGCCAACACCCGATCGGACCGCTTGTTGAGCCGGGGACGCACCACGGCCAACTGCACGACCAGCATCGCCAGCGCCACCGCGAACGCCGCGATGACCAGCGGGCGGGGCGGGGAGACGATCACAAGGATCGCCAGCAGTCCGGCGAAGATGCCCTCCACGGTGTTCAGCGCGCGAAACACCAACCGCCCGATGCCCAACCCGATCTGCAGCGTCACGTTCGGGGCACGGAATTTCAGGGGCGCCTCGATGAACGCGATCCCGGCGACCATGCCCACCCAGACGAACGTGATCGCGATGGCGACCGCGGTGCCGCTGCTCACGTCACGGCCCCGTCGGCGGCGGCGTCTGCCGAGCGCGCGGCGGCCCGGCTCAGATGCGCCAGGCACATGTCCGGCTCGGCGAACGCATCGAGGCGATTGATCGCCACCGGCGCGTCCCAGGTCTCCAACGCACCCTCCATCAGGCCCAGGTGGATCGGGCAGACCACCTCCGGATCGGCCTCGGCGAGTTCGAGAAACGGGCAGTGCCGCAGACCGACCTGCTTCTGACCGCCGGCCTCACGGCGCTCGGGCGCGAAGCCGAGCTCGTCGAGCATCTCGACCAGCCGCTCGATCGACTCCTCGGCGCCGGGGGGCGCCGCGCCGGGTTTGGCCGGACGCAGCCGCCGGCCCCATTCCCGCCCGGCCGCCAGCGCCTTGGCCCCCGGGTTGGCGTCGGCGGCGAAACCGATGGTCAAGATCTCGGCCAGCACCCGGTAACGCCGTGGCCCGCCGCGGTCCATCTGCCGGACCGCCTGCACCATCACCGGGGGCCGACCGGGCCCGTGGTGGGCGGCCTTGACCCGTTCGACCCGCCCGTCGCTGATCAGCGTCGCCAGATGGAAGCGCACGGTGTTGGGGTGCACCCGCAACTGCTGGGCGATCGCGGCGATGCTCAACGGCCCGTTGGCGGCCTTCAACGCCCGCCACACGTCGAGGCGGCGGCCCGTCAGTTCCCCCGGCGACACGGCGATTGAGCTCACTCCCCCTGTTTGGGCAAGCTCGCGACCAGTGGGGTGTCGACCCCCAGCGGACCGAGTTTGGCGGCTCCCCCGGGCGAGCCCAGCGGTTCGTCGCGGCCGGGAAGCGTCTCGGAGAAGAAGTCGGCGTTGTCGTCTTGATACGGCTGCAAATCCTCGGGAAGATCGTCTTCGTAGTAGATTGCCTCTACGGGGCAGACCGGCTCGCAGGCACCGCAGTCGACACACTCGTCTGGGTGGATGTAGAGGGCTCGGCCTCCCTCGTAGATGCAGTCGACCGGGCACTCATCGACACAGGCCCGGTCCATGACATCTACACACGGTTTCCCGATCACATAAGTCATGCGCTAGAGTTTACACAAGCGTTTTTGTGGAAACCAGGAAGGCGAGCCTAGCCATGGTCGACGACGAACTTGACGTCCGTGACCTGCGTAAACCTGACCGAGACCGCCGTGTTTTCGCCGCTTTCGCGGCCCTCGCCGTCGACGAATCGGTCGTTGTGGTCGACGACGGCGACCCTCAGCGGTTGCGCGAACAGTTCGACGCCGACTATCCGGGCAGCGTCGGATGGGAGCAGCTCGACGACGGTGCCGGGCCCTACCGCATCAGGATCACCAAGCGCACCGCGACGCCGCTGCCGCGGGTGTTGGTCAACACCGACGACGTCGCCTCCGCGCAGCCGGAGGCCGGCGGCAACCTGTGGAAGCTCGACCTGCGCGAGCGCGGGCTGGACTCCAACATCATCGCCTTGCCGCCGCACGGGGGCATCGGCGCCCACACCGGCGCCGAAGTCGACGTGTTGGTGCATGTGCTCGCCGGAAGTGGCACCTTGACCACCGAGCAGACCACCGTGGCCCTGCGCCCCGGTGCGCTGCTGTGGATGCCGCGGCGGTCCCGTCGCGCAATCGACGCCGGCCCGGACGGGCTGCGTTATCTGACCGTGCATCAGCACCGCGAGATCAGCGGGCTGATGCCTACCGTGAGGCAGGCTGTCTAAATGACCGAGATCGACAACGTCCCCCCCTCCGACCCCCAGCTGCCCGGCTCGGAGCGCGACGCCGAACACGCGCAGGGCCACTGGCTGTTGGCCCGGTTGGGCAAAAAGGTGCTGCGCCCGGGCGGCATCGAACTGACCCGATCGCTGCTGCGGCGCGCCGAACTGCACGACTCCGACGTCTTGGAGTTGGCCCCCGGGATGGGGCGCACCGCCACCGAGATCATCGCCGCCAAACCGCGCTCCTATGTCGGTGCCGAGCAGAACGCCGACGCCGCCCGCCTGGTCACCGAGATCGTGGCGCCCGCGCACGGTGAGGTGCGCGTGGCCGACGCCGAGGACACCGGCCTGCCCGACGCCAGCCGCGACGTCGTCGTCGGCGAGGCGATGCTGACCATGCAGGGCGAGAAGTCCAAGAACGCCATCGTCGCCGAGGCGGCCCGGGTGCTACGACCGGGTGGGCGCTACGCCATCCACGAGTTGGCGTTGACCCCCGACACTCTCGACGAGAGCGTGAAAAACGAGGTGCAGCAGGCGCTGGCCCGGTCGATCAAGGTCAACGCCCGGCCGCTGACGATCGCCGAGTGGTCCACGCTGCTCAACAAGCACGGCCTGGTCGTCGACGAGGTGGAGACCGCACCGATGGCGCTGCTGCAGCCGCGTCGGCTGCTCTCCGACGAGGGCCTGTTCGGTGTGTTGCGGTTCGTCAAAAACCTGCTGACCCAGCACGATGCGCGGCGCCGGGTGCTGACGATGCGCGGCGTATTCCGCAAGTACAACCGCCAGATGACCGCCATCGCGATCGTGGCGCACAAACCGGCCGCGAACTGATCCGGGGACCCCACCATGTCCGATCGCTACGCCGATTTTCCCACCCTGCGATTGGAGTACGCCGACGATGGTGTGCTGCAGCTGATCCTGGATGCGCCGGGGCTCAACTCGGTCGGCCCGCGCATGCACCGCGATCTGGCCGACGTGTGGCCGGTGATCGACCGTGACCCGCAGGTCCGCGCCGTCGTGGTGCGCGGGGCGGGTACGGCGTTCTCCGCCGGCGGCAGCTTCGAGCTGATCGAGGAGACCATCGGCGATTACGACGGCCGGGTGCGGATCATGCGTGAGGCCCGGGACCTGGTGTTCAACCTGATCAACTTCTCCAAGCCGCTCGTCTCGGCGATCCGCGGGCCGGCGGTCGGGGCGGGTCTGGTGGTGGCGCTGCTGGCCGACATCTCGGTGGCCGGGCGCAGTGCCAAGATCATCGACGGGCACACCAAGCTGGGGGTCGCCGCCGGCGACCACGCCGCCATCTGTTGGCCGCTTCTGGTCGGGATGGCCAAGGCCAAGTACTACCTGTTGACCTGCGAGCCGTTGCGCGGCGCGGAGGCCGAGCGTATCGGGTTGGTCTCCACCTGCGTCGACGACGACGACGTGCTCGACACCGCCAACCGGATCGCGACGAACCTGGCCACCGGGGCCCAGCATGCGATCCGCTGGACCAAACACAGCCTCAACCACTGGTACCGCATGTTCGGGCCGGTGTTCGAGACGTCGATGGGGTTGGAGTTCTTGTCGTTCAGCGGTCCCGACGTCCACGAGGGCCTGGCCGCGGTGCGCGAGAAACGGCCGCCGCGCTTCGGCGCCACTCCCCCGGATTTCACCGCGCCGTAGCTTCGCCGCAGCCGCGCGGATCCGCCGTGCTAAGCCGATTCGGCCGGCAGCGGCGGCGGCGGGGGCGGCGGGGGCCCGGGGGCGTCCAACCCGATCTTGTCGCCGGGCTCGACGTGGGGGCACAGGTGGCGCAGCGCGGGGCCGATGGCCTCTCCCTGCCAGCCGCTGGCCCGATAGTGCTCGAGGTCGATGCCGTCGCGTTTGGCCCGGCAGATCGTGTAGCCCAGATCCAGGCTGAGCCGGTCGTTCCAGGTGATGATCGGCACCAACGGCACCGCCTGGTGGAACTCGTCGAGGAACGCCCGCTCGGCGGCGGGGTCGCCGGCCTGCGCCGTCGGCGCGCCCACCAGGGCTGCGGACACCAGCGCCACGCCGACCGCGGCAAGTGTGGACTTGATCATCACGGTCCTTCACTGTCGGAGAGCCTGCGAAAACCTTGGCACATTTTCGGCCCGAATGGGACCGGAAGCGCCGGGGTGACCGCCGCTGACGCCGTCGCGTGCGGCGCGGCGCGGCCCGCGTGCCACACTGAACGCCATGGCCAACCCGCTCAGCCACCACGTGTCCACCGTGTTCGACCAGGTCGCCCGGGTCTATGACTTCCCCCTGCTTCAGCGGCTCGCCTACCAGCCGATTCAAGACGCCGTGCTGGCCCGGTTGCGGGCCGCGGGCTCGCGGCGCATCGTCGACGTCGGGTGCGGCACCGGGATTCTGAGCACCCGCATCGCCGAGGAGTTGACGCCGGCCGCCGTCTACGGCTGCGACATGTCCGAGGGCATGCTCGACAAAGCCCGCGCCCGCTCGACCGCGGTGCAGTGGATGCGGACCCCGGCCGAGACGATGCCGTTCGACGACGCCTCGATCGACGCGGTGATCTCGACCAACGCGTTCCATTTCTTCGATCAACCGGCCGCGGTCGCCGAGTTCCACCGGGTGCTGGCCCCCGGCGGGCTGATGATCATCGGCGTGGTCAACCCGGTCAGCACCGGGCGCCGCCTGCTGTTGTGGGTCGGCACCGGCGGCGGCTCGGTGGGCAAGTTCCCCACCCCCGACGAGATGCGCATCCTGGCCACCCGGGCGGGGTTCTCCTCGGTGACCCACCACACGGTGCGCGGCTGGACCGGCGAGGGGCTGACCATCGCCGCCAAGTAGCGGCGGCGACCGCCGGGCCCGCGCCGCCCTCTGATGTACTGCGGAGATGGCTACCACGACCTGGACCCTGCACGCCGACGACGACCCGGCGAACGCCCTGACCCTGCGCACCGGGGTCACCGGACGCGCCGCCCGGATGGGTCACCGGCTGACCCTCGCGGTGACCTCCTGGCGGGTGACCGTCGACTGGGACGGCGAGCATCCGGTGGCGGCGGCGCTGGTCGTCGACGTCGACTCCCTCGCGGTGCGCTCCGGGGAGGGCGGGCTGACCCCGCTGTCGGGTCCGGAGAAGGCGCTGGTGCGCACCAACGCCTTAAAGACGCTGAACGCCAAGAAGTTTCCCACCGTCGAATTTCACGCCGAGGCGATCACCGCCGGTGACGGCGGCTACACGCTGCGCGGCCCGCTGAGCGTGCACGGGGTGAGCCGGTCGATCGAGGTCGCCCTGACCGTCACCGACGAGGGTGACCACTGGCGGTTGGGGACCCGCAGCGAGGTGTCGCAGGCGGCGCACCACATCAAGCCGTATTCGATGGCGATGGGCGCGATGCGCGTCGCCGACGCGGTGGGCGTGGAGTTCGCCGCACGCCGGCCCAAGGGCTGACGGGCGGATGCGTTGCCGGCGGCACGGACCGGTTACCGTCGTGCGCTGTGATCGTGTTGCTGCCGCCGTCGGAGACCAAACACCCCGGCGGTGACGGCCCGCCGCTGGCGCTGGATTCCCTGGGTACGCCCGCACTGACCCCACTGCGCCGCGAACTGCTCGACGACGTGGTCGCGTTGGCCGCCGATCGTGACGCCAGCCGGCGGGCGTTGGGCCTGTCGACCCGCCAGGACGACGAGATCGACCGCAACGCGGTGCTGCGCAGCGCCCCGACGCTGCCGGCGCTGCACCGCTACACCGGGGTGCTCTACGACGCGCTGGATGTGGGGTCGCTGCGCGGGGCCGCCGCCGCACGCGCGCACGCTCGACTCGCGGTCGTCTCGGCGCTGTTCGGGTTGCTGCGCGGCGACGACGCGGTGCCGGCCTACCGGCTGTCGGCGGGCTCGAGGCTGCCGGGACGGCCCACGCTGGCGGCCCGGTGGCGGCCGGTGTTGGAGCCGGTGCTCGCCGGACTCGCCGAGCGGCACCTGATCGTGGAGCTGCGCTCGGGCCCGTATGCGGCGCTGGCCCAGGTTCCCGGCGCGCTGCTCAGCGAGGGCGCAGACGGTCGACGGGTGGCGGTCAGCCACGCCAACAAGGCCCACAAGGGCCGGTTGGCGCGGGCGCTGGCCACCACACGTGCCGAGCCGACCGACGCCGCCGCGGTGGCCGCCGTCGCGCGCCGCGCCGGGCTGCGGGTCGAGCTTCGCGGCACCGAACTCCGCGTGCTGGTGCCCGGCTGAGCTCGCCGGTGCCGACGATCCCGGACCGGGCGTGCTCAGCCGAGGTGGAACACCACCTCCAGCGCCAGGAAGGCGAAGACCAGCGCCCCCATGATCACCGTGACGGCTGCGATCACCACTACCGGATCTTTGACGTTCATGACCCATGACGCTATCGCCGGAAAAGCCGGTATTGAATCGAAGCATGGTGGTAATCACCGTTTTTGAACAATGTGAGCGCCGCCACGCGACGTCAACGGCACCGGGCGCCCGGCGCGGTGGGCGTCGGATCCGGACCGACCCCGTCGGGCGACTCGCGCGGATCAACAGGAGCACTCCTGCGGCCATGAGTCACCCGGGTGGCCGGTGATTGGACGGAGGCGGGGTCGGCCCGTCGCGGTTCAGACCGCGGCAACGGTTCACCGATCCCGACCGCTGGTGCGGTACGTTCAGTGGTCAGTACACGGGGTGCCGGGCGTCGCGGCGGAGATCACCCCCGTTGAACCTGCTCCGGTTCGTACCGGCGCCGGGATCGCCTGGGTGCTCTGCCGATCCGGTCGCAGGTCAGCCTTTCTCCGGTGTGTCGGCTCTTGCGCTGCTACGTGGCGGCTCCCCACGTCGCCGTGAAGGGAAGGGAACCCGCCCGTGACGACAAGACACGAAGGCCAGCAGGCCACCCCCACGCCGGCGCCGGATATCGGCGAACAGGTGGCGGTGGTGACCGGGGGTGGTCGCGGTCTGGGCCGCAGCATCGTCTCGGCATTCCTCCGGCAGGACGCACGGGTGGTCATCAACTATCACCGCAGCCGTGCGGCCGCTGAGGGTCTCGCCGCTGAGTTCCCCGGCCGGGCCATCGCCGTGCCGGCCGACGTGCGCGACCGCGATCAGGTCGACGCGCTGTTCGCGCGAGCGCACCGGGCGTTCGGCAGGCCGGTGACAACGGTGGTCAACAACGCGCTGGTCGACTTCTCTTTCGATGGTGAAGCCCGACCGAAGGCCGACCGGATCGCCTACCGGGCGTTCTCCGATCAGTTCGCCGGCAGCGTGCAGGGTGCACTCAACGTCATCCAGGCGGCGCTGCCCCATTTCGCGGAGTTCGGGTCGGGACGGGTGATCAACGTCGGCACCAACCTGTTTCAACATCCCGTGGTGCCGTATCACGACTACACCGCGGCGAAGGCAGCGCTGTTGTCTTTGACACGCACCTTCGCCGCCGAGCTGGGCCCCAGCGGGGTGCGGGTGAACATGGTCAGCGGCGGCCTGCTGCGGACAACGGATGCCAGCGCCGTGACTCCCGAACCGGTTTTCGACGCGATCGCGGCGAGCACACCGTTGGGATCGGTGACCACACCGGCGGAGTTCGCGGACGCGGTGATGTTCTTCGCCTCCCCCTGGTCGCGGGCGGTCACCGGCCAGAACCTGGTGGTTGACGGTGGACTGGTGAAAAGTTGACGGCGCCAAAATCATCCGCCAGGCCCATTCGGCTCAACCTGTTCGCGTTCGCCTGCGGGCATCATGCGGCTGCCTGGCGCAGCCCGGACTCGAGCGTGGATCGGCTCGGCGACATCGCCTACTGGGAGCGGTTGGCCGGCATCGCCGAACGAGGAAAGCTCGACGCGATCTTCCTCGCCGACGGACAGTCGGCCGGGCTGGGCGCCGTCGGCAGCGGACCGCTGTGGTTCCTGGAACCGCTGACCACCCTGGCCGCGATCGCGCGAGCCACCGAAAACATCGGCCTGGTCACAACCGTGTCGAGCACCTTCTGGACCCCGTTCCACGCGGCCCGATTGCTGGCCAGCCTCGATCACATCTCCCGGGGTCGGGTCGGCGTGAACGTGGTGACCTCGATGACCGACGACGAGGCCCGCAACCACAGCATGGAGCGTCTGCCCAACCACGAGCAGCGCTACCAAAGGGCTGAGGAGTTCATCGAAGTCCTGCTGCGACTGTGGGATTCGTGGCCGGCGGATGCGATCGTCGCCGATCCGGCGAGCACCTACATCGATGAGTCGCGACTGCGCGCGGTGGAGCACCTCGGAAACTGGTTCTCCGTCGGCGGCCCGCTGAACGTTCCGCAGTCACCGCAAGGCCGGCCGGCACTGTTCCAGGCCGGCGCATCACAGCCAGGCCGGGCACTGGCAGCCCGCTACGCCGACGGCATCTACGCGGTCGCCTGGGACAGCGAAACCGCGCGCGATTACCGCAACGACGTCCTGGCCCGCGCCGCAGCGCTGGGCCGAGACCCCTCGCAGATCGCGATCATGCCGGGGCTGGTCACCTACGTGGCGTCCACCGAAAGCGAAGCCAAACAACGACAGCGTGAACTCAACGACCTTCTTCCGATTCAGGATTCGCTGGATCAGCTGTCCTTCTTCGTCGGGGTCGACACCTCAGGTTGGGATCTCGACGCCCCGGTCCCCCCGCTGGCACCGCTGGAGGAGTTCTCCGGGCCCAAGGGCCGGTATGCGACCGTGCTGAGAATCATCGAGACCGCCCGGCCCACCGTGCGGGAGCTGCTCGGGTTCCTCGCCGCCGGCGGCGGGCACGCCACCTTCATCGGCACCCCGCACGGCATCGCCGACGAGATCGAACGCTGGGTCGACACCGGCGCCGCCGACGGCTTCAACCTGATGCCGCCGACACTGCCCTCGGGCATCGAGGACTTCGTCGACCACGTCGTGCCGGAGCTGCAACGCCGCGGCCGATTCCGCCGCGACTACGCACAGCGAACGCTGCGCGCACGCCTGGGTGGGCGCTAACCTCGACTCCATGGCCCCCGAGGTCGGTCGACTGGACCCGGCAGTGTTGCGCTCCTCGGTCCACCTGATGCGCAGCATGGCGACGGACCGCCTGTCGACGGTCGACGTCGCCGAGCACACCGGCTACAGCCCCTGCCATTTCATCCGCATGTTCTCGACGAGCGTGGGAATCTCGCCCGGTTTGTACCTCACCGCTCTGCGCATCGATGCGGCCAAACGCCGCCTGTTGGCCGACCGCACCCCGGTCATCGACGTGGCGGCATCCGTCGGATATGACTCGCTGTCCAGTTTCACCCGGCGTTTCCGGACCATGGTCGGTACCTCCCCGGGCGCGCTCCGGGCGCTGGCCGACACCGTCGCCGAGAGCAGTATCGCGCCGTTCGCACTCGGCGACGCACGCCAGCCGGTCGTTCGGGTGCGCCCGCGGATCCCGGGCCGGCTGCGGCCGGGCCGAGCGGTCGCGCTGTGGATCGGCTGGTTTCCCAAACCGGCACCCATCGGGCTACCAGCGTCCGGGGTCTTGACGACCTCGGACGCCGACGTGGCCCTCCCTCTGAGTCCGGGAAACCCGTGGCTGTTGTCGTGTGCGGTCTCGGCGCACGCCGGCGCGGAGGAGCAACTCGCACCGGCGCGGCCGTTGGTGGCCGGTTTCCCCGGCCCACTGACCGGCCCGACCACGGTGGACCTGCACTATCGCCAAGCCACCGACCTCGATCTTCCCCTGCTGAGCGCTCTGCCGGCCCTGAGTCGGCCCGGGTGATCTCCGCAATTTTGGACAAACCTCGACAGGCCGCCCGCCGGTAGCGTCGATCACGGCATGTATCCCGGCATGAAGGAGCCCCGATGGCTGTCCGCCTCCGTCCCTACCTCGCGTTCGCCGACAACGGTGCGGAGGTCATGGCGTACTACGCCGATGTTTTCGGCGGATCACTGAACATGGTGAAATACGGTGATTTTCCGATGGAGCTGCCGTTCACCCCGCCGGCGGATGCGCTGGCCCACGCCCACTTGGACAGCGGCGACGTCCAGATCACCGGCGGTGACGCGGGGATGTGTCAGGACCGGAGCCGGTCTTTGGCGAGCGACACTTACTCGTTTCTGCTGGAGGCCGATTCCCTCGGCGAGGCGAGTGCTCTCATCGACAAATTCAGCTCCACCGGCGGCACCGTCACGATGCCGTTCGACAAGGCCCCCTGGGGCGACCACTACGGCCAGGTGACCGACAGATACGGCGTGCTCTGGGCGTTCAACGTCCCCGCCGCGAACACCTGAACGCTGCGGGATGTGTGGTGGTCCCGACTGGGATCGAACCAGTGACCTTCCGCGTGTGAGGCGGACGCTCTCCCGCTGAGCTACGAGACCGTTTCACCGAGGTGGAACGAGGTCGAAGGTTAGCACGAACCGACCGGCCACCCGAAAGCCGCAGCACCGTGGCGGTCGCACCCGCGCACCGTCGCCGTGGGGCGACACGCCGGCGGAAGCCCCGCCGGGGGATTTGTGCACCCCCGCTCGGGTGGACTAATGTCGTGCTTCGCGACGGGCGACGATCTCGACCGTGGCGCGCGGATGTAGCGCAGCTGGTAGCGCATCACCTTGCCAAGGTGAGGGTCGCGGGTTCGAATCCCGTCATCCGCTCGGAGGGTGCAACTGGCATCAACCCCAACGGTGGAGTGGCCGAGTGGTGAGGCAACGGCCTGCAAAGCCGTGCACACGGGTTCGATTCCCGTCTCCACCTCCACGTTCGTCTCCCGGCGCGATTAGCTCAGTGGGAGAGCGCTTCCCTGACACGGAAGAGGTCACTGGTTCAATCCCAGTATCGCGCACCATGGTTTACGCAGGTAGACCAAGTTTTCAAAGGTCCGACACCAGGCTTGCACCACATACGCACCACATCGCGCAGCTAGAGCAACTTCCCCGCCCGGAAGGCTGCCAACATGAACACCCCAGCACTGCCCGCCGGCGCCCGTTGGATCAGCGAATGGGAACGCACCGACGACGGCGAAGCGACCCGGATCTTCACCTTCCCCGCCAAGCAGATCGGGCCGACCCAGGCCAAGGGGAACGCGCCGATTGACGTGAAGCTCGGCGGCGAGATGGCATCGGACGGCAGCATCGTGTGGCACGTCGGGATCACCGCCGAGAGCGAGATGATCACCGTGACGCTGCACCAGGGGCTCGAGCTGGCGCGCGCATTAGATCGTGCGCTCGAGGACGCCATCGACGCGACACCTGGTCAGGGGTGGGTGCAATGATCAGGACACAGATCGGAGACACCATGAAGAAGATCATCGTCACCATCGCCGCAGCGATAGCTGCACTCACGCTCGGTGCCAGTGTCGCCAGCGCCAACCCCGAGGTGCCGTGGGCTGGTGGATCATGCGACGCAGGTGATGGTCAGCAGTTGGTGATGCAGCGTTACCAAGGCACCGTGTTTGTGTGCGTGCCACCTGGTTACTGGGCCAAGACAGGTGGGATTCGCTGACGATAGACTGCCGTCCCCTGTCATCGTGGCGGGCCAGACTGCCATGCATGAACGGTTGCTCTCAGTGCGGTGGCTCAGCGGTGGCACTCGATGCTCGGCTGACACAGGTCTCTCACCGCATCGACTGCGAACACTATCGAGTCGTCGTCGGTAGGTGCGCCGAGTGGCCTGCCAGCAAACAGGTCAGCGACAAGCTGCGACTCTTGCCAGCAAACTTTTCGATAACGCTCTGACCTGCGGGTTTACAGAACTGCGTGGTGCATCCATGCGTCTAGCAAACGTTTTGTGCTGTCAATAACGCTCTGACCTGCGACTATGGGGTGGGCGGGTGACCCCAGCAAAGGGTGCGCGCGTCACTCGGCGTCCATAAGCAAATTTTCACACACGGAACTCAGGCACCACTTGGGAAAAACACGGGGAGAGATTCGTCTATGGTCTCCGAGGTGCGCCAATCTGCTGGTCAGCGGGTCATCCCCCCAGGGGTGCACGGACGATCAGAGCACGATCAGTGGTCGGTCGGCAGCCTGTGGATAACTTTTTTGGTCTGCGGTTCCTGCTGGGGTGATTGTGCACCGCGGTGCACAGTTCGGGTGCTTGTTGTGCGAGGTCTGGTCGGTCGCGTTTGAGGCGGGCAAGCACTCCAGCGGCATCGCTACGTCGGTCGACGGAGGATGTAGTGCCACTACGTGCTCGGTCATGTTGGTTTGTGCCGACTGGGTTCGCTGCCGGCAACTCGGCACGCAACGTAGGTCTTCGGCAATTGTGGAAGATGTCCTCGAACTACCTAACGCCGTTAGACAGTTGGGACCGCTCCACCGAGGTATTTAATCGTCCCTGTGCCTTGCCACCGGGTCGGACAGCACCCTCGGGCAGGGCTATCCCCCAGGTCGGCACAAAGTTAGGTGCCCCGGTCCCCTCATAGCCCGGAGAAGGGACCGGGGCGTTACAGACGGCCAAAACCAGAGCCGTCCGGCGCTGCTGGGTGGGGAAAAAGGGAAAACCACCCGCGCGCTGATCCATGGGGAGCTAGCCGGTCTCGGCCAACTCCTGTTCACGCGCACGCTCCTGCTGCTGGGCGATCAGCGCGGCCGTCCGCTCCATGTAGCCGCTGATCGTCGCCAACCGGATCGGGGCACCAAGGCGTGCCAGGGTCCACGGCGTCGGATCACCCTTGAACGTCATCGCACGGGCGGCAACGATCTGGTCGCTGGTGGCCTCGGCGAACACGAGCACCTCGCGCTGCGGGTCACGCTGGACATGGCAGGCGGTCGCGATGGCCTTCCATGCCTGCACAGCCTGGTCGATGCGTTCGGCGGCAGCAGCGGCGTCGGCCCAGGTGTTGAGCTGCTTGCTGCGGCGCAACGCGACGTGATCGGGGTCGCTGAGGTCGTCGGTGTCGAGTAGGACTTCGGCGGCGTTCGCCAGCACCTCGGCGTCGGCCTCGATGGCATCGGCGAACGCCTCGAGGATCTCGTCGGCGTGCTCGTTGATCGCTGCCAGGATCTGATCCTCGGATTCACGTTCGCCGGCCTGCCGGATGCCGTTCCCCGACGCGATCCGGTCGAGCATGGCGGCGGTCAGCTGCTTATCCGAGTGCCAGTCCTTGCCTTCCCGCAGCAGGGTCAAGATCCGGGCGTTGATCGCATCCGCGGACCCTGTGATAGCCGAGGCGGCGTCACGGAGGTCGCGGGCTGCGGTCAGTGCCGACGTATATGCCTCAGGAAGATCCGCGCCGAGCTTGCCGGCGAGCGAGTCGATCAGCGTTGCGGATGCGCGGCTACTGGTGATCATTTACTGGCCTCCGTTGGTCTCGGTGTAGACGCCGCCGGAAGCGAACCCCGGATCGCCGGTCAACAGGCGGTTGAACCAGATCGCGGTCGGGTTGGCCACCGTCTGCGGTCCGTCCGGGTCGGCGGGGTCGTTGTCCTCGACCCCATCCCGGTCGTCGATCTTCCGGGGCGCCTCTTGGGCCTCGGGCTCCACGATCGGGGTCTCGTCGCGCAGCGTTACCCGGCCACCGCGCGCAAATAAGTCACTGAGCCAGGTGGCTCGGTCCTCGCTGGGAACGTCCATTGTGTGCCTACCTTCGTGCCGCCGTAGCGTCTCGCGTTGCGTCGCACGGTGCGCGCTGAGACGCCGAGGTGTGCGGCTAGCCTCTCTGCACTCCATCGTGAATCGGATTCCACTGGCGGGCTACCGATCTGTCCGTCCTCGGTCACAATGGCACGGTTCAGCGTGGCGTGGAGTTCGGCCAGAGCGCGCGGTACGGGGTGCCCAAACCGCCTACGCCGCGAGATTTCCTCTCCCACGACGTAGGCGGCCAACACAACGTCTCGATGCTCCAGGGCGGCCATCAGAACATGTCCCCGCTTCCGAACATCAGCGCAATCGCGCTCCAGGCGTTCTGCACGCTGTGAACCACACGCGCCAACGGTGATTCGCTCTCCGTGTCGTCGCCTACGGACAGGTCGAAGGTCTTCGGGGTATCGGCGTCGTAATGCAACTTGATGGCGGTGAGCTGGTCGGAGTACAGAACCCCGTCAATCTCGAATAGCGCCCGGTCGCCGAGGTCGAAGTCGTAGTAGAGCATGTTCGGCTGGCCGTTGACGATCTTGACCTTGAACGCCTGATACGGACGGGTCTTGTAGTGACCTTCCCGCAACGTCAGGGTCGACGACACGGTGTAGCCGCTGCCGGTCCCCTGCTCGAAGTGCTCGAGGTAGGCATACGGTCCAGCGCGCAACTGCCGCAGCGGGTCGGTGAACCGGATGTAGGCCAGCAGCATGTCATCGAACTGGCCTTGGTAGACGTTTTCGAGGCCGGGTGAGCCCGGTTGGGCAACCGCGCCCTGATACCCGCTGGCGGGACCACCCGCGTTGACGTACATGAAGACCTCGCTGATCTGCGAGAGCGCATATCGAATCGCAAACGTCTGCGCCTGGTTGACCCACCCCGGAGACTTGCCGCCGGTCATCATCGTGACGGCCTTGCTGCGGAACATGGCGTGTTCGGATGACTTGATGGCCGACTGCTGGCCCTCGCGGAAGGTGACCGGCGGCAACTCAGGCGCGACGCCGAGCGCGCTGGAGATCAGCGGCGGAATCGGTGAGTTGGTGCGCGGGTCGATTTGTCCCTCGTCGCCGGTCAAGTCGTAAGCGAACTCGGTAATCAGGTCATCGCCGGTTACGCCAATGAGGTTCAGGAACCCGTCGAACACAGTCCCTGTCGGCCCGGTGCGTCCCGATTTGTCCTCCACGGCCAGCACCACGCAGGCGCGGGTCGGACGCGCCGCCTCGTCGCCAACCAGCAGCGCCAACTCGGGGTGCGGAGAGTCGGCGTCCTCGGGCAACCAGGTGTAGGCGCGCACGGCACAGCCGGCGTCTTTGAGCATGTCGACGGTCACCGAGTGCGCGTCAGACCAGCGGGACATCAGAACCGAGGTTCGCGACTGGTCGAGCAGCGGATTGATGAACTGCATCTGCACCGGCCAGTTCAGCGGCCAGATGTCGGCGGCACCGAGAATGTTTCCCACCCAGGCGCCGGGGTTCAAGATGTTCGACGGCAGCGCCAGCAGCGGCCAGTATTGGCGCGCCAGGTTGATGAACCCGGTGACGCTGATGATCGTCCGCAGATTCCCCGGCAGCAGCCATGCCTTAATCGGCTGCACCTCGGGTGGCATGAACGGGGTCGCGCCGAACAGCAGGTGTTTCCAGTGCTCCCGGTTGTGGGAGACCTCGAGCACCACCGAGTGTGTGCCGTCCTCGTCGCGCTTGACCCGGACGTTGGTCACCTTGCCACCCCACCGATGCCGCCAGGACCGGTTGTGCGGGTACGGGTCGATAGTGATGTGCAGGTCGGCGTCCTTGCGAACGTCGTGGCGCATGAAGTCGACCAGCCAGTCGTCGGCGTTGAGGGTGATGTCGCCGGTACCGGTGTCGTGCAACAGTTCCTCGACCTCGACCGAGCGTTCCGAGCCGACCGTGCCGATGTAGTTCATCGCGGAGTCCCACATGCGAATCAGGGGACGCGCGTTGGCCTCGGCGTCGATGACCTTCCGCCGGCCATCGAGGTAGGCGTATGCCGCGATGGGGTCGACCTCGGGGTCAGGGGGACCGTTCGTGCCGATGGGCTCAAGTTGGGTGCTCATGTTTGATCGTCCTCTCGGTTTTCGTGGTGGGCGCGCAGTTTCGCCGTGGCGACTGGGCAGCCCGACGAATGAATGACGTTGGCGCTCGGCGTCCCGTGATCGTCGAAAAACTCGATCGTGGGGTTGCAGTCGGCGCACCCCAGGCGCCCGTCGCCAAGGCCGTTCGGGTAAAAGCGCGCACCGAGCAGCTCGCCTCGGGCACCGCGGTTCTGGCGACGCATCGCGCGCTCGAGGGCACGCCTTTGATGACGGTTCATGGTGTCTCCCCTTCGCTATATCCAGGTGGTCTACTTCGGGCGGTGAACCGCTCCCACCACTCGAGCGAGTGCGATGTGACCGGCATCGGCTTCTTCGGCGGTGGTGGGTTTTTGGCCTTCCAGCGGTGCTTCGGCCAAATCGGTCCTCTGCCGCCGCGCCCTCTCAGCATTTGCCGCCCCGTTCGATGCGATCCGCGATGCAGCGACCACAGCGCCATGCGTGCGCCCGGTCGAGCGGCGTCCGGCAGTCGCGGCAGACTCGGGAATTGGCGATTCCTGCCGTCTCATTGCCTCGCTGAGCGATGTTTACGGGTGGCGCGGATGATTGGGTCATGCTGCGCATCCCTTCTTTCGACGGGTGATAGGACGTTTCTGGACCTCCCCGGCCAGCACCCCCGGCGGGCGCTGCGATGGAGTCAGGCTTCGCGCGAACTGCCGACAGTCGGCCAGCTCCGGGCAGCGCTGACAGATCGCAATTGCCGCCGGATGATCGGCAGGGTTCTCGGACGTGAACAACAACCCCTGGCCCTTGCACGCGGCATCGGGCAGGTACGGCACCGGTCCCAGCGCGGCGGCCAATTCGGCGGACTGGCGGCGTGCAGCACGACGGCGCCGCGCTTGACACGCCTCGCACAGCTCGGAGGTTTTGTGACGCGGCCTGCGGTCGCATCCGTCGGCGGAGCAGGTTCGGGTCATTGGTCCACCCCCTGCACGATGTCCGGTCGGATCTGCTGGACCCGGAAAACGCCGGCCCGAGTAGCGAACTTGAGCGGGTGGTCATAAACGTCGTGCCAGTCCTCCGGACAATCGGGATGCAGCTCGGAGTGAAGCCGTCGCCCGTTCTCGTTGGCGCATCGGGCACACAAGATGGTCGTGTTGTTCACCACCAGGTGCATCCGGTTGAGTCCGAGGCGCCGGTTGCAGACATTGCAGCGGTAGGCGTACTGGTGTCGGTTCATGCGTACCGCTCCCGTTGCTCGCGCCGCACGGCTTTATCGGCACGGATGAGGTGATAGCCGCGCCGCAGACGTGTTGCGCAGACCTGACCCTCGGGTGCTTTGCACGACGGGCAGGTGACGCCGAGAACTTGATTGCGCCATGTGGGGTTCGTGGTCATTGCATCCCCCAGGTGGATTCGATTTCGTCGGCTGCCAGGCGCAGCAACTCCACCGCGACCTCGGGGGCGACGCCGCAAAGATGTCGGAGTGCGGTCACCCCAATGGCGAGTGCAGCGTTGTCGCGGGCGTCGGGAACGCCGAGGTGGTATTGCTGGGTTTCGGTTTCGGTCCAGAAGTCGTCGCGGAACCGTTTCAGGTTGGGGGCGAGGGGGTGGATTCGCCGGGTGACCATTTCGGTGTAGGCCCGGTCAATCTCTTGGGCGATGAAGCCTGAGGGCTGACGTTCCATCGGTGTTTTGTTCTCCTTTTGCGGGTCGGTGTGTGGGTTCGCGCGGCTAGGCGCTGGGGTGCGGGACAGAAAGGACGCAAAGGACAGAATCGGGGAATGCGCTGGTCGGGGTGTGCTTCAGCTGGCCACTGGGGTGCGGGACAGAACGGGACAGATGTGACAGAAATCGGGGATGCGGGGGTTTTGTCCTTTGTGTCCCGGTTCTGTCCCGAGGCTGTTCCGGGGTGGTGTTGTGGTGTTTGTGCAGGTCGGGGGTCTGTGGCATGGGTTTTGTCCTTTTTGTCCGTTTTGTCACGCGGTGGTGAGCCGGTAATTGGGTGATCCGGGCCTGCCCCTGCCGTCGCGGTCGGGTTCGGGAAGGGCCTCGAGGTATCCGTGCTCGGTGAGTCGGGTGATGGCGGGCAGCAGGTCGTCCTTCGATTTGAAGGCGCGGGCGGCGCGCAGGCGGGCGCGACGTTGTTGACGGTTCATTCCTGCCCCTCCTGTTCGGAGTTGGTGGTTGAAGTGGTTGAAGTGGTGTTTTCGCTGGTGGGGGGTTGCTCACCGGTTTCAACCACCGTGGTTGAAGTGGTTGAAAGTAGGTCTTGCTGCTCGACTCCCTGACCAGTGGTTTCGTCCGTTTCAACCACTTCAACCACTTCAACCAGTAGTGGTGTGTAGACGCCACGGGTCCGTTTCGCGATGCGTTCGGACTCATGAAGGCGGCGCAAGTAGTTGCCGGCCATGTTGTCGTCGATGCCGAGATGGCCGGCCAGATCCTTGGCGCGGGTGCCGAGTGGGCGACTGTTCACGAACTCCAGGGCCTCGCCGCTGCGATCCCCGAGTCGTCCCTCCTCGCGCCGTTTCCGAGCTGCGGCAGATGCATCGCCGAGTCCACTACCGTCGAGCACCCAGGAACCGGCGGTACTCGTCAGTGCGTACTCGCCCTCGGTGACGTCGCGACCGGTGACGGCCAGCAGTGCAGTGTCCTCGTGGCGGCGTCGGTTGATCACGATGATGAAGTCGGCAGCACCGGCGATTCCGTGGGTGCCGGATACGGCGTCGATGAAGTCCGCCGACTCCGCCTTGCGGGCGTGGTGGACCACCAGCAGGGAGCCGCCAGGTTCGGTGTCGATCAGGTCTTTGAGGCCCGATCCGACGCCGTAGTCATGTTGATAAGGATCAGCACCTGGTGGCCGAGGCGGCTTCACCTTTCCGAGCGTGTCCAGAATGATCAACGGCTTCTCGCCGCGGTGGAGTTCAAGGAACTCCGAGATGATCCCGGTGATCTCCAGCGGCTTAGCGCGGGTGATGATATTGATCCCGGCCGGGATCGGCTCGTTGTCCATCAGCCGGCGGAAACGGTCCTGTAAACGGCGGTGCCCATCCTCAAGTGCCAGATAGAGGACAGGTCGGCGTTTAACCGGGATCTTGCCCAGCGCGTACCCACCGGAGGCACAGGCCAGTCCGATACCGGCGGCCATCCACGATTTCCCGGCCTTGGGAGGTGCGACAAGCAGGCCGAACCCCTCGGGGAGAACGCCTTCCACCGTCCACTCAAGGGGCGGGAACACCTGCTCGTCGAGCCAGGCACCGTTGACCATGCGATCCAAAAGCGAAGCCTCAGCAGCGATATCTTCCGTCATGCGGCCACCCCCCAGCACTCGGCGATCACCGCGGCCAGCTCGCGGGTCTCCTCGGCGCGCCACAGCGTCCGCAGCTCATCGAGGCCATCGGGCGGCGCCGGCAACAACCCGTGATCGGCCAGGTGGGCGACGGCGAGCGCATACCCCCACGGTCGCGGTCCGCTGCGGTGCCGGTTCGACCACGGGTCCGAGCAGCAGCCACAATCCAGGCGCGGTAGGCGCTGCGCTGCCGCGTGGCGCCGTCGCAGGCCACTGCTATAGTGGGTGTCAGTGGTGATGGAAGAGGGCCGGCTCTTGGGGGCCGGCCTTTTTCGTGTCTTGGGCATGTCGTTTTCCTTTATTCATCTGTCCGCCTGACAGGTTGGTGGCCGCGCTCATCGAGCGCCTTCCCTTGGCCGTGATGTAGTGGTGTTACGCGCTGCCGCCGGCTGTCGGCATCAGCAGCGCCTCGGCGTCGTCGCGGTAGATCCGCAGGAAGCGCGGCCCGAGTCGATGCGCCGGCAGTAGTCCCTGCGCGATGTAACGGCGCACGGTCTTCTCGCAGCAGCCGAACAGATCGGCCACCTGCCGAGGCGACAGTGCGATGCGCTCCATGGGCGTCGTGGTCATGGCGGTGTATCTCCTTCTGTGCAACAAAAAAGGCCCCCACCGGGTGGTGGAGGCCGCGGGGTTGGTCGGTCGGTTGTCTCAGCCAATAAGCCTGTAGTTCGTCTGGTCTGCGATCTGGCGCCGTGCAGCTTCTTCGCCGACAGCGCGGTCACGCGGAATCACCCGCCGGTTGCGGCCAGCGCGCACCGGCTCGCCGCTCGACGGATCGGCACTGGCGACGATCCGCTCACCAACATCTCGCAGGAAGTAGGGCTCGAACTCGATGTCGTGCCGCCTTGCCGCCTTGCAGTAGCGGGCGACGCTGCGGCGCACCTCCCCGAAGGTGACCTCGGCGGCGGTGATTCCCCGTTCATTGAGAATGGTTAACGCGTGGTGGAGAATCGCGTCCATACGTGCTTCTTCCATGAGTTAAAGTCCTTCCTGACGCGCGTTCTGCCGTAGCTAACACAGCCGTCTCGACCTAGGCCCATCGGAACTACAATCGACCTGTGTCCGTTACTGTACGACTTTTGACCGACTGGGACCGGCCGCGTCACCCAGCACCGACAGATCCGGTGCGCCCCAAGTAGTCTCAAAAATGAGACTAATCATCACGTGCGACCAGCGACTATTCTTTGATTACCGCATAGGCGAACTAGTCCCGAAATTGAGACGTTATTCTTTTCGCGTCAGACCGCTATTCCTGTGCGATCTGAGACAGCGCAGCGGCAATTGCCCTATCCCGCCCCTGCGCGGCGTGCTGGTATTTCATCGCCGCTGCCGGGCTCGAGTGACCCAACCTGCCCATCAGTTCAGCCAGCGTCGCGCCAGTCCGCGCGGCCAGCACCGCGCCGGTGTGGCGCAGGTCGTGGAATCTCAAATCGTCACGTGACGCCGCGGCGCGCGCTTTGTAGAAGTGTCGCGCGAAGGTTGACGGCTGCAAGTGTCCCCCGTTCGCGGCGGGAAACAGCGGACTCGCGGCAGGCTTGCCGACGTGAGTCGCCAGATGATGTTCCACGGCGGGAACCACGTGGGGTGGGATGGCGATGTTGCGGACCCCGGCGTCACTCTTGGGACCACCGACCTTCCACCCACCCTTGACGCGCACGGCGGCGCGGCGTACCCGGATCATGTCGCCGTCGATGTCCGAGCGTCTCAGCTCGACCAGCTCACCGAACCGCATCGCGCACCACGTAGCCAACAGCACCATCAGTTGCAGTCGGTCAGGCATCGACTCAACGATGATCGCCAACTCCTCCAGCGTCGCCGGCTTCGGCTGGATCTTGCGCGCGCTGGTACCTGCACCACGGATCACGCACGGATTGCGGTCGATGATCCGATCACGGGTGCAGGCCGTCTCCAGGATCGTCCGCAGCAATGAATAGGAGTGCGCCCTGATCGTCGGCGTATCGGGCGCCAGTCGTGCATACCAGCGATCCACCCTGTCGATGGTGATGTCACGAACGGCCCTATTGCCGAACGTCGGCAGTATGTGCTCATCGAGCAAGTCCTGGTAGTGCGCGACGGTACGAGGTCGCAGCGGACGGCCCTTGACAGTGCGGGTCTTCAGCCATCGCGCCGAGTAGTCGCCGAACTTCTCACTTGCCGCACGCTTGGCCTGTCTCGCCGCCTTCCGCTGCTCATCGGATGCCGGCGGCGACCACAGCTCGCGGTCGATCTCTCTGCGGCGATCCGTCAGCCATGCCTCGGCGTCGACCTTGGCGGCGAACGTCGCTGGTGCCTCGTACAGCCTGCCGTCCGGACCGGTATAGGACGCCTTCCAGCGTCCCGAGCGGAACTGCCGCAGACGACCAAAACTGCGGCGCGTGGATCGTGGTACAGGCTTCGCGCGGGCCATCAGATTCCCCTCTGTTTGCACCACATATGCACCACATCAGCCTACACACAAGTATTGCCATGTCCCCTTGATTACCCAAGTGTTCGTGCGGTACTGTTTCAAGTATCAGCAGGTCAAACAGATCGTTGATGCAGGTAGATAACTCAACCGGAAGTTTGCTCTGGTACTGGTTCAATCCCAGTATCGCGCACCACGTTTGACCAGCGGTTTTAAGGGTAAGGAACGGGCCTCGTGCCCAAAAAATGCCCAATCATCGGATTGACGGTCTGGCAACACGGAAGGTTGCCGCCATGACCACCACCCACCCCGTCGACTCCACCCGCCCTTCGATGGGCACCATCCCCAACGCGAACCTGAACCAGCTCATCGCCGCCACCGACGGCGCCCGCTGGGTCTCCCCGTGGGAGCCAAACATCGCCGGTGACGCCTCGCGCGTGTTCGCGCTGCCACCGGCCCGCGTCGAGTCCGATCCGCCCGTTGCCGCGCAGCTCTTCGGTGAAGTCACGACGGCGGGGACCGTTGCATGGGAGGTGTCGGTGACCGCTGAGCGTGAAGCCATCACCATCACCCCGCAACAGACCCGCGAGCTGGCGCGTGCGCTGATGGCCGTGGCTGACCAGTGGGTCGACGCCACCGACGAATGTCAGAGCGAGGTGTGAGCATGAAGGCCATGAAGAAGATCATCGCCACCATCGCCGCACTGATCGCAGCACTCACGCTCGGTGCCGGTGTCGCCAGAGCCGAGCGTAGGCGCGGCGGAAGTCGGGGCGGTGGAAGCGCGACAGCGTTCCTATTACCGAATCTGGTAATAGCGGCTTCCGAAACCGGATGAATGAGTGCGGCCTCATCCTCGACGTCCTCGGCCTCAGCAGTTGGTAATGACGCGTTACCAAGGCACCGTGTTCGTGTGCGTGCCGCCGGGGTTCTGGCACAAGGTTGGCGGGATTCGGTAACCCACAGCCCACCGAAGCAATCAATGCTAGGAGTAGAACATCATGGCCAAAGTATTCCGAACCACCCCGCAGGACGACGACGAGGCCGACGACCAGCCAGTGGTCCACCTAGACCTACGCGACGAGGGTGGGCAGCCAACAACCGAGCAGGCCAGCCAAGTAGCTAACTTCATCTACGCCACCACGGACGACGACGAGTAGCAACGTGGAGTAGTAGATATATTATCTCCGCGTACTTTTGCCCAGCGAGAGCGGCGAAGTCGGTAGGGGTCGGCTTACCCGACATCTTGTCTGGATGTCGGCGCAGATTGTAAATCGTTCAAATTTGAACGATTTACCCGCCGCGGCTGCCGCTCTCTACGAGCTCTCTCGGCACCGCACCCCTGGGGGACGACCCCCGAGAGGGCAGGTGCGCGCCCCTCGGAGTCCACTAGCTAATTTTCACACACGGAACTCAGTACCCACTTGGGAAAAACTTAGAGAGAGAGATTTGCTTATGGACGACGAGTTGCATAGCAACCCTTTGCTAGGGTCACTCCCCCACCCTATATCCGCTGGTCAGAGCGTTATTCGCGTCGCAGTGTGTTTGCTGTACTTACTGACACATCGTCTAGTTCTGTAAACCCGCAGGTCAGGACGTTTTGCCGAAGTTTGCTGGCGCGGTCACCGCCATGAGTCGGAGTCGAAATCACCAAACCAAGAGTGGGCAGACCTGCCCACTCTTGAAGAAGATCCGACGGCGAACACGCCGGCGAACCGAGCGAACCTGGTGACCGCGCCAGCAAATGGTCCCGCTCAACCTCGGTTCTAATATCACCCAAGTCCGTCCCTGTGCCTTGCCACCGGGGCGGAGCGCACCATCAGGCAGAGCTATCCCCCAGGGGTCAGGCCAACAGCAAGAACCCGCAAGTGCAGTCATCGCCGGTTGTCTGCCAGGTGCAGCCGTTGACGTGGGGGTTCCATTCCGGCGTCACGTCGTAGTCCCAGGCCCCGGACAGCCCACGCAGGTCTCGGCACAGCTTCTGCAGGGCTTCAATCTCCGACGGCCACAGCAGCGGTCGGCGGGCATGGCGGGTGTCAATCGTCTGCCCGAACGGTCCTGCCACCTGCTCGACAATCGCCCCGTTGCCGGCGTCATTGCGCCGCAGGATGGCGCCACGCAGCACAGCCTTGGCAGCAGCAGCGGTGTCGGCATCGAGGTCGTCAGCCTTGAGGCAGGGCGCTACCGATTTCGCCAGGGCCAGACCGTCGTCACACATGGCCTGCGCCTTGTCGTGCTCGATGTCGGCGAACGGCTCGAGGTCGCTCGGGGTGATGCTCAGCGGTGGCATTGCGACTCTCCTGGGGGTGCCCGATTCCGGCAGGTCTGCCGGAACCGGAGAACGGACGTTTGAGAACCCCCCGACCCGGCCCCCGAGGGAAACCACCAAACCAAGGCCAGGCCGGGGGGTCGATGCGAGCGGGGCGCAGCTCCGAGTTGCCCGGTTTCGGGCGCGGCCCCGCTCGCGGTCTAACTAGCTGCTGGTGCCGTCGTCGACAGCCACCTTCACGATGCGGTCGGCGTGCATCACGGCCCAGCCGATACGCCACGCGATGCGAACCCCAACGAGGTCGGCGCTAAAGAACGCGTCCTCGCTGCGGTCCAGGCGCACGTTGCCGGCGGCGCTCACGATGGCGGATTTGTCGACCACCAGCAGCTCCCCGGTGGAGACGTTGCTGTCGACCAGCACCGGCAGACCGAGGATGTTGCGCTGACCGGCCTCGACACCGGCGCCCAACAGGTTCTGCTCCGACGAGGTACCCGTCTTGAGCTTGCTCAGCGTCGCCCACGCGGTCGGGTGCGCGATGAGATGCGTCGCAGCACCACCGTTGGACTCGATGTGCGCCACGGCGTCGACCAGCTCGTCGAGGTTCGACCCCACGGTGCCGCCGTCGTGAATCGAGGCGTTCAGCAGGCCGGTCGGGTCCGAAGCGTTGCCGATGAAGGCGCTATTGGCCTTCTTCGTGATGGCCCGCGACAACGACTGCGACACACTGGTAGCGGCTTCCGGCTGGGCCAGCAGCTCGCGGCTGTACTTGCCCAGCGCGCCGAGTTTGAACGTGCTGATGACGGCCTCACTGAACACCTGACCGGGGTCGCCGAAGGTGTCGCCCTCGTCGACAAAGGCCGGGGTGCCGTCGTCGGAAACGTAGGGGACGCGCACGCTCGGCTCGTCACCTTCGATGGTGCCGACCACGGTCGACGCGGCCAGCAGGAGGGCATCGCCGACGACATCGCCAGGCGCATACGCGGTGGTATCCGGTCGCCACGCGGCGGGGACATTGGTGGTGAGATTGGTTGCCATGAAAAAGCCTCCAGGAATGAGAAATTACGGGTCTCGCGGTGACCGTCCTGCGGTCCTCCGTGTGCCCTCCTGGGGCTGTCGCGGGTGCGCCGTGGGCACCTGGCCCGGTGACGCACCCGCAACCATTCTAGTCGATGTCAGCACCCATGACAGCCGCCGTCATGCGGTCCAGCGCGCTCGGGCCGGGACGCTCGACGTGCTGGCCCTCGGTTGGCACGTAGTTGCGGGGGGTGTTGGCCTCGAGTCCGAGTTCATCGCGCGCAGCCACCGCAGCGGCCTTCACAGCCTCGGCGTCGATTCCGCCGTCCTCGGTCAGCAGCGATTCCAGGTCGGTGCCCGATGCCCAAATCGCCGACCCGACCCGCAGGTGTTCCCCGGCCAGGCGTTCGATTTCAGCTTTGCGGAGAGTGTTCAGACTCGCGGCCAGCTCGTCGCGTTCGGCTTCGACATCGCGCAGTCGCCGGCGATACCCGGCGGCTTCCCGGTTCGCCGACGTGGACTTATCCTCGCTTTGGCCTTTCTCGGCCTCGCTGGCGGGTTTTGTGTCCTCGCGGGTGTCCTTACCCTCGGTCTCGGGTGTTTGTTCGTCTGTGGGCTGCTCATCGTGCTTTGCGGCGGTCATTTGGTGTCCTCCTGGGTGAGTCGGTTCATCATTTTCTGTCGTTCGGCCCCATCGGCGAATGAGGCGTCGAGGGCGGTCCTGCCGAGCTGGCGAGCGACCTTCACGTCCAACGGCACCAACAGGTTCCGGTCGGTCGTGGTGATGTGCAGCGCGAGGCCCAGGCGGGCGTCGTCGAGCTTGTAGGCGGTCAGCGACACATCGCGGGCATCGAGGATTTCGGCGCCCCGCAGGTCGACGCGCGCCGGGTCAGGCTGCGCTGGTTGGTCGGGTTGGGCGAATGGCATTTTGATTCCTTCCGGGTTGCGGTTCCTTCGGATTCGTCGGCGCCTCTTGCTCACGGGTGCTCCTCCGGGGGTCGACTGCGGTCGGGGTGTCTTTCCCACCAGTTCCAGGTGCGCGAGACCTTTTTCGGCGCCTTCGCGGGTGGCGGTGGATTCCGGGACTTCCAGCGGTGTCGCGGCCAGTTGGGGCCGCGCTGACCGTGTTGCTTCATCGTTTCGCCTTCCTCCGTTGCTTGGGACGTTCTCGGACTTCACCCGCAACCACCCCGTAGACGCGCTGCGCGGGCGGCAGGCTGTCCGCCCAGGCGCGACATGCCTCGATGGGCGGACACTGCCGACACAGCGCCAGCGCCATCGTTTGCCGGCGGCGCACTTCCTCGACCGGCTCATCGCGTTCGGCGGGGTCGAAGAGCCAGGCACGCTTGGGGTGAGCACACGCGGCATCGAGGCGAGGTGTGTCGGCCAGGATTTCGCGGAGCAGGTCGACGGTGCCGGTGGGGTCGAGGCGGGTCACTGATCCACCCCCTGCCCGGTCAGTAGCGCCACCAGGTCGGCCAGTGTCATTGACACCCACTGCTGCATGGGGTCACCGACACGGCACCGTTTATGAACCACGACGCCGACCAGGGCGTCGTCGTTGCCGGCCTCCAGCTGGGCCTCGCGGGTCCATGCCGGGAGGTCCAACCGCGAACAGTCTTTGCACTCGATAACGACGCGCTGGCCGTGAGCACGCACCCCGCTGATGTCGCCCCTGTCCTTGCTGCCATTGCGGGCTCGGCGCTCGATGCGGTCATCGTCGAGGGCGTATCGCAGGGCAGCTGCTATGAGTCCTTCGAAGCGAGTGCCGGCGGTCTTGGCCGACTTCCGGTTGCGGGTCACCGTAGAGCCGCCGAGAACCGGATACCAACCGTTCCCCGGCCTTCCGGCGCCCATACCGACGTGTCGATATGCACGCGGATGCCGTCTGCTCGGGCGGCGGCGATGATGGCGGCCAGCTCATCACCATCCGCGCCGTACGGTTCCCAGAGCACGAACTGCTCGTTACGGTTCGCGTCGTTGTCGAGCCACATTGCGCCGTGGTCGTTCAGTCGAGAGCTGCACCAGCAGAGCGCATACCCGTAGTCGTTGCGGCATCGCTTACCGACAAGGTGGCGGGGGCATGTGATGAAGTCTGGCTGGGCGGGGGTCCAGCCAATCTCGGCGGCGCGTTGTTCACGGGCTGCGTAGGGGCTGAGTTTAGTTGTCATCGGGGTGTCTCCTGGTCGTCGGTTTGGCCTTTGTTCTCTCCACCGGTTCCCACCGGTTCCCATCGGTTCCCGCCCGATTCCGGAACCGGTTCCCGGTTCCCGGTTCCCTTAAGAGGGGGAACCGGGGAACCGGTACCGGATGGACCGGAGTCGGTTCCCGGCGTGGGAACCGCTACGAGGTAGGTAATTCGGCCTTCCCTAAGTTCCCGAAACTGGTCAGATTCGAGCAGGCGGTTGATTGCCTCGAAGCCGTCCGCCCGCCGGATTTTGTGGCCATCGTTCTTCGCAGCCGCCAAGAGCCGAGACTTCGACTCAATCCGACTTTTGGGCTTCGCCAACGTGATGCCGTACAGAATGTCCATCAGTTCGGCGATGGGGTCAGCGCTAACGGCTGTCGGGCCGTCGTCGGGCTTCGGGGCACAGACCTGGGCGATGAGGTCAGGACCGGTGTCGTCCACTGTCAACGTGCCGGCGAACACCACGCCGGGTGTCTTGGTGGGCTTTCCGTGAATTCGCAGACGGCCAGGCCGGTCCTTAGTGACGAACAGGTTGGACCTGCCGCGCATCTGGCGACCGAACGCTTCCCGGTTCACCAGCATGAGGCGACATCCGTCCATGATGTTGCCCTTGTGGCCGGTGCCGTAGGCATCGCGGCGGCTTTCGTCGGTGCTTATGGGCATGTGGTCGCAGCCGACCACCGCCGAACCGCCCGCTTTGAAGGGCACAATCACCTGTTGCCGGAACGCTGACCAGCCGTCGATGTCCACCCTCTGTCCGTGCAACATGATGGCCTCGTTAATGCCGTCCAGGACCACCAGGGACGGGCGAACGTCGAGCAGCGGTGCCAGCCACCCCGGCCTGACTCCCTTAATGGGGGCGACGAAATGAAGCCGTTCGGTCATGTCGTGGTCGGTTACGCCGAGCAGGCGCAGGCGCTCGACCGTCGAGGCAGGGTCGGACTCCTCGAAGTGGATATAGACAACCGTGTTGCGGCGGTTTAATTCGGCGGTGACGCACAGCAGCGCCAACCACGTTTTGCCGGCCTCGGTGCCGCCGAGAATCGAGTGCTCGCGGCCGGGATACAGAAACTGCACTCCATCCGAGCGGTACGCACCGATGGCCGGTTCCGGCGGAGTCACTTCGCCGCGTAGGTACGGACCGAGGTCGATAGGCTCCCACGTCGTCTCAACCGGTGGCGCGGGCTCATCCGGCAGCGGTGCGTCCGCCCATTGAGCCTCGAGGTCTTCCAAGGAGGTCATTTCGCAACCCCCTGCCGCTCGATGCGCGCACCGCTTTTGCGGGCGTCGGTGCGCCGCCGGATTTCGCTGGCAACCTGCGACCAGTCGGTAGAGGCTGAGATTGCATGGGATGCGGCGGCCTGTGCCTCCTGGGCGGTCTCAACCCGCAGAATGTGGTGTTGGGCTGCGTCGAGAATCGCGGCCCACTTCGCGGGGTCGGCGTCGGACAACGACTGCCACGCAACAGTTCCGGCCATCGGAAACTCGCGGTCGGCTATCCACCGCTCGACCCACTGGTGGACCTCCCAGAAACTCACCTGTCGGGATGCAAGGGCACTCACTTGGCCACCTCCGCTCGCCGGCGGCAGGTGGGGCCACGCATCGCCGCGATGCTCACCGGGTCAGCGAGCCAGCGTTTGCAGTCCAGGCACCGACAACTCAGTCGGTAGCCCAGGCGCGCAGCCTCGGCGATGATCCATGCGTCGAGGCGTTCGTCAGCGGTAGGTGCCGCGTAACCGTCGCGTCGGATATACTGGGAGACAGCGGTCGGTGCGGCGGTCCTGGTGGCGACATCAGGGCCGCCGGCCACTTTTCGGGGGGCACTCATTTCGCACCACCCCGCAGCACGCGACTGACGGCGGTCTCGCCGGTCGGGTCGGCATAGCTGATGACCCTTGCGATGTCCGGGTTGAGCAGTGCGCGGCGACGTTGCTCAGCGGAGAGGACCGCCGAGTTGACCAGGAACGCCTCGAATGGGAACCCGTTCTGCTCGACGCGGCGCTTGTAGTCGCGCACCAGTCGAGACACCTTGCTCGGCGACATCGAGACGCCGCTGTCGGCCAGGAGCCGATGGGCGTGCCTTACCAGGGTCTCGGTGTTCGTACTTCCACCGGTTGCGGTTACGGCCATCAGGCCGGGGGGCGCAGGCACTACGCACCACCGCCGTATGGCTTCATTGCGGTGTCGATGTCGTTCAGGTCGACCCGGACCAGGCGCGCGCCCGACCTGTAGCCAGTCAAGCGACCGTCGGAGATCATTTGGCGCACAGTGCGCTCGGTTACATCGAGATAGTCAGCCGCTTCTTTCAGCCGAACATAGCGGCGACCAACTTTGGTGCTGGGCATTTCTTACTCCCGAAGAAACAAGCGTGGAGATCGTGCGAGCGCAAGCTGACACCCATCTCCACGTCTCGGGATGAATGCTTGCGACTCGACGTTCTCCGCTTGGGAGTAAGAACCATTTCGGCTCTCGCGCCGTTCACCGGTCTCGCGGTGGCGAACCCATCGCCCCTTGCGTCCGCATTTCGCGGCCCGCTTTGCCGACTAGCTGAACGTTAGTGTACGGCAAACTTTCCGCACCGCGCAATAGTTACAGGGAGTCCGGCGGCTGTCCGTTCGCTGCGAGCTTGGATAGCAACGCGGCAATCTCGCGGTCTCTCCCCTGCGCGGCGTGCTGGTATCTCATCGCGGCCTGGGGTGTTGAATGACCAAGGCGCGCCATCAATTCGGCCAGGCTCGCCCCGGTCGCCGCAGCTAAAACCGCACCCGAGTGGCGCAAATCATGCCAGCGTAAATCGTCACGCGATGCCGCTGACCGTGCCTTGTACCAATGGCGATAAAGGGTCGATGGCTGCATATGTCCACCGTTGGCGGCGGGGAAGATTAATGAGTCCTTGCGCGTCCCCACGAACCGCCGCAGGTGATCTTCAATCTGCGGAACAATGTGCGGTGGTATTGCGACATCGCGAACGCCGGCGTCGGACTTCGGGGTGCTTATCTCGTATGTGCCGCCGTTGGTGCGTACCGCAGCCCGCCGGATGCGGATTACTTCGTCGGACAGGTCGATGTCGCCCCGGCGCAACTCGACGGTCTCCCCGAACCGCAGTGCGGTCCACGACGCCAGCGTGACCATGAGGCGCAGTCGCTCGGGCATGGCTTCGGTGACCAACGCCAGTTCCTCGACACTCGCGGGCCGGATCTTGTGAACCCGCTTCGCGCGACCCGCCCCAGTGATCCTGCATGGGTTGGCGTCGATCAGCTCATCGGTCACCGCACTCCCCATGATCGTTCGGAGCAATGAGTAAGCGTGGCTTCGCAGCGTGGGCTTATCGACCAGTGCGTCGGCGTACCAGACGCGCACGTCCTTGGGCCGGATAGAGGCAACCTGACGGTCGCCGAACGCCGGCACCAGGTGGTCGTCCAGCAGTTGACGGTAGTGCTCACGGGTGCGGGTCTTGATAGGGCGCCCCGCCACCTGTCGGCCATTTAGCCAACGGGTCGAATAGTCGGCGAAGGTGATTTGCTCTCGGTCGTCGTCGTCAGTCCAGGTCTCGCGGTAGATGGCCTTACGCATCGCGTCCACGAACGCATCAGCGTCAATCTTGTACTGGAATGTCTTGGGTGCGCGGTGCCTAACGCCATCCGGCCCCGTGTAGCGCACCTGCCACCGCTTCGACGGCAACTGCCGGATACTGGCGAACTCACGCTTGGCTCGACGCGCCACGATACTGACTCCCACCGGTCATTTCGTGCCCAATGTTGTGCCCAACAGCTTACATCTAGTTCCGCTTGACGCCGCTACGTTCCCGCGATACTGTTCAACATGTCGCCAGCTCAGAGACCTTCTGCACTGGTCAGACACCAGACCGACAACCGTCCAGAATGGCAAATTCAATCCCAGTATCGCGCACCACGGTTTACGCAGGTCAGACTCGTTATCTAGTCCCGCTAGACAAAATCCATGCAACGCACATGCAACAGCGTTCCCGCAGGCCTGCGGGTTGTGCGGGTTTTCGACGTGCGCTGGTGCACCTGGCGTGTGTTTGCTGGCGGCGCCGGACGACGACGAAAAGGGGTTCACAGTATGAACACCCTTGGCGGTGAGCCTCAGACCAGCGCAGGTTGAGAACCTGCGCTGGAGGACACAGAGGCGTAGCGCTACGCCTCAGCGAGCCGCTGGAGCACCGGAGCGCGGCAGGTCCACCAGCGCCCTCCGCACCGTGGGTGACCGCGGTACTCAGCACCCTCGGTGTCTGACCGGCATCCGGCGGCGAGCACCGGTTCGGCGCCGGGCGCCCCGTGCGATGTGCCATCATGCGACGGATAACGGATACACGGGAGGCATCATGCGTCGCGCGCTCGCGCTGCTCGTCGGGCTGCTCGTCACCGCGGTCCTCGCCGGGGCCGGTCCCGCGGCCGCGGTCGGTGACGCACCGATCGGCCGCCTCGGTGACACCCTGCGCATCGAGACCGAGAACGGCATCATCGCCGAGGTGACCGTGCACGACGTGGCGCCCACCGCGGTGCCGCCGGGCTGGACCTGGACCGGTCACCCCGGATACCGGGAGGCCGGCGGCCCGTGGCGTGCCGGGGTCACCGTGCACGTGGTGCAGACCCCGACCCCCTATGCGCCGGCGATCCGGCTGACGTTCAACGGGATCGCCCCCGGCGCCGACGCCTACGTGTCCAAACACACCGACGCCCCCGACCAGTTGGAGACACTGCTGAACAACGCCCCGGCCGGGTCGACGGTGACCGGCGGCGTGTACTGGCACGTCTACCGCCAGGAGGTCATCGTGGTGGTCGCCCGCGACGCCGTCAACGGCGAGCACCTCGCCCAGTGGAACCTGTGAGCGGCACCGCCCAACACTAGCTACCCGGCGGCGGCGCTCAACGCCATCAGCCGGGAGGTGGCCCGCAGGTACTTCTTGCGGTAGCCGCCGGCGAGCATCTCCTCGCTGAACAGGGTGTCGACCCTGGCCCCGGAGGAGACCACCGGCACCCCGGCGTCGTAGAGGCGGTCGATCAACGCCACCACCCGCAGCGCCACGTTCTGGTCGTCCAGCCCGTGCACACCGGTCAGGCAGACCGTGCTCACCCCGTCGATCAGGTTCAGATACCGCGACGGGTGCATGGTGGCCAGGTGGCCGCAGAGCGCGTCGAAATCGTCGAGGGTGGCCCCGCCGATCTCCGCAGCGCGGGCGGTCACCGCCGCGGAACTCGGCGGTTCGGGCGCAGCCGGCAGCCCACGCTGGCGATAGTCGGGGCCCTCGATGCGCACGGTGGTGAAAATCTCGGCCAGGGTGTTGATTTCGCGCAGGAAGTCCTGGGCGGCGAAACGCCCCTCGCCGAGCTGTTCGGGCAGCGTGTTGGAGGTGGCGGCCACCGAGACCCCGCGCTCGACCAGTTGGGAGAGCATCCGGGAGATCAACGTGGTGTTGCCCGGGTCGTCGAGTTCGAACTCGTCGATGCAGACCACGGTGTAGTCGGCCAGCAGGTCGATGCATTCGACGAACCCGAACACCCCGGCCAGCTGGGTCAGTTCGCCGAACGTCGCATAGGCGGCCGCACCGCCGTCGGAGGCGGCCAACGCGAAGTAGGTCGACGCCAACAGGTGGGTTTTGCCGACCCCGAATCCCCCGTCGAGGTAGAGCCCCACCCCGGGCAGCACCTCGCGTTTACCGAACAACCGGCGCCGGCCGGCGCGGCGCTGCTCGGCCTGTTCGCAGAACTGGGCGCAGGCGATCACCGCCTCGGCCTGGCTGGGCTCGGCCGGGTCGGGCACGTAGCTGGCGAAACTGACGTCGGTGAAGGTCGGCGGCGGCACCAGTTGGGCGATCAGCCGCTCCGGGGACACCGTGGGATGGCGGTCAACCAGGTGGGCGACGTCGGGACCGGCGTCGGCGAGCGCGGGGTCGTGCATGCAGGCACTGTAGCGACGTGCTGCAATGACAGCCATGTCCGAAAGCGGCCCTGGGACGCAATTCACACTCGTCGGGGACGGCGGACCGGTTCACGATGACCGGTTGGCGCAGCTGTACTCCTACCCCGCCGTGCTCGAGCGATCCTGGGTGCGATCGAACTTCATCGCCAGCCTCGACGGCGCGGCCACCGCCGACGGCCGCTCCGGCGGTCTGGGCGGATCCGGTGACCGGCACCTGTTTTCGATGCTGCGCCAGTTGGCCGACGTGGTCGTGGTGGGCGCCGGCACCGCCCGTGTGGAGAACTACGGCGGGGTGCATCTGGATGCCGGCCCGCGCCGGGCGCGCCGGGGCCGTGGCCAGGCCGAGGTACCGCCGGTGGCGCTGGTGACCCGCTCGGGGCGCCTGGACGCCGGGATGCGGCTGTTCACCGACTCCGACGTGACCCCGCTGGTGCTCACGTGCGCCACCTCGCTGCCGGCCACCGCCGACCGGCTCGGCGAGCACGCCGAGGTGCTCGACTGTTCGGCCCACGACCCCGACGCCGTCGACCTGGACACCGCGCTGAACCAGCTGGCCGCGCGTGGCCTGCGCCGGGTCCTCACCGAGGGCGGCCCCACCCTGCACGGCACGTTCGTGCAGCGCGGCCTGCTCGACGAGCTCTGCCTGACGGTCTCACCGATGATGGTCGGTGGCCAGGCCCGGCGCATCACCACCGGGCCGGTCGGCTCGCGGGTGGCGATGCGCCGCGCGCATCTGCTCACCGACCCCGACGGCTACCTCTACACCCGCTATCTGCGCGACGCCGAGCTCCGCGGACAGGCGGCGAGCAGCGAGTAGGCATGGCCCGGCGCCCGGGCGGGGTCATCGACACTCGCTAGTGTGGTCGGCATGATTCGGCGCTCCCGACACCCGGCACCGGCGTCCACCCGCCGGGCAGGCACCACCGTGAGCCTGCTGGCCGTGGCGGCCACCGTGGTCGCCGGATGCGTGCCGGTGACCCCGGGCGCCGATCCCCGCTTCGCCGACTCCGACGTCGACCCGCAGGGCGCGGTCACCAGCAGTGAGGCCCCGCCGGAACCGCCGGAACTGGTGGCCCCCGGCCAGGATCTGACCTGGCGCGACTGCACCACCGGGGTCTTCGACGACGCCGGGGTCTCGCCCGCGGCGGGTCTCACCTTGGAGTGCGCCACCTTCGACGCCGACCTCGACCCGCTCAACGGCTCCTCGGCGAAGATCACCGTCGGCGCGGTGCGCGCCCGCTCCGAGCAGACCCCCGACGACGCCGCCCCGGTAGTCCTGACCACCGGCACCGATGTGCCGTCCTCGCACCAGCTGGCGGTGTGGACGTCGCGATCCGGTGCCGACCTGGTCGATGAGCGCCCGGTGGTCGCGGTGGATCGTCGCGGCATCGGCATGTCCACCGCGGCGGTCTGCCGGGACTCCTTCGACCGTCGGGAGATGGCCGACCAGGCGCAGTTCGAGCCGGGTGACGACCAGGTGGCCAACCTGAACAAGATCGCGATCACCGCCGCCAACAACTGCACGGATGCGGTGCCCCAAGGCGGCATCGCCTACGACAACGCGCACGCCGCGGAGGATCTGGAGCTGCTGCGCAGCCGCTGGGACGTGCCCGCCCTGGCGCTGCTCGGCATCGGTAACGGCGCCCAGGTCGCCCTGGCCTACGCGGCCTCCCATCCCAACAAGGTCGCGCGGTTGGTGTTGGACTCCCCGGTCACCTTGGGGGTGGCCGCCGAGGCCGCCGCCGAACAGCGGGTCGTGGGCCAGCAGGCCGCCCTCGACGCGTTCGCCGCGCAGTGTGTCGCACTGAACTGCGCGCTGGGCCCCGACCCGAAGGGCGCGATCGATGCGCTGCTGGCCGACGCGCGGGCCGGCCGCGGCCCGGGCGGCGCCTCGGTGGCCGCCGTCGTCCACGCGATCACCACCGCGCTGGCCTATCCCCGTGCCGATCCGGCCGAAAGCACCCAGGGGCTGGCCGACGCGCTGGCCGCCGCCCGCGGCGGCGACGCCGGCCCGTTGAAGGCGCTGATCGAGCGGTCGGAGTCGCTGCGCAGCACCGACGGGCAGTACATCAGCGTGTGCAGCGATGCGCTGAACCGCCCGACCCCGAACCGGGTGCGCGAACTGGTGGTCGCCTGGGGCAAGCAGTATCCGCAGTTCGGCGCGGTCGCCGCGCTCGACATGGTGCCGTGCCTGGCCTGGCCGTCGAGTTCGCCGGTGGACCCGCCCGAGGAACTCGATCCCGACGTGCTGCTGCTGGGGGTGCAGAAAAGCGACCCGATCGTCGGCGCCGGGGTGGCGGCCACCGCCGCGACGGTGCTCAACGCGGGGTCGGCCAGCAAGCGGGTGATGTGGCAGGGCGTCGGGCACGGCGCCGCGGTGTACTCGCCGTGCGCGGTGCCCCCGGTGATCGCCTACCTGGCCAGCGGCGCGCTGCCCGACAGCGACACGTTCTGCCCGGCATGAGCCTTCGCCTCGCGGCTTCGGTATAGGGTTCGCTGGTGGCTGCCTCGATCCGTTCCGGCCTGCGCGAATTGACCGCGTCCTCGGCGCGCGCATTCCGTACCACCACCGCCCCCGACACCGCCTCGGTGCTGCGTGTCATCCTGTGGCCGCTGGCGCTGCTGTTCGTCGTCCACCGCAGCTACGTGCTGGCCACCAACGGCTACATCACCGATGACTTCGGGCCGGTCTACACCGCGGTGGTCAACTTCAAACTCGGCAACCCCGTCTACGGTGAGAACTTCGACTTCGTCGACCCGCACTACCTGTACCCACCCGGCGGGACATTGCTGATGGCGCCGTTCGGCTACCTGCCGGTCGACGCCTCCCGCTACTGGTTCATCTTCCTCAACACCCTCGCGATCGTGGTGGCCGCCTACTTCCTGCTGCGGCTGTTCAACTTCACGCTGGCCTCGGTGGCCGCCCCGGCGCTGCTGGCGGCGATGTTCTGCACCGAGGCGGTGACGAACACGTTGGTGTTCACCAACATCAACGGGCTGGTGCTGCTGGCCGAGGTGCTGTTCTTCCGGTGGCTGCTCGACGGCAAACGCCGCAGCGAGTGGCTGGCCGGGGTGGCGATCGGGGTGAGTCTGGTGGTCAAACCGCTGCTCGGCCCGCTGCTGTTGTTGCCGCTGCTCAACCGGCAGTGGCGCGCACTGGTCACCGCGTTCGCGGTGCCGGTGGTGTTCAACGTGGCGGCGATCCCGCTGCTGCGCGACCCGATGAGCTTCTACACCCGCACGCTGCCCTACATCTTCTCCACCCGCGACTACTTCAACAGCTCCATCCTGGGCAACGGCGTCTACTACGGCCTGCCCATGTGGCTGATCACGGTGCTGCGGATCGCGGTGACCGTGCTGGCGGTGATCACCCTGTGGCTGCTCTACCGCTACTACCGCCAGCGTGACCAGCTGTTCTGGATGACCACCTCCTCGGGGGTGTTGCTGCTGACCTCGTTCCTGGTGCTCTCGCTGGGGCAGGGCTACTACTCGATGATGCTGTTCCCGTTCCTGATGACCGTGGTGCTGCCCAACTCGGTGCTGCGCAACTGGCCGGCCTGGCTGGCGATCTACGGGTTCATGAGCGCCGACCGGTGGCTGCTCGGGCACTGGCCCACCACCGGACGCGCCATCGAATACCTCAAGATCACCTACGGCTGGTCGCTGCTGCTGATCGTGGTGTTCTGTGTGCTGTACTTCCGCTACCTCGACGCCAAGGCGGCGGGCCGCTTGGACGAGGGCATCGACCGGGAGTGGATGCCCCCGCCGGCGCGCCGCGCTAGCGTGGACGCATGAGTGCACCCGACCCCACCACCCGCCCGGTCGTGGAGCTGACCGACGCCCAGTGGCACGAGAAGCTCACCCCGCAGGAGTTCGCGGTGCTGCGCCGGGCCGGCACCGAACCCCCCTTCACCGGCGAGTACTACGAAACCGAGACCGAAGGGGTCTACCGATGCCGGGCCTGCGGCGCCGAGTTGTTCCGCAGCACCGAGAAATTCGCGTCCCACTGCGGCTGGCCGTCGTTCTTCGACCCGGCCGCCTCCGAGGCGGTCATCCTGCGTCCCGACGACTCGCTGGGCATGACGCGCACCGAGGTGCTGTGCGCGGGCTGCCACAGCCATCTGGGCCACCTGTTCGTCGGCGAGGGCTACCCGACGCCCACCGATCAGCGCTACTGCATCAACTCGATCTGCCTGCAGCTGCAACCCGCCGACGACTGAGCCGGCCCCGGGTAGCCGTCACCCGCTGGTGTCGGCCGCCGAGCCGCACGTTTGCGTCCGTCGCGGCGAGGTTTTCGCACCGAAACGTGAGTCTCGACGACAGACGACGTCAGGGCGCCAGCGCGACGGGCCGCGCGACGGGCCGCACCGGCCGCATGAGGGGCTCTAGTCGAGCCGGGTGGCGTGCACCTCCCAGAACGGGGCTTCGGCGATGCCGTCGGCCAACCACGGTTCGATGATGCGGAAGCGCTCCAGGATCGGCCCGATCCGGTCGGCCAGCGCCGGGTTGCGCTGCGCCATCTGTTCGAACGCCGCGACACTGAAATGCACCCGGTAGCTGGTCGGCCCCAGGTAGTCGATGCGCCACCCGGTGGGCTCGAGCAACCGGTCGAAGTGCTGCGCCGAGAGCGCCCGGGGCATCGCGAACCCGTTGATCGTGTGCTGGCCGAAGGTGAACAGGAACAGCCGCGCACCCGGACGGGTGACGCGGTGCAGCACCCGCGCGTAGTCGAGTTGCGGCTCGTCGTCGGCGGCGAAGGTGTGGTAGAACGCGCAGTCCAAGACGGTGTCGAACCGGTCCTCGACGCCGGTGAGGGTGCGGGCGTCGGCCAACTCGAAACGCACCTCGACCCCGGCGTCCTCGGCGTTGCGCCGGGCACGCTGCAGCGCCGCCGGGGAGACGTCGGTGCCGGTGACCGAATGGCCCCGGGCGGCCAGGTGGATCGCGTGGTACCCCGGCCCGGTGCCCTGATCGAGCACCTCCCCACCGATGGCCCCGAGGGCGGCCAGCCGTAGCACCGCCGGCTGCGGCCCGCCGACATCCCACGGGGTGGCCGACGGCAGACCGTGCGCGGTGTGGGCGTCGCGGTAGCGCTCGTCGAACTGGTGGGGGTCCGCGGGCGCCGTGGTCACGGCAGCGCGTGCACCAGCTGCTCGACGTCGACGCGCGGCCCGACGAAGAACGGGGTCTCCTCCCGGGTGTGCCGCCGGGCGTCGGTGGCCCGCAGCTCGCGCATCAAATCGACGATGCGATCCAACTCCGGGCCCTCGAACGCCAGCAGCCACTCGTAGTCGCCGAGCGCGAACGCCGGCACCGTGTTGGCCCGCACATCCTTGTAGGGGCGGGCGGCCATGCCGTGTTCGGCCAGCATCCGGCGGCGCTCCTCGTCGGGCAACAGGTACCACTCGTAGGACCGCACGAACGGGTAGACGCAGATGTAGTCCCCGGGGTCCTCACCGGCGATGAAGGCGGGCAGGTGGCTTTTGTTGAACTCCGCCGGCCGGTGCAGCGCCACACTGCTCCACACCGCCGTGCTGGCCCGGCCCAACGCGGTGGTGCGCCGGAAGTCGGCGTAGGTGGCCTGAAGGGCCTCCACCCGTTCGGCGTGGGTCCAGAACATGAAGTCCGCGTCGGCGCGCAGCCCGGCGATGTCATAGACCCCGCGCACCACCACCCCGTTGTCCTCCTGGCGTTTGAGGAACGCGCTGGTCTCCTCGACGACCGCGGCGCGCTCCTCGCCGAGCTCCCCGGGTTTCACCGCGAACACCGAGAACATCAGGTAACGCAGGGTGGCGTTCAACGTGTCGTAGTCGAGCTTGGTCATCAGCGCCGATCCTCCTCCTCGGTTCGCTCCGCGTGGCCGGCGAGCATGCCGCTATCGTGCCACGCCGGCCCCGGTCTCCCCTATGACCTTGGCCACCGCCGCACCCGCGGCCGCGACACACGCCGGCACCCCGACGCCGTCGAGGTAGTTGCCGGCCACCGCCAGCCCCGGCGGCAGCCCGGCGCGCACCGCGGTGACCAGCTCGGCGTGACCGGGACCGTACTGCGGCAGCGCATCCCGCCAGCGCGCCACCGCGACGTCGACCGGGGTGAGCCGCATCCCGAAGACCGTCGCCAGATCGGCCAGCGCCCAGGCCAGCAGCTGCCGGTCGTCGACCGCCTCGACACGGTCGGCTCCGGTATCGCCGAACCGGCCGAACGACAGCCGCAGCAGCTCCACCTCGCCGCGTCGCCCCCATTTGCGGCTCGACAGGGTGATCGCCTTGGCCCGCAACGGCTCCCCGCTGGCCACCAACACCCCGGAACGGTCGGGCAAGGCGGTGTCGGGCGGCACCGCCAGTGCCACCACCGCCGACGAGGCGCTGGCGATGCGCGCGGTGGCCGTCGCGACCGTCGGGGCCGCCGCGGCGAGCAGCGACGCCGCCCGCGGCGCCGGCACGGCCACGATCACCCCGGCCGTCCGCCAGGTGCGACCGGTGGTGTCGCGCAGCACCCACCCTGCGGTCGGGTCGCGGTCCACGGCGGTGATGGCGGCGGCCACACGGGTGGGTGCCGCCGCGGCGACCAGCGCGTCGAGCAACACCCGGTATCCGCCGTCGACGGCGCCGAACACCGGCCCGCCGGTGCCGGTGGGCAGCGCCGCGCGCACCGCGGCCAGCAGGCTGGGGGCCCCCTCGTCGAGCGCGGCGGCCAGGGTCGGCACCGCGGCGCGCACCCCGATGCTGGCCGCCGACCCCGCATACACCCCGCCGAGCAGCGGGTCCACCGACCGGGCCACCACCTGCTCACCGAACCGGTCGGCGACCAGCGCGGCGACCGCCGGGTCGGCCCCCGGGCGCCAGGACAGCGGGCGGGCCGGTTCGGCCTCGATGCGGGCGACGGTGGCGTCGTCGACGAGGCCGGCCAGCGACCGCGCCGACGACGGGATTCCGCCCACGGTGGCCTCCGGCAGCGCATGCAGCCGCCGCTGGCTGTAGATCAGCGGCCGCGCCCCGGTGGTCTCGCGTTGCCGGTCGGCCAGCCCGAGCTCGGCCAGCAGCGCCGGCACCTCGGGGCGGCGGCGCACGAACGCCTCGGCGCCGACATCCATCGGCTCGCCGCCGACCTGCTCGGTGCGCAGCACCCCGCCGAGCCGGTCGGCGGGATCGAACAGGGTGATCGACGCCTCGGGGCCCAACGCCGCCCGCAGCCGGTAGGCGGCCACCAGCCCGGAGATCCCGCCGCCGACGACGCAGTAGGGCCGGCTCACAGCGAATGGACCAGGGCCACCAGCTCGGTGAGGATGCCCGGGTCGGTCTCGGGCAGCACACCGTGGCCGAGGTTGAAGATGTGGCCGCCGGCCCCGGCGGACTCGGCTTGGCGCCCGGCCTCGACGACGTCGCGGGCGGCGCGCTGCACCGCCGGCCAGCCGGTCAACAACACCACCGGGTCGAGGTTGCCCTGCAGCACGGTGCCCGGCTGCACCCGGCGTGCGGCATCGGGCAGGGCGGTGCGCCAATCGACGCCGACCACCCGGGCCGCGGCCGGGCGCACCGCCTCCGACATCGCCCCCAACAGTTCGGCGGTGCCCACCCCGAAATGGGTCATCGGCACACCCCGATCGGCCAGTGCGGCGAAGACCCGGGCGCTGTGCGGCAGCACGTGGCGGCGATAGTCGGCCAGCGACAGCGTGCCCGCCCAGGAGTCGAACAGCTGGACCGCGTCGACGCCGGCGTCGAGTTGCACGGTGAGGAAGGCGATGGTGATGTCGGTCAACGCGGTCATCAGCGCGTGCCAGCTCTGCGGATCGGCCAGCATCATCGCCTTGGTGCGGGCATGGTGACGGCTCGGCCCGCCCTCCACCAGATAGGACGCGAGGGTGAACGGGGCCCCGGCGAACCCGATCAGCGCCACCTCGTCGAGCGCGCCGACCAGCGCCTCGACGGCGGCCGAGACCGGGGCCACCGCGGCCGGGTCCAGCGGGGTGATCGCGGCGACGTCGGCGGCCGAGCGCACCGGGTCGGCGATGACCGGACCGACATCGGCGACGATGTCGACATCGATGCCGGCGCCGCGCAGCGGCACCACGATGTCGGAGAACAGGATCGCCGCGTCCACCCGGTGCCGGCGCACCGGCTGCAAGGTGATCTCGGTGACCAGCTCGGCGTCGAAGCAGGCGCTCATCATGGTGTGTCGGGCGCGCAACGCCCGGTACTCCGGCAGTGATCGACCGGCTTGCCGCATGAACCAGACCGGCACCCGCTGCGGGGTCCGGCCGGAGGCGGCCGCCAAATACGGGGAATCGGGCAGCTCACGACGGGTAGTCATCGGGGTCCATGCTGCCATGCCGAAGAACCGGCCCGGCCCGGGCCGACGCAGGTCGGCGCGCCTGCCCGGCGGTGTCGCCCGGCCGGGTTAGCGTGAAAACTGTGGCATGCGCCGTTGAGGCCCCGATTGTGTCCCGGGCCTCGCGACGCCACGCCGCCGCCGGCACGATACGCAACGACGCGATGAGGAGGAGCGGCGCGTGACTTCTGTGGAACCGGCCCCGTTCCGCGAGGCGGTCGCGGCGATGGCCGCGGCGACGGCACGGCCGGAGATCGAATTGGCTCCGATCCGCCCGCCCCAACGGCTGGCCCCCTACAGCTACGCGCTGGGTGCGGAGGTCACCCAGCCCGAGACCGACCCGGCCCCGGCGCCCGGGGCCGCCGACCAGGATGCGTTCGGGCGGCTGATCCTGCTCTACGACCCGGAGGGCTCGGAGGCCTGGGATGGCACCATGCGGCTGGTCGCCTACATCCAGGCCGACCTCGATCCCAGCGAAGCCGTCGACCCGCTGCTGCCCGAGGTGGTGTGGAGTTGGCTCGCCGAGGCGCTGGACTCGCACACCACCCAGTCCACCGCGTTGGGCGGCACCGTCACCGCCACCACGTCCGTGCGCTACGGCGATATCGCCGGACCGACCCGCGCCCATCAGCTGGAGTTGCGGGCGTCGTGGACGGCCACCATCCCCAACCTCGATGAACACGTCCGGGCGTTCTGCGACGTACTCGAGCACGCCTCGGGGCTGCCCCCGGTGGGGGTCACCGATCTGGGGTCGCGTACGCGCTAGCCGACGATGCCCGACACACCACCCGATACCACCGCGGAGAGCGGCGAGACCGCCGATGAGCCCGCCCCCACCCCGCTGCTGCGCCCCGGCGACGGCATCCCGGAGGTGGCCGTCAGCGCCGGGCAGATCGCGGCCGCCGCCGAGCGGCTCGACAGCGGCCACGGCCCGTTCGCGGTGGACGCCGAACGCGCCTCGGGGTTCCGCTACTCCAACCGCGCCTACCTGATCCAGATCCGCCGGTCCGGGGCGGGAACGGTGCTCATCGACCCGGTCGGCGACGGCGGGGACCCGGCCCGGCTGTTGACGCCGGTGGCGACGGTGTTGGGCGCCGACGAGTGGATCCTGCACTCCGCCGACCAGGACCTGCCGTGTCTGGCCGAGGTGGGGCTGCGCCCGCCGGCGCTGTATGACACCGAACTGGCCGGGCGCCTGGCCGGCTTCGAGCGGGTGAACCTGGCCACGATGGTGCACCGTCTGCTCGGTTTGGGGCTGGCCAAAGGACACGGCGCCGCGGACTGGTCGCGGCGCCCGCTGCCCACCGATTGGCTGAACTACGCGGCGTTGGACGTCGAGGTGCTCATCGACTTGCGCACCGCGATCGCCCGGGTGCTGGCCGAACAGGGCAAGACGGAGTGGGCAGCCCAGGAATTCACCCATCTGCAGACCTTCGAGGCGCCCCCGACGCGCCGCGACCGGTGGCGGCGCACCTCCGGGATCCACAAGGTGCGCGGAGCGCGCGGGCTGGCCGCGGTGCGGGAGTTGTGGCTGGTGCGCGACCGGATCGCCCAACGCCGCGACATCGCCCCGGGCCGGATCCTGCCCGACAGGGCGATCATCGAGGCCGCATTGCGCGACCCGACCACCGTCACCGACCTGCTGGAGCTGCCGGTCTTCGGGGGGCGCAAGCAACGACGCAACGCCGAGGTGTGGGTCGCCGCGCTGGCCGCGGCCCGGCAGAACCCGAACCCGCCGCCGAGAACCGAGGCCGCCAACGGTCCGCCGCCGGTGGTGCGGTGGGCCAAGAAGAAACCCGAGGCGGCGGCGCGCCTGGAGGTCGCCCGCGCGGCGGTGAGCACCATCGCCGAGCAGGTGTCGGTGCCCACGGAGAACCTGCTCGCCCCGGACCTGCTGCGCCGGCTGTGCTGGGACTGGGACGACCACGGCACGCCGGGCGACGCGGCCGCCGCGGTCGAGGCGGTGCTGCGCGCCGGACAGGCGCGCCCCTGGCAGCGCGAACTGGTCACCGGCGCGCTCGCCGAGGCGCTGGCGCGCCCGGCCCCGCGCTGACCTGCCGCGCCCGGGCGCCCCGGCTCGCCGGCGCAGCGTGTCGGGGGTGTTAGTCGGCGTGCTGGTCGAGACGCTGTGCGGCGATGTCGGTGCTGCCGAGCGCGGCCACCCAGCCGGTGATCTGGCGGGCGATGTCCTGTTCGGTCAACCCCACCGCGGCGAGCACCTGTGAGCGGGAGGCGTGGTCGTAAAACCGTTGCGGCAGACCGATGTCGCGACACGGAACGTCGATCTCGGCGGCGCGCAACGCGGCGGAGACCGCCGAGCCGATCCCGCCGGCCACACCGTTGTCCTCCACGGTGACCACCAGTTTGTGCCCGGTCGCCAGGGGGGCCAGCGCCGGGGCCACCGGCAGCACCCAGCGCGGGTCCACCACGGTCACCCCGATGCCCTGGTCACGCAGCCGGTGCGCCACCGCCAGGGCCATCGGCGCGAACGCCCCCACCGAGATCAGCAGCACGTCCTCGGTGAGCCCGTCGGCCGGCAGCGCCAGCACGTCGATCCCGTCACGGCGCTTGACAGCCGGGATATCCTCGCCCACATCGCCTTTGGGGAACCGGATCGCGGTGGGACCGTCGTCGACGCCGAGCGCCTCGCCGAGCTGCTCGTGCAGCCGGATCCCGTCCCGCGGGGCGGCCACCCGCATCCCGGGCACCACGTTGAGCATCGACAGATCCCACATGCCGTTGTGGCTGGCCCCGTCGGGGCCGGTGACACCGGCGCGGTCGAGCACCAGGGTCACCGGCAGCCGGTGCAACGCCACGTCCATCATGATCTGGTCGAAGGCCCGGTTGAGGAACGTCGAATAGATCGCCACCACCGGGTGCAGGCCGCCCATCGCCAGCCCGGCCGCCGAGGTCATCGCGTGCTGTTCGGCGATGCCGACGTCGAAGAGCCGGTCGGGGAAGTGCTGACCGAAGGCGGCCAGCCCGGTCGGGCCGGCCATCGCCGCGGTGATCGCCACCACGTCGCGGCGCCCGCTGGCGTATTCGATCAGCGCATCGGAGAACACCGCGGTCCAGCCCCGCCCGGCCGGGGTCATCGCCCGCCCGGTCAGCGGGTCGATCGGGGCGGTCGCGTGCATCTGCTCGGCTTCGTCGTTCTCCGCCGGGGCGTAGCCGCGGCCCTTGCGGGTCGCGGCGTGCACGATCACCGGGCCGTTGTAGGCCCGCGCACCGCGCAGCGCGACCTCCAGGGCGTGCCGGTCATGGCCGTCGACCGGTCCGACGTATTTCAGCCCCAGGTCGGTGAAGAGCTCCTGGGGGCTGAGCGCGTCTTTGAGCCCCACCTTGACGCTGTGCAGCGCCTGGTAGCTGAACTCCCCGATCATTGGGATGCCCCGGATCAGCCGGCGGCCCTCGTCGAGCATCCGCTCGTAGCCGGGCTGCAGACGCAGCGCCGCCAGGTGCTCGGCGAACCCGCCGATGGTCGGAGCGTAGCTGCGGCCGTTGTCGTTGATCACGATCACCACCGGGCGGTTGGCCGCGGCGATGTTGTTCAACGCCTCCCAGCACATCCCACCGGTGAGCGCCCCGTCGCCGACGATCGCCACCACGTGGCGGTTGCGGTGCCCGGTCAGTTCGAACGCCTTGGCCAGCCCGTCGGCGTAGGACAGCGCGGTGCTGGCATGGCTGGACTCCACCCAGTCGTGCTCGCTTTCCGCACGGCACGGATACCCCGACAGCCCGCCCTGTTTGCGCAGCGTGTCGAAGTCCGGGCAGCGCCCGGTCAGCATCTTGTGCACGTAGGACTGGTGGCCGGTGTCGAAGATCATCGGGTCGTGCGGCGAGTCGAAGACCCGGTGCAGCGCCAAGGTCAACTCCACGACACCGAGGTTGGGGCCCAGATGCCCCCCGGTGGCCGCCACCTTGTGGATGAGGAACTCGCGGATCTCGCCGGCCAGATCGCCCAGCTGCACCGAATTCAGGTGCTGCAAATCGGCCGGGCCGCGGATCTGTTCGAGCATCTGGTCAGTCTACGCAGCACGATAGGGTGCGGTGCATGCACGCCGAGGACATCGCGGAGAGTTTTCCGGTCGTCGCCATCGATTCTCCGGCCCTCGACGCGGCCCGACTGCTGGCCGACCATCGTCTGCCCGGGATCGTGGTGACCGACGACGCGGGCCAGCCGCACGCGGTGCTGCCGGCCTCCCAGGTGGTGGCGTTCATCGTGCCCCGGTACGTGCAGGACGACCCGGCGCTGGCCGGGGTGCTCAACGAGCCGATGGCCGATCGGGTCGCGCAGCGCCTCGACGGCAAGACGGTGCGCGACGTGCTGCCCGAGCATCTCCACGATGTGCCTCCGGCGAACGCCGACGACACCCTCATCGAGGTGGCCGCGTCGATGTCGCGACTGCACAGCCCGCTGCTGGCGGTGAACAAGGATGGGCGTTTTTTCGGGGTGATCACCGCCTCGCGCGTGCTGGCCGCCGCACTGGGCGCCGGGGAGCGCTGAGTCGATGACGGCGGCCGTCGCGGTCACGGTGTTCGTGCTCGCCTACATCGCGATCGCCAGCGACCGGATCAACAAGACCACCGCGGCGCTGGCCGGCGCCGGGATCGTGGTGCTGTTGCCGGTGATCGACTCGCGCGACGTGTTCTTCTCCCACGAGACCGGCATCGACTGGGATGTCATCTTCCTGCTGTTCGGGATGATGATCATCGTCGGGGTGCTGCGCCAGACCGGGGTGTTCGAGTACGCCGCCATCTGGGCGGCCAAACGCGCCGGCGGGCGCCCGCTGCGGATCATGATCCTGCTGGTGTTGATCACCGCGGTGGCCTCGGCCCTGCTGGACAACGTGACCACGGTGCTGCTGATCGCGCCGGTGACGTTGTTGGTCTGCGACCGGTTGGCGATCAACCCGGTGCCGTTTCTCATCGCCGAGGTGCTGGCCTCCAACATCGGGGGGGCCGCCACCCTCATCGGTGATCCGCCCAACATCATCATCGCCAGCCGCGCCGGGTTGACCTTCAACGACTTCCTGGTGCACATGCTGCCGATCGTGGTGATCGTCATGATCGCGGTCGTCGCCCTGCTGCCGGTGCTGTTCCGCGGGGCGTTCCGGGTGGACCCGGCGCGGGTGGCCGACGTGATGGCGCTGGAGGAACGCGAAGCCATCCGCGACCGGTCGCTGCTGCTCAGATGCGCCGCGGTGCTGACGCTGGTGTTCGCCGCGTTCATGGCGCACTCGCTGGTGCACATCGAACCGTCGATCGTGGCGCTGCTCGGCGCCGGTGTGCTGGTGATGATCTCGCGGCTGGGCCACGCCGACTATCTGTCCAGCGTCGAGTGGGAGACGCTGCTGTTCTTCGCCGGGTTGTTCGTCATGGTCGGGGCCCTGGTGAAAACCGGGGTGGTCGAATCGCTGGCCCAGTCGGCGATCGCGGTGACCGGCGGCGACATGCTGTTCACCACGATGCTGATCCTGGGGATCTCCGCACCGGTGTCGGGAATCATCGACAACATCCCCTATGTGGCGACGATGACCCCGATCGTCGGCGAGCTCGCCGCTGCCGGCGGCGACGGTCATCAGGGCGTGCTGTGGTGGGCGCTGGCACTCGGTGCGGACTTCGGGGGCAACCTCACCGCGATCGGGGCCAGCGCCAACGTGGTGATGCTGGGCATCGCCCGGCGCTCGGGCAACCCGATCTCGTTCTGGGAATTCACCCGCAAGGGCGCGATCGTGACCGTGGTGGCGGTGGCGCTGTGTGTGCCCTACCTGTGGTTGCGCTACTTCGTTCTGGCCTGAGCGCCGCGCCCCCCCGGTCTCACCGGGTCAACAGCGCCACGCCCTCGAGGTGATGGGTCAGCGGGAACGCGTCGAACACCGTGATCTGCTCGACGTCGTAGCCGTGACCGCGGTAGAGCCCGATGTCGCGGGCGAACGACGCCGCCTCACAGCCGAGGTGGATGACCCGGGGCACACCGGCGTCGGCGAGCAACCCGATGACCTCGCGGCCGGCCCCGGCGCGCGGCGGATCGAGCACGGCGACGTCGGCCGCGCGCCGCTCGCGGGCCAGCGCGCGGCGCACCGAGTCGGTGCGCACCGAGACCTGCGGCAGGTCGGCCAGCGCGGTGCGCGCCGCCCCCGTGGCGGCCCGCGCGGTGTCGACGCTGAGCACCCGACCGGACTCCCCGACCGCCGCGGCCAGCGCCGCGGCGAACAATCCCGCCCCGCCGTAGAGATCCCATCCGGTCGCCCCGGGCGGCAGGTGCGCGAGGTCGCCCACCAGCGCGCTGTAGCGGGCCGGTGCGTCGCGGTGGGCCTGCCAGAACGCGGTCACCGGCAGCCGCCAGGAGCGCCCCGCCACCGTGTGGCGGGCGTGATAGGCGCCGTGGAGCACCCGGGGGCGCCCGCGTCCGGTGACCACGACATGACGGGTCCGGTCGTCGTCGACGACGGCGTGCACCCGACTGCCCGGCGGAAACCTCAGGTCGGCCAGACCCTCGACCAGTGCTGGGGTCAACTGGGCGCAGCGCAGGTCGGTGACCAGCGCGTCGCTGCGGTAGCGGTGCAGCCCGGCGCGCCCGTCGGCGCCGACACCGAACCGCACCCGGTCACGCCACCCGGTGGCCGCTCCGGTGGCCGCTCCGGTGCCCAGCGTCTGCACCTCGCCGGCCCAGCGGTACCCGCCGAGGCGCTCGAGCTGGTTGGCGACCACCGCGGCCTTGAGCCGGCGGGCCGCCTCCGGCGCCGCGAACGCCAGGTCGCAGCAGCCGGCCCCGTCGGGCCCGGCGATCGGGCAGAGTGGCGCGATCCTGTCGGGCGAGGCGGCGATCACCTCCCGCACCTGCGCGTGCCAGTAGGCGTCGCGGCGGGCGGTCACCTGCGCGCGCACCCGTTCGCCGGGCAGCGCGCCGCGCACGAACACCACCCGGCCGTCGTGACGGGCCACACAGGCGCCCCCGTTGGCGGGCGGGCCGACCGTGAGCACCAGCGTGTCGGCGTCGTTCACCGCGCCTCATCCACGAAACCGCGCCGGGTGTCGCCGGGCGCGACCCGATGGCGCAGGGTCTTGAGCCGCTCCGAGGAGTTGAGCTGCCACGGCACCGAGGTGACCATCACCTGCGGCATGAACAGCAGCCGGGTTTTCAGCCGGAACGCGCTCTGGTTGTGCAGCACCTGTTCCCACCACCGGCCCACCACGTATTCGGGGATGAACACGGTGACCACGGTGCGCGGCGACTCCCTGCTGACCCGTTTGACGTAGTCGAGCACCGGGCGGGTGATCTCCCGGTACGGCGAGGCGATCACCTTCAACGGCACCGCGACGTCGCTCTGCTCCCACTGCTGCACCAACGCGCGGGTCTCGGCGTCGTCGACGCTGACCGTGATCGCCTCCAGGGTGTCCGGGCGGGTGGCCCGGGCGTAGGCCAGCGCCCGCAGCGTCGGCAGATGCAGTTTGGAGACCAGCACCAGCGCGTGGTTGCGGCTGGGCAGCACCGTCTCGGTCTCGTCGTCGGCCTGGCGGGCCAGTTCGCGCCCGATCGCCTCGTAGTGGCGGTGGATCAGTTTCATCAACGCGAACAGCACCGTCATCGCCAGCATCGCGATCCACGCCCCGGCGAGGAACTTGGTGACCAACACCACCAGCAGCACCGTCGCGGTGCACACCGAACCGATCAGGTTGACCAGCCGCGCCCGCAGCATGACGCGCCGCGCCCGCGGGTCGGTCTCGGTGCGCAGCAGCCGGGTCCAGTGGCGGACCATGCCGATCTGGCTCAACGTGAACGACACGAACACCCCGACGATGTAGAGCTGGATGAGCGCGGTCACCTTGGCCTGGAATGCGACGGTGACCGCCCCCGCGGCGATCGCCAGGAACACGATCCCGTTGGAGAACGCCAGCCGGTCCCCGCGCGTGTGCAGCTGGCGCGGCAGGTAGCTGTGCTGGGCCAGCACCGAACCGAGGACCGGGAACCCGTTGAACGCGGTGTTGGCCGCGAGCACCAGGATCAGTGCGGTCACCGCGGTGACCGCGACGAAACCGAGGTGGAATCCGCCGAACACGGTGTGGGCCAGTTGGGCGACCACGGTCTTCTGGTGGTAGTCGGCCGGGGCGCCGCCGAGCTGGGTGCGCGGGTCGTCGACGATCTGCACCCCGGTCTGCTGGGCCAGCAGCACGATGCCCATCAGCATCGAGACCGAGAGGGCCCCCATCATCAGCAGCGTGGTCGCGGCGTTGCGCGACTTCGGTTTACGAAACGCCGGCACGCCGTTGCTGATGGCCTCCACCCCGGTCAGCGCCGCACAGCCCGAAGAGAACGATCGGGCCACCAGGAACACCAACGCCACCCCCGCGATCGCCCCGCCCTCGGCGTGCATCTCGAAGTCCGCCGACTCCGCGCGCAGCGGCTCACCGAGCACCCAGATACGGAACAGTCCCCAGCCGAGGGTGACCGCCATCGCCACGATGAACGCGTAGGTGGGCAGGGCGAACGCCACGCCCGATTCGCGCACCCCGCGCAGGTTCATCCCCATCACCGCCACGATCGCACCGACCGCGAACAGCACCTTGTGCTCGGCGATGAGCGGATACGCCGAGCCGATGTTGGAGACCGCCGAGGAGATCGACACCGCCACGGTCAACACGTAGTCGACCATCAGCGCCGCGGCGACGGTGAGCCCGGCGTTGGCGCCGAGGTTGGCGGTGGCCACCTCGAAGTCGCCGCCGCCGGACGGGTAGGCGTGCACGTTCTGGCGGTAGCTGGCCACCACGACCAGCATCACGAACGCCACCGCCAGCCCGATCCACGGCGTCAGCGAGTAGGCGGCCAGCCCGGCCACCGACAGCATGAGGAACACTTCCTCGGGGGCGTAGGCCACCGACGACAGCGCGTCGGAGGCGAACACCGGCAACGCGATCCGCTTGGGCAGCAGGGTGTGCTGCAGCCGGTCGCTGCGAAACGGCCGGCCCAGGATGACCCGGCGTGCCGCGGTGGAAAGTTTGGACACGAGAGCCAAGGGTATGCCTCCGCGCCGCTGACGGTAGCGTTCGGCGTAGGCGATGCCCACAGCAGGCGGGCCAGCCCCTGCAGGGAAGCGAATCCACCAGCCGAAAGGACCTCGGGTGAGGGTTGTAGTGATGGGATGCGGTCGGGTCGGCTCCTCGCTGGCCGACGGGCTGGCCCGGATCGGCCACGACGTGGCGGTCATCGACCGGGACAGCACGGCGTTTAGCCGACTCAGCCCGGAATTCACCGGGGAACGGGTCCTCGGCATGGGCTTCGACCGCGATGTGCTGCTGCAGGCCGGCATCGAAGACGCCGGGGCGTTCGCGGCGGTGTCCTCCGGGGACAACTCCAACATCATCTCCGCGCGACTGGCCCGCGAGACGTTCGGGGTGACCCGGGTGGTGGCCCGCATCTACGACGCGAAACGCGCCGCGGTCTACGAACGGCTCGGCATCCCCACGGTGGCGACCGTGCCGTGGACCACCGACCGGTTGCTCAACATCTTGACCCGCGACACCGAACCCGCGAAATGGCGCGACCCCACCGGCACCGTGGCGGTGGTCGAGGTGGTGTTGCACGAGGGCTGGGTGGGCCACCGGGCCAGCGACCTCGAGACCGCCACCGGCGCGCGGGTGGCGTTTCTGCTGCGCTTCGGCTCGGGGCTGCTGCCCGACGCGAAGACCATCCTGCAGGCCGGCGACCAGGTGTATGTGGCAGCGGTCTCCGGTCACGCCGCCGAGGCGGTGGCGATCGCGGCCCTGCCGCCCAGCGAGGATCCGCGGGGGCAGCGATGAAGGTCATGATCGGCGGCGCCGGCGCCGTCGGCCGCTCGATCGCCCGCGAGCTCGTCGACAGCGGCCACGAGGTCTGCCTCATCGAACGCAACGCCGACCACATCGACACCGACGCGTTGGCGACCGCGCAGTGGCAGCTCGGAGACACCTGCGAGCTGAGCCTGCTGGAGTCGGTGCACCTGGAGGACTTCGACGTGGTGATCGCCGCGACCGGCGATGACAAGGCCAACGTGGTGCTGTCGCTGCTGGCCAAAACCGAGTTCGCCGTACCCCGGGTGGTGGCCCGGGTCAACGATCCGCGCAACGAGTGGCTGTTCACCGAGGCGTGGGGCGTCGATGTGGCGGTCTCCACCCCGCGGATGCTGGCCTCACTGGTGGAGGAGGCCGTCGCCGTCGGCGACCTGGTGCGGTTGATGACCTTCCGCAAGGGCGAGTCCAACCTGGTGGAGATCACCCTGCCCGACGACACCCCGTGGGGGGGACGGCCGGTGCGCAAACTGGAGTTGCCGCGCGACGCGGCGCTGGTGACGATTCTGCGCGGGCCCCGGGTGATCGTCCCGCAGGCCGACGAACCGCTGGAGGGCGGCGACGAGTTGCTGTTCGTCGCGGCCGCCGAGGTCGAAGCCCAGTTGCGCGCGCTGCTGCTACCGGCCCACTGAATCCACCGGGTCCCGCGTGCCCGGTTCGCCCGGCTCCGGGCCGGCCGACGCCCCGGGATCCGGGTCGTCCAGGCGGCGCTGGACCGTCTTGATCACCAGGTAGGTGACGACCGCGGCCAGGGCGGTCAACGGCCATCCCATCGCGATGCGCGCCACCGCCAACCACCCGGTCTGGTCGGCGTTGAACAACAGCGCCTGCACCACAAACCGGGAACCGAAGACCAGCACCCAGGCGGCGGTGGCCAGGTCGAACGCGAACACCGCCGCGGGGACCCGCCGCCAGCACCGGTCCCGGCCGGTCGTCCAGCTCCACAGGTAGCCGACCACCGGGCGGCGGATCAGGATCGACACCGCGAACACCGCGGCCCACAGCAGCGACATCACGATGCCCAGCAGGAAATACCCGCGTGACTCCCCGGTCAGGTAGGCGATCAGCACACAGATGGCCACCCCGAAGAAGCCCGACAGCGCCGGCTGGGCGGACTGTCGGCGCAGCAGCCGCCAACCGAGCACGGCGGTGGCCGCGCCCAGCGCGGCCAGGATCGCCGCCCGCAGCCCGAACAGACTCGAGGTGGGCACGAACACCAGCACCGGCAGCGAGGAGTAGAGCAGCCCGCTCACCCCGCCGACCTGGTCGAGCAGTCGTTGGTGGCCCTGCGGCGCGGCGCTCATCACCGGTGCCCGGCCGGGCGGTCGCGACCGGTCACTGCTGGATTTCGTAGTGCGGGTTGTGCATCGTTTTGGCGCCGTTGTCCGCGCGCCCCACCCGGCCGTGCACGCGCAGGGTGCGACCCGATTCGATGCCCGGAATGCGGCGCTGCCCCAACCAGACCAGGGTCACCGTGTCGGTGCCGTCGAACAATTCGGCACGCACCCCGCCGGCGCAGCCCTTGGCGTTGGTCTCCACGGTGCGCAGCATCCCGACCATGGTGACCTCCTGGCCGCGCTCGCAGTCGATGACCCGCTGCGCGCCGGTGTTGACCGCCTCGTCGCAGAGTTCCTCGGCGTCGCGCAGCTCGGGATCCTCGGTCAGCCGACGGGTCAGCCGGCGAACAAAACCTCCGGGCGCGGTCATCGTCTCTCCTGTCGTGCTGTCGCCGGTCGGGCGTTCCCCCGCCACCGTAGACCTGTTGATCGTCAAAATCCACGCGCCCGGCGGGGCGGGTCCGCGGCGTCGGCGCGCGGCGGGCACGATCAAGCCATGACCGTGTCGCTGCGTCACGTCCGCACCGTCGTCCTGCCCGGAACCGGGTCGGACGACGACTACACCCGCCGCGCGTTCGACGCCCCGTTACGCCAGGTGGGAGCGGTGCCGGTGATGCCGCGGCCGCGGCCCTCGGCACTGCTCGACGGCTATTGGGAGGCGTTGGACTCGGCGGCCTCGGGGGGCCCGATCGCCGTCGGCGGGGTGTCGATCGGCGCGGCGGTGGCCGTCGCCTGGGCGCTGCGCCACCCCGACCGCACCGTGGCGGTGCTGGCCGCACTGCCCGCCTGGACCGGCGATCCGGCGTGCAGCCCGGCGGCCGGCTCGGCGCTCGCCACCGCCGCGCAACTGCGCCGCGACGGCCTGGCGGCCACCACCGCCCAGATGGCCGCGGCCAGCCCACGGTGGCTGGCCGACGAGCTCACCCGGTCCTGGCGTGGGCAGTGGCCGGCACTGCCCGAGGCGATGGAGACCGCCGCCGGCTATGTCGCGCCCACCCGCGCCGAACTGGCCGGTCTGCGGGCGCCGCTGGCGGTCGCGGCGGCCGCCGACGACCCGATTCATCCCCGGGCGGTCGGCACCGAATGGGTCGCGGCGGTCGATCGCGGCGCGCTGCGGGTGCTGACCCTCGACGAGATCGGCGCCGACCCCGCCGTGCTGGGCAGGGCCTGCCTGGCGGCGCTGGCCGAGGCGGGTTCGGCGCGCTGAGCGCGCCCGCTCACCCGCCGGTGATGGTGCGCAGCTGCTGCATCGCCGACCCGTCGACGCTGCGCCGCTCCACGGTCTCCTGCGGTGGCGGATCGGGCTCGCCGGCGTTCTCGCCGGCGGCCGCGGCGGCCTGGCGCAGCTGCTCGGCCATCGGCTCGGGCAGCACCACCGGCAGCGGGGTACGCACCGGCATCGGGGTGCTCCCGCGACGCACCACGGTGTCGGCCAGCGCCCGGCGGGCTTCCTCGGCGAGCTCCTCCACCGTCTCCGGGGCGCCGTTGACCACGCAGCGGATCATCCACCGGTAACCGTCGACACCGATGAACCGGACCACCCCCGTCCCGATGCCGACGACCTCGCGGCCCCACCGGCCGTCGACGATCGACACCTCCGCGGCGTCGTTGCGTAACGACTCGGCCAGCTCGGCGGCGACGTCCCGCCACAGCCCGGTGGATTTCGGGGCGGCGTAGGCGGCGATGGTGAACCGGCCGTTGGGGGTCACCACCCACACCGCGTTGGGCACCCCGGCCTCGGTCAGCTCCACCTGAACCTGTCCGGTCTGCGGGATCGGCAGCAGCACCGAGCCGAGGTCCAGCCGCGCGTGCTCAGCGGCCTGGGGATCGTCGAAGTCGTCGATGTCGAACGGGCCGTCGACGTCGTCGACGAGATCATCGTTGTCACTCATTTGCCACTCTCCTGCTCACAAACTGGCATGTCCGCCGGAGGAGCCGTGACCGCCCTGGCCGCGGGCGGTCCCGGCCAGTCCGGCCTCGTCGAACGAGGCGACCTCGACCAACTCGGGCAGCTCCACCCGCTGCACCAACAGTTGGGCGATCCGATCTCCGCGGGCGACGGTGATCGGGGTGGCCGGATCCAGGTTGATCAACGACACCTTGATCTCACCGCGGTACCCGGCGTCGATCGTGCCGGGACTGTTGACGATCGAAAGCCCCACCCGCGCAGCCAATCCGGAGCGCGGATGCACCAAGCCGACCATCCCGCGCGGGATGGCGACGGCCACCCCGGTGGGCACCAGGGCACGCTGTCCGGGGCCCAATTCGATGTCGACGGCGCTGTAGAGGTCAACGCCGGCGTCACCGTCGTGGGCCCGGTGGGGCAACGGCAGCTCGGGATCCAAACGCAGCACGGCCAGACTGGTCGACACGAGGCCACAGACTACCCTTGATCCGATGTCCGGAACACGTGTCGCCCCGCAGAGCGTGCGCTACGCCGAACGGCTCTGGGTGCCGTGGTGGTGGTGGCCGCTGGGCTTACTGGTCGCCGCGATCTTCGCCTACGAGGTGAATCTGAGTCTGCGTGCCCTTCCGGACTGGCTGCCGTTCGCGCTGCTGGGCGCCGTCGCGGCCGCCACTCTGCTGTGGCTGGGGCGCGTGGAGGTCCGTGTCGTCGACGGCGGGGCGCCCGACGGCGTCGAGTTGTGGGTGGCCGACGCGCACCTGCCGGTCGCCGTGATCGCCCGCACCGCCGAGATTCCGCGCTCGGCGAAATCGGCGGCGCTCGGCCGCCAGCTGGATCCGGCGGCCTTCGTCATGCACCGCGGCTGGGTGGGACCGTTGCTGTTGGTGGTGCTCGACGACCCCGACGATCCGACGCCGTACTGGCTGGTCAGCTGTCGCCGTCCGGACCGGATGCGCGCAGCGCTGGCCGCTCACCCCGAACCCGCCTAGCGCCGCGCCCGGCGCCCGGCGCGGCCGGGGTGGCTCACGCCGCGCAGTCGGTGCAGATCATCACGCCGTTCTTCTCGCTGGCCAGCCGGCTGCGGTGTTGGACCAGAAAACAGCTCGAGCAGGTGAACTCGTCGGCCTGCTTCGGGATGACCCGCACCGACAGCTCCTCGCCGGACAGGTCGGCGCCGGGCAGCTCGAACGACTCGGCGGTCTCAGATTCGTCGACGTCCACCACGGCCGACTGCGCTTCGTTGCGACGCGCCTTGAGCTCCTCGATGGAGTCCTCGGAAACCTCGTCCGCCTCGTTGCGCCGTGGGGCGTCATAGTCGGTAGCCATCGTCATGTCCCCTCTTACAACCTCTGCAAGCAAAGGTTTGTACCAGCGTTAACCACTTCCACCAAACGATTCGTGCCCATCTCACATTCCATCCAACTGTGATTTACCTCACAACGCTCCTGCGGTCGGTCCCGTCGGGCCGACGCGGCGCCTTATAGAGTGCTTGCGTGGTCGCACAAATCACCGCAGGCACCGCCTTCGACAAACACGGTCGGCCGTTCCGGCGGCGCAACCCTACACCCGCACTGATCGCCTTGGTGGTCATGGTGCTGGCGACCACGGTGATCTGGACGGTCGCCCTGACCCGCCACACCGACGCCGAGGAGGTGGCGATCTGCAATCCGCCGCCGCCGGGCACGACGGCCGACCAGCCCGCCCTGGGCGAGCAGGTGACCCCGTCGACGATGGTGGAGATCATCCCGGCCGACCTCACCGCGACCACCGTGCGGGTGCTCAACGCCAGCGGCCGGGGCGGGCAGGCCACCGAGGTCGCCGGCGCGCTCCGCGACCTGGGTTTCCCCACCCCGACGGCGGCCAACGACCCGATCTACGCCACCGAACGGCTGGACTGCCAGGGCCAGATCCGCTTCGGCGAGGCCGGTGAGGCCGCCGCAGCGGCGGTCTGGCTGGTCGCGCCCTGCACCGAGTTGTTCCGCGACAATCGCGAGGACGACTCGGTCGACCTGGCGTTGGGCACCGACTTCGCCGCGCTGACCCACTCCGACGACGTCGAGGCGGTGCTGGCCCGGCTACGCCCAGACGCCGCCGACGCCCCGGAGAAACCCCAGTTGATCCAGGCCCACAGCGGCGTCTGCTGAGCCGCCGGCGGTCAGCCGGCGATCGATGCCATCCCGCCGTACCCGGCCAGCGTGTCGACCAGGTCGGCGCTGATCCCCGGCGCGGCGGCCACCACCACCGCACCCGCGCCGGTGCGCTCCGGTTCCGGGATCACCACCTCGGCGCCGGCCTCCGCGGCGATCAGGGCCCCGGCCGCCCAGTCCCAGACGTTGAGCCCGTGTTCGTAGAACGCGTCGAGCCGTCCGGCGGCGATCAGACACAGATCCAGCGCCGCCGAACCGATGCGGCGCACGTCGCGGACCCGCGGCAGCATGCGGGCCAACAGGTCGGCCTGGACCCGCCGGCGCGCCGCCGAATAGCCGAATCCGGTGCCCAGCAACGCCATGGACAGCGCGGTGGCCCCGCTGCAGCGCAACACCTCGGTGCCGGCGGCGGACCGGCGGTGGGCGCCGACGCCACGCGCCGCCGAATAGACCGCGTCGGCGGCCACATCGGCCACCGCCCCGGCCACCGACACCCCGTTGACCTGAGCGGCCACCGACACCGCAAACGCCGGGATGCCGTAGACGAAGTTGACCGTGCCGTCGATCGGGTCGACCACCCAGGTGACCGCGTCGGGCGCCCCGGCGCCGCGCCGGGAACCGCCCTCCTCCCCCAGCACCGGGTCGCCGGGGCGCAACTCGGCGAGGCGGCGGCGCAGCAGATCCTCGGTCTCGGTGTCGACCACGGTCACCGGGTCGGTCGGGGTGCTCTTGGCGCGCACCGCGATCGGCGTCGCCGAGGCGGGGACCAGCACCTCGCCACGGCGTCGCCGCACGAAGGCCGCGGCCTCGCCGGCGACCGCCTCGGCCACCGCCCGCAACGCCGCGGGTCGCACATCGTCGGGTCGCACACCCCCATCGCAGCACAAACCCGGCGGGCGTGCAGCGCCGCCGATTAGGGTGTGAGCAACCTATCCCCCGTCGGAGGAGACCGATGAGCACCACCGGCAGCGTCCCGCGCGATCACGGATTCGGCGTCGACGTCGGCGGCAGCGGCATCAAGGGCGGCATCGTCGACCTGAACACCGGGCAGCTGGTCGGTGACCGGTTCAAACTGCCCACCCCGCAGCCGGCCACCCCACCGGCGGTGGCCCGCACCGTCGCCGCGGTGGTCCGCGAACTCGACTGGGACGGACCGCTGGGGGTCACCTACCCGGGTGTGGTCAAAAACGGGCAGGTGCGCACCGCGGCCAACGTCGACAAGGGCTGGATCGGGGCCAACGTGCGCGATGTGATCGGCGCTGAGCTGCCCGGCCAGGACGTCACGGTGCTCAACGACGCCGACGCGGCCGGTCTCGCCGAGGTCCGGTTCGGCGCCGGCCGCGAACACTCCGGGGTGGTCGTGTTGTTGACCTTCGGCACCGGGATCGGTTCGGCGGTCATCCACGACGGCGTGCTGCTTCCCAACACCGAGTTCGGTCACATCGATGTGGGCGGCAAGGAGGCCGAGCACCGGGCGGCCGCGTCGGTCAAGGAACGCAAGGACTGGAGCTACGCGAAGTGGGCCCGGCAGGTCTCCAAGGTGCTCGCCGCGATCGAGAAGGCGATCTGGCCGGACCTGTTCATCGCCGGCGGCGGCATCAGCCGCAAGGCGCACAAGTGGTTGCCGCTGCTGGACAGCGACACGCCGGTGGTGGCCGCGGCGTTGCAGAACACGGCCGGGATCGTGGGGGCTGCGATGGCCGCGGACCCCGGGTTCGGCCATCGGGTCGGGCGCTGAATTTCGCCCGCTGCAGCCGATCGGCTCCGGCGCTGCCGTTACAATGGCACACGGCGGTCCTCGGCGGCCGACCAACCGATAGCGGTGAGTATCTGCACAGATCACGACGCCGACATTCCATACAGCAGAAACCTCCGGCAAGCGCCTGCCCACGCGGCCGAAGGTCAGCCCGAGCGAAGGGGTGTACGTGGCAGCGACCAAGCCAAGTCCGGCAACCGACAAGCCGGTGAAGCGCACCGCCACCAAAGCTGCCGCCACCAAAGCCGCCAAGGCCGCCAAGGCCACCAAGGCCACCCGCAGCTCCGCGACCGACGGCGCGGCGAAGACCACCAAGGCCCCGGCGAAGAAAGCCGCCGCGGGGGCCGCCCCCCGGAAACGCGCGACCAAGGCGGCCCCGGCGAAGAAGGCCGCCGCGAAAAAGACCGCCGCGACCAAGACCCGGGCCAGCCGGGCGACGAAGGACACCGCCGCCGAGACCGGCACGGCCGCCGAGACCGACACCGACCTCGAGACCGACCCCGCTGCCGGCGAGATCGATGCCGACACCGTGGTCACCATCGAGGATCTCGCCGACGACACCGCCGACGAGGAGATCGCCGAGCCGTCGGAGAAGGACAAGGCCTCCGGCGACTTCGTCTGGGACGAGGAGGAGTCCGAGGCGCTGCGGCAGGCCCGCAAGGACGCCGAACTCACCGCCTCGGCCGACTCGGTGCGCGCCTACCTCAAACAGATCGGCAAGGTGGCACTGCTCAACGCCGAGGAGGAGGTCGAGCTCGCCAAGCGCATCGAAGCCGGCCTCTACGCGACCCAGAAGATGGCCGAGTACACCGCCAATGGCGAGAAACTCGCCGTCGCCTACCGGCGCGACATGGCCTGGATCTGTCGCGACGGTGATCGCGCCAAAAACCACCTGCTCGAGGCGAACCTGCGGCTGGTGGTCTCGCTGGCGAAACGCTACACCGGACGGGGCATGGCGTTTTTGGACCTGATCCAGGAGGGCAACCTGGGTCTGATCCGCGCGGTGGAGAAATTCGACTACACCAAGGGCTACAAATTCTCCACCTACGCCACCTGGTGGATCCGCCAGGCCATCACCCGCGCCATGGCCGACCAGGCCCGCACCATCCGGATCCCGGTGCACATGGTCGAGGTGATCAACAAGCTGGGCCGCATCCAACGGGAGCTGCTGCAGGATCTGGGCCGCGAGCCCACCCCCGAGGAGCTGGCCAAGGAGATGGACATCACCCCGGAGAAGGTGCTGGAGATCCAGCAGTACGCCCGGGAACCGATCTCGCTGGACCAGACCATCGGCGACGAGGGCGACTCGCAGCTCGGTGATTTCATCGAGGACAGTGAAGCCGTCGTAGCCGTCGACGCCGTCTCGTTCACCCTGCTGCAGGACCAGTTGCAGTCGGTGCTCGAGACGCTCTCCGAACGCGAAGCCGGCGTGGTGCGGCTGCGGTTCGGACTCACCGACGGCCAGCCTCGCACCCTCGACGAGATCGGCCAGGTCTACGGGGTCACCCGCGAGCGGATCCGCCAGATCGAGTCCAAGACGATGAGCAAACTGCGCCACCCCAGCCGCTCGCAGGTGCTGCGCGACTACCTGGACTAGCGTCGACGCGCGATCACGTCCGCCACGGCGCGAACCTGCCGTCGACGCCCGGGCGGTAGGCGGTGACGGCGATGACCGCGTCCACCGGCAACACCCCGTACAGGTGCGCGAACAGCATCCCCGCCGGATCTTCGGGCACGCCGGGCTCCCAGCGCACCGGCGCGGCCAGGCGCTCGCCGGCGATGTGCAGCAACACCAGATCGGTGCGGCCGGCAAACAGCCGATTGGCCGGCAGATGGACCTGCTCGGGACTCGACAGGTGGATGAAGCCCTCCCGGTCCAGGGACTCCGGGTGCAGGCGACCGCGGCGGCGGGCTCGATCCCAATCGTCGGCGGCGCACAGGTGCACGAGAACGTCGGGGCTGTCGTGGGTCATCGGTCCAGCGTGCCGCACCGCGCCGCAGGCCGCGGTGAGGTGCGACACACCAGACGGGCCCCGGGAACAACACCGAATCCCCGTTCGTCTGACACAGTGGAGCTATGCATGAAACGGAGGGGGCTATGAACGCGACTCTGACCGGCCCGGAATTGACCAAGGCTGATCGTTGCGACCGCTGCGGTGCGGCGGCGCGGGTGCGTGCCACCCTGCCGTCGGGAGCCGAACTCCTCTTCTGCCAGCACCACGCCAACGCCCACGAAGCGAAGCTGATCGAGATGGCCGCGGTGCTGGAGACCAGCCCGCCGGAGGCGTAGAGACAACTCACCGGATGCCAATCCGCGCGGGCGGGCTCCTGTCGGGGATGCTGGACGAGTCATGAGTCACCCGGATCCCGCCGCGGCGCCGCCGCGACCGCGCCACCACGCGTGGCCGATCCTGCGCCGGACCCTGACGAAAAGCTGGGATGACTCGATTTTCTCCGAGTCGGCGCAGGCCGGCTTCTGGTCGGTGCTGTCGCTGCCGCCGCTGCTGTTGGGGATGCTCGGCAGCCTCTCCTACATCGCGCCGCTGTTCGGTCCCGACACGCTGCCGACCATCCAGGCCCGGCTGATCGGCGCTGCGGGGCGGTTTTTCTCCCAGAACGTCGTCACCGAGATCATCGAGCCGACCGTGCACGACATCGTCGCCGGCGCGCGCGGGGAGGTCGTGTCGCTCGGGTTCATCATCTCGCTGTGGGCCGGCTCCTCGGCCATCTCCGCATTCGTCGACTCGGTGGTCGAGGCCCACGACCAGACCGCCCTGCGCCATCCGGTGCGCCAGCGGTTCTTCGCGCTGTTCCTCTACGTCGCGATGCAGGTGGTCATCATCGTGGCGGCCCCCATCCTGGCGCTGGGCCCGCGCAAGATCGCCGAACATCTCCCGCCGAACTGGTCGCAGATGCTGCACCTGGCCTACTACCCCGTGCTCGGGCTGATCCTGGTGCTCGGGGTCACCGTCTTGTACCGGGCGTCGCTGCCCCGACCGTTGCCGTCGCACCGGCTGATCGTCGGAGCGATGCTGGCCAGCACGGTCTTCGTGGTGGCGACCCTGGGGTTGCGGGTCTACCTGCGCTACATCACCCGCACCGGCTACACCTACGGCGCGCTGGCCACCCCGATCGCGTTCCTGCTGTTCGCGTTCTTCCTCGGGTTCGCGATCATGGTCGGCGCCGAACTCAACGCCGCCATCGAAGAGGAGTGGCCGGCACCGGCCACCCACGTGGGCCGGATGCGGCACTGGATGCGGGTACGGCGACGCTGGCTGCGGGTACGCCGACGCGGCCTGACCCCGGCGGTGGCGCCGGTCGGGCACCCAGCCGCCCCCGACGACCGGCCCGCAGCCGCGAAGGTCAGCCCTTCTTGAGCTTCTCGTAGACGCGTTTACACTCCGGGCACACCGGCGAACCCGGCTTGGCCGAGCGGGTCACCGGAAACACCTCGCCGCACAGCGCCACCACATGGCTGCCCATCACGGCGCTCTCGGCGATCTTGTCCTTTTTCACGTAGTGGAAATACTTCGGGGTATCGCTGTCGGTCCCGTCGTCGACGCGTTCGTCGGTATCGGTGCGATCGAGGGTCTGGGTCTGCATGCGCCCATTCTGCCCACGCCGTGCCGGTTTCGGGAAACCGGCCGTGTCAACGACCGCCCGAATGTGGGACAGTGGAGGTTATGAAGCACAGCCCTGAGCTGGGTTTCGACGACGATGGTCGGCCAGTACTCATCACCGCCGCGGCACCCTCCTTTGAAGAAGAGCACCGAGCCCGGGTGCGCAAATACCTGATCATGATGTCCTGCCGGATCCCGGCGTTCGTCCTCGCCGCCCTGGCCTACGCGCAGTGGCACAACGGGTTGCTGTCGATGGCGATCCTGGCGGTGTCGATTCCGTTGCCCTGGATGGCGGTGCTGATCGCCAACGACCGTCCACCGCGGCGCGCCGGCGAGCCCCGCCGCTACGACGCGGCGTCGCCGCACCCGTCGCTGCGGCACGCCGCCCACGACCGGATGCTGGAGACCGGCCCGGCCGTGCCGCACACCGCTGACGGCCCCGGGCCCACACCCCGCTGAACGACACGGTCACACCGCCGAACTGCGGGTTTCGCGCCGCGGCGCGGTGCGCCGGTGTGAAAACTGCGCGGGCGGGGAACTCCGGTCGCTGAGCCCACGTTGTACCGGTTGAGTGTTCACGCCGACCAGGAGGCCCACTATGGCTAAGACGACCACACGTGCCACCGCAGGCCGGGTTGATGGCGAACTGGACGGCCAGAGCCCGGCGGCGGATTTGGTGCGGGTGTATCTCAACGGCATCGGCAAGACCGCGCTGCTGACCGCCGCCGACGAGGTGGAGTTGGCCAAGCGGATCGAGGCCGGCCTCTACGCCAAGCACCTGTTGGAGACCCGCAAGCGCTACGGCGAGAAGCGCCGTGCGGCGTTGACCGCGGTGGTGCGCGACGGCGAGGCCGCCCGACGCCATCTGCTGGAGGCCAACCTGCGGTTGGTGGTGTCGTTGGCCAAGCGCTACACCGGCCGGGGCATGCCCCTGCTGGATCTGATCCAGGAGGGCAATCTGGGTCTGATCCGGGCGATGGAGAAATTCGACTACGCCAAGGGGTTCAAGTTCTCCACCTACGCCACCTGGTGGATCCGCCAGGCCATCACCCGCGGGATGGCCGACCAGTCGCGCACCATCCGGCTGCCGGTGCACCTGGTCGAACAGGTCAACAAACTGGCGCGGATCAAGCGGGAGATGCACCAGAGCCTGGGCCGGGAGGCCAGCGACGAGGAGTTGGCCGCGGAGTCCGGCATCGCGGTGGAGAAGATCCACGACCTGCTCGATCACAGCCGCGACCCGGTGAGCCTGGACATGCCGGTCGGCACCGACGAGGAGGCCCCCCTGGGCGACTTCATCGAGGACGCCGAGGCGATGTCAGCGGAGAACGCGGTGATCGCCGAGATGCTGCACACCGACATCCGCAGTGTGCTGGCCACCCTCGACGAGCGGGAGCACCAGGTCATCCGGCTGCGCTTCGGGCTGGACGACGGCCAGCCGCGCACCCTGGATCAGATCGGGAAACTGTTCGGTCTCTCTCGGGAGCGGGTCCGCCAGATCGAACGCGAAGTGATGGCCAAGCTGCGCTACGGCGACCGGGCCGATCGGCTGCGGTCCTACGCCAGCTGAGCGCGCTGGCCACGCCGCAACACCGGTGGCCCAGAACTATGCCCGTCGTGGTCGGCCACGGCGGGCATAGTTCTGCGCTGCGGCGCGTTGCTGCCCGATACGGGCGGCGCCCACGCCCGGGCGACGCGTGTAACGAGGTCTTTACGCAGCTCACCAAGTAGACTGAGGGCGGCGACGAAGGATGTGCAATGAACGATCTGGTTGACACCACCGAGATGTACCTGCGGACGATCTACGACCTCGAAGAGGAGGGTGTGACGCCGCTGCGGGCCCGGATCGCCGAGCGGTTGGAGCAGAGCGGCCCGACGGTGAGCCAGACCGTGTCGCGCATGGAGCGCGACGGGCTGGTACGGGTGGCGGGCAACCGGCACCTGGAACTCACCGAGACGGGCCGGGCGCTGGCGGTGTCGGTGATGCGCAAACACCGGTTGGCCGAGCGGTTGCTGGTCGACATCATCGGCCTGCCCTGGGAGGAGGTCCATGCCGAGGCCTGCCGCTGGGAGCACGTCATGAGCGACGACGTCGAGCGTCGGCTGGTCAAGGTGCTCAATAATCCGACCACCTCACCGTTCGGCAACCCGATCCCGGGTCTGAGCGAACTGGGTGTCGACCGCAAACTCGAGGCCGAGGACGCCAACCTGGTACGGCTGACCGAGCTGCCGCAGGACTCCCCGTCGGCGGTGGTCGTCCGCCAACTCACCGAGCATGTGCAAGGCGACATCGATCTGATCGCCCGGCTCAAGGAGGCCGGAGTGGTGCCCAACGCACGGGTGACCGTGGAGAACAACTCGACCCGCGGGGTGACGATCATCATGCCCGGCCATGAGAACGTCACCTTGCCCCATGAGATGGCCCACGCCGTCCTCGTGGAGAAGATCTGACCGCGCGGACGTCTCAGGCCGGCCGGTCCCGTGGGCGCGGTGGCGGCAGCGTGACGCCGAGGCGCGCCGCCAGCCGGTATCCGGTCATCGCCAGACCCCGGATTCTCTCCGGCCGCAGCCCCGACTGCAACGCGGTGTCCAGCATTCCCGCCATGCGATGCGCGGGCTGTTCCCGCAGCGCCGCCTCCAGGGCCACCCCGGCCAGCGCGCCGTCCCCGCGCACGTAGGCGCTGAAGGCGAGCAGCACCAGCGCCTCCGCCCGCGACGGTCCCGGCAAGGTCTGTGCCAGCAGGATCCACAGACCCTCGGCGGCGTCGGCGCTCTCGCCGGCCGCCAACGCATACAGGGTGTCGCGGACATCGATGTCGAGCAGTGCGCGGGCCATCGCGACCAGTTCCGCGTCGTCGAGTGCTGCGCCGCCGGCGTGGCGTCCGGCGGCGGCCAGCATCGCGGCGAGGTCCGCGCGCCTGCGGGCGGCCCGGCTGCCCCGACGTGTCGGCGGTGGGGGTTCGCGCAGCAGGTCGGCGATGCGCTCCCGGCGCCCCGGGTCGCCGACGCCGACCACCGCCTGCAGGTCGGCGCGGCACCGGTAGAGGCGCCGGCCGGCCACCACCGCGGCCACCGCGAGCGGCGAGGTCGCCGGATCGTCGACCGCGCCCCCGGCGCCGCAGCGGTCGATGCAGTGCCAACGCCCGCCCGCGGCGATGCGGTCGACGACGTGGGCGGCCCACAGCGCGATGGCACGGCGCTGCAGCGCCGCACCGAGCTCCGCACACAGCTGCTGGTGGTCGCGGTTGCACTGCGGGCAGCGCGCCCCGGCGGCGTCGACGATCACCGCGATCACCGCCTCGGGACCGCCGACGGCCGCCACCTCGACGAGCTCATCGATCCGGTCGGCGAGGCCGTCGGCGAGATCCACCCGCAGTACCGGCCCCAGCGCACCGGCTTCGATCACCGCCAGCAGCAGGGACTTCGCGGGCACGAAGCCCAGCACGGCGGGGAGCGCGGCGATCAACGCGCCCGGTCGGTCGAGGACGAAGTCCGCGTCGTTGTTGGCCATGACGCCACGGTGTCAACCCGCACCGTCGGCGCACCGACGCCGGACACGCCCGACCCACCCGAACCGGCCCGCCCTGGGGATGACAGACCAACTGGGGATGCCCTCAGCGGTGTCGTCGTGCCTGCAGGACCGCGTTGAGAAACACCCCGTCGAGCGCCTCGGCGTCGGGGCTCACCATCGCCGAACCGGCCGGCGGGCCGGCCCAGCTGGCCGTGACCCGGATGTCGTCGAACTGGGCGACCAAGGTCAGCCGCTCCCGCGTCGGCTGCCCGTCGACCAGTTCAGTCTGGCGGACCGCGTAGCTGGCGTCGGCGTCCACCGGCGGTGCGGCGAGAACCTCGGGGCGCAGCTCCGTGCGGCGGTCGCCCACCGCGACGGTGACCGCCGGGCAGGCGGTCAGCTGGGCACGGCGCTGCTCCAACGCCGCGGCGGTCCGGGTGATCGCCACGGTGAGCGTGGCACCGGTGCCCGTGTCGGTGCCGGCGGCGGCCACCGCATCCCGTGGTGCCGCCCCGACGGGCGGCGGGGTGCACGGCGGCGGGGTCACCACCGCGTCGGGCGCGACGCCGTCGATCCGCCACAGGCTGCGGTCGACGGCGGCGGCCGTCAGCACCCGGGCCGGGTAGCGGGTCGGGAACCGTCCGGGGGCGAGCAGCAGCGGCTCCAACGGGGCCTGCGCGTCGGCGCCGAGGTGCGCCGTGCCGCCGAGCACCCGGGTGCAGCCGAGCATCGGCACAACCGTGGCCGCCACCACGCTCACGGCCACCGCCGCGCGGTAGCCGCGGGAGTGCGTCGCCGGCCTGCGCATCGTGCCCATGATGGCACTAGCGGGCGCCCGCGCCGGTCAGGCGCGCACCGGCGAGCGGTGCGCCTCACCGGCGCGGTCGTGTCGGGTTCGCTCAGTGCGGGACCCAGGACCACACCGTTTTGGCGATCGAGCGCAGCGGTGCGGGCCAATGCATGCGGGGGGCCCGCGGTTGCCCGGGACCGCATTTGGGCCAGGCCTCCGGCCCCTGCTCGGCCAGCACCCGGTTGGCGACCGCGATTTGTTCGTCGCGCGAGGCGTCGGCCGGCGAGCCCTGACCGCCGAATTCTTTCCAGGTTGATTCCTTGAATTGCAGGCCGCCGTAGAATCCGTTGCCGGTGTCGGCCGACCAATTGCCGTCGGATTCACATTCGGCCACCGCGTCCCAATTCACGCCGTCGGCCTGGGCCACACCGACCGAGGAACCCAGCGCCATCATCATGCCCGCGGCGAGGGCCCCCGACCGCAGCCAGGCGTGGTGGTGGTCGTGGTGATGCGGATCGGCCGACGCGACGCGCCGGCCCGCGACATTGCGGTCCATTCCCCAACCTCCGTGATAGAAGAAACACGTGTGATGAATGAACCTAACGTGATCATTGTTGCCCATTGCAAGTTTATGTAATCAATGAGGTAAATGATTCAGAATTTATTTCTGAGGCAGATGATGCGCATATTATTTGCTGTGCTAACTGAGGTTATTGATACGCCTGTTATTTATGCTCTATTTGTTGTATAAGTGATTGTTGTGTTTGCTGTGGTGCCCGTGACTTATGTTGCTGATGTGCTCCCTGGGCCGGTTCTGCGGTGGGCGAAACGCGGCGGTCGCGGGAATGGGGTGCGGCGAACGGGGCGTTGTGCGGGCCAGGATGCCGAGAATGCGAGCCGAGGGTGCGGCTCCGGCCGGTGGGCAGCGGCCCGCCGGGCCGAGACGGGGCTCACCGCACCCGTCGCAGCACTCGGTCATATCCTGAAAGGCACCCGGCCCGCGTCCCCACCCCACACCGGAAGGAACGGGACCGGACCGAGGAGGACGACGGCGCACGGCCGAGACCGTGCCGAGGAGGCGAAAACGATGGGACAGGATCGGCACTTCAGCCCCGACCACGCCCAACCCGACCACAGTGGGATGTATGAGTTGGAGTTTCCGGCACCGCAGGTGTCCTCCCCCGACGGCCGCGGGCCGGTGCTCATCCACGCCCTGGAGGGCTTCTCCGACGCCGGGCACGCGATCCACCTGGTCAGCACCCACCTCAAGGAGACCCTCGACAGTGAACTGGTGGCGTCGTTCGCCATCGACGAGCTGCTCGACTACCGCTCCCGCCGGCCGCTGATGACGTTCAAGACCGACCGGTTCACCCACTACGCGGAACCGCAGTTGGACCTGCACGCGATGCGCGACAGCACCGGAACGCCGTTTCTGCTGCTGGCCGGGCTGGAGCCGGACCTCAAATGGGAGCGCTTCATCACCGCGGTGCGGCTGCTGGCCGAACGCCTCGGCGTGCGCCAGACCATCGGTCTGGGCACCATCCCGATGGCGGTGCCGCACACCCGCCCGGTCACCTTGACCGCCCACTCCAACAACCGCGAACTCATCGCCGACCACCAGCCGTGGGTGGCCGAGGTGCAGGTGCCGGCCAGTGCGTCGAACCTGCTGGAGTACCGGATGGCCCAGCACGGCCACGAGGTCGTCGGGTTCACCGTGCACGTGCCGCACTATCTGAGCCAGACCGACTATCCCGCGGCGGCGGTGGCGCTGGTCAACGAGGTCGCCAAGACCGGCTCCCTGGAGATCCCGGTGCACAGCCTCACCGAGGCGGCCACCGATATCACCGCCCGTGTCGACGAACAGGTGGCCGGCAACGAGGAGGTCGCCCAGGTCGTCGGCGCTCTCGAGCAGCAGTACGACGCGTTTCTGGCCGCCCAGGAGAACCGCTCGCTGCTCGCCCGCGACGAGGAGTTGCCCAGCGGCGACGAACTCGGTGCGGCGTTCGAGCAGTTCCTGGCCCAGGAGGCGCGCAAGCCCCGCGGCCCCGACGACCCCGCCTGAGCGCGGCGCCGGCGCCGCCCGCCACCCCGTAGGGTCGGCCCATGGGCATCGACGTGACCGTGGTGCGGGTGTTCACCGACGACCACGGCGCCTACGGCAACCCGCTGGGCATCGTGGACGCCGCCGCGCTGCATCCGCAGGACCGCCCGCGGCTCGCCGCCCAACTCGGGTACAGCGAAACGATCTTCGTCGCGATCCCCGACGCCGGGGCGAGCACCGCGCGCGCACGGATCTACACCCCCAACGGGGAGTTGCCGTTCGCCGGCCATCCCAGCATCGGGGTCGGCTGGTGGCTGCGCGAGATCGGGCGCCCGATCCGCACGCTGCACCTGCCGGCCGGCCTGGTGCCGGTGGTCTACCACGGCGAGCGCACCGCGGTCAGTGCGCGCGCCCAGTGGGCTCCGGAGTTCGCCGTCCAGCAGATGAGTTCGCCGGCCGCGGTGGCTGCTGCCGATCCGGCCGATCTGCCCGACACGGTCGCCCACTACCTGTGGGCGTGGCAGGACCGGGACACCGCCGTGGTGCGCGCGCGGATGTTCGCTCCGGTGCTCGGCGTCCCCGAAGACGAAGCGACCGGCTCCGCCGCGGTGCGGTTGACCGACGTGCTCAGCCGGGACCTGACGATCATCCAGGGCCGCGGCTCGCGCATCGAGACCGTCTGGGGCGCCGACGGGTGGGTCCAGATCGCCGGGCGGGTCGTCGGCGAGGGCCCGACGATGACCGTGGTGTGAGCGGGTCCGCCTCGCCGCGTCGCTCAGTGGGCGTTGGGCACCTGACGGTGCTCGCGCAGGGTCGCGATCTCCCGTTCGAAATCCTCCGCTGAGGAGAACGACCGGTACACCGAGGCGAACCGCAGGTAGGCGACCTCGTCGAGGTCGCGCAGCGGCGCGAGGATCGCCAGACCGACCTCGTGGCTGGGGATCTCGGCGGAGCCGCTGGCGCGCACCACATCCTCGACCTGCTGCGCCAGCAGGTTGAGCGCGTCGTCGTCGACGGCCCGGCCCTGGCAGGCCCGGCGCACCCCGCTGACGACCTTCTCGCGGCTGAACGGCTCGGTGACTCCGCTGCGTTTGACCACGGCCAGCACCGCGGTCTCCACCGTGGTGAACCGGCGCCCGCACTCGGGGCACGACCGCCGGCGCCGGATGGCCTGGCCCTCATCGGTCTCCCGGGAGTCCACCACCCGCGAATCGGGGTGCCGGCAGAACGGACAGTGCATCACCGCTCCTTCGCCGCGCCGGGGGCCGGGGTTGTCGACCGTGCCCGACAATACCTGCGCGGCGGTCGGCACGACCAGCGCGCCCGCCGGTCGACCGGGGTCGCCGACACCGTGGGACCGACACAGGCTCGCGACCGCACGCACGGCTCAGCCCACCGGCGCGATCAGGGTCTGGCCCTCCTGCACCGCGGTGGAGTCCAGGTCGTTGAGATCCCGGATCGCGGCGACCACCGGTGCGGCCGGCGACCCGGGCGCGACGCGACGGGCCAACTGCTGCAAGCTCTCCCCGCTTTGCACCCGGACCACCGCCAACTCGGCGGGCACCGTCTGGGCGCCGGCGGTGACCGCGGCGCCGAACTGGGCCACGATGCCCAGCCAGACCGTGATCATCGCCGCCACCAGCGCCAACATCACCGTGGTCACCGGGGTGACGGCGGCGCGTCGACGGTGCGGGGCCCGCGACACCCGCACTCCGGTGCCGCGGTAGCTCAGCGCCCGCGGGCCGGGACCGGTGGGATGCGGCGCCCGGCGCCGCGCCGCGCAGGCTCGCCGCTGCCCGCCGGGGTCGACCCGCACCGGTTGGGCCCGCCGGGTCGAGGTGATGGGCATCCGGTGGTCGATGACGGTCATGATGGTGTCCTTCCGCTCCGATTTTCGCTCTTGCGTTCGAATGTAACCGACGCGACGACGGTTTTTCGAACGTGTTATCGAACCGTTGTAGAACGTGTGAGCGATGCGCCGGCGTCCGCGCCCCGCGACACACGTCGAACACGTGTTTGATCTCGGGCGACGGTGGGGCTACATTCGGGATATGAGTGACAGCAGCGGCACGTCCCCGGGCCGGCCGACCGGCACCGATTCGGCGCTGACCGACCGTCAGCGCACCATCCTCAACGTCATCCGCGCCTCGGTCACCGACCGTGGTTATCCGCCCAGCATCCGCGAGATCGGCGACGCCGTCGGGTTGACCTCGACCTCATCGGTCGCCCACCAGCTGCGCACCCTGGAACGCAAGGGCTATCTGCGCCGCGACCCCAACCGTCCCCGGGCGGTCGACGTGCGCGGTGTCGACGACGCCGAGACGCCGCGCGCCGGCACCGACGTCGCCGGTTCCGACAACCTGCCCGAACCGATGTTCGTCCCGGTGCTCGGCCGGATCGCCGCCGGCGGTCCGATCCTGGCCGAGGAGGCCGTCGAAGACGTGTTCCCGCTGCCCCGCGAACTGGTCGGTGACGGCGCGCTGTTTTTGCTCAAGGTCGTCGGTGAGTCGATGGTCGACGCCGCGATCTGCGACGGCGACTGGGTGGTGGTGCGTCAGCAGAGCGTCGCCGACAACGGCGACATCGTCGCGGCGATGATCGACGGGGAGGCCACCGTCAAGACGTTCAAGCACACCGCCGGCCAGGTGTGGCTGATGCCGCACAACCCGGCCTTCGACCCGATCCCGGGCAACGACGCCGCCATCCTCGGCAAGGTCGTGACGGTGATCCGCAAGATCTGACGCCGGCTACTCCGCCTTGAGGAAACCGTTGGCCTGCGCGATGGTCTCGGTGGCGAACCAGACCTCGGCCAGCGTGTCGTGATACAGCGGGTTGTCCGGGGTGTAGTAGAGCCCGGAGACGGTGTTGGCCTTGATCGGGAAGCCCTCCGGCGCCTGATACGGGTCGCTCAGCGGCAGATGCACGGCCGGCTGCGCCGCGGGATGATCACGCGGATCCTCGACGCCGAACCGGCCGCCGACGCCGCCCTGCGGGTCGTCGTCGCGGGGGTAGCCCGCCCGGGCGTCCTGCTCGTCGGTCGGGTCGATCGCCGAGTGCCGCCCGGTGCTCACCGGCGCCACACCGGGCAACGGGGTGGGAGCGGTGTCGACGTCGTCGGGGTTCTGCGCGCCGGCATCGGCGGCGCCGACGGCGTCCGGGACGCTGTCGGGGTGGTCGCCGGGGTGCCCCGCGTGCGCGAGCTCCTGACCGAAGTAGTCGCCGGGGTCGCGGCTCACCACCGGCGGCTCCTCGTCGCCGCCGGCGCGGTGCGCCCAGGCGACCCGGGTGGGCAGCCCGGTGTCCTCCGGTTCGGTGGTCGAGACCGGTTCGGTCAGGTCGTAGAACGATTCCCCGAACGGCGGCCCCTCGTCGTCCTCGTCGATCGGGTCCAGCGGCGCGCCGTGGTCGGGTTCGGGCGCCCAGGGCTGCTCGTCGTCGAGCGCCACCGCGCCGGCCGGGGCGGGCGCCGACCGGGTGCTGGGCCGGCGCGGGGCCGGTTGGGTGAGTTCGTCGCGCTGGTGGCGCCACCGCGCGAGCCAGGCGAGCAGCCCGGCCAGCAGCAGCACCCCGATGCTCACCGGCAGCCACCACCAGTGCCAGCTGATCGCGTGGTCGGAGCCGCCGGCGGTCGGCGCGCTGGCCGCGCCCAGCCCGGGCACCTGCAGCCCCGCCAGCGAGGCGGCCAGGTTCGCCGGCTCGGTGGTGAAGCTGTTCTCGGCTTGGTTCCAGGAGATGCGGCCGTCGGCGAACTCCTGTTCGACCAGGTCCCCGTCGGTGGTCTGGTCGCCCACCGGGGCGCCGAGGTCGCCGGCGGCGCCGCCGAGTTTGTCCCACGCGGCCTCGATCGCACCGCGCACCACGAACGCCCCGTGCTCCGAGCTCCAGAAGATCACCGGGTGATCGGGGGCGCTGAAGGCGCTGACCTGGCTGTCGGCGCCCAATCCGCCCTCGGTGGGGTTGGCGGTCGGGAACCCCAGATCGGAGCCGAGCGGTCCGCCGAGGGACTCGTACTTCGCCAGGATGTCGCCTTCGACGGCGTTGGCGCCGGTCGCCGGGGTGTAGTAGATCGTGCCGCCGGCGAACTGCTGCGCCGTGCCGTCCGGGCCGACCGGTTCGGGTTCGCCCGACCGGGCGCCCAGCGAGCCGTCCGCGGCCCCCAGTGCCCGCCACGTCGCGTTGATCGCGTCGCTCGGGGTGACCTCGTAGGCGACGTCGGCGAGCTGGTCGGCCAGCTCCGGCGGCACCGTGGTGTAGGCGTGGGTCTTGCGGTTCCAGGACAGTTCCCCGGCCGCGAACGACTGGGTGATGACATCACCGTCGACACGCTCCTCCGACGACGGCGCCCCCAGCGCGCCCGCCGAACTGCCCAACGCGTCCCAGGCCGCGTTGATCGCGCCGCGCACCACGAACGCCCCGTGCTCGGGGGTGAAGTAGATCAGCGGGTCATCGGTGGCCGAGAATGAGATGAACTGGCTGCCGGCGACTGCGGCGCCGTCGGTCTGGTCCATGTCGGGAAAGCCCAGGTCGGACCCGTCGGGGCCGCCGAGCGACTCGTATTTGTCCAAGATCGGCCCGTACATGGGGTGCGCGCCGGCCTCCGGGGTGAAGAAGATCTTGCCGCCGGTGAAATCCCCGGCGAAGCCCGCCCCGATCGGGTAGACGTCGCCCTGCGGGCCGCCCAACCGGGACTCGTTGCCGCCGGCGGCCTCCCAGGCGGCGGTGATCGCGTCGTAGGCGTCGGTCTCGGGCGAGGCACCGGCGGTGGGGGTCAGCAACACGGTGGCGGCCGCGGTGCCGACCACCGCGGCGCCCAGGGCCGCACCGTGGAGCCATCGGCTCATCCGACTTCGCTGCTTTCTCACCCAGCCTCCCCGGCCTGTCGTATCCACTGCAATAACGGTCGCATCGGCCATCATGGCGCGTTCGCGGTGTGAATTGCGAACTGATCGCGAGGTTCGGGCGGAAATGGATACCAACCTGATGTCGAATCGATGCACGAAGGTCGTCGTGACGGCCCCGCACCGGGTCCGCGGCGCCGCCGGCGCGGTGACCGGTCAGCGCCGCTGGGCACCGCCGGCCCCGGCGGCGGGCGCGGCGCCGCTCACACGCCCAGGCTGCGGCCGATGATCTCCTTCATGACCTCGGTGGTGCCGCCGTAGATGGTCTGCACCCGCGCGTCGAGGAACGCCCGGGCGATCGGGTATTCGCGCATGTACCCGTAGCCGCCGTGCAGTTGCAGGCACCGGTCGATGAGGTGCACCTGCTTCTCGGTCGAGTACCACTTGGCCATCGCGGCCTGTTCCACGGTGAGCGCGTCATCGAGGTGCAGCCGCAGGAACTCATCGACCATCATGCGCACCACGGTGGCCTCGGTGGCCAACTCGGCCAAAAGGAAGCGGCTGTTCTGGAAGCTGCCGATCGGCTTGCCGAACGCCTTGCGTTCCTTGGTGTAGGCCAGGGTGTCCTCGAGGACCTTCTCCATCGCGGCGGCCGCCATGATCGCGATCGAGATGCGCTCCTGCGGCAGGTTCTGCATCAGGTAGATGAAGCCCATCCCCTCCTCGCCGAGCAGGTTCTCGGCGGGCACCTTGACGTCGGTGAACGACAGCTCCGCGGTGTCCTGGGCGTCGAGACCGATCTTGTCGAGGTGCCGGCCGCGTTCGAAGCCCTCCATCCCGCGTTCGACCACCAACAGGGAGAACCCCTGTGCGCCCTTGTCGGGGTCGGTCTGGGCGACCACGATCACCAGATCGGAGTGGACGCCGTTGGTGATGAACGTCTTGGCCCCGTTGAGGATGTAGTGGTCACCGTCTTTGACCGCCCGGGTCTTGATGCCCTGCAGGTCGCTGCCGGTGCCCGGTTCGGTCATCGCGATCGCGGTGATCAGTTCACCGGTGCAGAACTTCGGCAACCAGCGCTGTTTCTGTTCCTCGGTGGCCAGCCGCAGCAGGTAGGGCGCCACCACGTCGTTGTGCAGCGAGAACCCGATCCCGCTGTAGCGCCCCGCGGTGGTCTCCTCGGTGATGATCGCGTTGTAGCGGAAGTCCGGGTTGCCCCCGCCGCCGTACTCCTCGGGCACCGCCATGCCCAGAAAACCCTGCTTGCCGGCCTCCAGCCAGACCCCGCGGTCGACGATCTTGGCCTCCTCCCACTGCTCGTGGAACGGGGCGACGTGGCGGTCCAGGAAACCGCGGTAGGACTCGCGGAACAGATCGTGCTCGGCCTCGAACAGGGTGCGCTGGAATTTGACGGGGCTGGCCATCGGGACCTCCGGACGTGTCGGTGAACGGGACGCACCGACGAGGATAAACCAACCGGATGGTTGGGAGCACCGCCGGTCCGGAAGTTGCGGCGGCGGGCCAGCCCGTCGCAGGCTCAGCCGGTGGTGAAATCCCGCAGCGCGGCGGCCAGCGCCACCGGGACCCGCGCGGTGATCCGGGTGCCCGCCGCCCCGTGGTCGGCGCTGTCGACCACCCCTTCGGCGTGCAGCCGCGCGACCAGATCGCCGCGCCGATACGGGATGGTCACGTCGACGCTGGCGATCGCGGTCGGCAGCAACGCGGCCAGCCGCTCGCGCAGCAGCGGCAGGCCGGCGCCGGTGTGGGCGGAGACGAACACCGCGTCGGGAATCGCGCGGCGCAACTGGGTGAGCAGCACCGGGTCGGCGATGTCGATCTTGTTGACCACCAGCAACTCCGGCGGGTGCCGACCGTCGTGGTCGGCGACCACATCGCCGATCACCGCGCGCACCGCCTCGATCTGGGCCAGCGGGGTGGCGTCGGCGCCGTCGACGACGTGCAGCAGAAGGTCGGCGTCGGCGACCTCCTCGAGGGTCGAGCGGAACGCCTCCACCAGCTGGGTGGGCAGGTGCCGCACGAACCCGACGGTGTCGGTGAGCACGAACGGACGCTGGCCGGTCTCGGGGTCGAGGACACCGCGGCGGGTGGTGGGATCCAAGGTCGCAAACAGCGCGTCCTCCACCAGCACCCCGGCCCCGGTGAGCGCGTTGAGCAGGCTGGATTTGCCGGCGTTGGTGTAGCCGACCAGCGCGATCGCCGGGATGTCGGCGTCGCGGCGGCGGCGGCGTTTGGTGTCGCGGACCTTCTTCATCGCCGTGATGTCGCGGCGCAGTTTGGCCATCCGCTCCCGGATGCGGCGGCGGTCGGTCTCGATCTTGGTCTCCCCCGGCCCGCGCAGCCCCACCCCGCCGCCGCTGCCGCCGGCCCGGCCGCCGGCCTGCCGCGACATCGACTCACCCCAGCCGCGCAGCCGCGGCAGCATGTATTCCATCTGGGCCAGCGCCACCTGGGCTTTGCCCTCCCGGCTGGTGGCGTGCTGGGCGAAGATGTCCAGGATCAGCGCGGTGCGGTCGATGACCTTGACCCGCACCGCCTTCTCCAGCGCGGTGAGCTGCGCCGGGGACAGTTCCCCGTCGCAGATGACGGTGTCGGCCCCGGTGGCCAACACCACCTCACGCAGCTCGAGGGCCTTGCCCGAACCGATGTAGGTCGACGGATCGGGTTTGTCGCGCCGCTGGATCAGCGCCTCGAGCACCTGGGAGCCGGCGGTCTCGGCCAACGCGGCCAGCTCGGCCATGCTGGCCTCGGCGTCGACGGCCCCGCCCTGGGTCCACACCCCGACGAGCACCACCCGTTCCAGGCGCAGCTGACGGTATTCGACCTCGGAGACGTCGGCGAGCTCGGTGGACAGCCCGGCCACGCGGCGCAGCGCGGCCCGGTCGTCGAGGGCCATCTCGCCGGTGCTCGGCGTGGCGGGAGTGCTATCGGGGTGTGTCATCGTCGCCCCCGATGATGCCGGTCGCGGCGCGGTCGCGCATCCGAATTATTGTCCGGCCCACCAATCCTCCGCGATCTCGCCGTGGGCCACCAGCACCGAGGGGCCGCGCAGGTAGCTGGTGGTGTCGGTGACGGTGACCGCGACCTGCCCACCGGGCACCCGTACCCGCAGCGCGCCGGTGTCGGCGCCGAGGGCGGCCAGTGCGGCCACCGTGGCCGCGACGGTCCCGGTGCCGCAGGAGCGGGTCTCGCCCACCCCGCGTTCGTGGACCCGCATCGTCACCGCACCGTCGGCCGGCGCGGTGAGGATCTCCACGTTCACCCCGTCGGGGAACTGTGCGATGTCGTAGGCCACCGGCGCCGCCACGTCGAGGGCCGCGAGTTCGGCGTCGCTGAGGTCGACGTCGACGCAGGCCAGGTGGGGATTGCCGACGTCGACGACGACCCCGGTGAAATCGTGGCCACCGACGGTGGCCCATCCGGTGTCGCCGCGGCGCGCCGGGCCCATCTCCACGGTGACGTCGGCGCTGAGCGCGTCGGCGCGGTGCACGGTGACCGGGCGGGGCCCGGCCAGGGAGGCGACGGTGAACTCCGTGCGGGTCTCCAGCCCGGCGGTCCGCAGATAGTGGGCGAACACCCGCACCCCGTTGCCGCACATCTGCGCGGTCGACCCGTCGGCGTTGCGGTAGTCCATGTACCAGTCGTCGGCGGCCACACCGTCGGGCAGCCGGTCGAGCACCCCGGCGTCGGCGGCGGCCCCGGCGGTGGTGACGCGCAGCACCCCGTCGGCGCCCAGGCCGCGGCGGCGGTCGCAGAGCGCGGCGACCGCGCACACCGACAGGTCCACCGCGGCGGGCAGGTCGGCCAGCACCACGAAGTCGTTCTCGGTACCGTGCCCCTTGGCGAATCTCACCTGTTCAGGATACGGGCCGCCAGTGCCGCAGCGCCGCCTCCACCGGCGGGTCGCCCGCCGCATCCAGCCAGTGGATGCGGTGGTCGCGGCGAAACCAGGACCGCTGGCGGCGCACGTAGCGCCGGGTGCCGGTGACCGTCTGCTCACGGGCGTCGGCCAGGGCCGCGGCGGTCCCGCCGGCGTCCAGCGCGGTGATCACCTGGGCGTAGCCGAGCGCCCGGGCCGCGGTCACCCCGTCGCGCAGCCCGTGCTGCAGCAGCACGCGCACCTCCTCGACCAGGCCGCGGTCGAACATCTGCGCGGTGCGCCGGGCCAGCCGCTCGTCGAGCAGGTCGGTCGCGCAGTCCACCCCGATGACCACCGCGTCCCAGCGCGGGTCCGCGATGGGCGGGGCGGAGGCGGCGAACGGCCGCCCGGTCAGGGTCACCACCTCCAGAGCCCGCACGATGCGCCGGCCGTCGGTGGGCGCGATCGCGGTGGCCGCGGCGGGATCGCGCTCGGCGAGTTCGGCGTGCAATGCGGCCGTGCCGACCGCGGTCAGCCGGGCCTCGTAGCGCGCGCGCACCGCCGGGTCGGTGGCCGGAAAGACCCAGTCGTCGAGCAGGGCCTGCAGGTAGAGCATCGACCCGCCGACGATGACCGGCCGTCCGCCGCGTGCGCGGATCGCCTCGACATCGGCGGCGGCGGCGCGCTGATAGGCGGCGACGGTCGCGGTCTGGGTCACCTCCAGCACGTCGAGCTGATGGTGGCGGACCCGACGGCGCTCGGCCCGCGACACCTTGGCGGTGCCGATGTCCATGCCGCGGTAGAGCTGCATCGCGTCGGCGTTGACGATCTCCACCCGGTCGAGTCGCTCGGCGAGCGCCAGGGCCAGCGCGGATTTCCCGGTGCCGGTGGGGCCGACGATCACCAGCGGCCGGTGTGCCGCCGTGGTGCTCACGGCGCCCAGGTGCCGACGAAGTAGCCCACCCCGTAGGGCGCGGCGCAGTACAGCTCGACGGCCGCGCGCGGCCCGGGCTCGCTCAGCCCGGCCAGCGCCGCGAACGCCGCCCGACCGCGGATCGCCGGCGGCAGCGCGCTCAGCGCCGCGATGTCACCGCCGCGCAGCGCGGTGTCGAGGTGGCACTGGGCGGCGCGGTCGGCGGGCCGGTGCCCCCCGGGCGCCCCGGGGGTCAACGTGATCGCCCCGTCGGCGACGACCAGCGCCCCGACCGGTCGAGCCGAAGCCTCGAGGCCGGCGCGCAGCCGGCGCCCGGCGGCCCGAGCCCGATCGGGGTGGTCGGCGTAGACGTGCACCTCGGCACCGGTGTCCGGCGGGGCCGCCGCCCGCGCCCACCCGGCGATCAACGCGCACAGCGGCAGCGGCTGCACCTCGGCGGCGGCGTCGGGCCCCAGCCGCACCGTCAGGTCCACGCCGAATCCGGCGAAGGTGCCGCTGCTGTGTTCGGGTATGACCGCGTCGGTCTGCCCACAGCCGAGCACCACCCAGCGTCGCGGCAACCCGGCCACCGCGGTGTGCACCGCCGACCGCAGCGCGGTGAGGTCCTCGTCGGCGTCACCGGCGAGCTCGGGAACCACGACCGGCGCCGACGGGATGATCGCGACCGCGGTCAGCACGCCACCACGCTAACCGGTCGACGGCAGCGGTTCGGGGCGGATGGTGTCGCGGCCGCCGGAGCGCGCGGCCATGGTGGCGGCCTCGCCACGGGCCAGCGACACCGTCGCCACGATCACCAGCCCCACCCCGATGGCCACCGCCACGTCTTCGGTGCCGCCGGCGTCGATGGTCTCGTTGAGCAGCAACACCCCGAGCACGCTGGCGACCAGTGGTTTGGCCACCGTGATCGTCGGCATCGAGGCGGTGAGCGCCCCGGCACGAAACGACGACTGTTGGAAGATCATCCCGGCCAGGGTGGCGGCCAGCCAGGGCAGCAGTTCGGGGGCGCGCAGCACCGCCATCGCGCCGTCGGCGCGCAGGGTGTCGACGAGCACCTTGGTCAACACCGCGAACACCGCCAGCGAGGTCCCGGCGACCACCGCGAGCAGCACCGCCGCCGCCGGGCGACCGGAGTAGATGCGAGCGGCCACCACGCAGACCACCAGCACCGTGACCAGCACGACGGCCACGGTGACCCACATCGCGGTCGGGGCCCGGTGGCTGCCCTCGACGGGGTCGCCGACCACGACCACCACCGCCAGGGCGCCGGCGAGTACCCCGGCCCACCACCACTCGGCGCGGCTGACCCCGTGGCGGGTGAGGCGCGCGTAGATCGGCAGCGCGAACAGCAGCGCGGTGACCTGCAGTCCGGTCACCAACATCACCGAGCCGTAGACCAGCGCGGCGGCCTGCAGCCCGTAGTTGGCGACCGCGGCGACCCCCCCGCCCCAGAACCGCACGTCGCGCAGCGACATCCGGAACAGCTCCAGGTGTCCGACGCGCTCCTTGTCGGTGACCTCCTGGGCGGAGCGTTGCCGGATCACGTCGCCGATCGCCGAGGCCAGCGCCGCGCACAGCGCCAGCGCCACGGCGATGATCGCGTTCGTCGTCATAGGCTCGCTGGTCTCCTCAACCGATGTCGGGTCCGCGGCGAGCGCACCCGCGGATCGGGACGCGTCGCGGCGGCTGGCGCGGCGCCAGCCGATGCTCGGTCAGACTCTCGGGGGGCTACACTACCGGCCGGTACCGGGCTCCCGGCGAGCAACTCGGTCTCGATCGGGCCTCGGAACCCGGGGTGGCCGGGCCGCCGAAGGTGGCGACGGACCGGGACGCAAGCTGCTTGAATACTGGTGGGTGCCGCAGCGTCACGGTGGCGCTGCGCCCCCGTCCGGCCCAGGGCCGGCGGCGAGTTGTCAGCGACGGCGCCGCACTGCGCGGCAGGAACGCGGGATCGACCCCGCCGAGAGTAGGTGACGGTAGCCATGACTCCCCCCGAGACCTCCCCCGACCCGGCGGGCCGCGCACCCAAACCCAGACCGGCGCCCCGCCCCGGCCCGGGCCCGCGCCCGGCGGTCGCCCCGCTGCCGACCGTGGTCGCCCCGGCCGGCAGCGACCCCCGACGGTTCGGCCGGGTCGACGACGACGGCACCGTCTGGCTGATCACCGCGAGCGGCGAACGCACCGTCGGATCGTGGCAGGCCGGTGACCCCGACGCGGCGTTCGCCCATTTCGGCCGCCGGTTCGATGATCTGAGCACCGAGGTCGCGCTGTTGGAGGAGCGACTGGCCGCCGGCAGCGGCGATGCGCGCAAAATCCGGGCGTCGGCCGCGGCGCTGGCCGAGACCCTGCCGACCGCCGCGGTGCTCGGCGACGTCGATGCCCTGGCCGACCGGCTGGCCCTGATCGTGGAGCACGCCGACTCCGCGGTCACCGCCGACCGGCAGCGCCGCGACGCCGTGCGGGCCGACGCCACCGCCCGCAAGGAGGCGCTGGCCGCCGAGGCCGAGGACCTCGCGGCCAACGCCACCCAGTGGAAGGCGGCCGGCGACCGGTTGCGCGCGATCCTCGACGAGTGGCGCACCATCCGCGGGGTGGACCGCCGAACCGATGACACGCTGTGGAAGCGGTATTCGGCCGCCCGGGAGACGTTCAACCGTCGGCGCGGCTCCCACTTCGCCGACCTGGACCGCGAACGCGCGGCCGCCAAGACCGCCAAGCAGCGGCTGTGTGTGCGCGCCGAAGAGCTCAGCGGCTCCACCGACTGGGCGGCCACCAGCCGGGCGTTCCGCGACCTGCTGGCGCAGTGGAAGGCCGCCGGGCGCGCGCCCCGTGATGTCGACGACGCGCTGTGGCAGCGCTTCAAGGCCGCCCAGGACGTGTTCTTCACCGCCCGCAACGCCGCCAGCGCCGAGCGGGACGCCGAGCTGCAGGCCAACGCCGCCGCCAAGGAGGAGCTGTTGGCCCGGGCGGAGAGACTCGACGTCGGCAACCTCAAGGCGGCCCGCGCGGCGCTGCGGTCGATCACCGACAAGTGGGACTCCCTGGGCAAGGCGCCCCGCGATCAGTCCGGTGAGCTCGAACGCCGGTTGCGTGCGGTGGAGAAGAAGGTCCGCGACGCCGCCGACGCCGGCCGGGTCGACCCGGAGGCGCAGGCCCGCGCCGACCAGTTCCGGGTCCGCGCCGAACAGTTCGAACGGCAGGCGCACAAAGCCCAGGAGGCCGGACGCACCAGCGAGGCCGCCGAGGCCGCGGCCAACGCCGCCCAGTGGCGGCAGTGGGCGGAGGCCGCGGCGGCGGCGGTGCAGCGCAGGCCCTGACCGTCGCGAGACTCGGGGGGCGTGACTCGGGGGGGCGTGACTAAGGGGCCGGGTCGTCGGGCCGGCCGGGGGAACCGGGGTCGTCGGGCGGCGGGGTGTCGTCGAGCAGTTTTTTGGCTTGCTGTTCCCCGACCGCGCGCCGCCGATCCTGTTCGGCGGCCAGCTGCACCACGGTGCGCGACCACACCACCCGTGCCCAGTGGAAGGTCAACGCGATCAGCACGAACCAGGCGATGAGCAGCCCCACCGCCGGGCCGGGCTGACCGGCCGGGGCGGTCTGACGGCTCCAGACCGCCAGCAGGCCGAGCACGCTGGCGGTGGCCGAGCCGGCCAGCGCCACCCACGCCACCGCCCAGCGGCGGGTCATCAACGCCAACATCGAGAAGCCGACGCCGAACACCAGCGCCAGCCAGCCGAACACCCGCATCGGCAGGGTCACGTCGGCGACGGTGGCGTCCTCCGAGCCGAACAGCAGATCCCAGCCGCGCACGTCGCCGGTGTGCGGCAGGATGAACGACGCCAGCAGCACGAAGACCAGGATCGCCACCACCACGCCGCGCCCGCCGGGTTCGATCTCGCGGGCGATGCGCCGTTCGACCCGTTCCAGGTCGCCGCGGTAGGCGTCGAAGGCCGCGGTGTCGTCGGGCGGTTCGGGGGTGTCGGCGCTCATCGGGCGCACCCGGTGCTCGCCGGCGCCACGGTGGGCGCACCGATACCGGGCATCCCCAGCCCGACCCCCCGGGGCCGCCGTCCGGCCTCGTGGGCGTCCCCGGCCCGGGTGCGCCGGTGGGTGCGCAGCGCCGCGTCGGCGATCAGGTGGTGCGGGGCCGCGCCGGTCACGGTGGTGGTCACGATGTCGCCGGGACGTACCGGATGCTCGCCGGGGGCGAAGTGCACCAGCCGTCCGTCGCGGGCCCGCCCGCTCATCCGCGCGGTCTGGGCGTCTTTGCGCCCCTCCCCGGTGGCGACCAGCAGCTCGACGGTGCGGCCGACCTGGTCGCGGTTCTCCTCCAGCGAGATCTGTTCCTGCACGGCGATCAACCGGTCGTAGCGCTGCTGGACCACCGCCTTGGGCACCTGCCCGTCGAGTTCGGCGGCCGGGGTGCCCGGGCGCGGGGAGTATTGGAAGGTGAACGCCGAGGAGAACCGGGCACGGCGCACCACCTCGAGGGTGTCGGCGAAATCGGCCTCGGTCTCTCCCGGGAATCCGACGATGAGGTCGGTGGTGATCGCCGCGTGCGGCATCGCCGCGCGCACCCGGTCGAGGATCGCCAGGAACTTCTCCGCCCGGTACGAGCGGCGCATGGCACGCAGAACCCGGTCGGATCCCGACTGCAGCGGCATGTGCAGATTCGGGCACACATTGGGGGTCTGGGCCATCGCCTCGATGACGTCGTCGGTGAATTCCGCCGGGTGCGGGGAGGTGAACCGGACCCGCTCCAGTCCGTCGACCGCACCGCAGGAACGCAGCAGTTCGGCGAACGCTCCCCGGTTGCGCGCCAGGGTGGGATCGGCGAACGACACCCCGTAGGCGTTGACGTTCTGGCCCAGCAGGGTGATCTCGACGACCCCCTCGGCGGCCAGCGCGCGCACCTCGGCCAGGATGTCGGCGGGGCTGCGGTCGACCTCCCGGCCGCGCAGCGACGGCACGATGCAAAAGGTGCAGCTGTTGTTGCAGCCCACCGAGATCGACACCCAGGCGGCGTAGGCGGATTCGCGGGCGGCCGGCAGCGTGGAGGGGAACTCCTGCAGCGCCTCGACGATCTCGACCTGGGCGGTCTGGTTGTGGCGGGCGCGCTCCAGCAGCACCGGCAGCGATCCGATGTTGTGGGTGCCGAACACCACGTCGACCCACGGTGCCCGCGTCAGCACCGCGGACTTGTCCTTTTGGGCCAGACACCCGCCGACGGCGATCTGCATGTCGGGGTCACGTTGTTTGCGCGGGGCCAGATGGCTGAGGTTGCCGTAGAGCTTGTTGTCGGCGTTCTCCCGCACCGCGCAGGTGTTGAACACCACCACGTCGGCGTCGGCGCCGTCGGGGGCGCGCACGTAGCCGGCCGCCTCCAGCAGCCCGGCCAGCCGTTCCGAATCGTGGACGTTCATCTGGCAGCCGTAGGTACGGATCTGGTAGCTGCGCCTCGTCGCCGCCCCCGCCGTGGGGGCCGCCGGAGCGGTCTGCGCCGCCTGCAGCTCCGTGGAAATCACGCTCCCATGGTACGGCGACGCGGCCCGCGCGAGCGCACTAGGTGCGCCGGCGCTCCAGCTCCAACGCCACCGCCGAACTCACCACGTCGTAGGCCATCGCCGGGGGGTAACCACGCCGGCTGAGCATCGCCACCAGCCGCCGCGCGGTTTTCAGCTGGTCACCGTCGAGTCTCTCGCGCCGCAGCCGGGCGGTGACCAACTGTTCGGCACGGCTGCGTTCGGTGTCGGGATCGAGCTCGGCCAGCGCGGCGTCGATCACCGCCTCCTCGACGCCTTTGGTCCGCAGTTCGGCGACGAGCGCGCGGCGGCCCTTGCCGGCGTTGCGGTGACGCGACCGCACCCACTGTTCGGCGAAGTCGGCGTCGTCGACCAGCCCCACCTCGGTCAGGCGGTCGAGTACCGCGGTGCTCAGCTCGTCGGGATAGCCGCGGCGAGCCAGCTTGTCGGCCAACTCTGCGCGGGTGCGCGCCCGCACGGTCAGCAGGCGCAGACAGTAGGCCCGCGCCTGCTCGGTGCGCTCAGAAGTCGACGGGGGCGGGCAGGACGTCATCGACCGAACCCTCGGTCAGCTCGTCGGTGAGCACCGCGCCGATGCCGAGTTTCTCTTTGATCTTCTTCTCGATCTCGTTGGCCACGTCGACGTTCTCCAGCAGGAAGTTGCGGGCGTTCTCCTTGCCCTGCCCGAGTTGCTCCCCGTCATAGGTGTACCAGGAGCCGGACTTACGGATGAAGCCCTGATCGACGCCCATGTCGATCAGCGACCCCTCGCGACTGATGCCCTTGCCGTAGAGGATGTCGAACTCGGCCTGCTTGAACGGCGGCGACACCTTGTTCTTGACGATCTTGGCGCGGGTGCGGTTGCCGACCGCGTCGGTGCCGTCCTTGAGCGTCTCGATCCGCCGGACGTCCAGCCGCACCGAGGCGTAGAACTTCAACGCCTTGCCGCCCGTGGTGGTCTCCGGCGAGCCGAACATCACCCCGATCTTCTCCCGCAGCTGGTTGATGAAGATCGCGGTGGTCCCGGAGTTGCTCAACGCCCCGGTCATCTTGCGCAGCGCCTGGCTCATCAGCCGGGCCTGCAGCCCGACATGGCTGTCCCCCATCTCCCCCTCGATCTCGGCGCGCGGCACCAGCGCCGCCACCGAGTCGATGACCAGGATGTCCAGCGCACCCGAGCGGATCAGGGTGTCGGCGATCTCCAACGCCTGCTCCCCGGTGTCGGGCTGGGAGACCAGCAACGAGTCGGTGTCCACCCCGAGCTTGCGGGCATATTCGGGGTCCAGCGCGTGCTCGGCGTCGATGAAGGCCGCGATCCCGCCGCCGGCCTGGGCGTTGGCCACCGCGTGCAGCGCCACCGTCGTCTTCCCGGAGGATTCCGGGCCGTAGATCTCGATGATGCGCCCCCGCGGCAGCCCGCCGATGCCCAGCGCCACGTCCAGGGCGATCGACCCGGTCGGGATGACCGCGATCGGCTGGCGCACCTCGTCGCCCAGTCGCATCACCGAGCCTTTGCCGTGACTCTTCTCGATCTGGGCCATCGCCAGGTCGAGGGCTTTCTCGCGGTCAAGAGCCTGTGCCATGAGGATCTCCGTTTCTGTTCCGGTGTTCGGTTGACCGGTGTCGGTCAGGTGGCCGTGACGCTAGCGACCCGGTCCGACAAGTGGGTCCGACCAGCAGCTGTGCCTCGAACACTCCCCACCGTAGACGAACGGGTGTTCGATTGTCGGGGTGACACGCCGAACGGCTCCGCCCGATGTGTCCCGACGGCGCTCGCCGTGGCGCTCACCAGTGCTCGCGGGGCACATCGAAGTCCGCGCACAGCCCGCGCCACACCGCCCGCGGCTCCACCCCGTCCTCGATGGCCTGTGCGGCGGTGCGCCCGTCGAACCCGCTCACCACGTGGTCGACCAGCACCGACGAGCCGTAGGCCGCACCGAACCGCTCGGCAACCAGCTCATGAAACTCCGTCAGCCGCACGCCACCCAAGGTACTCAGTGCCGGTGCACGACCTCGTGGCAGACCGCCACCGGGTCGTGCACCGTCGCGGCACCGGCGGCGGCCCGGGCCGCCGCCGCCCGGTAGCGCGGCTCCTGCAGCACCGTCGCCACCGCCGCGGCCAGGGCCGCCTCGGTGAGCGGACGCACCAACTCCCCGCTGCCCTGCCGGACCACCCGGTTGGCGATCTCCCACTGATCACCGCCGCCGGGCACCAGCACCAGCGGCACCCCCGCCAGCAGCGTCTTGGCGACCATCCCGTGGCCCCCACCGCAGACCACCACGTCGGCCTGCTGCAGCAACCGGTCTTGGCGTCCCAGCCCGACGACGGCCCACGGGGGGACCGCGGCGGGGCGCCCGGTCAACCGGGAGACCGCCAGCCGCGCCCCGGCCGGCAGCGTGCGGCCCGGGGTCAGCGCCTGCACGGCGAGTTCGGCCATCCCGGCGGCCCCGGTGGTCGCCGTCGACGGGGCCACCACCACCAGCGGTCCCGCCCCCGGCGGGACCGCCAGCACCGCCTCGGTCGGTTCGAAATGCAGCGGACCGACCAGCACCGCCTCGGCCGGCCAGTCCGGGCGGGGCACCTCCAGGGCCGGCAGGGTGGCGATGAGTCGCCGACGGGGCCCGGGGTCGTCGGCGGGCAGCCCGATGCCTTGCCGGGCCGCCGCACGTTGGCTCAGCCCCCGCCGCCATGAACGCGCGCTCAGGGTGCGCAGCAGCGCGTCGCGCGCCCGCCCGCGCAGCCCGGTGCCGGGGGCCAGACCGCTGCCGATCGGGGGCAGTCCCCGCGACGGGCGGTACAGCGGATGCGGGTTGAGCTCCACCCAGGGCATCCCGAGCAGGTCGGCGGCCATGCCGCCGGCGGCGGTGATGACGTCGCTGATCACCAGGTCGGGGGCGAGCGCCCGGATCTGCGGCACGTTGAGCACCGCCATCCGGGCGGCCCGCTGGTGGATCTTGGCGCCGGCGTCCAGGTCGTCGTCGGCGGCGGTGACCTCCAGGCCGAGCAGCTCGGCGGCCTGCACCCCGGCGCGGTGGGCGGTGTCGAGCCACGCGGTGCCGGTGAGCAGGGTGGCCGAATCGCCGGCGGCACTCAGACGCTGACACAACGCGATCGCCGGGAAGCAATGGCCGGGATCGGGTCCGGCGACCACCACGACACGCACCGACCTACCTTGTCACGGTCGCCCGCGGGCCCCGACGCCGGGAGCACCGGCGTCTGTGACCGTTTACGCTGGTGATCATGACCGACCAGATTCCGACTCCGCTGCCCGCCGACCACGTCGGTCGCGTCGACGCCCTGCTGGGCGCGCTGCAGGACCAGGACTTCGACCTGCTTGCCGAGGTCCTCGATGAGAACGTCGTCTACCAAAACGTCGGGCTGCCGACCGTTCGCGGCCGCCGTGCGGTGGTGTCGATGCTGCGCCGGATGCAGGGCCGGATCGGGTTCGAGGTGAAAACCCACCGCGCCGCCACCGACGGGGCGAGCGTGCTCAACGAACGCACCGATGTGTTGATCATCGGGCCGCTGCGGCTGCAATTCTGGGTGTGCGGGGTCTTCGAGGTCCACGACAATCGAATCACCCTGTGGCGCGACTACTTCGACATGGCCGATATATTCAAGGCGACCGTGCGGGGGCTCGTCGGCGCGGTGATCCCCGCGCTGCGTCCGAGTCTGTGACGCTCCCCGCGATCAGCGGTCAGCTGCGGTGCATCGCGGCGAGTTCATCGAAGGCATACGCCCAGCTCCGCAGCCGATCGGTCGCCCCGGTCAGCTCGGCGTGATAACGCTGACGGCTCATCGGCGAGTCGGCAGCCGAGACTAATTGCGCTGCGGCGGTGACCATTTCATTGTACTGACGCACCCCGCCGCCGAGCTGCGCAGTGAACGCGTTGATCGTGGGGGTCAGGTGGTCACGCGAATACGGCGAGGCGTTCAGCGCCTTCTCCATCGACACCACCTCGCTGGCGGTGGCCGCCATGGTGGCCGCGGTTCCGGTGGCGGCGTCCTTCAGTTGCCGAATCTCGCTGTCGGGGAGAAGCTGTCCGCGCTCCAACACTCCCAGAAGGGAGAACAATCCGCGTTCGGAGGCACCCAGCGCCCACATCGCCGGGCGGGCCGCCGACCCCGGTGGGGGCAGCCGCCGCGCCGGGCTCGGGCGCGCCGCCGGCAGCGGCAGCGACCGCAGCCACCGATAGCGCAGCAGCAGCAGCGTCGCCGGGATCGCCGCACCGGCGGCGATCGCGCTGGTGATGATCAACACCCAGACCGGAGTGGTCCAGGAGGCGAAGACCGCGGTCGCCAGGGCCCAGAACACGCAGGTGACCGTGGCGATCAGGCCCCAGCGCAGCGCCCGACGCCGACGGCGCAGCTGGCGGGCCCGGGGTTCGGCGGCGACTCCGACCTTGTGGGCCACCAGATCGGCGGCCTCGATCAGCGCCGCGACCGCGCGCCGCGCCACGGTCGGGCCGCCTCCCCTCGCCTGCCGCTCCCCTGCCACGTCGAGTCCTGCCCTACCGTCCCAAGGGGTTTTCCGGTGTGCCGGTCCGGCGCACCGGATCCGGCGGTGCCGGTGATGCGGCATCGGCCGATCGCGCGGGCCGGTCTGTCGCGGTCCCGGCCGCCGTGCCGGCGCCCCCGGAGGGCAACGCCTCCCCGCGCATCGAGGCGCGGATCTGCTCCAGCCGCGAGTGACCGGCCATCTGCACGCCGGCCTGCTCGACCTCCGCCATCCGGCCCTGCACCGAGTTCTGGGCGAGCTCGGCGGCGCCGAGCGCGTTGGCGTAGCGTCGTTCGATCTTGTCGCGGACCTCATCGAGACTCGGGGTGTTTCCGGGCGCGGCCAGCTCGCTCATCGACCGCAGCGAGGCGCTGACCTGCTCTTGCATCTTGGCCTGCTCGAGCTGGCTGAGCAGTTTGGTGCGCTCGGCGATCTTCTGCTGCAGCATCATCGCGTTCTGTTCAACCGACTTCTTGGCCTGCCCCGCCGCCTGCAGGGCCTGATCGTGGAGCACCTTGAGATCCTCCACACTCTGCTCGGCGGTCACCAACTGCGCGGCGAACGCCTCGGCGGCGTTGTTGTATTCGGTGGCCTTGGCGGAGTCGCCGGCCGCATCGGCCTGGTCGGCCAGCGTCACCGCCTGACGGACGTTGACCTGCAGTTTTTCGATGTCGGCCAGTTGGCGGTTGAGCCGCATCTCCAGTTGCCGCTGGTTGCCGATCACCTGCGCGGCCTGCTGGGTCAACGCCTGGTGGGCGCGCTGGGCCTCTTCGATGGCCTGTTGGATCTGGACCTTCGGGTCGGCGTGCTCATCGATCTTCGCGTTGAACAGCGCCGTCAGATACTTCCATGCCTTGACGAACGGGTTGGCCATCTCGTCGCTCCGCCTTCTGTTGCCGCTTCTCCGGTCGCCTGCCGGACCGAACAGGTCTGTCGCTCAATTTATCGGTACCCGACCGTCGGCGCGGCGAATAGCCGAGTCGAGCCGCGGGTCGACCGCGCCTCAGACGGCGCTCAGCGCCGCTGCCGGCGGGATCACCACCTTGAGGTCCGGATCGAACGCCGCCGCCGTCGCCGGGACCTCGGTGGAGCGCACCTGGTCGCCGGCCGCGCTGAGCACGGTCGCCAGCGGCACCGCCAGCGCCGAGCAGATCGCGTTGAGCAGTTCACTGGAGGCTTCCTTGCGGCCGCGCTCGACTTCGGAGAGATACCCCAGGCTGACCCGGGCGCTGTCGGAGACCTCCCGCAGCGTGCGCCCCTGCGCGGTTCGGGTCTGGCGCAGCACGTCGCCGATCACCTCGCGCAGCAATACCGTCATCGTGTACTCCTCACATCCCGTCGGCTCACATCCCCGTCGGCTGGACTCATCTAGAGCAACGACACCGGCGCGGGGATGGTTCCCACCCGGTCGGGCCGGCCCGGTCAGCAGGGTGTGGGGCCGGCCCCCACGTCGCGGGCGGCCGAGATGAGGTAGTCGATCCCGGTGAGCACGGTCAGCGCGATCGCGGCGATCATCACCGCCCAGGCCAGCGAGAGCCACGTCCCCGACAGCGGCAACACGAACAACCCGATCGCCACCGCCTGCACCAGGGCCTTGAGTTTGCCGCCGCGGCTGGCCGGGATGACGCCGCGGTAGAGCACCGCCAACCGCAGCACGGTGATGCCGATCTCCCGGGTCAAGATCACCGCCGGCACCCACCACGGCAGGTCACCGAGCACCCACAGCCCGATCAGGGCCGCCCCGATCAGCGCCTTGTCGGCGATCGGGTCGGCCAACGTGCCGAATTCGGTCACCATGCCCAGGCTGCGGGCCAGCGCCCCGTCGAGCCGGTCGGTGAGCACCGCGACGACGAAGATCGCAAACGCGGTGAGCCGCCAGGCCGGCTCGTGGCCGTCGCCGACGAACAGCGTCAACACGAAGATCGGGACCAGCACCAGCCGCAGCACGGTGAGCATGTTGGCGACGTTGGCCACCCGCACTTGCGGCGCCGCCGAACCGGTTTGAGGTTGCCCCGACACGGGAGACACACTATCGGTTGACGATCCGGGCAGCTCAAGCCGCTAGTCTGCGGGGGTGGACGCAGCAGTCGGCCGCCGTGCGGGCCACCGCGACGCCGAACCGGTGATCCGACGGGCCCGCACCACCGATGTGGTGGCCATCAAACGCCTGGTCGACACCTACGCCGGCAAGATTTTGCTGGAGAAGAACCTGGTGACGCTCTACGAGTCGGTCCAGGAGTTCTGGGTCGCCGAACTGGCCGGCACCGTGGTCGGGTGTGGCGCGCTGCACGTGCTCTGGTCCGATCTGGGCGAGGTCCGCACCATCGCGGTCGACCCGGCGATCACCGGCCGCGGCGTCGGGCATGCGATCGTCGACCGGCTGATCGAGGTGGCACGCGAATTGGCGCTGGAGCGGCTGTTCGTGCTGACCTTCGAGACCGCGTTCTTCACCCGCCACGGGTTCGCCGAGATCGACGGGACTCCGGTCACCGCCGCGGTGTTCGAGGAGATGTGCCGCTCCTATGACCTGGGCGTCGCCGAATTTCTCGACCTGTCCTACGTCAAGCCGAACACGCTGGGCAACACCCGGATGCTGCTGATCCTGTGAGGGGGTCCCGCGCGCGCGGCGGGCACCGTTAGGCTCGGGGCCGTGAAAAGGGTGCTATTGGTCGCGTTGGCGACGGCGCTGCTGTGGCCGGCCACGGCCTGTGTCAACCGCCGTACCGACGCCGACTCGATTGACACGCGGATCAAACAGATGCCGGGGGTCTCGAGCACCGATTTGGACTACAAGGCCAGCTACGAGAGCGGGCAGGTGTTTCGGCTCACCGTCATGCTCGATCGCGAGGTGACCGAGACCCAGGCCACCGCTGTCGGACGCACCTTCATCGACCAGATGAACCGCAAGGGCATGGCCGGACACAAAGTCGATTTCCGGGTGCGCTACCCGGCCTCCAAGCGCCAGAAGAACGTGGAACTGCCGCAGTATTCGCAGGCGCTGTTCGAGTTCGGCAAGACCACACCGCCGACCAATCCCAGCGCCGACGATGTCAGCGACAGCATCAAGGTGTGGTTGGCCACGGTGCGGGACTCGGTGACCCAGTCGGTGTACCTGAGCCAGCCGACCTGGGGCGGCAGTGCCGACAGCCGCAACATCGTGGTCACCTTGAAGCCGGACGCCACCCATGCCGCGGCCCGGGCGCTGCAGGACGCCAACCCCGGGCTCGCCGATGCCACCTGGCAGCTCAGCATCGTCGCCGGCGACCGGGACCGGCCCCGCACCTACGCCACCACCCCGGATCCGCCGACCGACGCGATCAAGGCCCTGTGGTCGCAGATCAACGAGGTCGTCGACCCCAGCTATGAGCTCACCGGTGTCACCCGGCCGATGCAGGACGACGACCAGGCCGAGACCAAGATCGAGATCGACATCGGGCCGGGGGCCAACCACGAGAACGAGGCCGACACCGCCCGGATCGCCCGCGCCGTGGCGGCGCTGCTGCCCCGGTTCGGCCATCCCACCGCGTTGGTGGTGTGGGGTCCGGTCACCAGCATCGAACTCGTGGTCGGCGGCTGCTATCGCCACGACTCCGACCACGAGCGCCAGCCGCTGGAGCTGGAGTTGGCCAAGCAGTACGAACGCTGCTGACCCGGGCGGCGCCGGACGCTCCTATGGTTGTCAAGCAGTCTGAGGGTGCTCGAGTAGGCGATAGAAGTCGCGGGCGATGTAGCGCTTGAGGCAGCGTCTGATCTCGCGTGGGGTCTTTCCTTCGGCGGTGCGTCGGGCGGTGTAGGTCTTGGTCGGGTCGTCGTAGCGCTGCCGGGAGAGTACGACGGTGTGCAGGGCGCGGTTGAGCTGTCGATCGCCGTGCCGGTTGAGCCGATAGCGGGTGGTGACCTGCCCGCTGTTGGCAGGGATCGGCGCAACACCGGCGAGCATCGCGAACGCCGCCTCGGAGCGGACCCTGCCGGGGTGCGACCATGCGCACAGCATTGTCGCCGCGACGATCGGACCGACGCCGAGCTGGGCGAGCAGGTCCGGTCGCCAGGCCTTGACGATGTGCAGGATCTGCTTTTCGTGCTCGGCGGCTTCGAGTTGCAGGGCCTTCACGCGACGTGCGAGTGTCTTGAGCACGGTTGCGGTGGTGGCGGTTTCGGTGTTCCAACTGGCGCGGGTGCGGAGCTTCGCGGCGATGTTCACTACCTCCGGTAGGGGCCGTGCGCGTAGTACGTTGCGGAGCTGTTCAGGGGCAGCGATAACCAGGCTGAACAGTTGCCGCATCGCCACGGTGTAGCCGTCGACGGCGGAGCGGCGGGCTGCGAGCAGGACCGACAGTGCTTGCCGGTCTCCTGCCGCGCGGGGTGTTCCCAGTTCCTGGCGGGAGATCGCTTCGCGGGCGGCGCGAATCGCATCGAGTGGATCCGACTTTGCGCCGTATCTGCGCTGCGCTCGCTCGGGCCGGTCGAGTTCGATCACCACCTCCTCACGCACCGCGAGTGCTCGGGTCAGGCCAGCGCCGTGACCGCCGGTGCCTTCAATCGCCCAGGCCCGCAGCTGCGCGTGCTGATCAGCGAACTCCAGTAGCTGCTGGTAGCCGTCGACGGTGGTCTCGACGGTGATCTGATCGACTACTGCGCCGGTTCTCGCGTGCACTGCGGCGGCGGTGTGTGTTTCGACGTGCGTGTCGACTCCGATGACGACATCCACGATTTCCGTCAGACTGGTCATTGTGTTCCTCCATATCCGGTGGGACCAAACAGGTGGTTCCGGCCCGGGAGGAGTCACGGCGGGACTGTGATGGGACACGATCGCGGCGCTGCAACACCGCGGTCGGTCAAGCTCCTGATCAGGCCAGTCGCTCCGACCGGGCCGGTGCCGACGACCCCCGAATGGACAAGTCCGGCGGAAGGCACCACGGCCAGTCAGACGAAGGGTCACACCCGAGGATCGTCAGCTACAGCCCACCACTGAAGCGCCGGCTCTGCTGGCACTGCGGGTTTGGCTAGATCCATCCTCACAGTCAGCCGACGCCGTCGGCGATCCTGGTCGCGATCTGGGTGGCGGCATCCTCACCGAGCTCCTCACCGCAGGCCAGCACGTCGATCACCACGTTGGCCCGCACGGTCATCGCGTGCCGACACACCCGATCGGCCCGGTCGGAGTCGGTGGTGGTCACGGTCAGCATCCCGGCGTCGTCGCTGGCCGGACCCGCCACCGCGGTGGTGGCGGCGGTGTCGGCGGCGGTGACGGTCACGGTCTTGCCGTCACAGCGGCTCCACGCCTTGTGCTGGCGTCGGTGGAAGTCGGCGGCGTCGTCGGCCGACCGGAACGCGGCCACCGCCTGCACCACCTGATGCGCCCCCGGCGGGCTCTGTTCGTGGAGTTCACGACCGGCCATCCCGGTGAACGGATACCCCTTGTAGGTGCGTGCGGCCCCCGCCGTCGCCGCCGCCGTGCAGCGTTCCGGCACCACGTTGTCGCCCACGAACGGCCCCGCGACGTCCTCGGCGACCAGGCTCGCCGCCCCGACGATCGGGCTGACGGTCGCGGCGTCGAGCAGCAGCCGGTCGAGGTCGACGCTGGCCTCGGTCAGGTTCGCCGGTTCCGGGGCCCGGGAGCGGTCGGGCAGGCCGCGCCAGAAGGCGTACCCGACGACGCCGAGCACCGCGACGACCACGACCCCCGAGACGGCCAGGGCGCGCCGTTGGGCGCCGCGGCCCCCGCCGGTGGGCGCGCCCTGGGCCCGGGCCATCGCGGTCAGCCGCAGCCGCCACCGCACGAAGCCGGTCCACACCAGCGCCATCACCGCCAGCACGGCCATGTCCAGCAGCCACCAGCGGGCCTCGTGGTGCCACACGATGTCGTCGGTCAGCGCCCGTCCGGCGGCGTTGCGCAGGTCCACGGTGGCGGCGGTGGCGGCGTAGCCCCAGCGGGCCGGTACCAGCCACGACACCTGGTCCAGGCCCGCCCGTCCGGTCACCGGGACCAGGCCGCCAGCGAACACCATCGACATCATGACCACGCCGACCAGCATCGGCAGCACCTGTTCGGTGGAGCGGGCCAGCGACGACAGTGCCAGGCCGACGATCGCCGAGACGATCGCGGTGGCCGCCAGGGCCAGGTACAACTCGATGACCGCACGGGTGGTGCCGTCGCCCAACAGGGCGCCGCCGTAGTCGGGGGGCCGCTTGCCGATGACGACGATCGCGGTGACGATCGCGGTCTGGATCGCCGCGGCCGTGCTGTACACCAGGATCTTGGCGGCCAGATACGCCGAGGCCGACAGGCCGACGGCCTGTTCGCGCTGGAAGATCGCACGCTCCCCGATCAGGTCGCGGATCGTGAGCGCGGTGCCCAAAAACACCGCGGCGATGTTGAGCAGCACCAGAATCTGCATCGGCTCGCTGGGGGTGTTGACCGCCGCGCGGCCCAGTCCGGCGGTGCCGGGCACCACCAGCGACAGCACCCCCAACACGAACGGCAACAGCGCCAGGAAGATGAAGTAGCCGCGGTCGGCGACGATCAGGCGCATCTGACGCCGGCTCACGGTGAGCAGCTGGCGGGTCAGGCTGGTGCTCGGCGGCGAGCCCAGCGGGCTCTGCTCCAAGGCGGGCGCGGCCGGGGCCGCCGCCGCCGGATGCTGCGCCAGATAGTCCCGGTGGGCGCCGTCGGGGTCGGTGCTGATCCGGGAGAAGATGTCGGCCCAGTCCGCGGTGCCCATCGCCGACTCGATGTGGTCGGGGGGCCCGGCGAAGGCGGTTTTGCCGCCGGGGGCCAACAACAGCACCTGATCGCACATGTTCAGATAGGTCAGCGAGTGGGTGACCACCAGCACCACCCGGCCGGCGTCGGCGAGCTGGCGCAGCATCGTCATCACCTGGCGGTCCAGCGCCGGGTCGAGCCCGGAGGTCGGTTCGTCCAGGATCAGCAGCGACGGCCCGGTCAGCAGCTCCATCGCCACCGACACCCGTTTGCGCTGCCCACCGGAGAGTTTGTCGATCCGCTTGGTCTTGTGGTCGGTCAGTTCGAGTTCGTCGAGGACCTTGTCGACGACCCGTTGGCGATCGGCGCCGGAGGTGTCCGGTGGCAGACGCAGCTCGGCGGCGTAGCGCAGCGCCTGGTCGACACTGAGTTGACGGTGCACCACATCGTCTTGGGGGACCATCCCGATCCGCGACCGCATCGAGGCGTACTCGGCGTGTACGTCGTGGCCGTCGAAGGCGACCAGCCCGGCGGTCGGCGCAATGGCGCCCCCGGCGAGCTTGCTCAGCGTGGATTTGCCCGCGCCGGACGGGCCGATCACCGCGGTGAGGCTGCCGGGACGCGCGGTGAACGACACGTCGCTGATCAGCGACTGGCTCTCGATGGCCAGGCCCAGGCCGTAGACCTGCAACCCGCGCAGTTGCGGGGCGAGCGGGCGCGGCACCAGCGTGCCGTCGGCCACCACCAGGTCGGTGTTGCCGATGGTGACGACGTCGTCGTCGTGCAGCACGGTGCGCTCGATGCGCTGGCCGTTGACGAACGTGCCGTTGCTGCTGCGATTGTCGAGGATCTCCAGCCCGGCCGGCGACGGCGTCAAGGTGGCGTGAACCCGCGACGCCAGGGCGTCGTCGACGACGATCGTGTTGGTCTCCAGACGCCCGACGGTGGTCGCGCCCTCCGGCGGCGCGGTCAACGGCGTCGGCATCAGCCGGCGCACCGCGCCGGTGATGCGCTCGGCCGCCCCCGGGGCGGCCGACCGGGCCTGCGGGGACACCCGGGCGATCACGGTCTGCGGCGCCGCGGCCGGCGGGACCCCCGCGGGGCCCGAGGACGCCCCCGCACCCGGCGCCGGTCGCGCCGGATACGCGCCGGGACCGCGGTGCGGCGGGGTCACCCGGAACCGCAGCTTCGGACCGTTGGCCGCGCCGAGGGCGATGACCCGGCCGTCGTGCACGGGCCCGCCGGGCACCCGGTGGCCGTCGACGAAGATGCCGTTGCGGCTGCGGTCGACGGCGATCCACTGGTTGTCCTCGACCCGCACCAGCACGTGCACGCGCGACACCAGCGCCGCGACACCGGGGGCGTCGAGGGTGATGTCGCATTGCTCGCTGCGGCCGATGGCGACCTCGTGTCCGGGCAGAAACGTGTACATCGCCTTGCCGAGCCACACGGTCAACGGCGGCACGGGCGGATGGGTCACCATAGCCGGATCGGGCCTTCCCCACCCGGCTCATCGCCGGGCGTCTGTGTTGTCTGACTGTTCTGCGCGTCCGCCGCACCCCGCGCCGATGCCGAGGTCACCCGACGGTCCCCCGGCGGTCTAGGACGCCAGCATGCTGGCCAGGGCGGCGATACGTCGAGAACGATATCCCGGCCGCACCGGCGTGCCCCCGTATTCGGCCAGCGAACGCAGTTTGCGCAGGGCGAAGTCGCGCCCGCGGCCGGACTCGGGGATCTCCACCCCCGCCCACAGCCCCTGGGCCCCCGGGGTCTCCCAGGCCTCCCGGGCGCACAGCCAGCGGGCCGGGCAGGCCCGGCACAGCGCCTTGGCCCCCTCGTCGGGGTGGGTGGTCCAGCGCTCCGGATCGGCGGCGCAGGCGGGCACGAAACCGCGGGGCGGGACGGTACCGGCGGCGATCGTTGACGTCATTTCACTCCTCCTCGAACGACTCCGGTGCGGGCTGCACCAGCGATGGCACGACTCTAACCGTAGCGCTACGTTTATGCAACACAAAACAGCGCTTTCGCTACGATTTATGGCAGCTATCTGTCGCACCGCTACGTCATACCGCGGTGACCAGCACAAATCGATCGGGGGCGACTCCGCCCGGTCCCGAGAACGCCACGGTTATACGCCGGGACGGCCCCGACCGGTGCGGTATACATGTAGCAACGGCACGGAACGGGGCCGAGAAGTTGTAGCGTGAAAGGAGGGGTCCGCAGCGATGAGTGAGCGGTCGTTCCCGGCCCCGGCGCCGACGCTGGCGGTTCAGATCGGAGCCGAGCGCCATCTGCTCGCCCCGGCCAACGGTCCGGTGGTGATCGGTCGCGACCCCGATGCCGCGGTCCACCTGCGCGACGATCGGATTTCACGCTCCCACGTGCGCTTGGAACCCCAGGTCGACGGCTGGCAGGCGATCGACACCAGCACCAACGGCATCTTCGTCGACGGGGTGCAACGCAGCTCGGTGTTCATCACCGCCCCGCTGACGATCCATCTCGGTGATGCCCGCGGCATCCCGGTGCGGTTCACCCCGGGCTCTCCGATGGAGGTCACCGGCATCAGCGCCGGCATCAGCGCTGCCGCCGGGGCGGCCGACCGCACCGAGGTGGTCTCGCGCACCGCGGAGGTCTCCGCCGAATACGACCAGGTGGATCCGGCGGTCGCGCGGGCCGGGCGCGCGGTGGCCGCGCGCCGCCGCGAACTCGACATCACCCAGCGCAGCCTGGCCCGCGACAAGATCATCAATGCCGGCACCCTGATCTCCTTCGAGAAGGGGCGCAGCTGGCCACGACGGGGCACGCTGGCCAAACTCGAGGAGATCCTGCAGTGGGCGCCGGGCACCATCACCGAGATCCGCAACGGCGCTGTGCCCGACGAGGATCGCGAGACCACCGAGGCGGTCACCGACAGCGTGCGGGCCCCGCTGATGGCCGAGGCCGTGGAATTGGCGATGCACACCATCAACACCGCGGTCGCCGACCTGCCCGAGCCGTCGGATCCGGGATTCACCCCGAAGATCACCGCGGTCTTGGCCGACCTGCGCAAGCTGGAGGCCGTGGCCGCCAACGCGGCGCGCAACGCCAAGGGCACCCCGTCGGTGGTGCTGGCGTTGAGCACCGTGCGCCGTCGCTACCACGAGTTGATGCTGCGGGCGGTGCAGGCCCCGACCGCCACCCTGGGCCAGCGGCTGTATGCGGTGCGCGATCAGGCCGATCTCAGTGTGCAGGAGACCGCCAACGCCGCCGACCTGCCGGCGGAGACCATCGTCGACGCCGAGGCCGACCGCGAGATCGGCCAGGGCGCGGTGACGACGCTGGAGAACCTCATCGCCCAGCTGTCGATCAGTTAGCGAAGCGCGCGAAACACCGGTCGGCGTTGCCGACCACCCCCGAGCGGAACGCGGTGATGCGGGTGAACCCCGCCGGGATCACCCCGCCGTTGACGTCGCTGGCCACGATGCCGTTGGTGAGCAGCCCCGCCACCGCTTCGTCGATGTCGCCGGCCGAGATCGTCAGTTCCCGGCCCGGGGCGGCCATCTCACGGTGGGCCACCCCGGTCAGGCACGCGGTGAGCATCGCCGAGCGCGGTGACTGCAACGACAGACCCCGCTGCTGCTGCACGGCGAGCATGTAGCGCGACATCACCACCGACAGCGCGGTGTCGTCGCCCTGCACCAGCACCCGCTGGTCGGTGTCGGCGGGCTGGCCCATCCGCTGCAGCGTGGGCAGATCGACCGCGATGACGCCGGTGGCCGGACAGTAGGACGCCGGCGGGCTCGGTCGGGCGTCGGCACACCCCGGCGCATCGAACGCCAGGCTCGGCGGCTCAGCCAGCGGGAAGATCTCGGCGAGCACCCCGAGCAAGGTCTGCAGGGTGTCCTCGTCGATATCGATCTCACCGCTTTGCAGGCTTCCGGTGGAGTCCGGCTGCAACGCCATCGGCAGATCACCGCGGCGCTCCCGGATCTCCTGCAGGTCGATGCCGCGACATCCGCGCGGACCGCTGTCGAATCCCATCTGAAAGGCACTGATGCGGTCCAGTGCGGTGCCGTGGCCGTACTTCTCCAGCAGCAGGCGTTCGGTGCGCGGGGTCAACACCGGGTCGCGCATCGCGATCAACCCGGCCAACAGGTGGCTCAGCCCGTCGCCGGTGCTCACCGTGAACCGCGGCGAACTGCCCTCGGCGACCCAGCGGATGTAGACCCCGGAGAAGCAGTCGGCCTGCTGTTCGAGCACGATGCCCGGGGTGCGCTCGTCGTTGAGGTCGGCCATGTGCTGGACCGCGTGACCGTACTCGTGTGCCAGCACCCCGGTGACCGCCATGTCGCCGAAGTATTTCTGCCCGGCGGGAAACAGCTGGCCGCGGTCCCAGGCCATCAGGTTCTTGGGCGGACAGAACAGCGCGTTGGGTTCGTTATAGGTCTTGGCGCCACAGATTTTCGGGCTGCGCCGGTCGGTGGAGTCGTAGGACACCAGGGTGGCGACCGGCACGAACTCACCGGCGAAATACTCCGGGTAGTGCTCGCGCCAGTAGCCCTCGATGTCGTTGATCGACAGCACCGCAAGCCTGTCGATCTCACCGTCGTCGGTGTTGCGCACCGTGCCAACCGGATCGGGGGCATCGGCGCGCGGGCCACTGGGGCCGTCGCTGACCGGCAGCCCCCCGACGAAGAACGGGTCGTACATCATCGACACGGCCGTGCCCGGCAGATAGCTGGTGCAACCGGCCAGCACCAGTGCCGCGCCCACCGCGAGCACCGCCTGGACCACTCGGCTCCGCGCACCGCGGTGTTCGTTCATTTTTCGCCCTCTCATCGCGGTGCGCTCACCCCGTAGGTGCCCTCGGCGTCCTCGATGGTGACCACCACCGTGCGCGGCGCCCCGTCGACGCTGACCTCACAGGTGAAACTCAGCCCGACGGTGATCGTGGGGCTCCGCCCGCCGTTGCACGACGTCACGGTGGCGGCCGCCAGGCCGTAGCCGGTGGCGTCGTCGGCGAGGATGCGCTGTACACCGGCGGCCACCTCGTCGATGTCGAGTCGGGTGCTGACGAAGTAGCCGGGTTTCCAGAAGCCGAGCAGCAGGATCGCCGCGGCCATCGCCAGACTCACGGCGATGACGCTGCCCAGCAACGCCGTGACCCACCGGGAGTCCTTCCCGCACCCGTCTCCCTCGGCGGCGCGCGCCGGCGCTGCCGGCGCGGCCCGCGTGGGCTGCGGCCGATGGGGACGGCGGGCCATCCGAGCGGCGGGCTGGGTTGGTTCCTCCCACGGCCCCGGCCGGTGGGATCTGCTCATTGGGTCGTTCTCCGTCTCGCAGCGGTGCGCATCGGCGTCCCGTCGACTCGGTCCCCCTCGGGAAATACCGCTGGGGCCCAAGCCGGTGACGCCTGCGCCCCAGCGGTGAGTGGAACTAGTTACACTGCCAGCTGAGGATCCAGCCGCCGGGGACGTGGCTCTGCGCGTCGTTCATCGCCGCCTGCAGCGTCGGTCCGTAGCCACCGTGCATGTAGTTGCTGTTGCGGGCCACCGCACCACATTCGGTGAAGCTGACCAGCACGGTGCAATCGGTGTATCCGCAGTAGCTCAGCGCCATGTTGTTCGCCGACGCCTGGGTGGGATGATCCCAGGCCCGACCTCCCGATCCGGTGGAACCGGAGTAGGCGATCGCGCCCCAGTAGCTGGCGGCGTTGGCGGCCGGCGCCACGGCGAGGGTCATCCCGGCCACCGACGCCAAACTCGCCACAACGGCGGCGGCCTGCCGTCGGAAAGCAGCCTTTGCCATGGTTTTTCCTTTCTCGATCCGGTCTGCCGGATAGGAGTGAATAGGGGTGGGGTTGAAAGTGGTTTCCATGGCGGTTACACCGGTGGCTTGCTGACGTCGACCTGCTTGCCCCACTCGGACAGACTCAGGGTCAACACGGCGCCGTCAACCGGAACGACCTGCACCTTCACCGGATAGTTCGTGCCGTCGTCGGCGATCCAGACGGTGGTCGGCATCTCCACGGCGTCCTTGGGCGCCAGCCGCGAACCCGACAGCGCCATGATGTCGTCGGTCGACGACGTTCCGCTCACCTTGGTGGTCTCGGTGTCGCCGATCTTCTCGGTGCCCTCGATCTTCGGATCCTCCAGTTTGCTCAGCACGTTGGCCAGGCCCTTGTCCGGGTCGAGAATGGTCGACACGTCGTAAATCGAGGCCCCGTCACCGAAATCGGTGAATGCCCCGCCGGGGTCGCCGACATCGGAGTAGAGGTGACCGTCGACGTAGACGAATTTCGCGTCGATGTCCTTCTGTCCGACGATCAGCGTCGCGTCCCCGGTCGCCGCGGTCTGCGGGTCGTTGGAGATATCGCCCTGCAGGGATCGGACCGCCAGGTTGGGGACGGTGCCCTCGGTGGTCAGTTCCAGGTGCAGGCCGGTGACCTCGCTCAAGGCGTCGGCGGAGTCTTCGACGAGCTGGCTGGCGTCACCGTCGGTGGCGTTGCTCGGCCCGGTGTCGCTGGGCCCGGAGTCCGAGGACGAACACCCGGAGAGGGCCAGCGCTGCCGCGACAACGGCCGATGTTGCGACCACACCGGTTCGAAACCGGAGTTTCATAGACATCTCCTTTGTAGGTTCGCGGCAACGCCGCTGGTCTGACTCCTCTGGAGTCGGAAAAATCTTAACCGGACATTCGGGGGGCCGGACCCGGAATTTTCGTTAACCCGGGTAATTCCGGTCGGACAATTCGACGATAGACGCCCGCGGCGGGGCCCTGGCACGCGAAATCTCTGCACCGATGCCGAGCCGTACCGGGGCGACGACCGCCCGCGCCGATCACCGGCCGCGAGAGTTACTGCCGCGCAGCGTCGGTGAAGTCTGTGCGGGTGAAGTCAGTCGAACTCGGCGTCGGGCTCGGCCTCGTCGGGCTCGCCGCCACCGCGGATCGCCGTCAGCGTCGCGGCCAGCTCGTCGGGTTTGACCAGCACCTCGCGGGCCTTGGATCCCTCCGACGGGCCGACGATGCTGCGGGTCTCCATCAGGTCCATCAGCCGTCCGGCCTTGGCGAACCCGACCCGCAACTTGCGCTGCAACATCGAGGTGGAGCCGAACTGGCTGGAGACGACCAGTTCGACCGCCTGCAGGAACACGTCCATGTCGTCACCGATGTCGGGGTCGACGTCCTTGCGTTCCCCGCCGGTCCTGGTGGTGGTCACGCCGTCGGTGTACTCCGGCTCGGCCTGGTCCTTGCAGGCGCCGACCACGGCGTGGATCTCCTCGTCGGTGATGAACGCACCCTGCAGCCGCACCGGCTTGTTGGCCCCCATCGGCAAAAACAGCCCGTCGCCCATCCCGATCAGCCGCTCGGCGCCGGACTGGTCCAAGATGACCCGCGAATCGGTCAGTGAGGAGGTCGCGAACGCCAGCCGCGACGGCACGTTGGTCTTGATCAGCCCGGTGACCACGTCCACCGAGGGCCGCTGGGTGGCCAGCACCAGGTGGATGCCGGCGGCACGGGCCTTCTGGGTGATCCGCACGATCGCGTCCTCGACGTCGCGCGGCGCGGTCATCATCAGGTCGGCCAGCTCGTCGACGATCGCCACGACGTACGGATAGGGCCGGTATTCGCGCTGGCTGCCCAGCGGCGCGGTGACCTCCCCGGAGCGCACCTTGGCGTTGAAGTCGTCGATGTGGCGGACCCGGGAGGCCTTCATGTCCTGGTAGCGCTGCTCCATCTCCTCGACCAGCCAGGCCAGTGCGGCGGCGGCCTTCTTCGGCTCGGTGATGATCGGGGTGATCAGGTGCGGGATGCCCTCATAGGGGGTGAGCTCCACCATCTTCGGGTCGATGAGGATCATCCGGACCTCCTCGGGGGTGGCCCGGGCCAGCAGCGACACCAGCATCGAGTTGACGAAGCTGGACTTCCCCGATCCGGTGGACCCGGCCACCAGCAGATGCGGCATCTTGGCGAGGTTCGCGGAGATGAAATCGCCCTCGATGTCTTTGCCCAGACCGATCACCAACGGGTGGTGGTCGCGGCGCGTGGTCGGGGCGGTGAGCACGTCGGCCAGCCGCACCATCTCGCGGTCGGTGTTGGGGACCTCGATGCCCACCGCCGATTTCCCGGGGATCGGGGCCAGCATCCGCACGCTCTCGGTGGCCACCGCGTAGGCGATGTTCTTCTGCAGGGCGGTGATCTTCTCCACCTTCACACCGGGCCCGAGTTCCACCTCGTAGCGGGTGACGGTGGGCCCGCGGGTGCAGCCGGTGACCGCGGCGTCGACCTTGAACTGCTGCAGCACCGAGCTGATCGAGTCGGCCATCTTCTCGTTGGCCGCGGTGCGCCGCTTCGGCGGATCCCCGGCGGTCAGCAGGGCCAGCGGCGGCAGCGCGTAGGCCCCCTCGACGACCCGGTCCAGCGCCAGGGTGTCCTGCTGGGCACCGGCGGTGGCCGTCTTGGCCGCGGACTTGGCGGATCGGCGGCGTCGCGCCGGGCGCTCGGCGGCGGGCGCCTCGTCCAGCGGGTAGTTCTCCTGCGGGGTGCCCGACGGCGGGGGCGCAACCGGCTCGGCCAGTGCGGCGTAGGCCGCCGGGTCGTCGTAGTAGCCGTCGGAGAAATCCTCCGCCGGTGCCCCCGCGCCGTGGGCCCCGCCGCCGGGGTCGGGTTCGTCGAGGTAGTCGTCGTCGGCCCAGTCGCCGTCGGGGTCGGATTCGTCGAGGTACTCGTCGCGGTGGGCGCCGGTGGCGAACATCGCCCGGATGGCCGCCGGCGCCTCCCGGATGGTGGTCCCGCTGAGCAGCAGCACCCCGAAGAGCGCGGCCAGCACCAGCAGCGGCGCGGCGATGAACGGGGTCAGACCGTCGGAGAGCGGCCCGCCGATCGCGAAACCGACGAAGCCGCCGGCGTGTTGACGTCCCGCCGGGGTCTGCGGCGATCCCGACCACAGGTGCCACAGCCCCAGCACCGGCAGCGCCACCAGCGCCGCCCCCAACACCAGGCGCGGACGCGCATCCGGATGGGGTTCACTGCGCATCACGATCACCCCGACGGCGGCGGCGACCAGCGGCGCCACCACGGCCGCCGACCCGACCACGCTGCGCAGCGCCCCGTCGACCCAGTCGCCGACCGGGCCGGCGGCGTCGAACCACGAGCTGGCCGCGCCCACCACCGCGGCCGCCAGCAACGCCAACGCCAGACCGTCACGGCGATGCCCCGGGTCGATGTCGCGGGCGCGGCCCACCGACCGGGCGGTGCCGCCGACCCCGCGGGCCAGCATCAGCCAGGAGGCCCGGGCGGCCCGACCGCAGGTCGCCGCCGCCCCTGCCGCGCGGGAGGGGCGGCGCGGCGCCGGTCGGCGCTGCGCCGCCGGCTTGCGGGCGGAGCGCGCCCCGCTCCGCGACGGGGCCTTTGACCTGCTCGTTCGGGTGCCGGATCGGGCGGCGGTCTTACTCGGCATACCGACCAGCCTAGTCGCAAACACCTCATCAGCACCATAGGCCACACGGGTCACCGGCTCCCGGCCTGCGGACAGGCTCGATCCGGCGGTGTATAGGGTGACAGGCGTCACTACCGGTGCCGGCGTGGACCACCGGCCCACCCTGCCCTGCCCCGCCCAGACCCAGCCGTATCCGCCGTGAGGAGATCAGCCGATGCCCGTCGTGGTCGTTGCCAGCATGACCGTCAAACCCGACTCGGTCACCAGCGCCGAAGAGATCGTGACCAGGACCGCCGCCGAGGTGCACACCGAGTCCGGATGCGAGCTCTACGCGGTGCATCGCAACGACAACACGTTCGTGTTCATCGAACAGTGGGCCGACCCGGAGGCGCTGCAGGCGCACGGGTCGGCGCCCGCGGTCACCGGCATGTTCTCCGCGCTCAGCGCCCACCTCGACGGTGCGCCGCAGATCACCACGCTGCAGCCGGTCCCGGCCGGCGACCCCGAGAAGGGGCGGCTGCGCGGCTGACCACCGCACCGATCGCCGATCAGCACAAGGGAGGACTGTGACGCCGACACCCGCCGCACAAACCGCCGCCGGCCCGATGGTGCTGGCGGCGATCGAGCAGCACGAGCCCCCCGAGCGCCGGTTGGTCGACGACGACCTGGCCGAGCTGTTTTTGCCCGCCCGGCTGCGCTGGCTGGTGCGGGCGATGCGCCCGGCGCCGCTGCGCCGGGCGCTGCGGGCGGCCACGGTGCGTTCGGCCCCGGGCATCTGGGCCACGTTGACCTGCCGCAAACGGTTCATCGACGACGCCCTCGACGACGCCCTCGACGACGTCGACGCGGTGGTGATCCTCGGCGCCGGCCTCGACACCCGCGCCTACCGGGTGCTGCGGCGGCGCCGCATCCCGATCTTCGAGGTGGATCTGCCGGTCAACATCGCCCGCAAGGCGGCGGCGGTGCGGCGGTCGCTGGGCGAGCTGCCGCTGTCGGTGCGGCTGGTCGCCGTCGATCTGGAGAACGACGACCTGCTGACCGCGCTGGCCGAGCACGGCTACAACACCGACTACCGGGTGTTCTTCCTCTGTGAAGGGGTCACCCAGTACCTCACCGACCGGGCGGTGGCCACGACCCTGGCGGGCCTGCGGGCCGCCGCCCCGGGCAGCCGGTTGGTCTTCACCTACGTGCGGCGCAGCTTCATCGACGGCACCGACCGTCACGGCGCCACCGCGCTGTACCGCCGGATGTGTCAGCGTCGGCAGATGTGGCGCTTCGGGTTGGAGCCCGACGAGGTCGAGGCGTTCCTGGCCGGCTACGGCTGGCGGCTGGTCGAACAGCTCGGCGCCGAGGGCATCGCCCGGCGCTACATCGCGCCCACCGGGCGCGACCTGACCGCCAGCGACCTGGAGTGGTCGATCTCGGCGATCAAGCAGTGAACGCTCAGACCTCCAGGATCGTCGGCACGATCATCGGCTGACGTCGGTAGGTCTCCCCGACCCAGCGCCCGACGGTGCGGCGCACCGCCTGCACGATCCGCGCCGGGTCGGTGATGTTCTGCGCGGCCAGCGACTCCAACTCGGCGGCGACCTTGTCGGCCACCGGCTCGAGGGCCTTGGGGTTCTCGGAGAAGCCGCGGGCCTGCAGATGCGGCGGCGCGACCGCGCGGCCGGTGCCCCGGCGCACCACCACGGTGACCGCGATGAACCCCGACGAGAGCACCAACCTCTCCCCCAGCGTGGCGTCGCCGACGTCACCGGTGACCAGGCCGTCGATGAACATCTTGCCGACCGGCACCGCCCCGGCGATGCTCGCCGTGCCGGCGACCAGGTCCACGCTGACCCCGTTCTCGGCCAGCACGATCGACTCCTCGGGCACGCCGGTGCGTGCGGCCAGCGCGGCGTTGGCGCGCAGCATCCGCCAGGTGCCGTGCACCGGCATCACGTTGCGCGGCCGAATCCCGTTGTAGAGGAACAACAGTTCCCCGGCGTAGGCGTGCCCGGAGACATGCACCCGCACCTGGGCGTTGGTCACCACCCGCGCCCCGAGCTTGGCCAGCGCGTCCATCACCCCGTACACGGCCTCCTCGTTGCCCGGGATCAGCGACGAGGAGAGCACCACCAGGTCGTCGGCGGTCAGCGTGATCGACCGGTGCTCGCCGCGCGACATCCGCGACAGCGCGGCCATCGGTTCGCCCTGGGTGCCGGTGGTGACCAGCACCACCCGCTCGGGCGGCAGCGCCTCGGCGGCCCCGATATCGACCACATCGGCGTCGTCGACGTGCAGGAACCCCAGTTCACGGGCGATGTTCATGTTGCGCACCATGGAGCGCCCGACGAAGGCGACCCGGCGACCCAGCGCCACCGCCGCGTCGACGATCTGCTGGACCCGGTCGACGTTGGAGGCGAAGCAGGCCACGATCACCCGGCCCTCGGCGCCGCGGATCAGCCGGTGCAGGGTCGGCCCGACCTCGCTCTCGCTGGGGCTGACCCCGGGCATCTCCGAGTTGGTCGAATCACACAGGAACAGGTCCACCCCGGCGGCCCCGAGCCGGGACATGCCCGGCAGGTCGGTGGGGCGCCCGTCAGGGGGTAGCTGGTCGAGTTTGATGTCGCCGGTGTGCAGCAGGGTGCCCGCCCCGGTGTGCACCGCGATCGCCAGCGCGTCGGGGATGGAGTGGTTGACCGCGAAGTACTCGCATTCGAACACCCCGTGGGTGCTGCGCTGACCCTCGGCGACCACCTCGACGGCCGGTTTGATCCGGTGCTCCCGGCATTTGGCGCTGACCAGCGCCAGCGTGAACCGCGAGCCGACCACCGGGATGTCGGGGCGCAGCTTGAGCAGAAACGGGATCGCGCCGATGTGGTCCTCGTGGGCGTGGGTCAACACCAGCGCCTCGATGTCGTCGAGGCGGTCTTCGATGTGGCGCAGATCCGGCAGGATCAAATCGACCCCCGGCTCGTCGTGGCCGGGAAACAGCACGCCGCAGTCGATGATCAGCAACCGGCCCAGATGTTCGAGCACCGCCATGTTGCGGCCGATCTCGCCGATGCCGCCGAGCGCGGTGACCCGCAGCCCACCCGGCTGCAGCGGGCCGGGTGCCTTCAACGACGGGGTCATCGGCGGGTCACCGTAGCACCCCGGCGGCCCGCATGTCGGCCTCCAGCGCCGCGACCTCCTCCGGGGTGGCGGGGACCTGGGGCAACCGGGGATCGCCGACGTCGATCCCGAGCAGGCGCAGGCCCGCCTTGGACATGGTGACCCCGCCCAGGCGCACCTGGGAGGCGGCCAACTGCCCGATGGCCACGCTGATCTTGCGCGCGGTGTCGATGTCGCCGGCGTTGAACGCCGCGAGCATGTCGCGCAGCTGAGCGGCGGCGAAGTGCCCCCAGACACTGATGAAGCCGACCGCCCCGGTCGCCAGCCAGGGCAGGTTCAGCGCATCGTCACCCGAGTAGTACACCAGCCCGGTCTCGGCGATCAGTTGGCCGGCCGCGTGCAGGTCGGCCTTGGCGTCCTTGATCCCGACGATGTTGGGGTGGGCGGCCAGCATGCGGATCGTCTCCGGGGCGATCGGCACGATCGACCGCGGCGGGATGTCGTAGAGCAGCACCGGCAGGTCCGAGGCGTCGGCGACCGCGGTGAAATGCCCGACCAGCCCGGCCTGCGGCGGCCGCGAATAGTAGGGGGTGACCACCAGCAGACCGTGGGCGCCCTCGGCGGCGCAGAACCGCGCCAACTGCACGCTGTGCGAGGTGTCGTTGCTGCCGGCCCCGGCGATGATGCGGGCCCGGTCGCCGACGGCCTCCAGTACCGCCCGCAGCAGCCGGATCTTCTCGAAGTCGTCGGTGGTCGGCGACTCCCCGGTGGTGCCCGAGAGCACCAACCCGTCGCATCCGGCGTCCACCAGGTGGGTGGCCAGCCGTGCGGCGGTCTTGGTGTCCAGCGACCCGTCCGGGTGGAACGGGGTCACCATCGCCGTCAGCACGGTGCCCAGCTGGGTGCGGGCGTCGAATCCGCTGGTATTCACGGCACAGAGATTACCCGCAGAGCACGCGCTCCCGAAGCCACGCCCCGCGCCGACCTGCGCCGACCTGCGCCGCGGCCCGATTGTGTGACCCGGCTCTCGACACCGAAGCGGGGCGGGCCGGTCGCGGGGCGCCCCGGTGGCCCCGGTAGCACCGGGCGCTCACGCCTCGGTGGCCAGCGGCGAGGTGGCCACCTCGCTGCCGTCGGCCAGCGTGATGATCTCGAAGTCGGCGAAGACCGTCGGTGCGGCCTCGGCGAGTCGGCGCAGGCAGGCCAGCGCCACCCGTCGGATCTCCAGGTCGGCGTGTTCGCTGGCCCGCATCGCCACGAAATACCGCCAGGCGCGGTAGTTTCCGCTGACCACCAGCCGGGTCTCGGTGGCGTTGGGCAACACCGCCCGCGCGGCTTGGCGCGCCTGTTTGCGGGCGCCGGCGGTGGCGCCGACGGTGTCCTGCAGCCGCTGCAGCAGCGCGGTGAAGGCGGCGTGGTCGGCGTCGGCGGCGGCGGTGAGCAGCTGCTGCAGTTCGGGATCGGTCTCCAGTTCGGGTGGGAGCACCACCCGCGCGGCGACGTCGGGCACGTAGCGCTGGGACAGTTCGGAGAACGACAGGTGGCGGTGGCGGACCAGCTCGTGGGCGCAGGACCGCGACACCCCGGTGATGTAGACGGTGGCGCTGGCGTGTTCGAACACCGCCAGGTGGCCGACGTCGAGGAGATGACGCAGGTAGGCGGCGTTGGTCGCGGTGCGCGGATTGGGCTTCGCCCAGCTTTCGTAGCACGCCCGGCCGGCGAACTCGACCAGGGCCTGACCACCGTCGGCATCGGTGCTCCACGGCACGGCCGGCGGCGCGGTGAACTCGGTCTGGGCGATCAGCTGCACCTGCAGCGAGGCGGTTTCGGCCACGGCGCCCTACCTTAGCCGCCCGGTTGCGGCCGGCCGGCCCCACGGTTATGTTAGCGACTAACTTGTTAGTTCATAACATTGGGAGGGCGGATGGACACCACGGTGCTCGTGGTCGGGGCGGGCCCGACCGGGCTGACCGCGGCGTGTCGCCTGGCGGCCGCCGGGGTCGGGGTGCGGGTCGTCGACGCCGCCGGCGCCCCGGCGACGACCTCGCGTGCACTGGCGCTGCAGCCGCGCGGCGTCGAGGTGCTGGCCCGCACCGGGGTGCTCGGTGAGCTGCGCGACCGCGCCCGGCAGATCAACCGGCTCACGGTGTTCGTCGACGGCCGCGAGCTCGCCACGCTGCGCCTCGATCAGGCGCTGGGCCGCTGGCACGGGCCCGGGGTGCTGGTGGTCTCGCAGGCCGAGGTCGAGGCCGCCCTGCGCGCACGGCTGGCCGCGCTCGGGGTCACCGTCGAGTGGGGTCGCGCCCTGACCGGGCTCACCCAGGACCGCGACGCGGTGGCCGCGCAGATCGGTGGCCAGACGGTCCGCTGCGCCTGGCTCATCGGCGCCGACGGCGCGCGCAGCTCGGTGCGCACCAGCGCCGAGGTGGACTTCCCCGGTATGCCGCTGATCGAACGTTTCCTACTCGCCGACGTGCACGCCACGATCGCCCGGCCCCGCGACGCCACCGTGGCGTGGCTGCGCGACGCCGACCTGCTGGCGGCGTTTCCGCTGCCCGGGGCGGACCTGTGGCGGCTGATGGCGCCCGCACCGGAGCACGGGCCGACACCGCAGACCCCCGAGGAGGTCGTGGCGTATCTGGCGGCGCGACTCGACGACGAGGCCGGCGGGCGGGTCGGTGCGACCGAGTGGACGTCGGTGTTTCGCATTCAGCGGCGGCTCGCCGCGCGCTACCGCACCGGGCGGGTGCTGCTGGCCGGCGACGCCGCCCACATCCACAGCCCGCTGGGCGGGCAGGGACTCAACACCGGCGTCGGTGATGCGGAGAACCTGGCCTGGAAGCTGGCCCTGGTGGCCGCCGGCCGCGCCGGGGCGGGGTTGCTCGACAGCTACGAGGCCGAGCGCCGCCCGGTCGCCGAGGACGTGCTGGCCTCGACCAGCCAGGCGACCATGACCGCCGTCGGGAAGGGGTGGGCCGCGCGCATCCTGCGCGACCGGGTGGCGGTGCCGCTGCTCAACCGCGGGTGGGTGCAGCGGCTCATCACCGCCCAGGCCTCCCAGCTGCGGGTGTCCTACCGGCACGGCCCGCTGGGTGGGAGCGCCCGTCGGCTCACCCGCGGTCCCCGTCCCGGCGACCGGGTTCCCAACGTCACCAGGCCCAGCGCCGACGGCGCCACGGTGCGGCTGCACGAGGCGCTCGCCGCCGGCTGGGTGCTGGTCGGCGATGCCGCGCTCGCCGAGATCGCCCGCCACCGCCTCGGCGTCGTCACCCACCTGCCGGCCACGGAGGCGGATTCGCTGCTGGTGCGACCCGATGCGCACCTGGGCTGGCGGGGCCGGGATCGGCAGAACCTGCGCGACTGGCTGGATGGCGTGCTCGATACCGACGCCGCGGGCGCTCGGCGGTGAGTACCGACTGGCGGGCGGCGAAGCGGGCCGCCACCCGCCGCGCCATCCAGCAGCACGCCCTGGCGCTCTTCACCGAGAAGGGCTATGAGGCGACGACGGTCGAGGAGATCGCCGCGGCGGCCGGGGTCTCCCACATGACCTTCTTCCGGTATTTCCCGCAGAAGGAGGCGGTGGTGGAGGCCGACGACTACGACCCGCTGATGGCGCGGCTGCTGGCCGCCCGACCGGCCGGTGAGGCGCCGCTGGTGGCGTTGCACGCCGCGCTGCGCCAGACCTACCACCATGTGCTGGCCGTCGACCGCGACGCGATGGCCGCGCGGGTGCGGCTGGTCATGAGCACACCGGCGCTGCGGTCGCGGCTGTGGGTCGCCCAGGACTCCACCCTGGCGTTGTTCGCCGACGGCCTGGCCGCCCGGGCCGGGCTGGCCGAGCCGGACCTGGCGGTGAGTGTGCACGCCGCCGCGGCGCTGAGCGCCTCCGGCGCCGCGCTGACCGCGTGGGCCGCCGCACCGGAGCGCGACCTGGTGGCCCTGCTCGATGCGGCGTTCGCCGCGCTGCGGGCCGGGTTCGGCGGGTAGACTCAGACCGCCGGCAGCGCCGTGCGCAGCGGGCCCACCAGGTCACCGCGGCTGCCCACCGCAACGTCGTCGAGCCCCAACCAGGACGCCATCGTGGTCAGCTCATCGGCCAGCGCGGCGGCCACCCGGCAGCGGTCCCGTCCCGGTTCGGTGAACGCCCCGATCACCTGCAGCACCCCGCGCGCCCGGTCGGCCTTGAGGTCGACGCGGGCCACCAGCTCGCCGTCGAGCAGCAACGGCCACACGTAGTAGCCGTAGCGGCGCCGCGACGCCGGGGTGTAGATCTCCAGGCGGTAGTGGAAGCCGAACAGCCGGGCCACCCGGGGCCGGAAGAAGATCAGCGGATCGAACGGGCAGAGCAGCGCGGTGCCGGTGTCGCGGCGCGGCACCGCCGAGCCGGCCCGCAGGTACGCCGGGGCGTCCCAGCCGTCGACGGCGCACGCTTCGAGCTCCCCGGCGGCCACCAGGTCGGCCAGCGCCGGGCCGACCTGGGCGCCCGACAGCCGGAAGTAGTCGCGCAGGTCGGCGGCGGTGGCCACACCCAGCGCCGCCGCCGAGCGGCGCAGCAACGCCCGGATCGCGTCGGGCTCCTCGACGTCGCGGGCCAGGACGTCGGCGGGCAGCACGTTGTCCACCAGGTCGTAGTGGCGGGCGAATCCCACGCGGGTGGCGGTGGTCAGCCGCCCGGAGGAGAACAGCGCCTCGGCCACCCATTTGGTGTCGCTGCGGGCACCCCAGGAGCCGCCGGTGGTGCGGGCCCGGACCCGCGCCTGGGCGGCCAGGTGCGCCTCGATCTGCCCGGCGGTGGCCGGGCCCAGTTCGGCGACCGCCGCCAGCACCGCCTCGACCAGGCCCGGGTTGGCCCGCACCACGTGGCGGCCCCACCGGCCGTGCGGGTAGCGACGCATCCGCCAGCGCAGCAGTGGCCAATCCTCGACGGCCATCAGCGCGGCCTCGTGTGCCCAGTACTCCACCAGCAGCCGCGGCGTCGGGCCCCAGGCCGCGCGGTCGAGCAGCGCCCGGTCGTAGGGGCCGAGCCGGGAGAAGACCGGCGCGTAGTGGGCGCGCACCGCCACCGACACCGAATCGAGCTGCAGCAGCTGGATCCGGTCGAGCAGCCGACGCAGATGCGCCCGGGTCAGCGGGCCCCGCGGGGCGGGGCGGCCGAACCCCTGGGCGCGCACGGCGATGCGCCGCGCCTGCGCCGCGGTCAGCGTGATCACGCGCGCCGGTAGCTCACGAACCGGTATCGCAACCCGGTGCGGCTGGTCTGCCAGCCGCCCGCCTGCGCCCGCCAGGACGCGTCGAGCACCGGCGCCAGCACGTCACCGGGTTCGGCGGTGATGGCGGCGTCGACCTCGGTGACCTCGCAGCGGGTCGCGCGCGGCAGCGCCAGCGCGTAGATGTCGGCTCCCCCGATCACCCAGCTGTCCGGTTCGGTGATCACCGACTCGAGGTCGCCCACCACCTGCGCGCCCGCGGCGGTGTAGCCGGCGTTGCGGGTGATGACGATGTTGCGCCGCTTGGGCAGCGGGCGCACCGCCTCCGGCAACGACTCCCAGGTGCGCCGACCCATCACCACGGTGCACCCGGTGGTCAACGCGCGGAAATGCGCCAGGTCCTCGGGCAGCTGCCACGGGATGGTTCCGTCGCGCCCGATCACCCCGGTGCGCGACTGCGCCCAGATCAGTCCCATCATACCGCGACGGGAGCCTTGATCGCCGGATGCGGGTGGTAGTCGGCGATGGTGACGTCGTCGAAGGTGTAGTCGAAGATCGACTCCCGCGGCGCCAGCCGCAGCCGCGGGTACGGGCGGGGATCCCGGCGCAGCTGTTCGCGGACCTGCTCGACGTGGTTGTTGTAGATGTGGCAGTCCCCGCCGGTCCACACGAACTCCCCGACGGCCAGATCGGCCTGCGCGGCCATCATGTGGGTCAGCAGCGCGTAGCTGGCGATGTTGAACGGCACGCCCAGAAACAGATCGGCGCTGCGCTGGTAGAGCTGGCAGCTGAGCCTGCCGTCGGCCACATAGAACTGGAACAGCGCATGGCACGGCGCCAGCGCCATCTTGTCCAGGTCGGCGACGTTCCACGCCGAGACGAGGATGCGCCGCGAATCCGGGTCGGTGCGCAGCAGCTGGACCGCCCGCTCGATCTGGTCGAGGTGCTCGCCGGTCGGGGTGGGCCACGACCGCCACTGCACCCCGTAGATCGGGCCCAGATCCCCGCTCGGCGAAGCCCATTCGTCCCAGATGCTCACCCCGTGCTCGTGCAGCCAGCCGACGTTGGAGTCACCGCGCAGGAACCACAGCAGCTCATAGATCACCGATTTGGTGTGCACCTTCTTCGTGGTGATCAGCGGGAACCCGGCCGCCAGGTCGTAGCGCAGTTGGTGACCGAACAGGCTGCGGGTCCCGGTACCGGTGCGGTCGGCTTTGGGGGTTCCCTGCTCGAGTACCCGGGCCAGCAGATCCTCGTACGGGGTAGCAATCGGCACACGGTCAGCTTACGGGGCGGTACAACGGTAACCATGCCGATCCTCGCCGACACCCTCGCCACCGCCGACGGCTCCTGCCGGCTCACCCTGGCCGTCCCGGACGGCACCGGCCCGTGGCCCGCCGCGGTGATGTACCCCGACGCCGGCGGGGCGCGGGAGACGTTCACGGCGATGGCCGCGGAGCTGGCCGGGTCCGGCTACGTGGTGCTGGTGCCCGACGTGTATTACCGCCATCCCGGCTGGGCGCCGTTCGCGATGGACACCGCGTTCACCGACCCGGCCGAGCGGACCCGGATCTTTGCGTTGATGCGCTCGGTGACCCCGCAGCGCATGGCCGCCGACGCCGCGGCGTTCTTCGACTATCTGGCCGCGCGCCCGGAGGTCGCCGGGGACTCCTTCGGGGTGTGCGGCTACTGCATGGGCGGGCGCACCGCGATGGTGGTGGCCGGACGGCTCGGTGACCGGGTCGCCGCGGCGGCCTCGTTCCACGGCGGCGGGCTGGTCACCGACGCCGCGGACAGTCCCCACCGGGCCGCAGCCGACATCCGTGCGGCGGTGTATGTCGCCGGGGCGCAGGACGACGCCACCTTCACCGCCGCGCAGGCGCGCCGGCTCGACGAGGCGCTCAGCGCCGCCGGGGTGGAACACACCGTCGAGATCTACCCGGCCGCCCACGGGTTCGCCGTCCCCGACAACCCGACGTATCACCCGCAGGCCGCCGAGCGGCACTGGACGGCGCTGCGCGAGTTCTTCGCCGCCCGGCTCACCGGATAGCCGGCGCCCCGCACGGGTCGGCGCTCATCCCATGAGTCCGGCGGCCACGGTGCCGCCGAGTTCCCAGCACGCCTCGAGCTCCTCCTTGCTGGGTTTACCCGACACCGCCACATATTCGGCGGCCTTGGTCCAGCCCAGCCCGGTGGTGATCGTGTCGACGGCGCGCTCGGCACCCTCGGTGCCCTCGTTGCCGTGCAGGTACAGCCCGAACGGCCGGCCCCGCGTGGTGTCCAGGATCTGGTAGTAGGTGGTGTCGAAGGCGTGTTTGAGGGCCCCGGAGATGTAGCCCAGGTTGGCGGGGCTGCCGAGCAGATAGCCGTCGGCGTCGAGCATGTCCGACGCCGACACCGACAGGGCGGGGCGGCGCACCACTTCCACACCGTCGATCTCCGGGTCGGTGGCCCCGGCGAGCACCGCCTCGAACATCGCCTGGCAGAACGGCGACGGGGTGTGGTGGATGATCAGCAGCGTTGCACTCATCGGTCCTCCTGCATCGCGACGGCCTTTTTCATCACGTCCCGCGCCCGGCCGCGGTCTCCGGCGTAGTCGTAGGCGCGGGCCAGCCGATACCAGCGCCGCCAGTCTGCCGGGTCGGCCTCCACCTCGGCGCGCACCCGGTGGAACAGCGCGTCGGCGGCGTCGCGGTCCAGCCGCCCCGACGGGCGCCGCGGCAGCTCGCTGACGTCGAGTTCCATGCCGTCGGCGGCGGCGAGGCGGGCCAGCCGCTGGTGGGCGAAGCCGGCGCGCAGGGTGGCCACCAGCGCCCAGGCTCCGATGACCGGCATGACCAGCACCGCCAGCCCGAGTCCGACCGCCGCGGGCCGCCCGGTGCCGATCAGCAGCAGCGCGCTGCGGCCGAGCAGGATGAAGTATCCGACCAGCGCGGCGCACATGAACCCGATCAGCAGTTGCAGGCGCAGCGCGCGCGCCCCGCGGGCGTCGCTGTCGGCCGGCCCGGTGCTCATTGCAGATCGAGCAGCGGTTCGATGCCCAGGGTGAGCCCCGGGCGCGCCGCGACACCGCGCACGCCCAACAACACCCCGGGCACAAAGGAGGTGCGATCGTAGCTGTCGTGCCGAATGCTCAGTGTCTCCCCCGTGGTGCCGAACAGCACCTCCTGGTGGGCGACCATGCCGGTCATCCGGACCGCGTGCACCGGCACGCCGTTGACGTCGGCGCCGCGCGCCCCGGGAAGCGCGGTGCTCGTGGCGTCCGGGTTGGCCGCCATGCCGGCGCGTGCCTCGGCGATCACCTCGGCGGTGCGGGTGGCCGTACCCGACGGGGCGTCGGCCTTGTGCGGGTGGTGGTACTCGACGACCTCCACCGATTCGAAATGCCGGGCGGCCTGCCGGGCGAAGTGCATGCACAGCACCGCGCCGATCGCGAAGTTCGGCGCGATCAACGCCGCCGTCTGCGGTGAGTCCGCGAGCCAGGCGCGGACCTGTTCGAGCCGCTGCTCGGAGAACCCGGTGGTGCCCACCACGGCGTGAATGCCGTTGTCGATGAGGAACTTCAGGTTGTCCATCACCACGTCGGGGTGGGTGAAGTCGATGACCACCTCGGTGGCGGTCTCGGTGAGCCGGCCCACCGGGTCGCCGGCGTCGATCTCGGCCGACAGGGTCAGATCGGCGGCCTCACGCACCGCGGTGACCATGGTGGTGCCGACTTTGCCTTTCGCTCCCAGTACACCGACGCGCATGGGGTCAGCGTAGCCTGCCACCGGACCCGGTCGGTTCGGGCGGCGACGCCGACCCCCGCGGGGCGGTTCGGGGGGGTCAAGACACCCAACGGTCCTGCTGCGACAGCACGAACCCGTGACGTTCGGGCGCGGGTTCGGTGCGCATCGAGCAGCACTGACCGCTCGGGGGGGGGTGAAATCCACGCCGTGCCACGCCTCCGGGTATCCGCTGTCCGGCGCGGGTCGTGCCATCCGGTATGCGTGGGGGTCGGCCGTCGCATAGCCACTGACCGACGACCCGCTGCGTCAGCGGTCGATGACGATGCGTCCGCCGCAGGAGCGCGACACACAGACCAGCATGTCGTGCTCGCCTTCGGCGGTGCGCCCACGCCGGTCCACCTCACCGTCCAGCACGGTGACCCGGCAGGTGCCGCAGAAGCCCTGCTGGCACGAGTACGGGGTGGTCGGCTCGCTGTCGAGCAGCACCGCCAGCGCCGAGCGGTCGGCGGGGACCTCCAGCACCCGCCCGGAGCGGGCCAGCTCCAACGCGAACGGCACCCCGTCGATGACCGGGGGCGGGCTGAACCGTTCGTAGTGCAGCGGTGCGGCGGCGTGGTCGTCGCGGGCGACGCGCACCGCCTCGAGCATCGCGCCGGGCCCGCAGACGTAGACCGCCGTGTCGTCGCCGGCATCGGCCAGCAGCTCGGTGACCGTGGCGATGCGGCCGCGTTCGTCGTCGGCCCACACGGTGACCCGCTGCGGGTCCACCGCGATCACTTCGTCGAGAAGAGGCATGTACGCGCGGCTGCGCCCGGCGTAGACCGCGCGCCAGTGCAGGCCGCGCGCCTGCGCCTGGCGGATCATCGGCAGGATGGGGGTGACCCCGATGCCGCCGATGATGAACAGCACCGACGACTCCCCACTGCCGAGGTGAAAAGCGTTGCGGGGCCCCTCGAACCGTAGGGTATCGCCCTCGGCGTAGGCGTCGTGCATCTCGATCGAGCCACCGTTGCCGTCGGCGATGCGCCGCACCGCGATCCGGTAGTCGAGGCGCCGGCCCGGCTCACCGCACAGCGAGTACTGTCGGCGCCGGCCCGACGGCAGCCGGACGTCGATGTGGCCACCGGGCGTCCACGCCGGCAGCAGCGCCCCGTCGGGGTCGGCCACCGTCAACGCCACCACGTCGGGGGCGAGCATCTCGCGCCGGGTGACCACGGCGGTGCGGGTGCGCGGCACCGGGGTGACCTTCGCCGGATCCCACCGCGACACCGCGGTCACCCCGGCGAACAGCGCGCCGAGCCCGCTCAATGCGGTGTAGAGCCGGTCGCGTTTCCGGCGGCCGTACAGGTCGCTCGGTCGACTGTCCCAGAGCGGTTGTGACACCGTGTTGCCCCTCGTCAGATCTGATCAGGTCTGGCGGATGTCCATCCGCGCCAGCAGCCGGATCGCCGCCGGGCTGATCCGCCGCATCGCGTAGGCGACCCGCGATTCCGCGGCGATCGGCAGCACCGCCGGTCCGGTGCGCACCGCGTTGACGATCGCCTTCGCGGTCGCCTCCGGGGTGTAGTTGCGCCGCCGGTAGACCGCGTCGGCCTTCTCGCGGGCCCGCTGCTGCGCCTCCGCCGAGAGGCCCGCGTAGACGGTGCTTCTGGCGATGTTGGTGTTGACGAACCCCGGGCAGACCGCGGTGACGGTGATGCCGTCGTCGGCCAAATCGGCGCGCAGTGACTCGCTGAACGCCAGCACCGCGGCCTTGGTGGTGCTGTAGGCGACCATCGCCTTCGACGGAAGATACGCCGAGGCGCTGGAGACGTTGATGATGGTCCCGCCCTCCCCACGGGTGACCATCTGCTCGGCGAAGACCCGGCTGCCACTGAGCACCGCGCGCAGGTTGACCGCCAGAATCGTGTCCCAGTTCTCCGGGCTGGTCTCCAAAAACCTTCCCGCCATGCCGATTCCGGCGTTGTTGATCAGGATGTCGACCACGCCGTGCTCGGCGTTGACCCGCGCGGCCAGCTCGCCGACCGCGGCATCGTCGGTGACGTCGACCTGGTAGACCGCGGCGCCGGCACCGGTGGCGCGGACCGCGGCCGCGGTCTGTTCGGCTGCATTGCCGTCCCGGTCGACGACGAGGACGGTGCGCGCACCCTGGCGGGCCAGCTCCACCGCGGTGGCCCGGCCGATTCCGGCCCCGGCGCCGGTGACCAGCGCCAGTTTGCCGGCCGGGTCGCGACGCCCGGGGCGCACCTGTGTCGGCCCGGCCGGGGTGGTGCCCGCGACGGTCCGATCGACCCACTCGGCGGTGAGCCGGGCGATCACGTCGGGACGTGCGGTGATCACCCAGTGACCGCCCTCGATGGGCACGACCCGACCGCCGTCGGGGACGGCTCCGGTGAACCGCTGCAGGGCGGGGGTGACGAAGATATCCTTGCGCGGCACCAGAACCTGCACCGGCACCGTGGTGTCCGGCAGCGCCGCGGCCGGACTGACAAGCGGGGCGGGCATGTTCGCCCGGTACAGGTTCAGCCCGTTGAGGTAGTCGTTTCGCGTGCGGGGTGTCGGGGCGCGGCGGGTGCGGGTGCTGCTGCGCCCGATCCGGTCCATCGCCGCGATGACCCGCTGCCCGAGACCGGAGCCGAACAGCGCCTCGGGCAACCGCGGGGTCAAAAACAACCCGATGTAGCCGGAGGCCAGCCCCTGGGTGAGCACGTCGGCGAGGGCGCGCGGGGTGCGCGCCGACCGCAAGAATCGGCCCGCATAGTCCAGGTGCGGCCCCGAGATCGAGGTGCAGGAGGCGATCGCGGTGCTCAACGTCGCGTCGGTGACCGCCGCCCAGGCCTGGATCGAGCCCCAGTCGTGGCCGAGCAGATGCACCCGCTCGACGCCGAGATCGGCGATGACCGCGCCGATGTCGTCCAGCAGCTGCCCGAACCGGTAGGCGGACCGCTCGGCGGGCGCGGTCGAGGCGCCGGCGCCGCGCACGTCGAAGGCGGCGACGTTGAAGCGATCCGGGTAGGCGGCGATCAGCTCGGCGGCCACCCCGTCCCAGACGTGGTGGTTGTCCGGGTAGCCGTGGATCGCCAGGATCGTCGGGCGGCCCGGGTCGATGTCGGTGTAGCGGTAGACGGCCAACCTGACCCCGTCGGAGGCGCTCACCTGGGAGGCCTCGGTCGGCGGGGTCTGCGGCGGCGCGGTGGGTGCGTCGTCGATCATCGGCGCTCCTTAGTGGGCGGCCCGGGCCGCCGGGGAGACGGCCAGGTAGTTGACGGCCTGGTCCACGCCGCCGAGCTGGGAGGGGTGGAAGCCGGGCCGGTAGTAGGCGCCGATCACGCGCAGGAACCGCCACGGGGCCGGCACCAGCCCGCGGCGTGCGGAGGCGAACCAGTCCCGCCAGCGCGGCCGGGTGCCCGGCGCCAACTGCGGGTCCACCGAGTACATGAACCGCAGCCCGCGCACCCACAGCAGCAGGATCAGCGGGGTGACCAGCAGCTGGGTGCGCACCTGCCGCGGGAAGCCGGCGCGCAGGTGCTTCATCACGTCGAAGGCGACCGCCTTGTGTTCGACCTCCTCGGCGCCGTGCCACCGCAGCATGTCGAGCATCACCGGGTCGGTGCCGATCGCATCGTGTTCGGGGGTGTTGAGGATCCATTCACCCAGAATCGCGGTGTAGTGCTCGATGGCGGCGACCAGGGCGACCCGTTCCAACAGCCAGTTGCGCTGCCGGCGCACGCTCCAATGGGGCCGGTCGCCGAGCAGCTTCTCGAACAGCCAACGGATCTGGTCGGTGAACGGCGACAAATCGATGTCGTGGGCGTTGAAGTGGTCGACGACCCCGGCGTGTGCCTGGGAGTGGATGGCCTCCTGGCCGATGAAGCCCTGCACGTCGAGGCGCAGCTGGTCGTCGTGGATCAGCGGCAGCGCCTGTTTGAACACCTCGACGAAGAACTCCTCGCCGGCCGGCAGCAGCAGGTGCAGCACGTTGCAGAAGTGGGTGGCGAACGGTTCGCCGGGCACGTAGTGCACCGGCAGCCCGGCCCAGTCGAAGCGGACGTCGCGGGCCTGCAACACGATGTGTTCGTGGTCCGACGCCATGTCCCGTTCGGCGATGTGGGTCTCGGGTTCGCGCGGGTTCGCGGTGAGCATCCCAGCCTCCAACTTTACAAAACAATGTGGTTTGTCTCGTTGATGGACAAATATGTTTTTTAAGTATAGCCCGGGCGTCGGGTTCCGGGAAGCCTCGCGCGGTGCGGCGAGACCTCCCCGACCGGCGTGGGGTCGGCCAGACCCAGCAGCGCGATGCTGCGTCGGCGCAGCTCGGTTTTGCGGATTTTGCCGGTCACGGTCATCGGAAACGCGTCGGCGACCTCGACGTAGCGGGGGATCTTGTGGTGGGCCAACCGGTCGGCGGCGAACTCGCGCAGTCCGGGCGCGTCCAGCGCCGGGCGGCCCGGCTTCATCAGCAGCCAGGCGCAGAGTTCCTCGCCGTAGGTGTCGTCGGGCACACCGACCACCTGGACGTCGGCGATGTCGGGGTGGGTGAGCAGGAATTCCTCGATCTCGCGTGGGTAGAGGTTCTCCCCGCCGCGGATCACCATGTCGTTGAGCCGGCCGACGATGGCGCAGTAGCCGTCCTCGCCCATCACCGCCAGATCCCCGGAGTGCATCCACCCGTCGTCGTCGATGGCCGCGCGGGTGGCGTCGGGCTGGCCCCAGTAGCCCAGCATCACCGAGTAGCCCCGGGTGCAGAACTCCCCCGGCCGGCCGCGCTTCACGATCGCACCGCTGATCGGGTCGACGATCTTGATCTGCAGGTGCGGGTGGACCCGGCCGACGGTGGCGCTGCGCCGCTCCGGGGCGTCGCCGGACCGGCTCTGGCACGACACCGGCGACGTCTCGGTCATCCCGTAGGCGATCGCCAGGTCCTGCAGGTGGAGTTCGCTGACACAGCGGGTCAGCAACGGCGCCGGACAGACCGCGCCGGCCATGATCCCGGTGCGCAACGTCGACACGTCGGCCTCGGGCAGGACGGGGTGATCCAGCAGCGCCGCAAACATCGTCGGCACCCCGTAGACCGCGGTGCAGCGTTCGGCGTCGATGGCGGCGAGGGTGGCCCCGGCGTCGAACCCGGCGGTCGGGATCACCACCGTGGCCCCGTGGCTCAGCGCGCCGAGGTTACCCATCACCATGCCGAAGCAGTGGTAGAACGGCACCGGAACGCACAGCCGGTCGGCCGGTCCTAACCCGATCAGCTCGGTGACGAAGAACCCGTTGTTGACGATGTTGTGGTGCGACAGGGTGGCGCCCTTGGGGAAACCGGTGGTGCCCGAGGTGTACTGGATGTTGATCGGGTCGCGGCAACGCAACTCGGCCTGACGTGTGCGCAGTCGCGCCCCCGGGACCCGCGCGGCGCCGTCGAGCAGCGCCGCCCAACTGGGCTGGCCGACGAAGATCACCTCCCGCAACTGCGGGCACCGCGGACGCACCTGCGCGATCATCGCCGCATAGTCGGACCGTTTGAACCCGGTGGCGGCCACCAGGGTTTCCACCCCGGACTGGTTGAGCACAAAAGCCAATTCGTCGGTGCGGTAGGCCGGGTTGACGGTCACCAGGATGGCGCCGATGGCGGCGGTGGCGTACTGCACCACCACCCACTCACCGCAATTGGGCGCCCAGATGCCGACCCGGTCGCCGCGCTGCACACCGAGCGCCATCAACGCCCGTGCCAGCCGGTCGGTCTCGGCGGCGAGCTGCCGATAGGTCCACCGCCGGCCCGCGGCGACGTCGACGAGGGCCTCGGCGTCGGGGGTGGCCGCGGCGACGCGCGCCACGACCTGCCCGATCGTCTCCTCCAGCAACGGCGGGGCGAGGGGGCCGGCATCCACCGAGTCCCCGGCATCGTGGGGCCCGCAGCCGTGTGGGGAGCCGTCGGGTCGGGTCATGGTCGGTCTCCGGTGGGTGTCGGGCCGGTCGCCGCCCGGCCGGCACCACTGAGCGTAGGTGGCGTTGGGACAATCGGGGCCATGACCTACTCGGTGTTGCTGCACGACCCGGCCACCGGCGGGTTCGGGGTGGCGGTGCAGTCGCACTACCTGGCGGTGGGCGCCGTGGTGCCGTGGGCGCAGGCCGGGGTCGGCGCGGTGGCGACCCAGGCGGTCCCCGACCGCGGCTACGGGCCGCGCGGCCTGGCGGCGCTGGACGCCGGCAGCGGGGCCGCTGCGGCGCTGCGCACGCTGGTCGCCGCCGACGACGTCCGCGACCTGCGCCAGGTGGCGATGATCGACGCCTCCGGCGCCACCGCGGTGCACACCGGGGCGCGGTGCCTGCCGGCCGCCGGCCACCGCACCGGCGACGGCTGGTGCGTGCAGGGCAACATGTTGACCTCCGAGGCGGTGCTCGAGGCGATGGCGGCCGCGGTGGCCGCCCCCGACCACGACGACCCGGCCCGGCGCCTGTGGGCGGCGCTGCGCGCCGGTGAGGACGCCGGGGGCGATCTGCGCGGATGCCAGTCGGCTGCGCTGGTGGTGGTCAGCGGGGTGCGCGGGCCGGCGCCGCACGATCAGGTGCTGGTGGATCTGCGCGTCGACGACAGCGCCGACCCGATCACCGATCTGGCCCGGCTGCTGGAGCGCCACGATGGTGCCGCCGCGGTGGGGGCCGCGTTCGGGCTGGTCATCGACGGGGCCGCGCAGTTGCCGGCCCGCCTCGTCGACGCGGTCACCGCCGGCACCCGCGCCGTCGAGCCGATGCTGGGCGCCGACAACCCCGAGGCCCCGCTCTGGCGGGCCGTGCTGCTGGCCCGCTCGGGGCGAATCACCGAGGCGCACACCGAGTACCGCGCCGCGGTGGCCCGCCAGCCGCGGCTGCGCGATGTGGGCCTGCGCCTGGCCGCGGCGGGATTGCTGCCGCAGGCCGCGGCCGCCGCGCTCTGCGGTCCGGCCTAAAGCGTGTCGAACAACTGGCTCTGATCGAGTCTGTGTAGGAGCAGGGCGATTTGGCTGGGGATCAGGAAACACGACGACACCCGCCGGCTACGCCGTATGCTCGCTTGGGGCCGGGCCAAGATTCTGTTCGCCACCGTCACCCAGCGTGCGGGCCGCTGGTGGGTATCGGTGAACAGCGAAGCCGCCGACCTACACCCGGCCCACCAGCACCCACCCGCACACATCGCCGATGGCGAGGGCTGGGTCGGGGTTGATCGGGGCCTGACCGCATTAGTCGTCGCCGCCACGACCGGCTCGTCATCGAGAACCTGCATGTAGCCGCGATGCTGCGCAACCACCGACTCGCCCGCGCCATCTCCGACGCCGGCTGGGCCGAATTCGCCCGCCAACTGCACTACAAACAGGCATGGCGCGGCGGCCAGGTCATCGAGGCCGACCGCTGGTATCCCTCCAGCCAACTCCGCTCGACCTGCGGTGACCGGCGCACCGACCTGACCCTGGCTGAGCGGGTATTCACCTGCCCACAAGGTCACACCCTAGATGGTGACACCAACGCTGCGGTCAACCTGGCCCGGTGGGGCCAAACCCATCATGACCCACCACGATCCCCGGACCCCCAAGCAGGAGGCCGGGCCACCAACGCCCGCCGACCGGACGGCTCTGACCAGCACCCTTCGCGTGCCGGTGAAACCAGCCTGGTTGACGCGGGAACTGACGTTCACGCCGCACCAGCAGCCTGAACCGACGACGCCCGAGAAGGGCGGTGACGAACACTCAGCAGAGTTGTTCGACACGCTTTAACCGGCCAGCGACGCGACGATCTCGGCGGCCGGCCCGCCGCGCACCGCGGCGTGGGCGACCCCGGCCCACAGATTGGTGCCGTCCGGATCGCCGGCGGCCACCGCCGCCCGGCGGATCGGCCCGGTCATCTGGTTGACCTGCGGGTACGCCGCCGGTGCGAGCGCACCGAGACGGTCGGTGAAGCCGTTGACCAGGCTGCGTGCCCAGCGTCCGGAGAACGCCCGGGTGACCACCGTGGCCTGCGCGCGCCGAGCCTGCAGTGCGCCGCGGTGCACCGGGTTGGTGCCGGCCTCGTCGGCGAGCAGCAGCGCGGTCCCGACCTGGGCGGCGCGGGCACCGGCGCGCCGCACCGCGGCCACGTCGGCGGGCGTCGCGAGCCCACCGGCGGCGATCACCGGCACCGCGTGTGCGGCGGTGACCGCGGCCAGCAGTTCGGCCAGCGGTTGGGTGCCGGGATCGGCCGCGGGGTCGAAGGTGCCGCGGTGCCCGCCGGCGCCGGGGCCCTGCACCACCAGCCCGCCGGCCCCGGCGTCGACCGCCGCGGCGGCCTCGTCCACCGAGGTCACCGTGACCAGCGTCCAGATGCCGCGGCGGGCCAGGTCGGTGAGGACCTCACGCGCCGGGGTGCCGAAGGTGAACGACACCACCGCGGGTCGCGCGGCGGCCACCACCTCGAGTTTCTCCGACCAGCCGTCGTCGTCGGGGGCGGTGGCGCCCACCCGGGTGCCGTAGTGGTGGGCCAGCGGGGCCAACGCCTCGGCGTAGCGGTCCAACGCCGCCGATGCCGGCGCGCCGGGCTGCGGGACGAACAGGTTCACCCCGATCGGGGCGGTGCTGCGGCCCGCGACCGCGGCGAGGTCGTCGGCGAGCCGCGCGGCGCTGACGTAGCCGCCGGCCACGAACCCCAGCGCGCCGGCCTCGGCGACCGCGACGGCCAGGTCGACGGTGCTGGGGCCGCCGGCCATCGGTGCCGCGGCGATCGGAATTCGCAGATCCCCGATTCCGAACATCACCGCCCCAGTCTGGTCTCAGCCGGCGAGCCGGCGCAACGGCGCCGGCAGGGAGCGCGCCGACCGGTGCGGGCCGAGGACCGCCACCGCGTAGCGCTGCCCCAAAAGCCGGCGGGCCACGGCGTTGACCTCGGCCACCGAGACCCGGTCGAGTTGGCGCAGGGTCGAGGCCAGCCCCCGGTGCCGTCCGTAGTTGAGCTCGTGGCGGCCCAGCCGGTGCATGCGCGAGCCGGAGTCCTCCAGGCCCAGCACCAGCCCGCCGCGCAGCGCCCCCTTGGCGGTGGCGCATTCGGCGTCGGTGAGCCCGTCGGTGACGACCTGGTCGACGATGTCGGCGATGACGGCGCTGACCTGGCCGAACCGTTCCGGCTGGCAGGCGGCGTAGACGGTCAGCGCGGAGCTGTCGGCGAACGTCTCCGCCGCCGAGTACACCGAGTAGGCCAGCCCGCGGGATTCGCGAACCTGTTGGAACAGCCGCGAACTCAGCCCGCCGCCGAGGGCGGTGTTGAGCACCGACAGGGCGCATCGGTGCGGCCAGTGCCGCCCCGGTGCGCGCACCCCCAGCGCCAGATGGGTCTGTTCGCCGTCCCGGTGCGACACCACGGTGCCCGGGCGCCCCGGCACCCGGCCGGTGCCCTTACGGGGGCCGACCGGGCGGCGCCCCCGGGTCAGCCGCGCCCCGAAGTGCCGGCGCACCAGGGCCACCACCTCGGCGTGGTCGACGTTGCCGGCGACCGCCACGACCATGCGCTCCGGGGTGTAGCGGCGCCGGTGAAACGAGTGCAGCTGCGCGCGGGTCATCGCCGACACCGAGGCGGTGGTGCCGATGACCGGTCGTCCGATCGGGTGATCGCCGAACAACGCGCCGGCGAACAGGTCCCCCAGCGCGTCCTCGGGATCGTCGTCGCGCATCGCGATCTCCTCGAGCACCACGTCACGCTCGAGTTCCACGTCCTCGGTGGCGCAGCGGCCGTTGAGCACGACATCGGCGACCACCTCCACTGCCAGCGCCAGGTCGGTGTCGAGCACGTGGGCGTGGTAGCAGGTGTGCTCCTTGCCGGTGAACGCGTTGAGGTCCCCGCCCACGGCGTCCATCGTCACCGCGATGTCGGCGGCGGTGCGGCTCGGGGTCGCCTTGAACAGAAGGTGTTCCAAGAAGTGCGCGGCCCCGGCCACAGTGGTGCCCTCGTCGCGCGAGCCGACGCCGACCCACACCCCGACCGAGGCCGACCGCACTCCCGGCAGGTGCTCGGTGACCACCCGTAACCCGTTGAGGGTGCTGCGACGGATCCCGCCGCTGGCCGCGTCGCTGTCAGCTGTCGGCGGCGGCGGCATCGGCGGGCGCGCCATCGGCGGCGTCTTCGGCGACCAACACCAGCGAGATCTTGCCGCGGTTGTCGATGTCGGCGATCTCCACCCGCAGCTTGTCGCCGACGGTGACCACGTCCTCGACCTTGGCGATGCGTTTGCCGCGGCCCAGCTTGGAGATGTGCACCAGACCGTCACGCCCGGGCAACAGCGACACGAACGCCCCGAAGTCGGTGGTCTTGACCACGGTGCCCAAAAACCGTTCCCCGATCTTGGGCAGCTGCGGGTTGGCGATCGCGTTGATCTTGTCGATCGCGGCCTGCGCCGACGGGCCGTCGGTGGCGCCGACGAACACGGTGCCGTCGTCCTCGATCGAGATCTGGGCGCCGGTCTCCTCGGTGATCGAGTTGATGATCTTGCCCTTGGGCCCGATCACCTCACCGATCTTGTCCACCGGCACCTTGATGGTGGTCACCCGCGGCGCGTACGGGCTCATCTCATCCGGCTCGTCGATGGCCTCGGCCATCACGTCCAGGATCGTCAGCCGCGCTTCTTTGGCCTGGCTCAGGGCCCCGGCCAGCACCTGCGACGGGATGCCGTCGAGCTTGGTGTCCAGCTGCAGGGCGGTGACGAAATCCTTGGTGCCGGCCACCTTGAAGTCCATGTCGCCGAACGCGTCCTCGGCGCCGAGGATGTCGGTCAGCGCGACGAAGCGGCGCTCGGTCGTGCCGTCGATCTCCACGTCGTCGGAGACCAGACCCATCGCGATGCCGGCCACCGGCGCCCTCAGCGGCACCCCGGCGTTGAGCAGCGACAGCGTCGAGGCACAGACCGAGCCCATCGAGGTGGAGCCGTTGGAGCTCAACGCCTCCGACACCTGACGGATGGCGTAGGGGAACTCCTCGACGCTGGGCAGCACCGGCATCAGCGCCCGTTCGGCGAGCGCACCGTGGCCGATCTCGCGGCGCTTGGGCGAGCCGACCCGGCCGGTCTCGCCGGTCGAGTACGGCGGGAAGTTGTAGTGGTGCATGTAGCGCTTGCTGGTCTCCGGGCCCAGCGAGTCGATCTGCTGGGCCATCTTGACCATGTCCAGCGTGGTCACGCCCAGGATCTGGGTCTCGCCACGCTCGAACAGCGCGCTGCCGTGGGCCCGCGGCACCACCGCCACCTCGGCGGAGAGCGCCCGGATGTCGGTGACCCCGCGGCCGTCGATACGGAAGTGGTCGGTCAGGATGCGCTGGCGCACGAGCTTTTTGGTCAGCGAACGGAATGCGGCGCTGACTTCCTTCTCCCGGCCCTCATAGGTCGCGGCGAGCCGTTGGGCGACCTCGGCTTTGATCTCGTCGGTACGGTCGTTGCGTTCGGTCTTTCCGGCGATGCTCAGCGCGGCGGCCAACTCGTCGGTGGCCAGCGAGGCGACCGAGTGGTACACGTCGTCGCCGTAGGCGGGGAACAGCGGGAACTCGCCGGTGGGTTTGGCTGCCGCATCGGCCAGCTCCTGCTGGGCGGCGCAGAGCACGGCGATGAACGGCTTGGCCGCCTCCAGCCCCTCGGCCACCACGGTCTCGGTGGGCGCCTGCGCGCCGGCGTCGATGAGCTCGATGACGTTGTCGGTGGCTTCCGCCTCGACCATCATGATCGCCACGTCGGAGCCCTCGGCGGTGTCGACCTTGCGTCCGGCCACCACCATGTCGAACACCGCGCGGCCCAGCTGCTCCACGGTCGGGAACGCCACCCAGGTGCCGTCGATGAGCGCCACCCGCACCGCACCGACCGGCCCGGAGAACGGCAGCCCGGCCAGCTGGGTGGAGGCCGAGGCGGCGTTGATCGCCACCACGTCGTACAGATCATTGGGGTCCAGGCTCATCACGGTCACCACGACCTGGACCTCGTTGCGCAGGCCGTCGACGAACGAGGGGCGCAGCGGACGGTCGGTGAGCCGACAGGTCAGCACCGCGTCGGTCGACGGACGCCCCTCCCGGCGGAAGAACGACCCCGGGATGCGCCCGGCGGCATACATCCGCTCCTCGACGTCGACGGTGAGCGGGAAGAAGTCGAAGTGGTCCTTGGGGGTTCTGCCGGCGCTGGTCGCCGAGAGCAGCATGGTCTCGTCGTCGAGGTAGGCGGCGACGGCGCCGGCGGCCTGCTGGGCCAGCCGACCGGTCTCGAAACGGATGGTGCGGGTGCCGAAGCTCCCGTTGTCGATGGTGGCGGTGGATTCGAAGACGCCGGGGTCGATTTCAGCGACAGACATAGGTGTCCGTACAGCCTCTCTGGGATTGATTCAGGTGGTTTCGCGCCGTCACCGCCGCCCTTGCGGGCCGGCGGGCGGCTGCCATCGGAATGCGGCCACGGCCGTCGATCGAAGCGGCCGACCTGCCCCGTGGTGGGGAGCCCGGCAGCCACTACCGAAGACCGCCCGTAGACAGGTGTGCAGCCGTCGTGGTGACACGCCGGAACGGTGTGCGCAGGCTGCGCGAACCGCACCGATCGTCCTGCGCCGCGCGGCGCAGGACGCCCTTACTCTACACGGCGGCCCCACGCCGGCCCCACGCCGGCAGCACCCCGGTCAGCCGAGGTTCTCGACACAGACGGTGAAACCGCGTTCGCTGTAGGTGTAGCCCAGGCCGCTGGCGCACTGATCAGCGGCGAACGGACCGTTCGCGGCGGTGAGGATCTGGGTGGCGCGCTGGCGCGGGTGCACCGCGGTGTCGGCGCAGTCGACCCGGACCGGGTCGGTGTCGTGCTGGGGATCGACGCTCATGCAGCCGCCGAGCACCCAGTCGATGTCGAGGCACAGGGTGCCCGCGGAGCGGTTGAACGAATCCCGCAGCGAGTAGGTGGAGTCGACGTCAACCGGACACTCGTCGGCGCTGGTGGCGGTGGCGACTACCTTGAAATTGGCCGCGGCACTGCCGCATTCGGCTTTCTCCACGCGCGGCTGGTCGGCGGTGCCGCCCATCGCCAGGCAGTCGTCGACCTGCAGGTCGGCGACGTCGCCGGCCGGTGCGCAGCCGATCATCGCGCCGACCGACGCCAGCAGCGCGGCCAGCCCGAGCGCCGGACACCGTCGCGGTGGCCGAGGGCGTCGGGTCAGCGACGCAGCCCCAGCCGTTCGATCAGCGACCGGTACCGCTTGACGTCGACGTCGGCGACGTATTTGAGCAGCCGGCGCCGCCGCCCCACCAGCAGCAGCAGCCCCCGGCGCGAGTGGTGGTCGTGCTTATGGGTCTTCAGGTGCTCGGTGAGCCCGATGATCCGGTTGGTCAGCAGCGCCACCTGGGCCTCGGGCGAGCCGGTGTCGGTCTCGTGCAGCCCGTAGTTCGTGAGGATCTCTTTTTTCTGCTCGGCGGTCAGCGCCACGACAATCTCTCCATCGGTCGGTTCGCGATCAATCAACGCGGGCGCGGCCACCGCGAACCGCAGCGCACGCCGTCGGGCAGTTTAACACCGGCGTGCGGTCGTGGCCGAATTCGCTCAATCGGCGACGAGGATCTCTCGGGCCCGGGCGGTGTCGATCTCCATGGCGGCCACCAGCGCCTCCACCGAGTCGAAACGTTGCTGGCCACGCAGGTGGTCGACGAAGTCGACGGCGACGTGTTCGCCGTAGAGATCGGCGGAGGCGTCGAGCACGTAGGCCTCGACGGTGCGGTTGCGTCCGGAGAACGTGGGGTTGGTGCCGACCGAGACCGCCGCCCGGCACCGCTGGCCGGGCACGACGGTGCCGGTCAGCGGACCGGGGCCCAGCACCGTGAACCAGGCGGCATACACCCCGTCGGCGGGGATCGCCGCGTGCATCGGTGGGGCGACGTTGGCGGTGGGGAACCCCAGCGTCGCACCCCGGCCGTCCCCGCGCACCACCACGCCCTCGACGCGGTGCGGCCGGCCCAGCGCCTCGGCGGCGGCGACGACGTCGCCGGCGTCGACGCACGAGCGGATGTAGGTCGAGGAGTAGGTGACGGTCTCGCTGCGGTGATGTTCGGCGACCAGCGAGACCGCCTCGACCGCGAAGCCGAGTTGGGCCCCGGCCTGGCGCAGCGTGGCCACGTCGCCGGCGGCCTTGCGTCCGAAGGTGAAGTTCTCCCCCACCACCACCTCCACCACGTGCAGGCGTTCGACCAGCAACTCGTGGACGTAGCGCTCGGGGGTCAACTTCATGAAGTCGTGGGTGAACGGCATCACCAAAAACACGTCGATGCCGGCCTGCTCCACCAGCTCGGCACGCCGGGTCAAGGTGGTCAACTGGGTGGGGTGGCTGCCCGGGTAGACCACCGACATCGGATGCGGATCGAAGGTCATCAGCACCGTCGGGATGCCGCGTTCACGGCCCGATCTCACCGCGTGGGCGATCAATTCGGCGTGGCCGCGGTGCACACCGTCGAACACCCCGATCGTCAGAACACAGCGCCCCCAGTCGGTGGGGATCTCATCCTGTCCGCGCCATCGCTGCACGGGTGTCAGCCTACGATGCGCGCGGCGACGCGCGAGACACCGCCGGTGACTTCGCCGCGGCGCGCAGTTGCCTAGACTCGTGGTCGTGGCCGCCAGGGACAAGCCCGGGGACGACAGCCCCGGAGATCACGCCGATGACCTGACCGCGGTCGCCCAGGACTACCTGAAGGTCATCTGGACCGCCCAGGAATGGTCCGCGGAGAAGGTCAGCACGAAGAGGCTCGCCGAACGACTGGGGGTCTCGGCGTCCACCGCCTCGGAGTCGATCCGCAAACTCGCCGATCAGGGGCTGGTCGATCACGAGAAGTACGGCGCGGTGACGTTGACGGCCGCGGGCTCGCGTGCGGCGGTGGCGATGGTGCGCCGCCACCGCCTGCTGGAGACGTTTCTGGTCAACGAACTCGGCTACAGCTGGGACGAGGTGCACGATGAGGCCGAGGTGCTCGAGCACGCGGTCTCCGATCGGCTGATGGCCCGTATCGATGCCAAGCTGGACTACCCCGACCGCGATCCGCACGGCGATCCGATCCCGGCCGCCGACGGTCAGGTGCCCTCGGCGCCGGCCCGTCAGCTGTGGGACTGCCAGGACGGCGAGTCCGGGACCGTGGCCCGCATCTCCGACGCCGACCCGGACATGCTGCGCTACTTCGCCGACGTCGGCATCAGCCTGGATTCGCGACTGCGGGTGCTGACCCGCCGCGAATTCGCCGGAATGACCTCGGTGGCCATCGACGCCGCCGACGGCAACCACACCACGGTGGATCTGGGCAGCCCCGCCGCCCAAGCCATCTGGGTCAGCTGATCCCCGTGGTAGGTCAGGGCAGCGGATTGGTTCTCGCGTCGGCGCCGTAGACGCCGAGCAGGTCGCGCGCCGAGACGATCCCGATGAGCACGCCGGCCCGTTCCACCAGGATGTGGCGGATGTAGTGGTTCATCATCCGCACCGCGGCCTCGTCGACGGTGGTCTCGGCGTCACACCAGATCAGGTTCGTGCTGGCCACCTCGGCGGCCGGCACCGCCGCCGGGTCCTTGCCGTCGGCGATCACCGCGACCACGTCGCGTTCGCTGACCAGCGCCGTGGGCCGCTCCTCGACGCCGACCACGACCGCACCGACCTCGCCGTGCACGATCGCCTGGGCGACGTCGGCGACGGTGGCCGTGGCCGCCACCCGCACCACCGGGTCGCCGGTGACCGTCGCGATCGGGATCGACCCGGCCGCAGGGATCGCCGAATAGTCAGTCATGGGTCTCATCGTCGCATGCGACGATCCCGGCCCGACTCGCGAACCGGTCACGCTGCGAAGCGTTTCGTAGCGATGTCGCTCGCCCGACGGTGCCCGTTACCGAAGATGGCCCACTAATTCACCGTCGGCGCCGAACAACTCGCGCTGCCAGTGGGTCGTCAACGCATCGGTGTCGACCTGATCAGGGTGAAAATCAGGTTTGGTGAACGGCCTCATGTCCGAGTAGAACCCGCGCCACATCGGGTTGCGCAGCATCCGCACGTCGGTGAGGATCTGAATCGGCCGACGACGCATTGGCGGTCAGCGGTAGCGATCGAGCGACAGGGATCGCCATCCGGCCCACTCAACCCGGCACCCCCGATGAGCGCGTGCCGGCCGGGTAATGGCCCAAGAACGCCGTCGGCCCCTTGTGCCAGATACGGTCGATGCTCACACCGTGCCGCGCAAGCCAGTGACATTTTTCGCCATCGTTGTGGCCTTTCTGTCGGGGCGTGCCGAGCCGGCCTCCTCTCCGTGGACGACGGGCTCATCCGGGCGCGTGGGTATTCGCAGGCGCTGTCGCCGTGGGGACACGCCACCGGTGTTCGCTCACCGGGCACGCCCAGCGCCGGTGCCGTGATCTCGGCGAACTCCATCGTTCGTTGGGTGATCATCGTCAAATCAGCTGTTCAGCAAGCCTTTGGCGATGTGGGTGATCTGCACCTCGTTGCTGCCGGCGTAGATCATCAGCGACTTGGCGTCGCGGGCGAGTTGCTCGACCCGGTATTCGGCCATGTAGCCGTTGCCGCCGAACAGTTGTACGGCCTCCATGGCCACGTCGGTGGCGGCCTGCGAGGAGTACAGCTTCATCGCTGACGCCTCGGCAAGGGTGGGGATCTTTTTGTGCTGCAGCTTCTCCAACGTCTGGAACACCATGTTCTGCACGTTGATCCGCGCGACCTCCATCTGCGCCAGCTTCAGTTGGATCAGCTGGAACTGACCGATGTTCTGGCCCCACAGCGTGCGGGTTTTGGCGTAGTCCACACACAGCCGGTGGCATTCGTTGATGATGCCCAGCGACATCAACGCGACCCCGACGCGTTCGGCGACGAAGTTGGCCCGCGCACTCTCCCGACCGTCGCCGCCGGTGTGCTGTTCGGTCTCCCCCAGCAGCCGATCCGCAGTGAGCCGTACCTGGTCGAAGAACAGCTCCCCGGTCGGCGAGGACATCATGCCCATCTTCTTGAAGGCTTTGCCCTGGGTGAGCCCGGGCATCCCGGCGTCGAGAACGAAGGTCAGCACCGGCCGGTTGCGCTTGTCGACGGCCGGCTCCCCCTCGTCGAGTTTGGCGTAGACGATCAGCACGTCCGCGTCGGGACCGTTGGTGATGAAGGTCTTCTGTCCGCTGAGGATGTAGTCGTCCCCGTCGCGGCGGACATAGGTTTTCATCCCGCCGAACGCGTCGGAGCCGGCGTCGGGTTCGGTGATCGCCCAGCAGGCGATCTTGTCGAGCGTCATCAGCTCGGGCAACCAGCGTTCCTTCTGTGCCAGGGTGCCGCGGGTGGCTATCGTCGCCGCACCCAAGCCGAGGCTCACCCCGACCGTGGACAGCAGCCCGATGCTCACCCCGGAGAGCTCCGAGACCAGCACCGCCGCCATCGACAGCTGGCCGCCCATGTCGCCGAGCCCGCCGGACTCGGTTTCCTCCGTGTCGGTGGTCGCCATGCCGTCGGCCGTGGCGCGCTGGCGCTCCAGCATGTTTTTGACCGCTTCGCCGGCCATCACGTCCAGCCCGAACTCGCTGAATAGTTTCCGCACGATCGGATACGGCGAGCTCTCACCGCTTTCGAGGGCGTCCTGAAGCGGGCGGATCTCCTTGTCGATGAACGCACGCATGGTGTCGCGCATGATGATGTCGGTCTCAGACCACTCGAACATTGCGGTTCTCCTGTTGTCGTCTCGGTCGGCTACTGGGGCAGCCGGGCGGCGATGTCGTCGATCTGCCAGACCCCGTCGGTTTCGATGGTCTCGGTGTCGTGCCAGCCGGCCAGCCGCGAGATCGCCCCGCCCTGGACGGCGTAGACCCCGCCGGTGACCGGGCATTTCTCCGTCGCCAGGTAGGCGACCAGCGGCGAGATGTTGGCGGGGGCGAACAGGTCGACCTCACCCTGATCGGGTTCGGCCATCAACGCACCCATGCCGGGGGTGGCCAGGGTCAGTCGGGTGCGGGCGATCGGGGCGATCGCGTTGACCCGCACCCCGTAACGCTCGAGTTCCTCGGCGGCGATCAGGGTCAGCGCCGCGATTCCGGCTTTGGCGGCCCCGTAGTTGGCCTGGCCGGCATTCGGCAGTGTCACCCCCGAACCCGACGCGGTGTTGATCACCGCGGCGTTGGGCTGATCACCGGACTTCGACTGGGTCTTCCAGTATTCGGCGGCGTGGCGCAGCATCGCGAAGTGGCCTTTGAGGTGCACCGCGAGCACCGCGTCCCACTGCGACTCCTCCATGCCGGCGATGAACGCATCCCGCAGGATGCCGGCGTTGTTGACCAGGACGTCGAGGCGGCCGAATTCGTCGACCGCCTGGGCGACCAGGTTCTTCGCCGCGTTCCAGTCTGCGACACTGTCGGTGTTGGCCACCGCACGGCCCCCCGCGGCGATGATCTCGTCGACCACCTGCTGGGCCGGCCCGGGGTCGGCGCCCTCGCCGGTGTTGGTGCCGCCGGCATCGTTGACCACGACCGCGGCGCCTTCGCGGGCGAACAGCAGCGCGTGTTCGCGACCGATTCCGCGCCCGGCGCCGGTGACGATGGCGACGCGCCGGTCCAAAACTCCCATGGGGGGTTCTCCTTATCTGGTGGAAACGTCTAGTCCGCGAGGACGGCCAGGCCGTCGGTGATCGCCATCTGTTGTCCCGGTGGGGCACCGATGCGCGCGGTCTGGAAGGCGTAGCTGGTGGTGTTCTCGGCGGAGCCGACCTTCCAGATCTGGGTCTGCAGGTCGTCACCGGGAAGCACCATCTTGGAGAACCGGACCGCCAAGCGTTTGAGTCGGTTCACGTCCGATCCGCCGACCTCGGTGAGCACCGCCCACGAGGTGAACGCCATCGTGCACAGGCCGTGCGCGATGATGCCCGGCAGCCCGGCGTCGGTGGCGACCTCCTCATCGAGGTGGATCGGCATCGGGTCACCGGCGGCCGGCCCATAGCGGAACGTCTGGTCGTCGTCGACGCGCTGCACGACGGTGGCCACCGGCGGCCGGTCGATCAGCGCCTGATCGAACTTGTGCTCCGGGCTCAGTTCGCCGATCTTCTTCCCGGCGTCGTGGCCCCGGAAGAAGGTGGTGACAAACTGCTCGTTGACCAGTTCCCCGTCCTCGGTGCGACATTCGAGGTAGATCGCGGCCCGGGTGCCGTTCTCCAATCCCTCGTAGCCGATCATCTTTGCGCGCGAGACCAGTTTGTCGCCGGGCCGGATCGGGCGGTGGAAGTGGAAGTCCTGTTCGCCGTGGACGACCCGGGGAATCAACTCCACCGGGGCGACATCGACGGCCGGGGTCAACAGCGACTCGAACACCGGCACGATCGCGAAGACCGGCGGGGCGACGTCACCGGCCAGGTGCGCCGGGATCGGGTCATTGGTCGCCTCGGCGTACTCGACGATCCGTTCGCGGGTGACTTCGAAGCGGTCCTCGTCGGACCACCGGTTCAACCCGCTGTCGTCGAACGCCAACTCGTCGTCGGTGGCGGTGTCGGTCATGGTCAGGCCGCCGCCGATGCCAGGGCCTCGAGTTGCGCGAGGCTCTTGTCGAGTTGCTTGGCGCCGTCCTTCTCCACGGCCTTGCCCAACGCGCCCTTGATCAGCGCACCTTCGAAGTCACCGGCGACCTGGAACGCCGACCCGTCCCCGTCGGGGGTCACGGTGAAGGTGAAGGCACATTTCACTCCGGCCATGCCGGTACCGGACAGGGTCAGGCTGTGGGGTGCGTCGATCTTCTCGACTTTCCATTCGATCTTGTTGGCCATGCCCAGCATGACGATCTTGGCGATCAACGTCGCGCCCTCGCTGAGGCTCGCCGGCGGCTCCTCGAGCCACTTCTCGTGGATGGTGAACCACTTGTCCCAGGTGGACAGGTCGGAAATGGTGTTCCACAGCGGCTGCGGGCTGACCGACAGGTTCTTGGTGGCTTCGATGTGTCCCATGAGCCTTCTCCTCTTGTCTGTGACGGGTTGTGGCGGGCTCAGCGCTCGGCGCGCTGGTAGGCGGTGACGACGGCCGCTCCGCCCAAACCGATGTTGTGCTGCAGGGCGGCGGTGACGCCGTCGACCTGGCGTTTGTCGGCCGCACCGCGCAGCTGCCAGGTGAGCTCGGAGCACTGCGCCAGTCCGGTCGCCCCCAACGGGTGCCCTTTGGAGATCAGCCCACCGGATGGGTTGACCACCCAGCGTCCGCCGTAGGTGGTGTCGTTGTCGTCGATCAGTTTGGGGGCCTCGCCGGGCCCGCACAGGCCGAGCGCCTCATACAGCAGCAGTTCGTTGGCCGAGAAGCAGTCGTGCAGTTCGATGACCTGGAAATCCTGCGGACCGAGCCCGGACTGCTCGTAGACTCGCTGGGCGGCTTGGACGTTCATGTCGTAGCCGATGAGGTTCTTGGCGGTGCCGTCGAAGGTGGAGGCGAAGTCGGTGGTCATCGCCTGTCCGACGATCTCCACCGCTTGCCCGGCCAGCCCATGGTCGTCAACGAACGCCTCGCTGGCGAGCACCGCCGCCCCGGAGCCGTCGGAGGTCGGTGAGCACTGCAATTTGGTCAGCGGGTCGTAGATCATCCGCGCATCGATGATCTCCTCCAGGGTGTAGGTGTCCTGGAACTGCGCGTACGGGTTGTTGACCGAGTGCTGGTGGTTCTTGTAGCCGATCTTGGCGAAATGCTCGGCGGTGGAGCCGTAGGACTTCATGTGCTCGCGTCCGGCCGCGCCGAACATCCACGGCGCCGGCGGAAACAGCACCTCGGAGATCTCGGCCATCGCCAGGATGTGTTTGTCCATCGGCTGGGCGCGGTCGTCGTAGGAGGCCTCCAGCGAGCCCGGTTTCATCTTCTCGAATCCGAGCGCCAGGGTGCAGTCGGCCAGCCCGCCGCGGATCGCCTGGGCCGCAAGGTAGAGCGCCGTGGACCCGGTGGAGCAGTTGTTGTTGACGTTGACCACCGGAATGCCGGTCACTCCGAGTTCGTAGACCGCCCGCTGCCCCGAGGTGGATTCGCCGTAGACGTAGCCGACGTAAGCCTGCTGCACCTCGCGGTAGTCCACGGCGGCGTCGGTCAGCGCCTTGGACCCGGATTCCCGGGCCATGTCCGGGTAGTCCCAGGCGGAGCCGTCGTCGTTTTGCCGGCGTCCCGGCTTCTCGAACTTCGTCATCCCGACGCCGACCACGTACACCCCTTTTGCCATCCCATTCCCTTCAGCGAGTTACCGATATAAAACATACACACCTGACTGTATCTTTGCAATCGTCGTGGGCGCCGGTTCGGTCGCCGAATCAGGGCGGGCCCGGGCATCGCGGGCGGGTTTCGGCGGGTTTCGGCGCGTTTCTGAGGGCCCCCGCGCGAAATCCCTGCCATTGACAAATGGCGTCAGTTTCGATTGCCTGGGTCGTGACGCCGCGCCCCGCCGCAGATACCTACCGGGGCGCACGGCATTACGAAAGCGAAGGTCGATGCCAGCTCCCCGATCCGACGCCGAGACAATCAACCAGACGATCGACCACGAGATCGTTGTGATCGGCGCCGGTTTCGCCGGTATCGGCGCCGGGATCAAGCTGACCCGGGCCGGTTTCGACGACTTCGTGATCCTCGAGGCCGGCGACGACGTGGGCGGGACCTGGCATTGGAACACCTACCCTGGTATCGCCGTCGACATCCCCTCGTTCTGCTACCAGTACTCCTTCGAGCAGCGGGCCGACTGGTCGCGCACCTACGCTCCGGGCGAGGAACTGAAGGCTTACGCCACCCACTGCGTGGACAAGTACGGTCTGGGCCCGCGGCTGCGGTTCGACACCACCGTCACCGCAGCGGAGTTCGACAATGATCGAAACTTCTGGCGGTTGTCGACCGCCGCCGGTGAGCGACTGTCGGCGCGGTTCGTCATCAACGCTTGCGGAATCCTGACCCAGCCGGTCATCCCGGATATCCCCGGCGCCACCGAGTTCGGCGGAACCACCATGCACACCGCCCGCTGGGATCACGATCAGTCGCTACAGGGCAAGCGGGTGGGCATCATCGGCACCGGCGCCTCAGCGGTGCAGGTGATCCCGACGATCGCCGCCGACGTCGAACACCTCACGGTGTTTCAGCGCACCCCGATCTGGTGCCTACCCAAACCCGATGTGGCCGTGCCGCGCCCGGTGCAATGGCTGCTCGACCGGGTTCCCGCCGCGCAGTGGGGGTCGTGGCTGGCCGCCCAGCTGTTCGTCGAGTTCACCTTCCCCATTCCGGCGCACTATCAGCGCGCGATCCCCCGGTTCCTGCCGGTCAGCCATGCGCTGGCGAAGCGCTATCTGCGCAGCCAGGTCCGCGACCCGCAGGTGCGCGACAAGCTCACCCCACGCTACGGCCTGGGCTGCAAGCGGCCGAGCTTCCACAATTCGTATCTGTCGACATTCAACCGGCCGAACGTCTTCTTGGAGACCACCCCGATCAGCGCGATCAACACCGGCGGCGTGCGGGTCGACGACGGCACCCAGCACGACCTCGACGTGCTGATCTTCGCCACCGGATTCAAGGTGATGGATCCGGACAACATGCCCACCTACGCCCTGCGCGGACTCGGCGGCGTCGAACTCGGCGCGTTCTGGGACGAGAACAGGCTGCAGGCCTATCAGGGGGTCAGCGTGCCGGGTTACCCCAACCATTTCTCGGTGGTCGGCCCCTACGGCTACAACGGGTCGTCGTACTTCAACCTTATCGAAGCGCAGACCGATCACATCCTGCGCTGTCTGCACCACGCCCGGGACCGCGGCGTCGGCTATGTCGAGGTGTCCCGTGAGGCCCACGACCGCTTCTTCGCCGAGATGATGCGCCGCAGGCGCAGCCAGATCTTCTGGCAGGACACCTGCGCCGCGGCCAACAGCTACTACTTCGACAAGCACGGCGATGTGCCGCTGCGGCCGGCCACCTCCCTTGAGGTGGCGTGGCGCAGCCGCAGTTTCCGGCTCGACGATTACCTGTTCCGAGCCGGCTGATCGGCTGACAGCGCCGGGAGCGTCTCGGCCATCGACGCGGTCAAGTCGACGCAAGCCCGCTCCCAGCGCCGCCGGGTCCGCGCGGTGTCGCCGTCAACGAACCCGGCGATCAGGATGCCGCGCAGCACGTCCATGGCGGTGTAGACGAGGTTGCGGATCTCTTTCTGCGCGGGATGGTCGGGCATCAGTTGCGCGATCGCCGCGATCAGCGTGCTGTTGACGATCGGCTCCATCCGAGCGATGTGCCCGGCGAGTACCCGGTCGGTGCGGGCGGCCACCCACAACTCCACGGTCGCGACGAACAACGGCCCCTGATGGGATTCCCACAGGAACTCCAACACCGTGGCGACCGGGTCCGGACTCGAGCGCACCCGCCCGACCTCACGGATCGCGCTCTGCACCCGCTGTTGTGCGAGATGCTCGACCGCGGCGACGACGAGATCCTCCTTGGAACGGAAGTGGTGGATCTGGGCGCCGCGGGTGACCCCGGCGATCTCGGCGATCCGTGGGGTGGTGGTTCCGGCGTAGCCGTAGGAGACCAGGCAGTCGATGGTGGCGTCGAGCAGTCGGGTGCGCATCGCCGCGCTGCGCTCGGCCTGGGTGCGCCGCACGGGTTGCTCCTCGACGCCGGTCGCCATCGTCGGTCCTTCCGCGCGGGGCTTGGTCGCCTCACCCTAACCCACCGACAGATAAATGCAGCACCGAACGTATCTTGTCTCGGTGGATACCCGCACACGCCGTTTCACAGCGTCGCCGGCCGGATCACCACCACGGAGGTGGTGCGCGCCCCGGCGTCGCGCAGCAGGGCGATGACCCGCCCGTCGGCGGCGGTGGCCGCGTAGATTCCGTCGATGCCGGCGGCGCTCAGCGCGCGCCCGTGGCCGGCGGCCTCGGCCTCGGCGGCGCTGAGGTCCCGGCGGGCGAAGGCCGCCAGGCACGCCTCATCGAGGGTGTAGCTCAACGCGGGGTGCTCGGTGAGCTCTTCGAGGGTGCGGGCCTGCTCCAGGCCGAACCGCCCGGATCGGGTGCGCCGCAGCGCCACCAGATGTCCGCCCACTCCGAGCATCTCCCCGACATCGCGGGCCAGGGCGCGCACGTAGGTGCCCGCCGAACACTGCACCTCCACGTCGAGGTCGATCGTGTCGGCGCCGCGGCGCAGATCCAGCAGGTCGAACCGCTCGATGCGCACCGGGCGGGCGGCCAGTTCGACCTCCCGGCCTTCCCGGGCGAGCTGGTAGGCGCGCTTGCCGTCGATTTTGATCGCGCTGACCGCCGAGGGCACCTGCGCGATCTCGCCGCGCAGCCGGGCGATCGCCGCGTCGATCGCCGCCGCGTCCAGGTGCGCGGCCGCCGTGGTGGCCAGCACTGTGCCCTCGGCGTCCTCGGTGGTGGTGGTCTGGCCCAATCGGATGGTGGCGCGGTAGCCCTTGGTGTCGCCGGTGAGCAGCCCGAGGATCTTGGTGGCACGGTCGACGCCGATCACCAGCACCCCGGTGGCCATCGGGTCGAGGGTCCCGGCGTGACCGACCTTGCGGGTGTGGAACAGTCGCCGGCACCGGCCCACCACGTCATGGCTGGTCATCCCGGCCGGCTTGTCCACGATCACCAGCCCGGGCAGGACCGGCGGCGACGAACGGCGGCTCACAGCACGATCGCCGTCAACACCAGCTCCCGGGCCACCGCCCAGCGCCCCCGCAGCACGGTCAGCGGCGGGCCGGCCAGCGCCGCCGGGTCGATGAGGATGCGGGAGGTGAACCTCCCGGTGTCCCCGGAGGGGTCGACGTCGACACTGATGTGGGCGTCTTCGAACCCCAGCCAGCGTTCGGTCAGCGGGAACCAGGCTTTGTAGGTGGCTTCTTTGGCGCAGAACAGCACCCGGTCCCAGTGCACGCCGCCGGGCAGCGTCGACAGTGCGTCGCGTTCGGCGGGCAGGCTGACCGCGTCCAGCACGCCGGTGGGCAGCACGCCGTGCGGTTCGGCGTCGATACCGACCGACCGCACCGCGGTGGCGCGCCCGACCACCGCGCCGCGGTAGCCGGCGGTGTGGGTGAGGCTGCCGACGATGCCGTCGGGCCAGCGTGGCTGGCCCTTCTCCCCCTTGAGGATCGGCACCGGCGGCACCCCGAGTTGGCCCAGCGCGGTGCGGGCGCAACCGCGCACCGTGATGAATTCGCGCCGTCGTTTCTCGACCGACCGGGCGATCAGCGGTTCTTCCTCGGGCAGTGCGGCCAGCTCGGTCGGATCGTCGTAACGTTCGGCGGCGGCCAACGCGGCGCCGTCGACCCCAGCGGGCAGCACCGCCGCCAGCAAGGTCGTCGTCATCGGGCCCGCCGGCGCTGCAGGCGGTCGCGGAACTGCTCGGAGGCGGCGCGCATCTCGGCGGTGATGACGAAATGGCCGCCGAAGTCGTTGAGGTAGCCCGGCGCGTACTGCGGGTCGGGCAGCACTTGGCGCAGCCAGCGGTAGGGTTTGCGTCGCCGCCACTCCCGCGGATAGCCCACCGACACCTCCTCGAAGCGCACCTCGTCGTACCAGGTGGTGCGCGGAATGTGCAGGTGGCCGTAGACCGAGCAGACGGCGTTGTAGCGGGTGTGCCAGTCGGCGGTGGCGGTGGTGCCGCACCACAGCGCGAACTCCGGGTAGAACAGCACGTCGCAGGGGTCGCGGACCAGCGGGAAATGGTTGACCAGCACCGTCGGGGTCATCCAGTCGAGCTGTTCGAGGCGTTTGCGGGTGGCGGCCACCCGCTCACGGCACCAGGCGTCGCGGGTGGCGTAGGGCTCACACGACAGCAGGAACTCGTCGGTGGCCACCACGCCCGCGTCCCGCGCGATCGCCAAACCCTCGGCCTTGCTGGTCGCCCCGGCCGGCAGGAAGGTGTAGTCGTAGAGCAGAAACATCGGCACGATGGTGGCGGGCCCGCCCTGCTCGGTCCAGACCGGATAGGGGTGTTCGGGGGTGAGGACGCCCATCTCGTCGCACATGTTGACCAGGTAGTCGTAGCGGGCACGACCGAAGATCTGCGTCGGGTCCTTGCCGGTGGTCCACAGTTCGTGGTTGCCGGGCACCCAGATCACCTTGGCGAACCGTTTGCGCAGCAGGTCCAGCGACCAGCGGATGTCGTCGGTGCGTTCGGCGACATCGCCGGCCACGATCAGCCAGTCGTCGGGCGAGGACGGATACAGCGACTCGGTGACCGGCTTGTTGCCGACATGTCCGGTGTGCAGATCGGCGATCGCCCACAGGGTGGGCTGGACCTCTCCGCTCTGTTGCCACATCACCACAGTTCCCCAGCGTAACGGTGCACCGTCGACCGCCGCCGCCGGTGCTCGCGCGGCGCCGGCGAGGTTGGCGGCTTTCCCGATGCGTCGTCGGGGCGACTTGTACACTCCCGGCAAAGAGGCGTCCGGCCGGCGTCTCGGCACAGCACAGACAAGGGGTGTCATGATCGCCAAGGTGCGTCTGGGTGCGGCGCTGGGTGCGCTGCTGCTGGCGGTGGTGATGGTGGTGGTGCACACCCCGTCGGCGACCGGCGAACGCACGACGCTGCAGTTGCGCTCGACCGCCGCGCCGATGACCACGACGATCAAGAGCCCGATCGCCAAGCTGACCGATCCCAAGCCGTTCGAACCGTGCGAGGAGATCCCGTTCGACGTCATCGAGGGGTTGGGGCTGGCCTACACCCCGCCGGAGCCCGAGACGCCGATGCGCTGCCACTACGACGCCGGCAACTATCAGTTGGCGGTGGAGGCGATCATGTGGCGCACCTACAACCAGACCCTGCCCGCCGACGCGATCGAGACCACGATCAACGGTCACCGGGCCGCCGAGTACTGGGTGATGAAACCCACCGACTGGAATGACCGCTGGTGGGTGACCTGCATGGTGACGTTCAAAACCAGCTACGGGGTGATCCAGCAGACGGTGTTCTATTCGCCGATCTACTCCAATCCCCAACCCGACTGCCTGGCCACCAACCGCCAACGCGCCGAGGAGCTTTCTCCGTACTACAAGTTCTAGTAGAAAGTTCTGGTGGCGGTAACTTCATCACGGCGCCTCGGCGACCGGGTCACGGGCCGACTGCTGGGGCTGCCGAAACCCACCGGGGGTTACCTGGTGCGGCGGCTGACCGTGCCGATGCGCGACGGCGTCGAACTGGTCGCCGACCATTACGCCCCGCGGCGCGATCCCGTGGGCACCCTGCTGGTCCGCTGCCCCTACGGGCGGGGTTTTCCGTTCCAGCAGGTGTTCGCCCGGATCTACGCCGCGCGCGGCTATCACGTGCTGCTGCAGAGCGTGCGCGGAACGTTCGGGTCGGGAGGACGGTTCACCCCGATGGCGCACGAGGTCGACGACGGTGCCGACACCGTCGCCTGGCTGCGCCGCCAACCCTGGTTCACCGGGTCGTTCGCCACCGTGGGGCTGTCGTACCTGGGTTTCACCCAGTGGGCGCTGCTGACCGATCCGCCCCCGGAGTTGACCGCCGCGGTGATCGCGGTCGGCCCGCACGACTTCAGTGCCTCCTCGTGGGGCACCGGCGCGTTCGCGCTCAACGACTTCCTGGGCTGGAGTGACCTGATGGCCCGCCAGGAGGGGCTGCGGCGGGTGCGGTTGTTGTGGGGCCGGCGGCGGGTGCGACGCACCGCCGGTCGGCTGCCGCTGGGGGCGGCGGGGCGGGCCATGCTGGGCCGCGGCGCCCCCTGGTACGAGTCGTGGCTGGCCCACCCCGACCCCGACGACCCGTTCTGGGAGCCGCTGCGGGTCAGCACCGCCCTGGACCGGGTGCAGGTGCCGGTGCTGCTGTTCAGCGGCTGGCAGGACCTGTTTTTGCCGCAGACCCTGACGCAGTATCGCCGGCTGCGGGAGCGCGGTGTGGACGTCGGGTTGACGATCGGGCCGTGGACGCACTCTCAGATGCTCACCACCGGGCTGCGCACCGTGTGCCGGGAGTCGCTGGCCTGGCTCGACACCCACCTGGCCGGCCGGGAGCGCCCCGCACGCCACCCTCGGGTGCGGGTGTTCGTCACCGGTGCGGGCTGGGTGGAGACCGACGAGTGGCGGCCCGCCGAGACCGAGAAGGTGCTCTACCTGCACACCGGTCGCCTGGAGGAGGATGCGCCCCCGGAGGGCAAGGCGCCGTTGTCGTTTCGGTTCGATCCCGCCGACCCCACGCCGACGGTCGGGGGCCGGCTGCTCTCCCCCGACGCCGGCTATCACGACGATCGCCGGCTGGCCTCCCGTGACGACGTGCTCTCCTGCACCGGGGCGGTGCTCTCCCGCGACCTGGTGGTGACCGGCAGCCCGGTCGTGGAGCTGGTCCACACCAGCGACAACCCGCACGCCGACGTGTTCGTCCGGGTCTCGGAGGTCCACGCCGACGGTCGGTCGGTCAACGTCAGCGACGGCTACCGCCGGCTGGCCCCCGGCCGCGAGCCCGGGCCCCTGCGGCTGGAACTGGATCCGATCGCCCACCGGTTCGCGGCCGGTTCACGCATTCGGCTGTTGATCGCCGGGGGGTGCCATCCGCGGTACGCCCGCAACCTGGGCACCGACGAGCCGCCGGTGTCGGGCACCGCGCTGCGCCCGGCTGTGCACACCGTGCAGCCGGGCTCCTCGCTGCTGCGACTTCCGGTGGGCCGGCCCGACGATCCCGACGCCCGGCGGCTCTGAGCGGTCGACCACTGGTTACGGTGAAGTCATGCCCTCGCCGAATGACGACATCCTGCTGATCGAGACCGCCGACCGGGTGCGCACGCTGACCCTGAACCGGCCGGCGGCGCGCAACGCGCTCTCCGCGGCGCTGCGGGACCGCTTCTACGGCGCCCTGGCCGACGCGCAGACCGACGACGACGTCGACGTCATCATCCTCACCGGCGCCGACCCGGTGTTCTGTGCGGGCCTGGACCTGAAGGAACTCGGCGACAGCGCCGCGCTGCCCGATATCTCGCCGCGCTGGCCGGAGTTGAGCAAACCGGTGATCGGGGCGATCAACGGCGCGGCGGTGACCGGCGGGTTGGAGTTGGCGCTGTACTGCGACATCCTCATCGCCTCCGAGCAGGCCCGGTTCGCCGACACCCACGCCCGGGTGGGGATTCTGCCGACCTGGGGGCTCAGTGTGCGCCTGCCCCAGAAGGTGGGGGTGGGCCTGGCCCGCCGGATGAGCATGACCGGCGACTACCTGTCGGCCGCCGAGGCGCTGCGCGCCGGGCTGGTCACCGAGGTGGTCCCGCACGCCGAACTGCTGGCCAGCGCCCGCGGTGTCGCCGCCTCGATCGTCGGCAACAACCAGGCGGCGGTGCGCGCGCTGCTGGCCTCCTATCACCGCATCGACGAGGCCCAGACCGGGGCCGGGCTGTGGATCGAGGCCGCCTCGGCGCGGCGCTGGCTCGCCGGCACCAGCGGCACCGACGTGGCCGCCAGTCGGGATGCGGTGCTGGCCCGCGGACGCGAGCAGGTGCGCTGAACCCGCGGCGCTATCCGCGTGCGCCGACCACCGCCCAGCGCCCCGACAGCCCCCGGTAGCCGACGAACAGCAGCCGCAGCACCATGAACGCGGTCAGCCCCGACCAGATCCCGGCCAGCCCCCAGCCGAACACCAGCGACATCCAGACCGCCGGCAGAAACCCGGTCACCGCGCTGACCACGGTGGCGGTGCGCATGAACGCCGCGTCCCCGGCGCCCAACAGCACCCCGTCGAGACCGAACACCAGTCCGGCGATCGGCAACTGGGCCACCAGAAACCACCACGGCACCCCGATCGTCGCCAGCACCGCCGGGTCGTCGGTGAACAGCGCGGGCAGGATCGGCGCGCCCGCCGCCAACAGCGCCGCCAGCGCGCCGGCCGCCATCCCCGAGTAGGCGGTGACCCGCACCCCCACCGTCCGGGCGTGGCGGGCGTCGCCGGCGCCCAACGCCGCGCCCACCAGCGCCTGGGCGGCGATCGCCAGCGAATCGAGCACCAAGGCCAGAAACGTCCAGAGCTGCAGCACCACCTGGTGGGCGGCCAGCGCGGCGGCGCCGAATCGGGCGGCCACCGCCGCGGCGGAGACGAAGCAGGCCTGAAACGCCAGGCTGCGCACCACCAGGTCGCGCCCGAGGATCAGCTGCGCCCGCAGCGCCGCGGCGTTTGGGCGCAGCGCCGCCCGCTCGCCGACCAGCGCGGCGAGGAACAGGGTGGCCGCCAGCCACTGCCCGGCCAGGTTGGCCACCGCCGAACCGGCCAGCCCCAGCCGCGGCATCCCCAGCAGGCCGTAGACCAGCAGCGGGCAGGCCAGCGCCGACAACGAGAACCCGGCGGCGACGAACCACAGCGGCCGCACGGTGTCCTGCACGCCGCGCAGCCAGCCGTTGCCGGCCAGCGACACCAGGATCGCGGGCACCCCGAAGATCGCGATCCGCAGCCATCCCAACGCCGCCGCGGCGATGTCGGGTTGGCCGGCCAGCGCCGACACCAGCGCCGGGGCGCCGAGGTGCACCGCGGCGACCAGAACCACGCCGATCAGCAGCGCCAGCCAGGTGGCCTGCACCCCCTCGGCCACCGCACCGGGGCGGTCTCCGGCGCCGAACCGGCGGGCGGCGCGCGCGGTGGTGCCGTAGGACAAGAACGTGGCCTGCGACCCCAAGACCGCCAGCACCAGGCCCCCGATGGCCAGCCCGGCCAGCGACAACGCCCCCAACCGTCCGACGATCGCGGTGTCGACCAGCAGGTACAGCGGTTCGGCGGCCAGCACCCCCAGCGCGGGCACGGCCAGTGCGGCGATCTCCCGGGCGGCCGGTGCCCGGGGCAGGTCGGTCATGGCCTCCGCCCGTTCAGCGCAGGGCCGCGCCGAGCGCCGCCACCACGGTGTCGGCCGGACCGGCCGCGGTGTAGCCGGCCGCCAGCCGGTGCCCGCCCCCGCCGAACCCGGCGGCCACCGTCGCCAGGTCCACCGCCGATTTCGCCCGCAGCGACACCGACCAGCGCTGCGGGGTGACCTCCTTGAACACCGCGGCCACCTCGGCCTCCGCGGTGGTGCGCACGATGTCGACGATGCTCTCGATCTCCTCGGCGCGCGCGGCCGCGCATTCGGCGTGCTCGACGACGACGTAGACCAGCCCGCGGCCCCCGGCCGCGTCCGGATCGCAGTGCGCCGAGGCCAGCACCCGCGACAGCATCGGCAGCCAGGCGAACGGATGGGTGTCCATCAGCACCCGGCTCACCGCCGCGTTGTCGACCCCGGTCTCCACCAGCCGCGCGGCCAGCCGATGGGCGCGGGCGCTGGCCCACCGAAACGACCCGGTGTCGGTGGCCAGCCCGGCGTAGAGGCAGTGGGCCACGCCGGTGTCGAGGGGTTGGCCCCACGCGTCGAGCAGGTCGGCGACGAGCATGGTCGTCGAGTCGGCGGTCGGGTCGACCAGGTTGGCGGTGCCGAACCGCTGGTTGGAGCGGTGGTGGTCGATGACCAGCACCTCGCGGCCCGCCTCGGCGAGGTCCCCGAGCCCGCCGAGCCGGTTGACGCTGGGAATGTCGACGGTGACCACCAGGTCGACGTCGCGGCGCACCGCCTCGGCCGGCACCAGCAGCCGCCCACCGGGCAGCGAGCGCAGCGACTGCGGCAGCTCCGCCGGCGCGGCGAAGCTGACCTGCACGGTCTTGCCGCAGCGGTCCAGGACCGCGGCCAACCCCAGTCCGGCGCCGATGGTGTCGGCGTCGGGCTGCACATGACAGGCGACCGCGACGGTGTCGGCGGCGGCCACCAGTTCCGCGGCGCCGGCCGCGTCGACGTCACGACGGGTCGGTGCGCTCACCCGTGGCCGTCGAATCGCTCGCCCGGCCGCGCCGCGTCGGCGGCGCCGGGGTCGACCCCCGGATCCGCGTCGGGCTCGACGTCGGTGTCCGAGCCGGGTGCCGGTCGGTAGGGGTCGGCGTCGCCGGCGGGGGTGGCGCCCCGGCGCACCCGGGCCAGGTCGGCGTCGGCGGCGCGGGCGGCCGCGAGCAGCTCCTCCATCCGGTGCGCCGATTCGGGCACGGTGTCGCGGGCGAAGGCCAGGGTCGGGGTGAACCGCACCCCGGTCTCGGCACCGACCGTGGTGCGCAACAGCCCCTTGGCGCTCTCCAGCGCGGCGGCCACCCCGGCGTAGTCGGGCTCGTCGTCGAGCGTGCGCCCGAGCACCGTGTAGTACAGGGTGGCGTCGTGCAGGTCGGCGGTGACCTTGGCGTCGGTGATCGTCACGCCGACCAGCCGCGGATCCTTGATGTCCTGCTCGATCGTGGACGCCACGATGGTGGCGATCCGTTTGGCCAGCCGGCGTGCCCGGGCCGGATCCGCCACCGCTAGACCCGTTCCTTTTCGACCAGCTCGTAGGTCTCGATGACGTCGCCTTCCTTGATGTCGGAGTAGGTCAACGTCAGACCGCATTCGTAGCCGTCGCGGACCTCGGTGACGTCGTCCTTCTCCCGACGCAGCGAGGCCACCGTGAGGTTGCCGGCCACCACGACGTGGTCGCGCAGCAACCGTGCCTTGGCGTTGCGGCGCATGATCCCGGAGGTGACCAGGCACCCGGCGATGTTGCCGACCTTCGACGACCGGAACACGGCGCGGATCTCGGCGCGGCCGAGCTCCTTCTCCTCGTAGACCGGTTTGAGCATGCCCTTGAGCGCGCTCTCGATCTCGTCGATCGCCTGGTAGATCACCGAGTAGTAGCGGATGTCGACGCCTTCACGGTTGGCCAACTCGGTGGCTTTGCCCTCGGCGCGCACGTTGAACCCGATGATGATCGCGTCGGACGCCGAGGCGAGGTTGACGTTGGTCTCGGTGATCCCACCGACGCCGCGGTCGATGACCCGCAGCGACACCTCGTCGTCGATCTCGATCCCCAGCAGCGCCTCCTCGAGCGCTTCGACGGTACCGGCGTTGTCGCCCTTGAGGATCAGGTTCAGCTGGTTGGTCTCCTTGAGCGCCGAATCCAGATCCTCCAGCGAGATCCGCTTGCGGGAGCGGGCGGCCAACGCGTTGCGTTTGCGGGCGTTGCGTTTGTCGGCGATCTGCCGGGCGATGCGGTCCTCGTCGACCACCAGCAGGTTGTCGCCGGCTCCGGGCACCGAGGTGAAGCCGAGCACCTGCACCGGCCGCGACGGTGAGGCCTCCTCGACGTCGTCGCCGTGCTCGTCGACCATGCGCCGTACCCGCCCGTAGGCGTCGCCGGCGACCACCGAGTCGCCGACCCGCAGGGTGCCGCGCTGCACCAGCACGGTGGCCACCGGACCGCGACCGCGGTCCAGATGCGCCTCGATCGCCACCCCCTGGGCCTCCATGTCGGGGTTGGCCCGCAGGTCCAACGCGGCGTCGGCGGTGAGCAGCACCGCCTCCTCGAGCGCCTCGATGTTGGTGCCCTGCTTGGCGGAGATGTCAACGAACAGGGTGTCGCCGCCGAACTCCTCGGGCACCAGCCCGTACTCGGTGAGCTGACCGCGGATCTTCGACGGATCCGCGCCCTCCTTGTCGATCTTGTTGACCGCCACCACGATCGGCACCTCGGCGGCCTGCGCGTGGTTGATCGCCTCCACCGTCTGCGGCATGACACCGTCGTCGGCGGCGACCACCAGGATCGCGATGTCGGTGGCTTTGGCACCGCGGGCACGCATGGCGGTGAACGCCTCGTGACCGGGGGTGTCGATGAACGTGATCAACCGCTCGGCGCCGTCGAAGTCCACCGACACCTGGTAGGCACCGATGTGCTGGGTGATCCCGCCGGCCTCGGCCTCCCCGACGTTGGCCTTGCGGATGCTGTCGAGCAGTCGGGTCTTCCCGTGGTCGACGTGACCCATGACGGTCACCACCGGCGGCCGGACCTGCAGGTCCTCCTCGGTGCCCTCGTCCTCGCCGTAGGTCAGGTCGAACGACTCGAGCAGTTCGCGGTCCTCGTCCTCCGGCGAGACGACCTGCACCTTGTAGTTCATCTCGCCGCCCAGCAGCTCGAGGATGTCGTCGCCGACCGATTGGGTGGCGGTCACCATCTCCCCGAGGTTGAACAGCGCCTGCACCAGCGCGGCCGGGTTGGCGTCGATCTTGTCGGCGAAGTCCGAAAGCGACGCGCCGCGGGCCAGCCGGACGGTCTCACCGTTGCCGTGCGGCAACCGCACACCGCCCACACTGGGCGCCTGCATCGAGTCGTATTCCTGACGCTTCTGCCGCTTGGACTTGCGGCCGCGCCGCGGCGCACCACCGGGACGACCGAACGCACCGGCGGTGCCGCCGCGCTGGCCGGGCCTGCCCCGGCCGCGGAAGCCGCCACCGGGCGGCGGGCCGCCGCGGAAACCGCCGCCACCGGCACCGGGCGGACGACCGCCCCCGCCGGGCCCGCGCCCGCCGGGGCCCGGGCGTGGGCCGCCGGGGCGCGCCGGGCGCCCCGGGGGCATCGCGCTGGGCCGCGGCGGCATGTTGCTCGGCGACGCCGCACCGGGGCGCGGGGCGCCGGGACGCGGCGGCTGCGGTCGCGGCATCGGCCGCTCGACCGGTTGGGCCGAGGAGAACGGGTTGTTGCCGACGCGGGGCCGCCCGCCGGCGCGCGGCGCCGGGCGCGGGCCCGGGGCCGGCTTGGGGGCGTTTGAGGCCGCCGGCGGGGGTGCGGCCGCCGGCGGCGGCGTGGCCGCCGGGGGCGGGCCCGGTTTCACCGACGCGGGGGTGGGCCCGGCCGCGGCCGGGGGCGCCGCCGGGGCGGGGCCCTCGGCGGGCTTGGCGGGCGCCGCCGGCTCCGAGGCCGCGGTGTCGCCGGGTTTCGGGGCGGCGGCCGACTTGGTCGACTTGGCGGGCGCCTTGCCGTCGCCGGCGCCGTCCTTGCCGGCGTCCGGTTTCGGACCGCCGAAGGACTCCAGCAGCCGCCGGGCGACCGGCGCCTCCACCGTCGAGGACGCGGATTTGACGAATTCGCCCTGTTCGCTCAGCCGGGCGAGCACTTGCTTGCTGGTGACACCGAGTTCTTTGGCCAACTGGTGTACGCGGGCCTTTGCCACTACTTCTCCTGTCCATGAGGCGACAGCGGTGGTGGGCCGCGCCTCGGTTAGCTATGACACATGGTCATCGGGTCTTCACGGTGTGCTCATGTTCTTCATTGCCTGTTCTGTAGTCAGGGGCTCCGGGGAGCTGGACGCCTCGGCGACACCGAGGTGTTCAGCCACCGGGGCTGTGTCCGGCGAACCGGTGATCCGCAGTGCCCTGCCGAAAGCTCGCCGTCGCACCGCTGCGTGCAGACACTCCCGGGTGGGGTGCAGCCACGCACCCCGCCCCGGTACGTTACCCGCTGCATCGACGGTCACGGCATAGTTGCCGTTCCCGCGCGACACCGCGACTGTCCGAAGCAGTTCGGCGGCCAACTCTCGTCTCCGGCATCCGACACACGTGCGCACCGGCCCGCGGGGGCTGCGATGCGGTTGTGTCTCGAAGGTCGGAGTCTCGCGCTGGATCACGGGTCAGTCTACCTTCACCGCCGGGGTGCTTCGCACCAGCCCGCGACCGTTCAGTGCTCGCCGACCTGCTCGGCCGGTGCGACGTCGGCGCTCGGCGCGATCTCGCCGGGCGCGGACTCGCCGGTGTCGCTGCGGATATCGATCCGCCAGCCGGTGAGCCGGGCCGCCAATCGGGCGTTTTGGCCTTCTTTACCGATCGCCAACGAGAGCTGGAAGTCCGGGACCACCACGCGCGCGGCCCGCGCGGCGAGGTCGATGACGGTGACCGACACCACTTTCGCCGGGGAGAGCGCGTTGGCCACGAACCGCGCCGGATCCGGGTCGTAGTCGATGATGTCGATCTTCTCCCCCGACAGCTCGCTCATCACGTTGCGCACCCGCTGCCCCATCGGCCCGATGCAGGCCCCCTTGGCGTTGAGGCCGGCGATCTGGGAGGCCACCGCGATCTTGGAGCGGTGTCCGGCCTCGCGGGCCACCGCGACGATGTCGACCGAACCGTCGGCGATCTCGGGAACCTCCAGCGCGAACAGTTTGCGCACCAGGTTGGGGTGGGTCCGCGACAGGGTGACCAACGGTTCCCGCGGCCCCCGGGTCACGCCCACCACGTAGCAGCGCACCCGGTCGCCGTGCTCGTAGGTCTCCCCGGGCACCTGCTCTGCGACCGGGATCACCCCTTCGGAGCCGGTGGTTTCGCTGCCGATGCGCACCACCACCAGGCCGCGGGCGTTCTGCCGGGTGTCACGCTGGATCACCCCGGCCACGATGTCGCCCTCCCGGGCGGAGAACTCCCCGTAGGTGCGCTCGTTCTCCGCGTCCCGCAGTCGCTGCAGGATCACCTGACGCGCGGTGGTCGCCGCGATCCGGCCGAACCCCTCCGGGGTGTCGTCCCATTCGCTGATGAGGTTGCCGTCGGCGTCGGTCTCCCGGGCGATCACCTGCACCGCCCCGGTTTTGCGGTCGATGTCGATGCGGGCGTCGGGCTGGTGGCCGTCGGTGTGCCGGTAGGCGGTCAACAGCGCCGATTTGATGGTCTCGACCACCACCTCCGCCGAGATGCCCTTCTCGGCCTCGATCGCGTGCAGCGTGGCCATGTCGATGTTCACGCCCCGGCCTCCTCGGTGTCGACGTTCCCGGCGGGGCCGCTGACACCCGCCAGCTCCAACTCGCGGCGGGTCGGCGCGGCGAACTCGATCTGCACGATCGCCTGCGCGACCTGCGCCAGCGGGATCTGCCGCACCGACCAGCCGGCCTGACCGGCCTTGACCACCAGGTCGAATCCGTCGGCGCGGCTCGCTCCGACCCGGCCGGTCAGCACCGTGCGGTCGGTCAGGGTCACCTCGACTTTGCGGCCGCGGGCACGGCGGAAATGTTTCGCCACCGTCAACGGCCGGTCCACCCCCGGCGAGCTGACCTCCAGGCGGTAGGCGCCGGCGGCGGTGGTGACCTCGTCGAGCAGGGCGGAGGCCGAGCGCGACAGCGCCGCCGCGGTGTCGAGATCCAAGGCGCTGTCCCCGTCGGCGATCACGGTGATGCGGGGCGGCCGGGCGCGCGCGTCGATGACGACGTCGTCGATCTCATACCCGGCCCGCGTGAACTCCGCATCGAGTAGCTCGATCACCTGCGTCTGAGAAGGTAGGCCGGTGGCCACGGCGAGCTCCTCATCTTGAGTTGTCCGGTCGTTCGGGCGCGAGCCGATCCGAGGGTTCGGCATGCGCGCCAGCCACCTACGATACGCCAGAATCCCGCACCGCGGTCACGAACAGGGCGACGCCGGGGCCCGGGTGCGGCCACGGTCACCCCCGCGCAGTGGCAGGATGACCGCTGTGTTGGACTCCCCGCTTCCGGTCAGCCGCCGCCGGGTGCTCATCGCCGCCGCGACGCTCGCCGCGGTCGGGGCGTCGGGCTCGGGGTGTGCCCCGCCCGCCCCGCCCGAACCCGATGTGCTGATCGCCCAGCGGGATCTGGCCCGCGGCGACGCCGCGTTGGCCACCGCGGCGGCCGCCGCGACCACCGGGCCGACCGCGGCGGCCCTGACCGTGGTCGCCGAGCACCGGCAGGCACACGCCGCAGCGCTGGCCACCGAGATCGACCGGCTGGCCACCGGCGCCACACCGAGCACCGCCGCCACCACCGCGACCGAGGCCACCCCGGGGGCGGCCTCGGTCGATGCTGTCGTGGCCGCGCTGGGCACCGCCGCGCAGCGCGCCGGGCAGCTGGCCACCACGGTGTCGGGGTACCGGGCCGGGCTCCTGGGGTCGATCGCGGCCTGCTGCACGGTGGATCAGACGGTGACCCTCGGCGGCGAGGAGTCGCCCCGATGAGCCCCGTCGACCAGGCGTTGAGCGCGGCGCTCGACGTCGAGCACGGCGTCATCTACGGCTACGGCTTGGTGTCGGCGCACTCCCCGTTCGACGTCAACGACCTGGTGGCCGCCGCGATGCGCGAACACCGCGACCGCCGCGACGAACTCACCGACATGCTGCTGGGCCGCGGGGTCGACGCCCCGCCCGCCGCACCCGGCTATGAGCTGCCGATCACGCTGCGCACCCCGACCGACGCCGCACAGCTGGCGGTGCGCATGGAGCGTGACGCCGCGGTGGCCTGGCGGGCGGTGCTCGAGCAGGCCGACACCGACGGCGATCGCGAGTTCGCTCTCAGGGCGCTGAGCGCCTGCGCGGTCACCGCCGCCCGGTGGAACGCGGTGGCGGGTGTCAGCCCGGTCAGCGAGGCGTTTCCCGGCGGCAGCGAGTAGCGATCGCCGCGGCCAGATCGGCCCCGACGGCCACCTCGGTGGTCTGCCCGCTGAAGCGGTCACGCAACTCGACGACCCCGTCGGCCCAGCCGCGCCCGACGACCACGATCTGCGGCATCCCGAGCAGTTCGGCGTCTTTGAACTTCACCCCGGGTGAGGCGCCGCGGTCGTCGAGCAGCACCTGCACCCCGAGCCGGTCCAGGTCGGCGGCCAGGGTCTCCGCACCGGCCCGGGCGGCCTCGTCCTTGTTGGCGATCACCAGGTGCACGTCGAACGGCGCCACCGACGCCGGCCAGCGCAGCCCCAGCCGGTCATGGTGCTGTTCGGCGATCACCGCCACCAGCCGCGACACCCCGATGCCGTAGGAGCCCATCGTCAGCCGCACCGGCTTGCCGTCCTCGCCGAGCACGTCGGCGCCGAACGCGTCGGTGTATTTGCGGCCCAGCTGGAAGATGTGCCCGATCTCGATGCCGCGCGCACTCACCAGCGTGCCCGCGCCGTCGGGGGACGGATCCCCGTCGCGCACCGCGGCGGCCTCGATGGTGCCGTCGGCGGTGAAGTCCCGGCCGGCCACCAGATCGACCACGTGGCGACCGGGCTGGTCCGCACCGGCGATCCAACGGGTGCCGTCGACCACCCGCGGATCGACCAGGTAGCGCACTGCGTTGTCGCGCAGCGACTTCGGACCGATATACCCCTTCACCAGGAACGGGTGCGCGGCGAAATCGGCGTCGTCGAGCAGGGCGTACTCGGCGGGTTCCAGCGCCGCGCCGAGGCGCTTGTCGTCGATCTCCCGGTCGCCGGGCACCCCGATGCCCAGCAGCTCCCAGTCGGCGCCGGGGTGGCGCACCTTGACCATCACGGTCTTCAGGGTGTCCTGCGCGCCGACACGGCGCCCCAGGGTGGCGTTGGCCCAGTCGACCAGGGTGGCGATGGTCGGGGTGTCGCCGGTGTCATAGACGGTGGCGGCCGGCAGGTCGGCGAGGCCCTGCGGCGGCACCGGGGCCGGCCGGGCGGTGACGACCGCTTCGACGTTGGCGGCGTAGTCGGACTGCGGGCACCGCACGAAGGTGTCCTCACCGACCTCGCTTTCGGCGAGGAACTCCTCGGAGGCCGATCCGCCCATGGCCCCCGACAGCGCCGCGACGATCACGTAGCGGACCGCCAGGCGGTCGAAGATGCGCTGGTAGGCATCCCGGTGGGCGGTGTAGGCGGCGGCGAGCCCGGTGTCGTCGACGTCGAAGGAGTAGGAGTCCTTCATCACGAACTCGCGACCGCGCAGGATCCCGGCGCGCGGACGCGCCTCGTCGCGGTATTTGGTCTGGATCTGATACAGCAGGACCGGGAAGTCCTTGTAGGAGCCGTACTCCCCCTTGACCGTGAGCGTGAACAGCTCCTCATGGGTGGGCCCCAACAGATAGTCGTTGTCGCGACGGTCCCGCAGCCGGAACATCGTCTCGCCGTACTCGCTCCACCGGTTGGTGGTCTCGTAGGGCCCGCGCGGCAGCAGCGCCGGCAGCAGGATCTCCTGCCCGCCGATGGCGTCCATCTCCTCGCGGATCACCTGTTCGATGCGGCGCAGCACCCGCAGGCCCAGCGGCAGCCAGCTGTAGAGCCCCGGCGCCACCGGGCGGATGTAGCCGGCCCGGATCAGCAGCTTGTGGCTGGGGACCTCGGCGTCCGCGGGGTCGTCACGCAGGGTGCGCAGGAACAGGTGGGACATCCGGGTGATCACAGCCGGAGAGCCTAATGGGAGCCGATCACCCCGCCGGTGACCGGGATCGCGCACTGTGGACCACCGGGTCGCTCATCGAGCCGCACGTTTCGGTGCGTCGTGGGCACGCAGACGCACCGAAACGTGCGGCTCAGTGCGCCCGCGCCCTCGGGGGCCGGCTCGACGCGCCTCCGGCGGGCGGCCTACAGGTCGCCGGCGTCGAAGGCGTCCTTGACTTCCTGGGCGTGGGCGACCTGTCGGGAGGTGTAGCCGATCAGCAGCGCCGCCCCGCCGACGAGCACCGCGACCGCCGCCACCCACAGCAGCCCGTAGGTGTAGCCCTGATCCAGCGCGTTCAGCTGGGCGGGGTTCATGTCCTTGACCGGCCCGGTGATGCCACCGAGGTAGAGGGTGCGGGAGGTGATGACCGCCTGGATGACCGCGAGCACCAGCGGCCCGCCCAGGTTCTGCAGCATCAGCGCGATCGCCGAGACCGGCCCGATCTGGTCGAAGCCCACCCCGGCGATCGCGGAGAGGGTCAGCGGCACGACGATGGTGCCGATGCCGATGCCGCCGACGGTGATCGGCACCACCAGGTCGGGGAAGTAGGGAATGCCGGCGTGCAGGGTGGAGCCGTACAGCATGGCGCCGAGCACCAGGATGCCGCCGACGATCACCAGAACCCGGGGCGCGAAGAACCGCACCAGCTGCGACGAGGCGCCCAGCCCGATGCCCATGCCGATGACGAACGGGATGAAGCCGATCCCGGCACGCAGCGCCGAATAGCCCAGGATGTCCTGCACGTACAGGCCGATCAGCACGGTCAGCGTGAACAGCACCCCGCCGGCCAGGAAGATCGCCAGGAAGGTCGCCAGCCTGTTGCGGTCGTAGAACAGCTCGAACGGCACCACCGGGTTCTCGGCGCGGCGTTCGGCGAGGATGAACGCCAGCCCGCAGGCGGCGGCCGCCGCACCGGAGGCCAGCGTGATCGGCGAGAGCCACCCGCTGGCCGGCCCCTGGGTGAACGCGAACACCGCGGCGGTGCAGCCCATGGTGGCCAGCAGCGCGCCGCTGGCGTCGAGTTTCATCCGTTCGCGCACGGTCTCCCGCAGCGCCTTGCGGGCCAGGTAGATCATCAGCAGCCCGATCGGCACGTTGACCAGAAACGCCAGCCGCCACGACACCTCGGTCAACGCCCCGCCAACCACCAGGCCCATCACCGACCCGATCGCGGTCATCGCGCCGAACACCGCGGTCGCGCTGTTGCGCGCCGGCCCCTTGGCGAAGGTGGTGGCGATCAACGCCAACCCGGTCGGCGAGGCGATCGCCGAACCGACCCCCTGCAGCAGCCGGGCGATCACCAGCGTGGGCGCGTCCCAGGCCACCCCGCACAGCACCGAGGCGATCGTGAACAGCGACACCCCGACGATGAAGGTGCGTTTGCGTCCGATGGTGTCGCCCAGGCGCCCACCGAGGAGCATCAACCCCCCGAAGGTGAGCACGTAGGCGGTGATCACCCAGCTGCGGCCGGCGTCCGAGAGGCCGAGGTCGTCTTGGATCCGCGGCAGCGCGACGATCGCGACGGTGCTGTCCATGGTGGCCATCAACTGCATCCCGCCGATGGCGATGACCGCGGCGACAAACCGGTAGGAAGGCAGCCACGCCGGGTAGAACCTGCTCAGATCATTCACTGAAGTTACCCGCTCTGCATCTTTGAGAGCCGTCATAGCGGGCTACCCTACAGTAATATTAAGAAGAGTTTAAGCGCCCAAGCCGGCGACCGGGCCGATCACGATGATCGCGGGAGGCCGAATGCCCTCGGCGCGGATCTTCTCCGGCGCGTCGGCCAGTGATGCCCGCAACAGATACTGCGCGGCGGTGGTGCCGTGCTGCACCACCAGCACCGGTGTCTGCGCAGGTCGGCCGCCTTGGAGCAGGACGTCGCAGAACTGTTCGATGCGCTCGACGGCCATCAGCAACACGATCGTGCCGCCCATGGCGGCCAATGCGTCCCAATTCACTAACGATTCGGGGTGCCCGGGCGCGACGTGGCCGCTGACGACGACGAACTCGTGGTTGAGCCCCCGATGGGTCACCGGCACCCCGGCCAGCGCCGGCACGGCGATGGCGCTGGTCACCCCGGGCACGACGGTGACCGGAACCCCCGCCGCGGTGCAGGCCTGCACCTCTTCGTAACCCCGGGCGAACACGAACGGGTCCCCGCCCTTGAGCCGGACCACGAACCGGCCGGCGCGGGCGTGTTCGATGAGCAGCGCGTTGATGGCCTCCTGCGCCATCGCCCGCCCGTAGGGGATCTTGGCGGCGTCGATGACCTCGACGTGCGGCGGGAGCTCGCCGAGCAGTTGCGGCGGGGCGAGCCGGTCGGCGATCACCACGTCGGCCTGGGCGAGCAACCGGCGTCCCCGCACCGTGATCAGCTCCGGGTCGCCGGGCCCGGCGCCGACCAGCGCCACCCCGCCGGGCACCGCGTCGGCGCTGGGGGCGCTGACCGCCCCGGTCTGCAGGGCCTCGGCGATCGCCGAGCGGATCGTCGCCGACCGGCGGTGCTGACCGCCGGCGAGCACCCCGACGGTCAGCCCGGCGTGGTCGAGGGTGGCCGGGGTGACCGCGCTGCCCTCCACCGCGATGTCGGCGCGGACGCAGAAGATGCGGCGACGGTCGGCCTCGGCGACGACCGCGGCGTTGACCTGCGGGTCGCTGGTGGCGGCCAGCACGTACCAGGCCCCGTCGAGGTCGCCGTCGCGGTAATTGCGCAGCACCAGGGTGATGCCGGGCATGGCCTCCACCGCCGGGGTGGCGCTGCGGGTGACGACGTGGACGTCGGCGCCGCTGCCGACCAGCAGCCCGAGCCGGCGTTGGGCGACGCTGCCGCCGCCGACCACGACGACCTTGCGTCCGGTCAGCCGCAGCCCGACGAGGTAGGGGTTCTGGCTCACCTGCTCAACCTATCGGCGTGGGCAACGAAGCGCGCCACCGCCTGCGGGTGTGCCGCCGGGTGGGTGTGCAGGTAGGCCGCGTGCAGACGCTCGCCGGCCGCCCCGTCGTGCACCACCGCCCCGCCCCCATCGCGATACATCCACGCGGGATTCGGCGTGTCGGCGAAAGTGATTGTGGTGCGGTGGAACTCGTGACCGACCACCCGTTCACCTGCGTGGTGGGACACCGAATCGGTGGCCGCGACCGCCTCTCGATAACCGAGCGTGAGGGTGTCGGTGAACCGCGCGGAGGCGTTGAGCACCCCGCACATCGGGGCGCCGTCGAGGTCGGCGGCCAGATACGTCAGCCCGGCGCACTCGGCGTGCACCGGCGCGCGGGCGGCCAGCGCCGCGACCTGGCGGCGCAGCACGGTGTTCGCGGTCAGCCCCGCGGCGTGCTCCTCGGGGAACCCGCCGGGCACCACCAGCGCCGCCGCACCCGGCGGCAGCGGGTCGACGAGCGGATCGAAGGTCGCGATGTCAGCACCCGCCGCGGCGAGCAGTTCGCGGTGTTCGGGGTAGCCGAAGCTGAACGCCGTCCCGGCGGCCAGTGCCACGGTGACCGGACGCGCGACCGGTGTGCCGATCACCGCCGCCGGGTCCCACGCCGGCGCACCGACCCGGAGGGCGGCGCGCGCCGCCAGGCCCGCCACGTCGACGTGGTGGCACACCAGGTCGGTCATCGCGGCGACCGCCGCGTCGGCGGCGCGACCGTGTTCGGCGGCGGTGATCAGCCCGAGGTGCCGCGAGGGCACCCGCAGTTGCGTCGCCCGCGGGATCGCCCCCCACACCGGCACCCCGGCCTGCTCGCAGGCGGCCCGCAGCACCTGTTCATGGCGCGCCGAGCCGACCCGGTTGAGGATCACCCCGGCCAGCCGGGTGGCGGGGTCGAAGGTGGTGAAGCCGTGCAACAGGGCCGCCAGACTCTGGCTCTGCCCGCGGGCGTCGACGACGAGCACCACCGGGGCGCCGAGCAGCCCGGCCACCTGCGCGGTCGATCCCGCCGCCGGGCCGGGACGTCCCGGCTCGATGCGGCCGTCGAAGAGCCCCATCACCCCTTCGACGACGGCGAGATCGGCTCCGGCGGCGCCGTGGCGGTACAGCGGCCCGATCATCTCCTCGCCGACCAGCACGGGATCCAGGTTGCGGCCGGGCCGCCCCCCGGCCAGACGGTGGTAGCCGGGGTCGATGAAATCCGGGCCCACCTTGAACGGGGCGACACGGTGCCCGGAGCGCCGCAGGGCCCCGATCAGGCCGGTGGCGACCGTGGTCTTTCCGCACCCGGAGGCGGGCGCGGCGACCACCAGTGCCGGTGGCGCGGTCACCGGGAGCTCACCACTCGATACCCTTCTGGCCCTTGCGGCCGGCGTCCATGGGGTGTTTGACCTTGGTCATCTCGGTGACCAGGTCGGCGGCGTCCATCAACGGCTGCGGGGCGCGCCGGCCGGTGATCACCACGTGCTGTTTGCCGGGCCGGGCGGTGAGCACCTCGACGACCTCGGCCACCTCGACCCAGCCCCAGCCGAGCGGATAGGTGAATTCGTCGAGGACGTAGAAGTCGTGCTGCTGGGCGGCGAGCCGGCGGGCCACCTCGGCCCAGCCGTCGGCGGCGGCCGCGGCATGGTCGGCCTCGGTGCCGGGTTTGCGCGACCACGACCAGCCCGATCCCATCTTGTGCCACTCCACCGGCGCCCCGACCCCGTGCTCGTCGTGCAGGGCGGCGAGGCGGTGGAACACCGCCTCCTCGCCGACCTTCCATTTGGCGCTCTTGACGAACTGGAACACCGCGACGCGAAGCCCGGCGTTCCAGGCCCGTAGCGCCATCCCGAACGCGGCGGTCGACTTACCCTTGCCGTCGCCGGTGTGCACCGCGAACAGCGGGGCGTTGCGGCGGGCCTTGGTGCTCAGCCCGTCGTCGGGGACCTGCAGTGGCTGGCCCTGCGGCATGACATTCCTCTCCGGTCAGGCGGCGCTGCGCACGGCGCTGCTCAGGTGGTCGGCGCGCAGCTGGTCCAGGCGGATCATCGGCGCCCCGAGTTGGTTCGCCAGCTGCTGGGCCAACCCGAGACGCACATAGGCCGTCTCGCAGTCCACCACCACCGCGGCCGCGCCCTCGGCGACCAGGCGCGCGGCGGCGGTTCTGGTGCGCCCCAACGGGTCCGCACCACCGGTGGCGCGTCCGTCGGTGAGCACGACCACCAGAGGACGGCGGTCGGGTTCGCGCACCCGCGAACGCGCAACCAGATCGCGGGCGCTCAGCAGTCCTTCGGCCAGCGGGGTTTTGCCGCCGGTGTCGAACCGGGTGAGCCGGCGGCTGGCGATATGCGCCGAGGAGGTCGGCGGCAACAGCAACTGGGCCTGCCGGCCCCGGAAGGTGATCACCGCGACCTTGTCGCGCCGCTGGTAGGCGTCTCGCAGCAGCGACAGCGCCGCGCCGTTCACCGCGGCCATCCGGTCGCGGGCCGCCATCGACCCGGACGCGTCGACCAAGAAGATCACCAGGTTGCCTTCGCGGCCCTCGCGGGCGGCGCGGCGCACGTCGGTGGCGGCCAGGCGCAGCCGGCCCGGGCCGGTGGCGTGATCGGCGGCGGCCAGGACCGTGGCGAACAGATGCAGGCCGTGCCCGGTGCCGTCGGGGGCGGCGCCGACGGTCAGACCGGTGCTGTTGCGGGCCCGGGAGCGTCGCCCGGGCACTCCCTCGCCGACCCCGGGCACCCGCAGCGCACGGGTGCGAAACGGCTCCGACGGCGCCGAGGCGGGCCGCGGTGGTGTCTCGGGTTTCTCCGGCTGCTCACCTTGCCCCGGTGTCGGATCGGTGCCGGAATCCTCAGCCTGCCCGCCGCCGGGCGGGTCCGGATCGGGTTCGGGGTCGTCGCCTTCGGCGTCGGCGGCGGCCTGGTCGAGGGCGTCGTCGAGCGTCTCGGGGTCGATACCCGGGTCGTCGAACGGGTCGCGGCGACGTCGGTGGGGCAACGCCAGTTCGGCGGCGACCCGGATGTCGTCTTCGGTGACGGCTTCGCCGCCGCGCCAGGCGGCGTGGGCCACCGCCGTGCGGGCCACCACCAGGTCGGCGCGCATCCCGTCGACGTCGAAGGCCGCGCAGAGCGCGGCGATGCGGCGCAGCTCGGTGTCGGGCAGCTTCACCGCGTCGACGCGCCCCCGCGCGGCGGCGATGCGTCGCGCCAGCTCCACGTCGTCGGCGGCGTAGCGTGCGGCGAACGCGGCGGGGTCGGCTTCATAAGCCATCCGCTGGCGCACCACCTCGGTGCGCACCTCCACATCGCGGGAGGCCTGCACGTCGACGGTGAGCCCGAACCGGTCCAGGAGTTGCGGACGCAGCTCACCCTCCTCGGGGTTCATCGTGCCGATGAGCACGAAGCGGGCCTCGTGGGAGTGGGAGATGCCGTCCCGTTCGACGTGGACTCGCCCCATCGCGGCGGCGTCGAGCAGCACATCGACGAGGTGGTCGTGCAGCAGGTTGACCTCGTCGACGTAGAGCACCCCGCCGTGGGCGCGGGCCAGCAGGCCCGGCTGGAAGGCGTGTTCACCGTCGGTGAGCACCTTCTGCAGATCCAGCGACCCGACCACCCGGTCCTCAGTGGCCCCGATCGGCAGCTCCACCAGCCGCGCGGCCGCGCCCGCGGTGCCGGGCAGCGCGGCCAGCAGGGCGGCCAGCCCGCGCACCGCGGTCGATTTGGCGGTGCCCTTCTCGCCGCGGATCAGCACACCGCCGATCTCGGGGCGCACCGCGCACAGGATCAGCGCCAACCGGAGTTGGTCGTGACCGACGATCGCGGAGAACGGATACGGCTGCGGGCCCACCTGGGCGCCGGGGGTACCGGCGGTCACACTCACTTGCTATCGGCCTGCAGTCCCAGCACCTTGGTGCCCCACGACCACACCTCGTCGAAGAGCTTCGGCTCCTCGGAGAGCTGGACGCCCAGCGACGGCACCATCTCCTTGAGGGTCGGCAGCCACGACTGGTAACGGCCGGGGAAGCAGCGCTGCAGCACGTCGATCATCGCCGGCACCGCGGTCGAGGCCCCCGGGGAGGCGCCGAGCAGCCCGGCGATGCTGCCGTCGTCGTCGGCGAGCACGGTGGTCCCGAACTCCAGGACACCCTTGATCCCGTCGGGGCGGATCACCTGCACCCGCTGGCCGGCCTCGATGGTCTCCCAGTCCGAGTCGCGGGCGGTCGGGGCGAACTCGCGCAGCGCCTCCACCCGGTCGGCGTCGTTGAGCAGCAGCTGCCCGACGAGGTAGTTGACCAGGCTGAGCTCGCTGACCCCGATGCTGGCCATCTGGATCAGGTTGTTCGGCTTCACCGATTTGGGCAGGTCACTGAAGTGGCCCTGCTTCAGAAACTTCGGCGTCCAGCCGGCGAACGGGCCGAACAGCAGGAATTCCTTGCCGGCGATCACCCGGGTGTCCAGGTGCGGCGCCGACATCGGCGGGGCCCCCAGCGGGGGGAAGCCGTAGACCTTCGCCTGGTGGGCGGCGGCCAGCTCCGGGTTGCCGGTGCGCAGGAACTTGCCGCCGACCGGGAACCCGGCGAACCCCTTGGCGGCCTTGATGCCGGCCTTCTGCAGCAGCGGCAGCGCCTGCCCGCCGGCGCCGACGAAGACGAACTTGGCGTTCAGGGTGCGCCTGGTGCCGGTGCGGCGGTTGCGGATCTTCACCTGCCAACTGCCGTCGGACTGGCGGGTCAGGTTGCGCACCTCGTGGCCGAAGAGCGCGGTGGCGCCGTCGCTCACCGCGTGGGCGGTGAGCTGGCGAGACAACGACCCGAAGTCCACGTCGGTGCCGTCGGTGGTCCAGTTGAGCGCCACCGGCTCGGACATGTCCCGCCCGGCGGCCATCAGCGGCAGCCGGCGGGCGAATTCGTCGGCGTCGTCGATGAATTCGGTGCCGGCGAACAGCGGGTTGGCCGACAGGGCCTGCTGACGGCGGCGCAGGTAGTCGACCTGCTCGGCCCCGTGCACGAAGCTGACGTGCGGAATCGGGTTGAGAAAGCCCCGCACGTCGGTGAGGATGCCGTTCTCCACCGCATACGACCAGAACTGGCGGGTGACCTGGAACTGCTCGTTGACTTTCACCGCCTTGGTGATGTCGATCGAGCCGTCCGGCTGCTCGGGGGTGTAGTTGAGTTCACACAGCGCCGAGTGGCCGGTGCCGGCGTTGTTCCACGGGTCGCTGCTCTCGGCGGCCGCACCGTCGAGCCGTTCGATCAGCGTGATCGACCAGTCCGGCTGCAGCCGGCGCAGCAACACGCCCAGCGTGGCGCTCATGATTCCCGCACCGACCAGCACGACATCGGTCTTGTCGGTTCGGGCTGCCTTCGAGTCTGACACCAGTGTCCTTCGCGGTTGGGCGGTCGGGTACCGCTCTCAGATTATCCCGAGCACGTCGGGCCCACCCGCCCGACGGTGGTGTTGCGGGCTTAAGCTGACCCGGCGATGGACACCTATGATCTCGCGATAATCGGAACCGGGTCGGGGAACTCGATTCTCGACGACCGCTACGCCGGCCACCGGGTGGCGATCTGCGAGCAGGGCACCTTCGGGGGCACCTGCCTCAACGTCGGCTGCATCCCCACCAAGATGTTCGTCTACGCCGCCGAGGTGGCCAACACGGTGCGCAACGCCGCCCGCTACGGGGTCGACGCGCACATCGACGCGGTGCGTTGGCCCGACATCGTCTCCCGGGTGTTCGGCCGGATCGATCCGATCGCGTCCGGCGGCGAGGACTACCGGCGCAGCGCACCGAACGTCGACGTCTACGACCGTCCCACCCGCTTCGCCGGCCCCGACGACGGCGAGGGCTACCTGCTGCGCACCGACGAGGGCGCGCAGTTCCGCGCCGCGCAGGTGGTGATCGCCGCCGGGGCGCGCGCCGTGGTGCCCCCGGAGATCGCCGAGAGCGGGGTGAGCTTCCACACCAGCGACACCATCATGCGCATCGCCGAGCTGCCCCGGCATCTGGTGATCATCGGCGGCGGGTTCGTCGCCGCCGAGTTCGCCCACATCTTCTCCGCGCTGGGGGTACGGGTGACGCTGGTGATCCGCAGCGGGGCGATGCTGCGCCATCTCGACGACACCCTGGTCGAGGCGTTCACCCGGATCGCGGCCCAGCAGTGGGAGGTGCACACCCATCGCACGGTGGTCACCGCCCGCGACACCGACGGCGGGGTGGCGTTGACGCTCGACGACGGGTCGGTGCTGGAGGCCGACCTGCTGCTGGTGGCCACCGGCCGCGCCCCCAACGGCGACCGGCTGGACGCCGAGCGGGCCGGGATCGCCGTCGGCGACGACGGGCGCGTGGTCGTCGACGAGCACCAGCGCACCACCGCACGCGGGGTCTTCGCCCTCGGTGATGTGTCCTCGCCGTATGAGCTCAAACACGTCGCCAACCACGAGTCCCGGGTGGTCGCCGACAACCTGCTCTACGACTGGGACGACACCGCGGCGATGACCGCCACCGATCACCGTTTCGTGCCCGCGGCGGTCTTCACCCACCCCCAGATCGCCAGCGTCGGGTTGACCGAGAACCAGGCCCGCGCGCAGGGGTTCACCCTGTCGGTGAAGATCCAGGACTACGGCGACGTCGCCTATGGCTGGGCGATGGAGGACACCACCGGGATCGTGAAGCTGGTCGCCGAGCGCGGCACCGGCCGGCTGCTCGGCGCGCACCTGCTCGGCCATGAGGCGTCGTCGCTGATCCAGCCGCTGATCCAGGCGATGAGTTTCGGGTTGACCGCCCACGAGATGGCCCGCGGCCAGTACTGGATCCACCCCGCGCTCCCCGAGGTGATCGAGAACGCGCTGCTCGGCCTGACGTGAGCGATCCGCCCCGGTCGGCAACCGGCGCACGCCGAATCACCACGGCCATCCCATAAGACGCTTCTGTCACTGTTTCCCCTTGCGCCACTGTGGATCTGCCCTGCGGATCGCTCCCCCCGATGTCGGCCGCCGGCGCTATAATTCGAACATGTATTCGAACACACGGGAGGAGGTCGGCGAGGTCTTCGACGCCCTCGCCGCCGACGTGGACCGCGCACTCGAGTTGTCGTTCGATGTACTGACCACCTCCGAACGGCTCGGCCTGCTCGAGCGCATCGAGACCGTGTGCCGGCGACTGACCGCCCTCGAGAAGCCGCTGATCGGGGAGCTCACCCACGCCGACCCCAGCGAGCTCGACGGGAAACTTCCCTGGGCGCTGGCCGACCGGATGCGGATCACCCGCGCCGATGCCCGCCGCCGCATCGCCGAGACCGCCGACCTCGGCGAACGGCACACCCTCGACGGCCAACCGCTGGGCCCGGTGCTGCCCCACACCGCGGCCGCCGCCCGCGCCGGGGACATCAGCCGCGCCCACACCGCGATCATCCGGGATTTCTGGCATCACCTGCCCGACGATGTCCATCCCGATGCGGCCGCCGAGGCCGAGAAACACCTCGCCGAACTCGCCACCCAGTACCGGCCCGACGAATTGGCCAAACTCGCCGATCGGCTCGCCGACTGTCTCAACCCCGACGGGCTGTTCTCCGACGCCGACCGCGCCCGCCGCCGCACCCTCAGGCTGGGCCGCCAGGACACCGACGGCATGAGCGCGTTGACCGGCACCCTCTCGCCCACGGCGCGGGCCACCCTCGACGCGGTGCTGGCGCGCTGGGCCGCGCCGGGCATGTGCAACCCCGACGACGAGACGCCCTGCCTGGACGGCACCCCCGGCCAGCAGGCCATCGACGGCGACACCCGCACCGCCGGCCAACGCAACCACGACGCGCTGGAGGCACTGGGGCGCGCCATGCTCGCCTCCGGGCGACTCGGGCAGCACAACGGGTTGCCGGCCTCCATCGTCGTGTCCACCACGCTGGCGGAGTTGGAGGCCGGGCCGCGCACCGCGCACAACGGTGGCGCCAAGGCCCACACCGCGGGCGGCACCTGGCTGCCGATGAGCGATGTCCTCAAACTGGCCGCCGACGCCCACCACTACCTGGCGATCTTCGAGGGCGCCAAACCGCTGGCGCTCTATCACGCCAAACGTCTGGCCAATGCCGCTCAGCGGCTGCTGCTCTACGCCACCGAACGCGGCTGTTCACACCCGAACTGTGCGGTGCCGGCCAACCTCACCGAGGTGCACCACGTCACCCCCTACGCCCAGCGCCCGCGCACCCATGCCGACGAACTCACCCTGCGCTGCGGGCCGCACCACCGGATCCTCGACGACGGCTGGGTCACCCGCAAGAACCGGGCCGGTGAGACCGAGACCATTCCGCCCGCGCACCTCGACCGCGGCCAGCCGCGGGTCAACCGGTATCACCATCCGGAGAAACTGCTGCACGAGACCGGCGGCGGGGACGACGACGATCCCTGACACGGCGGCTGAATAGCCGATAATCTCAATGCACCAGGGTGCCCAAGGTGAGGGGCGTGACAGGTGCGTCGGAGAAAGTTGGGCGGTGCCGCGAGCATCGCTGTCGTTGCGGCACTGATCCCCCTTCCGGTCACCGCTGTGGCCACCTCCCCCTACGCCGGATCCGGCTTCGGTGGCGCGAGCATCGCTGCGGCCGACGACCCCACGCCCGATTGCGGAGCCGCCCCAGGGAGTGCACCTTGTACGTCGCCGCCACCGGCCGAGGCGCCTGCGCCGCCGCAACCGCCACCGCCGGCACCGCGACGTCGGTGCGGTTTTCCGTTTCGCCATTGGTGCTGAGATTTCCCGAACCGTCACCGTGAACGGTGATTCAGCGGTGCACGGCCGGCCGCGGGTCAACCGCTGTCACGATCCGGAGAAACTGCTTCACGAGACTGGTGGCGGCACCCAGGTCGGCGGTGACCCGTCGTGGCATCGCGTCGTGGAGTCGTCTACCGGATGCGGGCACGATCGGCCGCGTTCTGCCGGGCGGCCGCCACCACCGCGGCGAACAGGCGCAGATCGTCGAGGTTCTCCTCGGGGTGCCACTGGACCGCCAGCACGAACGGCGCGCCGGGCAGCTCCACCGCCTCGATCACCCCATCGTCGCCGCGGGCGGCGACCACCAACCCCGCACCGAGTTCGGCGATGGCCTGGTGGTGGTAGCACGGCACCTGTGTCGTCGGCCCGAGCAGCGCCGCGGTCCGGGTCCCGGGCACGGTGTGCGCGGTGCGGGTGGTGAACACCGCGGCGCCGACCTGATGCCCGTCGTGGCCGACCACCTCGGGCAGGTGCTGATGCAAGGTCCCGCCCAGCGCGACGTTGAGCACCTGGGCGCCGCGACAGATCCCCAGCACCGGCAGGCCGCGGCGCAGCGCCGCGGCCAGCAGCGCGAACTCCCAGTCGTCCCGGTCGGCGCCGGGGTCCTCGGTGGCCGGATGCGGGGCTTGGCGGTAGCGGCCGGGGTCCAGATCCCGGCCCCCGGTGATCACCAGGGCGTCGAGCCGGTCGACCACGGTCTCGGCCGCCCCGGCGGCCAGCGGCGCCAACAGCACCGGGATGCCGCCGGCGGCGGTGACGCCGGCGAGGTAGCTGGCGGGCAGGAAACTGGCGGGCACATCCCAGATGCCGCACTGGGAGCGCTCCAGGTAGGTGGTCACCCCCAGAATCGGGTTCTGCTCGCCCACCACCGCACCCCTCTCATCGGCACATCCGTTGGGTGGTCTGGCGCAGCCCGGGCGCGTGCCGCGCTATCCGAGCAGTTCGCGCACGTCCGCTGCGGTGAGTGCCGAACTGAACAGATCACCGTCGTCCATGACGGCGCGGAACAGCTCCCGTTTGCGCTCCTGGAGAGCGACCACCTTCTCTTCGATGGTGCCCGTCGACACCAGACGATAGACCGAGACCGGCCGGGTCTGGCCGATTCGGTGCGTCCGGTCGACGGCCTGGGCCTCCGCGGCGGGACTCCACCACGGGTCACACAGGAAGCAGTAGTCGGCCTCGGTCAGGTTGAGCCCGAACCCGCCGGCTTTGAGGCTGATCAGAAACACCCCGGAATCGCCGGCCCGGAAGGCCTCCAGCGCCGCCGCACGGCCGCGGGCGTTCACCGCACCGTCGAGGTAGCAGTACCGCACCCCGGCGGCGTCCAACCGTGAGCGCAGCAGCCCGAGGAACCCGGTGAACTGACTGAACACCAGCGCCTTGTGCCCCTCGGCCACCAGTTGAGGCAACTGGTCGACGAGAAAATCGACCTTCGCCGAGCCGACGTTCATATCGGTCTGGTCGACCAGGCCCGGGTGCAGGCTCAGCTGCCGCAGCACGGTCAGCGACCGAAAGATCTGAAACCGGTTCTTCTCCCAGTCCCCCAGCAGGCCCAGCACCTTCTGCCGCTCCCGGGCCAGCCGCGTGTCGTAGATCTTTCGATGCGCGGTTCCCAGCTGCACGCCGACAACCTGTTCGTGTTTCGACGGTAGCTCGGCGACGACCTGGGTTTTGGTCCGCCGCAGCATCACGGGTTTGATCCGGCGACGCAGCACCGGCAACCGCTCCCGGTGGGTGCCCGATTCGATGGGTTTGCGGAAATAATCGGCGAAGGCCGTCGGGGACGGGAAGAGCCCCGGCACGGTGATCGACAGCAGCGCCCACAGTTCCATCAGATTGTTCTCCATCGGGGTGCCGGTGATGGCGATCTTGAAGGCGGTGCTGAGCCGGCGAACGGCCTGGTGGGTCTTGCTGTTGTGGTTCTTGACGAATTGGGCTTCGTCGAGAATCATCCCCGCCCACTCGATGTCGTCGTAGGCGTCAAAGTCGAGCCGCACCAACGCATACGAGGTCACCACGATGTCGGCCGCAGCGGCGATGTCGGCGAGCCGACAGCCTGACCGCGCGTCGGTCGCGGTGACCGCGGCGACCCTCAGGTCGGGGGTGAACTTCGCGGCTTCCGCCACCCAGTTCGACACCACGCTGGTCGGTGCGACCACCAGGAATCGTCCCGCGCCGGTCGCCACGGCGCGAGCGATCAACGCCAGCGTCTGCACGGTCTTACCCAGCCCCATGTCGTCGGCGAGCACGCCACCGAGTGCGTTGTCCCAGAGAAACGCCAGCCAGTCCAAGCCGTCACGCTGGTAATCACGCAAGGTGGCCCGCAGACCGGGCGGGTTCTCCACCGGGGCCGGTGGCCGTGCGGTGGCCAGCCGGGCCAGGTTCCGCCGCCAGCGGGCCACTTGCGTGTCGACGACCCCCACGTCGAGGAGCTCCTCCCACAGGGTGACGTTCAGCGACCGGTCGTGGACGCGTCCGCTGTCGATCTCGCCGAGTGCGCGGGCCTCGTCGAGGAGGTCACGCAAACGATTCAATTCGGTGGTGTCGAGCCGGAAATAAACGCCGTTGGGAAGCAGCATGTGCGTTGCTCCCGCGGCGATCTCCGCGATCACCTCGGACAGGGCGACGCTGGTGCCGTCGACGTTGACGGTGATGTCGAGGTCGAACCAGTCGTTGTGCACGATCTCGACGGCCCCGAACTGCACGTAGGGCTCGGAGTGCGCGGCCCGCAGATCGGGAGGCTGCCCGTCGACCTCCACGATCAGCCGATCGTTGTGGGCCACCTGCGGGAGGATCTCGGTGCGCAACACGGCGAGCTCCAGCGCGGTGAGCTCGACGGTGGACCCCACGGTGGCGATCGACGCCGCCTCGGCCAGGCCACCCAGCACCGAACGCACCTGCTGCCAGATGTCGAATTCGGCGCTCGGATCGCGGTACGGCGTCACCCCGGCAGCGGACTCGGGGGCGAAATCATGGTTTTTGCCGTTGACGTGATAGCGGGTGCTCCAGGATGCGCGACCGCCCCGGTCGGTCACCGCGAGGGTCAGTACCGTGAACGGCCCCTCGATCGTCGGCGGGGTGAACACCGCGTCGTCGGCGTCCACCGTCAGCGCGGAGCTGAGCCGCGGCAGCACCTCGACGGTGAACTCCTCGACACTGTCGGCGGGGATGCGGATCGGCTCGTCACGGCCGATGAGGCCGAGCAAGGCCGGGGCGGGAACCGGGTCGAAGGCGCCGAGGCGCAGCACCCCGTCGACCACCTGGTACATCCCGTGTGGGGCCCGCCGCCCGATCAATCCCATCTGGCCGGGATCGCAGCGCTGCCCGTCGACCAACAGGGCCGCCGACATCGTCGCCCCGCCCATGCCGTCGGCCACCAGCTCGAGGCTGAGCTGGGCGTTTTTGACGAACTCGACGGCCCGCAGGCCACTGGAACTGTCGGGGACCATCGCGATGCCGGCGTCGTCGGCGTCCTTCAGACCCGACCACAGCGCCGAGGAGGCCCCGCTGGTCATCAGGTAGTCGCCGACCATGGTCGACCCCGGGCGATCCAGTTCGGCGGCCAGCGAGCGGAGGGCGCGCAACTGGCGCCGGCTGAACGCGCCGGGCGCACGTTGATAACGCAGGTCCCGCCAGGTCACCCCGCGCTTGATCCAGGTGCCACGCTGGCCGACGGTCAGTGGCCGCAACGCCAGCGCGGTGGTGAGTCTGTGGCCGGCCGGCACCAGGGAGAACTCCAGTCCGATGGGGGCGCCACCGCCGCCGGCGTCCGGTGCGGTGAGTTCGTCGAGCAGCTCGGTGACCACCGACCGCCACCGGTCGGGCGGAACGGACCGGGCGGATGCGGGCGCCTCGCAGACGGCCAGCAGCAACGCGACGGCATGTTTGCAAAACGTGCCGACCGGGCAGGAGCAGCGTGCCGAGGCGAGGTAGAGGTCGCCGCGGATCTCCTCGAAGCCGACCTGGACCTGGTAGACGCGGACGCCGGACCCTCGGCACAGTCCGCTGAGCACCGTGCCGTCGGGGCTGACGGTCACGCGGTGGACCCGGCCGCCCTGGGCATAGCTGATTCCGCGCGCGATCGTGGACTCGGTGAACAGGCCGCTGAGATCAGCCGGGTCGAGGACGAAACGCGCTGGCATGTGCGAAGGGTAGCCAGCGGGACCGACACCGCCGCCGCAGCCGAGCCCGACCGCGGGGAGAAGTCAAAACCCTGCAATCACAACGGAAACACCGGTTTCAACAGCCTCAGGTTTCACCCGCTCACCAGGTGCTGCTCCGCAGCACGATCTCCCCGGCGAGCTGGGCGGTGGTCTCCGCCGCACTGCGCCGCCCGGAGAGTTCCACCACCCGCAGGTCCCCGTAGACGTACTGCTGGCTGGCCTGCGCCACCTTCAGCGCGGTCGGGTTGCTGGTCAGCACGGTGGTGTTGATCTCGACCGGCGGGCAGTGGTCGTCGCGGACGACGCCGTTGTGGTCGGGGACACGCGGATGGCCCCGGTCGATGGCGACCAGCCCGGTGAACCGGTCCAGCCGGGTCGCGGCCAGCTCCCAGGCCAGCTCGCCGCCGCCCATCCGGTCGCCGACCACCACTCCCCACTGGATGTCGAGGGCGTCCATGATCCCGACCACCGACTTGGCGCCGAGACGCTCGTCGGGACCGATGACGACGGTGCGCAGATGTGCGGTGTGCAGCCGCTGGCAGATGGCGTCGTAGGAGGCGGTGGTGCGCTGGGCGGCGCTGAGCACGACCACGACCGGACTCCCCTGCGGTCCGGCTACCTCCACCGGTATGGGGAACCCGTCGACGGTCGTCATCGGCGATGGCATTTCCGCAGGCTACCGGCGCGCAGACGGTTGCGGAGCGTTTTCGTCGGGCTGGTCTCACCGGCCGGTCGGCGACGACAACCAGACCCGGTTGCCGTAGCCGTCGAGGTGGACGACCTCGCCGACCGGGCGGCGTGTGGTCGGCCCGTAACGTCCGCGCGGCCAGCCCAGCGGCACCATGCAGAGCGGGGTCACCGCGTGCGGCAGGCCCAGGATGCGCCGCGCCGAGGCCACACTCCACAGCGGCAGCGTGATCAGCGACGCCCCCAGGCCCATCGCACGGGCGGCCAAAAGCAGGTTCTGCACGCTCGGGTAGATCGAGCCGAAGTAGCCGGACCGCGCCGCATGCGGCAGCGGCACACCGGGCAGTTTGCCGTCACGGACCCCCAACCGCAGGCAGGCCACCACCAGCACCGGGATCTCGGTGAAGTGGTCGACCTGCCACTGGACCGCCCGTGCGGTCTTGGCCATCGACTCGTCGCGCGCGGCCTGCCGGCGGATGACCGCACGGTAGTAGGGCCACCAGGCCTGCCGGTAGCGGCGGGCGAACCGTTCCTTGATGCGGCGGTCCTTGACGACGATGAACTCCCAGTTCTGGCCGTTGGCGCCGGTGGGGGCGCGCAGCGCCAACTCGAGGCATTTGAGCACCACGGCGTCGTCGACCGGGTCGGGACGCACCCGGCGCACGGCGCGCTGGGTCATCATCGCCTCCAGCATCGGCATGTCCAGCCGGGCCAGCACGTCGCCGGTGGGCGGCTGGGCATCGGGTCCATCGGGTCCGGGGTTCTCCGCGGGAAGGTCCATGGCGTGTCCGTTCATAGTTTTCTCAGTCCGCGCAGCACGCTCAGGAAGGGCCCGGTGGCGGCGGCTCCCTTGCGCAGCCGGGGGTTGAGCGTGGAGCCGTTGATCACCAGCAGGTGACGCAGCCCGTGGTCACGCCAGGTGGCGACCTGGTCGAGGACCTCGGCCGGGGTGCCGTTGAAGGTGATCTCGCGCATCAGCGATGCCGGCACCCGCGCGGTGTAGTCCAGCACGGTCTGTTCGTCGAGGAGTTGGGGCACCAGGTCATGCACCCCCGCGAAATCGTCGCCGAGCGGATGGGTCACGCCGTGGCGCTCCCAGGCCTCGGCCGGTGCCGACAGCGCCGAGGTCTTCATCAGCACCGAGTCGAGGGCTTCATCGACGTCGGCGCGACCGCGTCCGGTGACCACCGCGCGCACCGCCGCCGGGGTGATCGCCTGCGGGTCGCGGCCGGCGTCGCTGGCGGCGCTGCGCACCGTGTCCAGCGCCGCGCCGTACTCGTCGGGGCGCACCAGCACGAACGGCAGCCAGCCGTCGCCGTGGCGGCCGGTGATGCCGAGCATGCGCGGGCCGTGCGCGGCCACCCAGATCGGCGGGCGGGTACCGCGGTGGCCCGGAAGGGCAAAGATGGCGTCACGCAACGGAAAATAGGGGGAATCACGGGAGACCAGGCGCCCACCGGAGTCCCACAGGGTCCGGATGGTGGCGATCGCCTCCTCCAGACGCGACACCGGTGTACTCCAGTCCACCCCGTAGGGCTCGGTGCCTTCCCGCTCGCCGACGCCGACCCCGAGGATGGTGCGGCCCCCGGTCAGCAGGTGCAGGGTGGCCGCGGCCTGGGCGGTGATGGCCGGGTGGCGGCGTACCGCATCGGTGACCGCCACCCCCAGGCGCAGCCGTCGCGGCCGGCGCCGGGCGGCGAGGTGTCCGAGCATGGTCCACGGCTCCAGGATGGCGTCCACGTCGGGCACCAGGCGGGCGCCGATCCCCAGATGCTGTGGGGTCGCGATCGCACGCGGAACCAGCGAGTTGAGGTGATCGCCCACCCAGAACGAGTCGGCCCCGCTCACCGCCGCACTCAGGTAGTTCGCCCGGGGCAGCGCGGCCGGTGACGGCCGCGCGTTGACCAGGCCGTCGACCAGTCCGAAACGAAATCCACCCATGCTCAGCTCCCCCCTGCATCCCGTGCCGTCAACGCCGCGGCGTCCCCATTGACAGCGCACACCCAGATTCGGGTTGCGTTGATTCTACCGGGAAATCATCGTCGACCCCGCCGATCCGATTGCGCTACCTGCGCTTTACCAGCGTCGGCACGAAACATCCCTTGGCGCAGAACCGAAATTGACGCCTGTGACTGTGTGTGCCCCCATAGACGTCACAGGTTCTTTAGGGGTACGTTCAGGCGGTCACTGATCTGATGCCTAGGGGGGCAGGGGGACGTCATGTCGTCAGCAGCACAGTCGTATCGTGCGCATCGCGCCGCCGGTGTGGCGCTGGTGGGCGCGGGATTGGCCGCCGCGACCGCGGTCGGGCCGGTGATCTCGCTGCCGGAGTCACCACTGGTGCGTGCCGAGGTGCGCCTGACCGATGCCGTGGGCGACCTGCTGGGCGGCCTCGACGGGATTCAGAATGTTCCGGCGAACTTCCTGATCGACCTCGCGAACATTCCGTATAACTTGTTCAGCGCGCCGTATCAGGTGGTGGATCGTGTCGGGGACGGTGCCGCGGGCTTGACATGGGACAACTTGGTCCCCACCGGCTCGCTTGAAGTCGTCGACGCGAGCGGAGATCCCACCGGGACGATCCTCGACTTTGGCTCTGCCCCGTCATTGTTTCCCGCTGAAAACGGGTTACTCAACAGCGACGGCGCGGTCAACGGGGCGATCAACAATCTCGCTCAGGCGCTGCGGTTCACCGACAGTTGGTGGGCCTCCTCTCCCACGAACGTCTGGGGGTGGGATACCGCAAACCCGTGGAATTTCACCGCGCTGATCAACGCGCTGATCCCGATCAAGCCGCTCTCGGAACCGTTGGCCGACAACCTGAATACGATCATGGCCGCTGAGTTTCCGATTGCGACAGAGGCCAACAAGTTCTTCATGAGCGACCTGATCGGTGAACTGAAGACCCTGTTCCAAGTGCCGCTGCAGGATCTGGTCAGCGGTAACTTCGACTTCGACGTGCCCCAGTTCAACCCGGTCGGGTACCTCGCCAATCCGCTCGGAGAAGGGGGCACCTCGTATCTGGAGTTCTGGGCGAACGACCTTCCCACGCTCAACCCCACGTTGGGCTTGGACTCCTACTGGGCTCACCTGACCGGAAGCCCGGCGGACAACCCGCTGAACTTCCCCAGCCTGAACGATATTGTCCCGACATTCGTCAACGCCTACCAGGCGATGAACATCGACTTCGGCCTCTTCCCCGGCCCTGGGAGCGAGTTCACCGGTACCGACAGCTTCCTTTTCCAGGGTGCTGAACAGCTCTACGGTCTGCCGACCGCGCTCAACGGCATTATCAACGGTGCCAATGGCCTGTTGCCCGGCAGTGATATCCAGATCATCCCCGACGCGGTCACCAACATCCTCGGCGGTGGACTCAACGATCTGATCGGTCCGGACACCTTCGTGGCTCAGACACTCGCCGGTCTCAACGAGCAACTCATGACGGCGATTTACAGCGTGCTGGACACCATCGCGCCCGGCGTCATCACCGGCCTCGGTACCGACGCGGCCGCCGGGTTCAGTGTCGACGCGCTCAGCGCCTTCCTGCCCGATCTCGCCACGACACTCGGCCCCGACTTCGCGGCGAACATGGCCGGAGCGATCGACCCGATGGTCTTCCTGTCGATGTTGTTCTGAGCCGGGCGGGAACGCCTACAGGCCCCGCTCCCCCAGCCAGCCATGGATGCGTTCGGCGACGGCCTGCCAGCCGTCGTCGAACATCATGGCGTGGCCCGTGGGGAAGAACTCTGCCGCGGTGCGGTATGCGCGGGCGGTGGCGAGCACCTCGGTGTGGCTGGTGGCGCCGTCGAACTCCGCGCCCAGCACCAGAATCGGGGTGCGCACCCGCCGCGGACGAACACGGTCGACGATGCTGCTCGGTCCGGCCCGCCGGCTCTCCTCCTGCAGGCGTGCGGCGAAGGCCCGCACCCGGTCCTCCGGGGTGTGGGGTGAGAAGAACCGTTCGCGCGCCAAGGCCGGCGTGCTCACATACGGCAGGGACCGGCCGGTGAGCCCGATTTTGGTGAAATGCCAGGGGTGGTGGCGCAACCAGCGCAGACCGGAGCCGAACGCCCCGGCCGGGGGCATCGAGCCCATCAGCACCGCGGCGGCCGCGTCGCGGTGCTCAAGATACTTCTGCACCACCAGTCCGCCCATCGAATGCCCGATCACCACCGGCGCCACCGGCAGGCCGTCGGCGACCGCCCGCACGTCGGCGACGTAGTCGCCGATCGTGCAGTGGTGCAGGCCCCGCGGCGCCGGGCTGTGCCCGTGTCCGCGCAGACTCAGCGCCACCGCCCGATGACCGCGGCCGGCGAAGAACGGCAGAAAATACTCCTGCCACACCCAGGCGCCGTTCCAGGCGCCGTGGACGAACAGCAACGGAACCGGGTGCTCACCGGTGCTTTCGCCGGCCTCGATGACCTCCAACCCGGCGGTGCTCACTGCGGCCAGGACCGCGGCCGCCCGGCGATCCACTCGGTGGTGAATCGTTGGATCGCCGGGATGTTGTCCGCCAGTTGCCCACCGATGAACCGCTCGACCGTGCCGCCGACCATCGGCATCTTGACGTGCACGGTGGCGGCGAACGCCAGCCGCGACCCGCGGCCGGCCGGGGTCAGCCAGGCCTCACCGCGGCCCGATCCCCGTGCGCCGGGCGCGGCGATGCTGATCTCGCCGCGAACACGCTGCTCGTCGACCGGCCGCCACACCTCGCGATGGGTCATGGTCAATCCACCCCCGACCAGTCCGGCCAGCGCCGCGGGAAGCACTGAGCGCACCAGGTGCACGGTCATCGCAACATGGACCGCGCCGTCGTCGTCGATGTGCAACCTATCGAGACCGGTGTCGGTGTCGAAGGCCGCGAACCGGGCATGCCAGTAGTCTTCGGAGCCGAACGCCGCATGAACCTGCGTCACCGTCACCGGTGACTGCACCGCAACATCCACCGAACGGGGCACACACTCTCCTTATCCGAGAACCTGATCGGCCACTCCGGCCGTGAACACGCGGGTCTGCTCGAGTTGCTCCGCGGTGACGTTGGTGGCCGGTATCGGCACCCCCAGGTATTTCCGACGGTACTCGCCGCTGCCCAGATAACTCGTCAGCGACAGCATGGAGCGCAGTTGGTCACCGGGGTACTGGAAGTGCACGGCGTCGACATAGCGCCCACCGGCCGCCTCGGCGAGTTCGCGTACCCCGTCGAGGTTCTCCCGCCAGTAGCGCCGGCACACGACGAACACCGCGAACGGGGTTCCTTGGAGCAGCTCGCGGGCCTCGCCGGATGCGAGGAAGGACCGCAGCGGCATGCTCACGGTGCGCCACCATGTCGGCGACCCGATGCACACCAGGTCGTAGCTGTTGTTGCGCACGGTGTCCGGGGTCGCGATCTGCCCGGTGACGCGCCGGGTCTGGGCGGGAAACACGCTGAGCATGTCCGGCCACACCCGGCGCATCGGGAATCGGGTGAACGGTTCGGAGTAACGGGGGTCGGTGAAATCGATGGCCGCTTCGTGGACCTCCCAGCCGCGTTCGGTGAACACCTCTCCGGCGGCGGCCAACACCTTCTGCGACTGCCCGGTGTAGCTGTAGTAGAGCAGCAGCACCCGCGGCGCGGCCCCGGAGGCGACGTCATCGTCCATCGTCGTCACCCTTCCCGTGTGGGTTTCCTAAAACCGTTATGGCTATTAGTGTTAGCGATGTGACGGACAAGGTTGCCGTGGATCTCAGTGGTGCCGCCCAGACGATGTTGGCCACCTTGTATCTCAAGGCGCTCGACGCGGACTTCGCTCACCCGGTGCTCGGCGACCGGTTCGCCCGGCAGGCGGTGCAGCGACTCGACTACGACTTCCCCGCCATCGGGGTGAGCGCCGCCTGGGCGCCGCTGATCACGGTGCGCACCGCGTTGTACGACCTGTGGGCGCGCCAGTTTTTGGCCGCCCACCCCGAGTGCACCGTGATCCATCTGGGCTGCGGCATGGACGCCCGCGTGTTTCGCCTCAATCCCGGACCCGAGGTGCATTGGTTCGACGTCGACTACCCGGAGGTGGTGGCGCTGCGCGAGCAGGTGTACCCCACCCGGCCGCACTATGAACTGCTCGGCACCGCGGCCACCGATCTGTCCTGGCTGCAGCACATTCCGACCGGGCGGCCCACATTGCTGCTCGCCGAGGGAATCAGCATGTACCTGACCGCCGAGCAGGGAGTGGACCTGTTGCGCGCGGTGACCGACCGGTTCGCCACCGGGGAGGTGCAGATCGACTTCTACAACTGGCTGGCCGTCAAGAGCCAGCGCCGTCAGGCGTTGGTGCGGGCCACCGGGTCCAGCCTGCACTGGGCGGTCAACTCCCCCGCCCCGGTGCTGCGCGCCGTGCCGGGCTTGCGGTTGCTGATCGCCACCACGTTGAGCGGGGCCGTCACCCTGCGCCGGGCGGCACGCGGTCCGCGGGCGATGGCCCGGCTGATGCGGGTGCTCCCGCCGGTGCGCGATGCTTTGCAGTATCACCGGTACGCCTTCGGTCCGGTCATGTGAGACTCACCCGGCCTTCTGCCCGACGGCCAGGATGTAGTCCACGTGGGTTTCGTGGATCCAGAAGTTGTCGGGGCGCACCGTCCACCGCAGCACCGGGTTGACCGCCTTCATGTCCGGCTGCCACAACCGTTTCCACAGGAACTTGGCCAGCGGACGGAACACGTCGGGAGCGATCGACTCGGTGTGGACGTCGGTGAAGCCCGCGTCGGCCAACAGATCCCGGTAGGCGGTCACGTTGGCGGCCTTGCGCACCGCTTTCGGGGATGCGCCGCGCCAGCCGAGCTGGTCGACCTGGCGCCGGAAACGGGCGTTGAGCACGGTGCGTTTGGGCACGATGTCGGCGGTGACCAGCCGGCCGCCGGGCTTGAGCACCCGCATCGCCTCGGCGAAGAAGTCGACGCGGGACGGAAAGTGGAACGCCGATTCCAGGGCCACCACTTTGGTGCAGGACTCGTCGTCGAACGGCAACGCGGTGGCCGAGGCGTTGACGTAGCGGATGCGGTCGTTCAGCCCGGCCTCGGCGACCCGACGTTCGGCGATCGCGATCTGTTCGGTCGCCACGTTCACCCCGGTGATGTCGGAGATGTTGAACTCGTCGGCCCACAGGATGTCCTGGTCCCCGTAGCCGGGCCCGCAGTCGACGATCGTGTCGGCGTCGGTGAATTCGGCGGCGCGGGCCACCAGCCGCGCCAGTTCGCGGCTGGCCTCGTCCAGCGTCGCCGGGGTGTTCTTCCAGTACCCGAAGTTGATGAACAGCGACTCCTCGCCGAACAGGTTCTGGGTGCCGATGATGTCGTAGATCCGGCCGGTTTTGCCTTCAGACCGGGATGCCAGTACGCGGGTGGCTGCGCCGCACTCCCCCGCCCAGCGCTGGAGCCGCTGCCGGCGGGTCTCCTGGTCACGGTGGCCGACGGTGGTGGTGTTCTGCATGGGTCGTTCCTTTCGCATCTCATCTAAGGGCCGCAACACGATCGGCATGCCGTCAACCGGGACCGGCATGGCGGCGTAGTCCCAGTGTGGGCGGTAGCCGGGCCGGGGCAGCTCCAGCTGATAGCGCTGCAACAGTCGGTGCAGCACGGTTTTCACTTCGAGTTGGGCGAACGCCATCCCGATGCATTTGTGTGCCCCGCCGCCGAACGGCGCGTAGGCGTAGCGGTGCCGTTTGTGCTCCGAGCGGGGTTCGGCGAAGCGGTCCGGGTCGAAGGTCTCCGGGTCGGTCCACAGTTCGGGAATGCGATGGTTGGCCGACGGCCACAGCATCACGTTGGTGCCGGCCGGCAGATAGTGGCCCAACAGGTCGGTGTCGCGCACGCTCTGGCGCATCACGAAGTGCAGCGGCGTGACCATCCGCAGCGACTCCTTCATCACCAGATCCAGCGACTCGAGTTTCTCCAGCGCGTCGATGTCCAAGGGGCCGTCGCCGAGGCGGGCGGATTCGTCACGGCAGCGCTGCTGCCACTCCGGGTGGGCCGCCAGCTGGTAGATCATGGTGGTGATCGCCGACGTGGACGTGTCGTGGGCGGCCATCATCAAGAAAATCATGTGGCTGACGATGTCTTCGTCGGTGAACCGGTTGCCGTCGCTGTCGACGGCGTGGCACAGCGCGGTGAGCAGGTCGGTGCCGTCGGCGTGACGCCGTTCGGCGACCCGCTCGTAGAAGTAGCTCTCCAGCAGCTTGCGCCCGCGCAGACCGCGCCACCATTTGAACGGCGGCGCCGGAAATCGCAGCATGGCGCTGCCGGCGCGGGTGGTGGCGGTGAACGCGCGGTTGACCCGCGACACCAGGGCCCGGTCGGTGCCCAACTCGTGACCCATGAACACCAGCGCCGCGACGTCGAGGGTGAGTTCCTTGGTGGCCGGATAGCACAGGAACCGGGCTTCGTTGACGGGCCAGTCGTCCACCACGGTGCTGACCACCCGGTCGATATGCTCGACGTAGCTGGCCAGCCGGCTGCGGGTGAACGCCTCCTGCATGATCCGTTTGTGTGCGAGGTGCTCCTCGAAGTCGAGCAGCATCAGTCCGCGGTCGAAGAACGGCCCGATGATCGGATGCCAGCCCTTCTGGGAGAAGTCCTTGTTGCGGTTGGCCAACACCGCCTGGGTGGCCTCGGGGCCGACCGCGATCACCCCGGGAAGGATGACCGGGGCGTTGTAGAACAACGGGCCGTGAGTCCGGTACAGATGCAGCGGATAGTCCGGTCCGCCCCGGAACAACTCCACCATGTGGGCCACCAGTGGCAGACCCGAGTCGCCGACGATCGGGGCTAGGCCACTGCCGGCCGGTGGGTCGGCCAGGATCTTCGGCTCCCACCGGTGGGCCAGCAGCCGCTTCTCCAGCGCCCCCATGCCGGGCAGGTTGTTCAGTGTCGGTGTGAGCCGGCGCCGCGCCCGATCCAGCAGGTGCCGCGGGGTGCTCGTGACGGCCATAGAAGCTCCTTTACTCTCCGTCGGGTGTGCGCTTCTGGTCGGCGAGACCGCGGAGCAGCGCCGCGATCGCGGTGGTGGCGCGCTGCGGTTCCGGTGCGTGGGTGTGGTATTCGATCATGAGCTGACCGTTGAAGATCTTGGTGGAGTACATGTCGATGCCGGCGTTGACCGCGAAGAACAATTCACCGTGGGTGGCGACGACCTCCAGCCCAGGCGGGGTCGGCAGCGGTGGCACCGGTCCGTTGTCGGTGACCATCACCACGTCGGGCAGCCCCGGTGGGTTGCCGACGTACTGCGGGCTGAAGTGCAGCAGTGACTGCTGGATCACCCCCTCGGCGAGGTCCGCTTTCAACGTGGCGGCGATCTCGCGGGCCAATCCGATCACGCCGGTGGAGTCATCGATGTGGGCCAGGTAGGTGGCCACGCCCACCGGGTTGGTGCAGGCGGTCGCCGAGACCGGCGGGCTGAGCACGTAGCGCAGGTCGACCGGGTACAGGTAGGGCACCGGGATGCTGGTGCGCCCGCGCAGTTCCCATTCGGCGAGCAGGATCACCGACGCCATCATCGCGTTGAGGCTCAGCTTGTGGGCCCGGCCGAAGTCGACCACCGCGCGGGTCTCCTGCTCGCTGAGGCGGCAGTAGCTCATCGGCACGCGTTGCGGGCTGGCCGCATTCGTTTCGGCGCCGGCGGCACGGCGTGACGGCGGCAGGTCGTAGGCGAACATGGCGGGCATGAAACGTTCCAGCCCGGAGCGCCGCTGTTTGGTGATGTTGCGCTCGGCCAGGATGGTCTCCAGCGAGTCCGGGGCCGGCGCGGTCTCGCCGGCGCCGAGTCCGCCGGTGGTGACCAGCGTGCTGTAGGCGCCGAAGAGTTCCTCGATCAACGCGAATTCGTGGTGGCCGTCGGCGAGACTGTGGTGGATGTAGAGGGTCGGCTGCGGCTGCCCGTCGCGAATCAGCACCCGCAGGGAGATCAACGAGTCGCGTTGGTCCAGCCGCACCGGAGGCTCGGCTTCCTGCGGGTCGGCGAGTTCCACCACGTCGATGCCGGGGTGCTCCAGATCGTCGACGGCGATCTGGTAGCGCCCGGCGTCGTCGCATTCCAGGTGCCCGCCGAGCACGGGATGGGCCTCCAGCAACGCGTCGAACGCGGTGGACAGCGCGTCGAGATCGATCGGCCCGCGCACCTCGGCAGCCAGCCCCACGAAACTGTGTGTCTGGGCGAACATCTCTTCGCTGCGCGACAGTTTTCGGATTACCGACGAGGTGAACACTGGAGTCCTTTCGTGTGGAGGAGGGCGATCCGGTGCGAGGTCAGCCGCGCATGCTGGCCCTCCGATAGCCGAGGACCATGGGCAGCGCGCACAGCGCCGCCAACCCGAGAGACCATCCCAGCAGTCCCGCCACGGGTTGGGCGATCGGGCCGTCGACGGAGAGCCCGTGCATGGCTTCGATGGCGTAGCTGACGGGTTGGTGGTGCACCACCGGTTGGATCCAGCCCGGGTACTGATCCAGGGGTACGAAGCCGGTGGAGAAGAACATCAGCAGCCCCCAGACGATCTCGGTGCCCTCGACCATGATCGTGTTCGCCGAGTACAACGCCAGGGTGATCACCGCCATCGAGAACGCCACCCCGAACGCGGCGGGCACCAGGATCCAACCGAGGGCGGCGAGGACACCGTGCTGGAAACGGAACCCCAACACCACCCCGGCACCGAGAATGACCAGCGTGGTCACCACGATGCGCACCAGCTCCGCGGCCAGCCGGGACGCCAGCCCCGACCCGCGGTGCACCGGGAGCACCCAGAGTCGGGCGAGCAGACCGTTGTCGCGTTCCCGCATCACGCCGATGCCGCCGACCATCGCCCCCGACATGGCGCCCACCATCGCGATCAACGGCACGCTGCGGTAGAGGGCGCTCTCCCCGGCGACCTGGGAGATGCCATCGCCGAGCACGATATTCAACGTCACCAGCAGCACCACTGGCATGATCAGCGATTCGGCCAGTGTTCCGGGGTCACGCAGCCAGCGGCGCAGCACCCGGGTGGTCAAGACGGCGGTCTCGGCGCGCAACCGGCGGTCCGGTGTGGTGCGCACCGGCGCCGGGGGCGCCGCGCCGGTCGCGGTGTCGGTGGGTTCGGCGGCGGTCAGTGTCATCTAGCGCCTCCTGCCCGAGACGACCACGTGTAAGGGGATCGCCACCACGATCGCCCCGCCCGCCCACAGCACCGTCGGCCCCAGCGTCGACCAGTCGACCATCCCGGCGCCGGGGGTGCTGTCGCCGGCGAGGGCACGCAACGCATAGACATACTGGGAGACCGGCTGGTTGCGGACGAAGCCGTGGATCCAGTGCGGGAACTGCTCGACCGGTTGGATACCGACCGACAACAGCCCGAAGATCAGCTGCGGCAACAACATTACGGGCATGGTGGCTTCCGGGTTTTCGGTTGCGGCGCCGAGCCAGTCGCCCAACAGCGACAGGGCGACCCCGATCAGCAGAAGCAGCGCGCAGAATCCGAGGCTGTGCGCAAGCCCGCCGTAGAACCGGAACCCGATCACGTGGCCGCAGGCCAGTGAGACGGCCAGGGCGACCCCGCAGCGGTACATGCTGGCCGACATGCGGGCGGCCAGCGGCGTCAGCGGCGCGATCGGCATGGCCCGGAACCGCCGGTTGATGCCCTGCACCGCGTCGGTGGCCGACCGGAAGGCCGCCGACACCGACGCGAACGCGATCGCCTGCAACCCGATCAGCGGCATCAGGTACTGCGCGTAGCTGCTCATGTCCGCGGCGAACACGCTCATCATCTGTTTGAGCGGGATGTAGAAGCCGACGGTGAACATGATCGAGGCGGCCACCTGGGTGAGCAGCTCCCCGTTGCGCAGGGTCGGGGCGATGGTCCGGGCGGTCAGCACCCACCACTGCTGGCGGGTCGAGACCGGCGGACGCGGTGCCAGCCGGTCGACGGCGGTCACCGTCATGCGGGCACCTCCACGTCGTCGGCCGGTGCCGTCTGGGCCGAATCGCCGGTGAGGGCGAAGAACACCTCGTCGAGGGAGGGGCGCCGCAGCCCGATGTCGACCAGGTCGATCTCGGCGGCGGCCAACCGGCGCACCACCTCCAGCAGGGTGTCGGGGCCGTCGGGCGCCGGGATCACGATGCGGTCGGCGTCGGCGCCCGGCCCGCCGTGGTGCTGCTCACCGGCGAGGGCGCCGAGCGCCTCGGCGATCGCCGGCAGATCGTCGTGGTGGCGCGGCACGATGTCGCAGTAGGTCGCCCCGATGCGGTGTTTGAGCTCGTCGGCGGTGCCGACCGCGATGACCGCTCCGTGGTCGACGACCACGATCCGGTCGGACAGCGCATCGGCTTCCTCGAGGTACTGGGTGGTCAGCAGTGTGGCGATACCGGCGGCTTTGAACTCGGCCACCAGATCCCAGATGGCTTGCCGACTGCGCGGATCCAGTCCGGTGGTGGGTTCGTCGAGGAACACCACGTCCGGGCGGACGACCAGCCCGCAGGCGATGTCGATTCGGCGACGCATCCCGCCGGAGTAGGTGCTGACCGCCCGGTCGGCGGCGTGCTCGAGATCGAACTGGCTCAGCAGTTCGGCGGCTCGGCTGCGTGCCCGCGATTTGGCCAGGCCCTGCAGGCGGCCGAACATGACCAGGTTCTCCCGGCCGGTCAGGATGTCGTCGAGCGCCACCTGTTGGCCGGTGACCATGATCGAGCGGCGGACCCCGGCGGGGTCGGTGAGCACGTCGTGACCGGCCACCACGGCCCGACCACGATCGGGGCGGGTCAACGTCGACAGGATGTCGACGGTGGTGGTCTTGCCGGCTCCGTTGGGTCCGAGCAGGCCGACCACCTCGCCGTGACCGACCTCGAAACTGATGTCGCGCAACGCCGTCACCGATCCGAACGTTTTGCCGATGCCGTCGACGACGACCGCGGATGTGTCGTTCATGGTTCTCCTGTGCTCGGATCCTGGGCGGGAACCGCCGGATGGGTGGGTCGGTTAGGGCTGCACCGACGACAGGTCGACAAGGGTGAGGTCCTCGTCGGCGAGGTCGGAGTCGGTGCCGTCGTCGGCGGAGTCGTCGTCGGCGATCACCGCGCGCACCAACGCCATCAACGTGGTGGTGAAGGTGGTGGCCAGCGTCTGCACGGCGCTCGCCTCGATGCGGCGGGTGTCATGCCACCAGTCCAGGTGCAGTTGCCCGGCGAGGCGATACAGCCGCACCTCGATCACGTGGCCCAACCCGGGCACCGTGTCGCGGACCGGCAGCGCGGTGTCCGGGTCGAACTGCACCGGGGCCTCGTCGGTGGACAGGCTCGGCAGTTCGGGGATCGTGCCCGCGTTGTGCAGGTAGATCTCGGCGGTGGGCTGCGCGGCCAGGGCGCGCGCGGTCGGCGCGTACAGGTAGCGCAGCAGACCGTAGCCGATGCCGTAGTGCGGCACCGCCGTCACCGTCTCGTGCACGGCGCTGAGCCGCTCGGCGGCGCTGCCGCTCGGGCTGGCCGTGCACTGCAGCGCGACCGGATAGACGGTGGTGAACCAGCCGACCGTGCGGTGCAGGTCCACGTCGGGTTTGAGCACCGACCGGCCCTGACCGCCGAGGTCGATCGCGAGGGTGCCCTCCCCGGTGGTGGTGGCGACGGACTCGGCGAGCGCGGCCAGCACGATGTCGTCGATCGTGACCTGTCGGCGGCGGCGCGCATCGTCGAGTTCGGTGGTTTCGCCGACGCTCAGCGCGTCGGGGTGACGGCGAAGATCCTCCACTGCGGGGGCGGTGTCGACCGTGGGGTCTCCGACCCGCAGGGTGGCGGCGGCCGCGGTCTGCACCCAGTGGTCGGCGGTCTCGAGCACCGACGGGTGGGTGCTCAGCGCCGCGCAGCGCGCCGCCCACTGCCGCCACGACACCGGGACCGCGGGCAGACTGATGTCCTGTCCGCCGATCCGCTGGCCGAGCGCGGTGAGCACGTCGGCGAGCACGATGTCGCGGGAGGTGGGGTCGGCGGCCATCGCGTGCAGGCTCAGCGCCAGGTAGCAGGGCCCGTCGTCGCGGCCCCGGATGTGGGTCGCGGTCAGCGGGGCGAGATCCTCGGCGTCGATCTGCTCGTTGAGCAGCGCCAGCACCGCCTGATGTTCATCGCCGTCCGGCGGCAGTTGGCGGGTGGTGAAGTCGGTGAATTCCTGTGGCGCGCCGATCTCTTGCACCCAGGTCCCGCCGTGCTGCACCAGTTGCATCCGCAATGCCTCGTGCTGGTTGATGACCGCGGTCAGCGCGGCGTGGATGTCGTCGGCGTCGACGTCGGGGCGCAGCCGCAACAGCAGCGGGATGCGCCATTGACCGCGGTCGGCGAGCCCCCCGTCGACGAACCGTTCGAGGTTCGGCGGCAGCGGCGGGGCGGCGCCCGTGCCGGGATCGCCGGCCAGACCGCCCTCGGTGTAGCGCGCGACCAGCGCACGGGCCAGCGCGGTCACGGTCGGGTGCTCGTAGAGGTCCTGCGGCGTCAGGTCCAGTCCCTCGTGGGTGGCGGTCATGGCCACGCTGATCGCGATCAGCGAGTCGCCGCCGATGTCGAAGAAGTTCGCGCCCGGTTCGATCTCGGTGATGCCCAGGCACTGCCGCCAGATGCGTTGCACCGTGGCCTCCATCTGCGCGGCCGGGTCGGCGCCGGCGGCCTCGCCGTTGCCGGTGACCGCGGCAGCGGCCGCCGGAGCGGGGCGCTGACCGTTCGTGCCGGCGCGGTCGATGTAGTCGATCCAGTGCCGTTGCCGGACGAACGGGTAGCCCGCCAGGCTCACCCGCGTCGGGGTGCGCCCGCCGTGGCGGGCACGCCAGTCGACGTCGATGCCGGCCGCCCACAGCGCACCGAGACCGAGCAGGAACGCGTCGTGGTCGTCGCGGTTCTGGGCGTGGTGGCGCATCATCCGCACCGCGCGGTGCTCGCGGGTCCAGTCGGGGTGGCGCATCGCCGAGCCGGTGAGGGTTCCGCCCGGGCCGACCTCGACCAGCACGCGGCCGGGATGGCCGAGCAGCACGTCGAGTTCGTCGGCGAAGCGGACCGTGGAGCGGATCTGTTTCGCCCAGGTCTGCGGGTCGGTGGCCGCGTCGGCCGTCAGCCAGCCGCCGGTGATGTTGGACAGCAGCGGGATCCGCGGCTCGTGCAGGTCCAGGCGCGACAGGTAGGCGGAGAACTCCGCGACCACCGGGTCCATCAGCCGCGAGTGGAAACCGTGGGAGGTACGCACCCTCCGCGCGGTGATCCCGCGGTCGGCGAGCCGCTCGGTGAACGCGGCGATGGTCTCTGCCGTTCCGGCGACCACGCAGCTGCCCGGGTCGTTGACGGTGGCCAGGTCCACCTCGGCGGCGGCGAGGTCCTCGGTGATCTGCTGCGGGCTGCACGGCACGGCGACCATCACCCCGCGGGGAGCGGCGTGCATCAGCCGGGCCCGCATCGCGACCGCGCGCACCGCGGTGGGCAGGTCGAACACCCCCGCGAGGGTCGCGGCGGTGTACTCGCCGATGCTGTGGCCGGCCATCGCGGCCGGCTCCACCCCGTAGGACTGCAGCAATCGGGCCAGGGCGTACTGCACGGTGAACAGTGCCGGCTGGGTCCGGTCGGTGCGTTCCAGGCTGCGTGCGGTGCCCTCGAAGATCTCGGCGGCCAGATCGATGTCGAGTTCGTCGGCGAAGGTGGCGGCGCAGGCGTCGAACTGCTCGGCGAACACCGGTTCGTGCTCGTAGAGTCCGCGGGCCATCCCGATGTGCTGCGCTCCCTGACCGGGGAACACGAACGCCACCCGGTCGGCGAGGCCGGTGACGCCGGGATCCGGCGCCTCGGTGACCAGGGCGTTGTCGTGCTCGTCGGCGGCGAGCACGCTCGCCGCCTGCGCCGGGTCGTGGGCCACCACCGCGCCGCGCACCGGTTCGGTGCGGCGCTCGGCCAGGGTGGCGGCCACATCGACGAGGTCGGGGCCGTCACCGGCCGACAGTTCGGCGGCCAGCGCACCGCGGAAATCCTGCAGGCTCTGCGGGGTGCGCGCCGAGAGCACCAGCACCTGCGGGCCGGCGTCGGTGTCGGCCGGCGCCGCGCGCTCGGGGGCTTGCTCGAGGACCACGTGGGCGTTGGTCCCCCCGACCCCGAAGGAGGACACCCCCGCGCGGCGCACCCCCGGCCAGTCCCACGGCCCGTGCTGGTCGCGCACCACGAACGGTCCACGATCGAGGTGCAGCTCGGGGTTGGGCGCGGTGTAGTGCAGGGTTGCCGGAAGCTCGCGATGCTCCAGGCAGAGAATGGCTTTGATCAGCCCCGCGACACCGGAGGCCACCTCGAGGTGGCCGATGTTGGATTTGACCGATCCGATGAAGCAGGGTCCGGGACGCTCCTGGTCGGAGACCGCGAAAGCTTGGCGCAGCCCGTCGAGTTCGATGGGGTCACCCAACGGGGTTCCGGTGCCGTGGGTCTCGACGTAGCCGACGGTGGCGGGATCGATCTCGGCCACCGCGTGCGCCTCGGCGATCACCTCGGCCTGCCCGACGGCGTTCGGTGCGGCGTAGTTCATTTTGGTCGCGCCGTCGTTGTTGATCGCCGACCCGCGGATCACCGCGTGGATGCGGTCCCCGTCGGCGACCGCGTCGGCCAACGGTTTGAGCAGCACCACCCCGACACCGCTGCCGAATATGGTGCCGTCGCTGCGGACGTCGAACGGGCGGCAGTGGCCGGTGCCCGAGACCATCGACCCCGTTTCATGCCAGTAGCCGACACGGTGCGGCACCCGGATCGACGACCCGCCGGCCAGCGCCAGGTCGCACTCCCCGCTGAGCAGCGCCTGACACGCCAGGTGCACCGAGACCAGCGACGAGGAGCACGCGGTCTGCACCGACAGCGCGGGGCCGCGCAGGTTGAACTGGTGCGAGACCCGGGTGGCCAGATGATCCTTGTCGTTGTGCAGCGACAGGTTGACCATCTCGAAGGTGGCGCCCTCCCCGATGACCGTGTTGGGGCGGTGGTGCGACATCAGGTTGTGCAGCAGATAGCCGCTGGCCGAACTCGTGCCGAACACCCCGACGGAGGCCTGCAGGTCGGTCGGGTCGCAGCCGGCGTCTTCGAAGGCATGCCAGGCGGTTTGCAAAAACAGCCGGTGCTGCGGGTCCAGGGTGGCCGCGGTGTGCGGGGTGAGCCCGAAGAATTCGGCGTCGAACTCCTCGATGCCGTCGAGCAGCGCGGCCCGACGCACATAGGAGTGGTTGGCCAGGGTGGAGTCGGCGACCCCGGCGGCCCGCAGCTCGTCGTCGCTGAGGTCGACGATTGATTCGACGCCGTCACGCAGGTTGGCCCAGAACGTGGCGAGCGAGGCGGCGCCGGGGAACCGTCCGGCCATGCCGATCACCGCGATCGCGGTGGCGGGCAGTTCGGTTTCGGTGGGGGTGTTCACGCGCGTTGTCCTACCTTCCTGCGGGCGGCGGCGCGTCGGCGTGCCGCGGCCCGCTGTTGGGCGCGTCCGGCCACCCCGCCGGGCGGGGTGGCGGCGTCGGCGTCGGCGGCCCCGCCGGGATCGGCCGGGCCGGTGAGGTCGAGTTGGCCGATCAGGTCGGCCGCCAGATCCGCCAGGGTGGCCCTCTGCAGCAGCAGCGCGACCGGGGGTTCGACCCCGAAGTCGCCGCGCACCGTGTTGCGGATCCGCACCGCCATCAACGAGTCCATGCCCAGCGTGGTCAGCGGGGCGGTCTCATCGACGGTCTCGGCGCTCGGAAAGCCCATGATCGCGGCGATCCGGGAGCGGAGCCGGGCGATGACCGCCGGGGTGACGGCGTCGGGATCCAACTCCCGCAGCGCCTCGGGCCCGCCCCACTGCTCGTCGGCGGGGTCGCTGTCGAGTTCGCCGGCGAGGTGGGCGAAGTAGCCGAGGTGGCGCAGCTCGGGGAAGGCCGCGGCGGCCCGGTCCAGGCGCAGCCGGGCCACGCCCACCCGGGCCGGACGGGCCGCGAGCACCGCCTCCAACGCGGCGATCCCCTCGGCGGGGTCGAGCGGGTCGAGCACACCGAGGCTCAGCGCGCGGGCCGCGCCGACGTCGGCCCACTGTCCCCAGTTGATCGCGGTGCCGGGCAGACCGCCCGCGCGACGCCACTCGATCAGGGCGTCGAGCCAGGCGTTGGCGGCGGCGTAGGCGCCCTGTCCGGGCGAGCCCAGCAGCGACGCCATCGAGGAGAACCCGACCCACCAGTCCAGGTCGCGCCCGGCGGTGGCGTGGTGCAGCCGCAGCGCCCCGACCGCCTTGGGACGCCACACCCGCTGCAGGCTGTCCTGATCGAGGGTGGCCACGATGCGGTCGTCGATCACCGCCGCACCGTGGATGACGCCGCGCAGCGCCAGGCCGGTCTGCTCGGCGGCGGCCACCAGCCGGTCGGCGACGTCGGGTTCGGCGATGTCGCCGGTGACCACCGCGACGTCGGCGCGGTCCTGCAGCGCCGCCAGCGCGTCGGCCTGCTCCCCCGCCGGGGCGGAGCGGCTGTTGAGCACGATCCGCCCGGCCCCCCGGTCGGCGAGCCATCCGGCGATCACCAGTCCCAGGCCCCCCAGCCCGCCGGTGAGCAGATAGGCACCGTCGCCGCGGATCTGTGCGCCGCGGCGGTCGGTGTCGATGCGGGCGCGGGCGAGGCGCTCGACGTAGCGTTCGGCGCCCCGCCAGGCGATCACGTCGTCGGTGCCGCCGGCCTGCAGTTCGCTGCTCGCGGTGGCGACCGGATCGGCGACGTCATCCAGATCGATCATGGTGGCGCGCAGATCCGGATGCTCGTAGCCGAGCACCCGGATCAGACCCCTCAGTGCGCCGATCGTCGGATGGTGGGTGCCGCCCGCGGCTCCGAGGCCGCCGTCGCTGATCAGCCAGAGCCGTGGCGCGGTCCCGTGCCAGCCGTTGACGATCGCCCGCACGGTGGTCGCGAGGTTCCACAGCAGATCGCTTGCGGCGCCGACGGTGTCGTCGATCCCGCTGCCGTGGTCGCCGGCGGCGTCGAAGCCGACCGTGTCGAGCACCACGACCACCCCGGCCGGGGGGTGCTCGGGGTCACCGGCGGCGGCGGCGAACGCCTCGAGCACCGCCGGTTCATCGCCGAGCGTCGCGGAGTGCAGCCGGCGCTGCGGTGCGGCGAATCGGCGGGTGAATTCGGCGGCGGTGTCCGCGGCGCCGGCGGACAGCACCAGCCAGCTGCCGGCGGCGGCTGCGTCGTCCGTCGGCTGCGGTGCGGCGGTGGACTCCCAGACGGCCTGAAACAGTTTCTGGCTCAACGGCAGCGGCACGGTACGACGTTGGACCCGGCGCAGATAGATGCCGTCGAGTTCGGCCAGCGGGGTGCCCGCGTCGTCGGTGAGCACCGCATGGCCGAGCTTGCCGTCGGCGTCGAGGTCGCTCAGTTCGGCGTAACAGCGGGCGCGTCGACCGATCGTCGCGGGGAACACCCGGATGGCCTCCACCGACACCGGCAGGTAGGTGGTGTCGGCCTCGCCGGGGGTCTGCTCGGTGACCGCGGCGGCCACGCTCTGCAGGACCGCGTCCAGCAGCACCGGGTGCAGCCGGTAGCCGCGGTGCGGGGTGGCCTCCTCGGGCAGCGTGATCTCGGTGGCGGCTCCGCCGTCGGCGCGACGCACGATCCGGGTGAGCGCGGCGAACGCCGGCCCGTGGTAGGCGCCGGTGCGCCGCAGCGCGGTGTAGAAATCCGCGGGTGCCACGACGGTGCCGTCGGCGTCGTCGGCGTCGTCGGCGCCGCGCGGTTGGCGGTGGTCGGTCTCGGTAACGAGGTGGGCCACCGCGTGCCGGGCCCAGGTGCCCTCCGCACTGCGCGACAGGATCTCCACGCGGTTGTCGTCGATGCTCAACTGGGTGGTCACCCGGGTCTGTTCGTCGAGCGGCAGCATCTGTTCGACTTCCAGGCGGGCGAGTCCCGCGGCGGTGTCTCCCAGCGCGTCGCGGCCGGCGGCCAGCGCCATCTCGGCGAACGCGGCGGCGGGCAGAACCGGTTGGCCGTGCACCCGGTGATCGGCGAGCCAGGGCAGGGTTGCGGTGCCCACATCGGCCTGCCAGGCATGCCCGGAGGGCAGCTCGACGTGCGCCCCGAGCAGCGGATGGTCGCCGACCGGGGCGGCGGTGGGGGTCTTCACCCAGTAGTCGGTGTGGCGCCACGGCGTCGGCGGGAGGTCGATGAGCCGGCCGTCGGGAACCGCCGGTGTCGCGGCGATCGTCTTGTGCGCGTGGAAGGTCAGGCTCTCCGGTTGGTCGCGCAGCAGGGTGGGGACCACGGCCGTGTTCGATCCGAGGGTGTCGCTCAGGGCGTAGGTCAACACCGGGTGGGGGCTGATCTCGATGAAGGTGGCGTGCTCGGCGGCCGCGGTGCGCACCGCCTGCTGCAACAACACCGGGCGACGCAGGTTGGCCACCCAATAGTCGGCGTCGAAGCTCGGATCGGCCACACCGGTGGTGCTGATCACCGGGATCTGAGGCCGCCGCGGCGTTAGATCAGCCAACTGCTCACCCAACGGCGCCAAAATCGGATCCACGATCGGGTTATGACTGGCCACATCGACCTCGACACGACGCGCCAACCGATTCTGGGCCTCCACCACGGCGATGACCTCATCGACCTGCTCAACAGGCCCGGCGATCACCGTCTGACGCGGCGAGGCATGCACCGCCACCGTCACCCCCGCAAACCCATCGATCACCGCCTCAGCAGCCGCGCCATCCAACTCCACCAACGCCATCGCACCCTGACCGGAAAGCCGCGCCATCAACGCCGACCGCACCGCGATCACCCGCAACCCCTGACCCGCCGACAACGCCCCGGCCACCACCGCAGCCGACACCTCCCCCATCGAATGCCCAATCACCGCATCCGGATACACCCCATAGGCAGCCCACAACCGCGCCAACGCCAACTGCACACCCACCAACACCGGCTGAATCCGCTCAATACCAACAACCGGCTGCCCCGACTCCAACACCGACCGCAACGAAAACCCCGCCGCAGCCACAAACTCCGACTCCAACTCATCAACCGCCGCCGCAAACGCCGGCTCATCAACCAACAACCGCCGACCCATACCAGCCCACTGCGACCCCTGACCGGAGAACACAAACACCGTGCCGGGTCCGGTCGGTGCGGTCGGGTCGTACAGCACGCCCGGTGCGGGGGTGCCGGCGGCGAATGCTCGCAGGCCGGCGGCGGCTTCGGCGTGGTCGCGGGCGCACACGATGCCGGCCGGGGCGCTGCACGCGCGGCGCCCGAGGGTGTGGGCGACGTCGAGAAGGTCGGTGCCGGCGCCGTCGGTTTCGAGCCAGTCGGCCAGTGTCCGGGCGGCGTCGCCGACCCGTTCGGCGCTCTTGCCCGAGATCATCAGGGCGCTCACGGCAGGGGGGTGCGACGACCCCGCGGCGGTGTCGGTGGTCGCCGGGTCGGGGCCCTGTTCCACCACGATGTGGGCGTTGGTGCCGCCCAGACCGAACGACGACACCGCCGCGCGTCGCGGCCCGTCGACGGTGGGCCACGGACTGGTCTCGGTGGGCACGTACAGACGGGTCGACGCCGCGTCGATCGCGGGATTCCACTGGGTGAAGTGCAGGTTCGCCGGCAGGTGTGCGTGCTGCACCGCCAGGACCGTCTTGATGAACCCGGCGATGCCGGCGGCGGCCTCCAGGTGCCCCATGTTGGTTTTGACCGCACCGAGCGCGCAGCGCGCCTCGCCGCGCCCGTAGACCGCGGCGAGGGCGTCGAACTCGATCGGGTCACCGAGTGCGGTTCCGGTGCCGTGGGTTTCGATGAAGTTCACCGAGGCGGCCGCGACGTCGGCGGACCGCAGCGCCTGGCGGATGACGTCGCGCTGCGCGGGCGCGTTGGGCGCGGTCATCCCGTTGGAGCGCCCGTCGGAGTTGACCGCCGATCCGCGTACCACGGCGAGCACCCGATCACCGTCGCGAACCGCGTCGGTCAACCGTTTGAGCACCACCAGCCCGGCGCCCTCGCCGCGGACGAACCCGTCGGCTCCGGCGTCGAAGGCGTGGCATGCTCCACGCGGGGACAGCATGCCCCATTTGGACAGCGCCAGTTGGGTTTCGGGCCGCAGAATCAGGTTGACCCCGCCGGCCAGCGCCACGTCGGCCTCACGCAGCCGCAGGCTCTGGCAGGCCAGGTGGATCGAGACCAGCGAGGACGAGCACGCGGTGTCCACCGCGACCGCCGGGCCGCGCAGGCCCAACTGGTAGGCGATCCGGCCGACGGTGATGCTGTGGGCGTTGCCGGTGGCGCAGTAGGCGTCGATGGTCTCCGGGTTGGCCGCCGAGGCGCTTTGGTACTCGTTGTAGTACACCCCGGCCATCACCGCGGTGCGGGTGTCGGCCAGGTCGGCGGCGACGAATCCGGCGTTCTCCAACGCCTCGACCGCCACCTCCAGCAGCACCCGTTGCTGCGGGTCCATGCCCTCGGCTTCGCGCGGGGAGATCCCGAAGTAGTCGGCGTCGAAGCCGGTGACCTCGGGGAGGAAACCGCCCCACTTGGAGGCCATCCGTCCCGGGGCGAACGGGTCCGGGTCGTAGAAGGCGTCGGCGTCCCACCGGTCCGGCGGCACCTCGCCGATGGCGTCACCGCCGCCGGTGAGGAACTCCCAGTAGCGTTGCGGGCCGACACCGGCGCCGGGGAAGCGACATCCCACGCCGATCACGGCGATCGGTTCGGCCGTCGCGATGCGGGAGGACTTGTCGAACTGCCCGCTCAGCGCGTCGCGCTGGTCGGCGGTCATTCCCGAGATCCGGTCGTAGGTCGTCACCGGAGTCCGTGGAGTCGCCGACCGCGCCGAGGTCGGTGAAGTCGAGTTCGCTGAAGTCGCTGACGTCATCGTGTCCCCCCTGATTCCACGCTGGCGAACAGTTCGTCGAGCAGGCCGTCGGGGCCGGTGTCGTCGCTGTCGCCGGTGTCACTGTCGCTGTCGTCGCCGGTGTCGCCGCCGGGTCCGGGGTGGCGTCGCTCATCGGGGTGCGCCCGGGCCGCACGCCCGGGGCCGTCGGAGTCCGATGGCGGCGCCACCCTGTCGGTGAGGTGGGCGGCCAGCGCCGAGATCGTGGGATGGTTCCACAGCATGGTGGCCGACAGGTCCACGCCGACCACCTTTTTGGCTTCCCGCAGCACCGTCATCGCCATCATCGAGTCCAGGCCCAACTCGGGGAACGGTTGCTCGACGTTGATCGCCGTGGCGGGCATGCCGAGTTCCCCGGCCAGGATGGTCTGCAGCGTGGTCTCCAGTTCGGCGCGGATCGCCGGGGGTGCCATGCTCGACCAGTCGCGGCCGGCCGTCGCGGTGTCCGCGGTGTCCTCGATGACCGCGGCGGTGTCGACCGCGGTGTAGCGCAGTCCCCGGATGTCGGCCAGCACGGCGCCGTCGGGGGCGCGCACGGCGATGTCGACCAGCAGGTCCGCGCCGTGGTCGCCGCCGCGGCGGCGCACCTCCACGACGGCCTCGCCCGGGGCGGAGTCGGCCAGCCACACCCCCTCGGCGGCGGCGGGAAGCAACAGCCGGGTGTCGGCGCCATCGACCAGCCGTGCGACGTGGATCGCCGCGTCGAGCGTCGCGGGGATGGTGCCGCCCGGCGCAGTGAGGTCGGCGTGGGCCCTGTCGGGTCCGCGGTGCAGCGCAGGGATCGACCAGTCGAACGGTTGGCCGTCGATGCCGAAGGTGCGCTGCAGCTCGGCCATCGAGGTGTCGTCGGGGCGCAGCGCCGCGGGGGCGTCGGTCTCGGCGCCGTCCCCGGCGGGGCTCAGCGCGGAGGTGCTCAGGGCGGCACCGGCGTGGCTGACCCAGTGGCCGGCGTCGGCGGTGGCCTCGGCGCACCGCGATGTCACGGTGACGGTGCCGGGCGAGTCGGCGCCGTCGGCGACCACCCGGATGGTGCGGGCCCGGTCGACGACGATCGGATAGTCGAAGGTGACGTCGCGCAACGCGACCGCCCCGCTTGAGAGCCCGGCCTGCCACAGGGTGGCGATCAGCACCGAGACCGGCACCACGTCGACACCGTCGACGCGGTGCGCACCCGGATACGGGGTGGTGTCGGGGTCCAGGCTGGCCTGCCACCAGTGCAGCGGCGGGGCGGTGTCGACCGCGACGTGGTGGCCGAGCAGCACCCCGTCGCGGGCGGGCGCCACCGCGGCGCGCAGCCGGTGTTCGATCGCGCGCCACTGCGGATCGGTGTCGGCGGTGTCGGCGGTGTCGGCGGTGTCGGTGGGGGGCGCCAACGCGTCGAGCACCGGCAGCGCGGTGCGGGCCCGGTAGCGGGCGGCCAGCTGCTCCCAGTCGGCGTCGACCACGACGGCCCGGATCGCCGAATCCGGTGCGAGCAGCGACGGTAGCGCGCTGATCGCCACGTCGCGGTCCATCGGGCGCAACCCGACGTCGGTGGTCTCGGGCTCGTCGTGTCCGTCGGTGCGCCACAGCCCCCAGTCGATGACCGTGGCCGGCAGACCCAGGGCGTGGCGCGCCTGGGCGAACGCGTCGAGAAACGCGCCGGCGGCGGTGTAGTGGCCCAGCCAGCGCGATCCGAGGATCCCGGTGACCGAGGAGAACAGCACGAACCGTCGGAGCGGGGTTTTCAGGCTGAGTTTGTGCAGCACCGCGACCGCGTCGAGCTTGGGCCGGAACATCGCGGTGACGTCTCCGTCGGTCATCTGGTCCAGCAGCGCGGGCCCGCCCCCGAGGGCGGCCAGGTAGATCCCGTCCAGCGGTGGCAGGTCGGCGCCGAACCGGGCGAACAGGTCGGCCATGGCCTCGGGGTCGGCGGCGTCGGCGGCCACCGTCACCAGCCGGGTATCGGGCAGACGCTCGGCGATCGCCTCGAGGCGCGAGCCCGGGTTGCGCGACGCCGCAACGATGGTCGTGGCGCCCATCGCGGCGAGTTGGCCGATCAGGGTCGGGCCGATGCTGCCGGTGGCGCCGATGACCAGCTGGCTGCTCTCCGGCGGCAACCGCAGTGCCGGGGCGGCGACGTCGGTGCGGCGTCGCAGCCGCGGCACGTGGCGGCGCCCGCCGTGGTAGGCCACCTGATCATCGCGGCCGGTGGTGGCCGTTTCCTCGCGCACTGCCCGGGCCAGCAGCTCGGGGGGCAGCGCGTCGTCGACATCGATGATGCCGCCCCAGATCTCGGGGTGCTCGACGGCGAGGGTGCGCGCCAGTCCCCACAGGATCGCGTGGGCCGGGTTGGCCTGCCCGGAGTCGACGACGGGCTGGGCGTCGCGGGTGACGACGGTCAACGCCGGCGGATCCGGCGCGGCGGCAAGAAGGATCGCCAGCTGGCGCAGCTCGGCGAAACACCGGTATCCCGCCGCGATGTCGAAACGGTCCGGCGCGACGGCCGGGGCGTACACTACCCGGGTGACGCCGGTCAGGTCGGCAGCGGTGTCGGCCACGCCCGGCTCGGCGAGGGTGACCGGGCATCCGAGGGTCGCGACGAGCTCGTCGCAGAGCGCGGAATCACCGACGACCCACCAGTGCTCGCGCGCGCCGGCGCCCGCGGTCTCCGCGGGTGCAGCCAGATCCTCGGCGGGCCAGGCCAATTCGTAGTGCCAGTCGCCGGGGACCGTGGTGGCGGGCATCTGCTGCGGCCCGCTGGTCGGTGGGGTGGGGGGGTGTAGGGGGGTCCAGTGGTGGGTGTGGTGCCAGGGGGTGGTGGGCAGAAGGATGTGGGGTTCGGGTGGGTGCGGTGTGGTGGGGGGTCGGGTGGTGTGGGTGGCGTTGAGGTTGGTGTGGAAGGCCAGGGCCTCGTGGGTGTGGCGGGTCAGGGTGGCCAGGGTGTGGTGGTGGGTGTCGGTGTCGGTGAGGGTGTCGCTCAGCGCGTAGGTCAACACCGGGTGGGGGCTGATCTCGATGAAGGTCCCGTGCTCGGCGGCCGCGGTGCGCACCGCCTGCTGCAACAACACCGGACGCCGCAGATTGGCCACCCAATAGTCGGCGTCGAAACCCGGATCGGCCACACCGGTGGTGCTGATCACCGGGATCTGAGGCCGCCGCGGCGTTAGATCAGCCAACTGCTCACCCAACGACACCAAAATCGGATCCACGATCGGGTTATGACTGGCCACATCCACCTCGACACGACGCGCCAACCGGTCCTGGGCCTCCACCACGGCGATGACCTCATCGACCTGCTCAACAGGCCCGGCGATCACCGTCTGACGCGGCGAGGCATGCACCGCCACCGTCACCCCCGCAAACCCTTCGATCACCGCCTCAGCAGCCGCGCCATCCAACTCCACCAACGCCATCGCACCCTGCCCGGAAAGCCGCGCCATCAACGCCGACCGCACCGCGATCACCCGCAGCCCCTGACCCGCCGACAACGCCCCGGCCACCACCGCAGCCGACACCTCCCCCATCGAATGCCCAATCACCGCATCCGGATACACCCCATAGGCAGCCCACAACCGCGCCAACGCCAACTGCACACCCACCAACACCGGCTGAATCCGCTCAATACCAACAACCGGCTGCCCCGACTCCAACACCGACCGCAACGAAAACCCCGCCGCAGCCACAAACTCCGACTCCAACTCATCAACCGCCGCAGCAAACGCCGGCTCATCAACCAACAACCGCCGACCCATCCCAGCCCACTGCGACCCCTGACCGGAGAACACAAACACCGTGCCCGCCCGGCACGCCCCGACATGCGGGCCCACCACACCCGGAGCCGCATACCCCTGCGCCACCGCCGTCAACCCGGCGACAGCCTGCTCACGATCGACAGCAGCCACCGTGGCGAACACCGGATATTGACTGCGGTGATGGTTCAACGTATGCGCCACATCAGCCACACCGACCCCCTCAGCAGCCCCATCACGAAGCCACTGCGCCAACACCGCCGCCGTCGCACTCACCCGCTGAGCACTCTTACCCGAAACCACCAACGTCGACACCGCACCCGAACCCGAACCCGAGCCCGCGCCAGCACCCGCACCCGAGCCCACGGCAGCATCCGAGCCCGGCCCCGACTGCGGGGCCTGCTCCAACACCACATGAGCATTGGTCCCGCCAAACCCGAACGACGACACCCCAGCCCGACGCACCCGCCCGGTCTGCGGCCACGCCGTCATCCGATCAACCACCTTCAACCCCAACTCCGCAAACGGAATATGCGGATTCGGATCGACAAACCCCCGAGTCGCCGGCAACTGCGCACGCGAGACCGCCAACACCGCCTTGATGAACCCCGCAATACCGGCCGCGGCCTCCAAATGCCCCAGATTCGACTTCACCGCCCCCACCAAAAGCGGCGAATCCCCATCACGACCACGACCCAACACCGTGCCCAACGCCCGAGCCTCAATCGGATCACCTAACAACGTGCCCGTGCCATGAGCCTCCACATAATCAACCTCACGCCCCGCCACACCGGCATTGGCATACGCCGAACGCAACACCGCCATCTGCGCCGACGGATTCGGCGCCATCAACCCATTCGACCGACCATCAGAATTCACCGCCGACCCACGCACCACCGCCAACACCCGATCACCATCAGCAACCGCATCAGCCAACCGCTTGAGCACCACCACCCCAGCACCCTCACCACGCACAAACCCATCCGCCGAAGCATCAAACGCATGACACGCCCCCGACCCCGACAACGCCTCAGCCACATCAAAACTCCGCGTCACCGCCGGCGACAACACCACATTCACACCACCGGCCAACGCCACATCCGCATCCCCACAACGCAGACTCTGACACGCCAAATGCACCGCAACCAACGACGACGAACACGCCGTATCCACCGTCAACGACGGCCCCCGCCAATCAAAAAAATACGACACCCGATTAGCAATAACGCTCAACGCACCACCGGTACCCGAATACGCATCCACACGCCCCAAATCCGACGACGCCAAATACCCATACTCACCCAGACACGCACCCGCAAAAACACCAGTCAAACTGCGCCGCAACGACTCCACCGGAAAACCGGCATCCTCCAACGCCTCATACACAACCTCCAACAACAACCGCTGCTGAGGATCCATCTTCGCCGCCTCCCGCGGCGACACCTCAAAAAACTCCGCATCAAAACCACCCACATCATCCAAAAACGACCCCCACCGCGTCGTCCCCGCCAACGCAGCAGCCGCCTCCGACGACCCCACCCCAAACGAATCCCACCGCCCAGCAGGAACCTCACCAACCGCCGACAAACCCTCACACACAAAACGCCACAACGCCTCCGGACCACTCACCCCACCCGGAAAACGACACCCCACCCCCACCACAGCAACCAACCCCTCATCAGAGCCAGAGCCAACCACCGAACCCCCCACAACACCCTCATCAACAACCGAGGACTCAACCCCACACAAAAAACCCACCAACGCATTCACCGACGGATGAGCCCACAACTCCACCGGCGACACCGACCGCCCCACCAACTCCGACAACTCACCAGACAACACCACCGCATCCTTCGACCCCACCCCGAGATCACTCAAAGACGCATCACAATCAACCTCACCAACACCACACCCCAAAACGGCAACCAAATAATCAACCAACCACCCCCGCAGGGTGTCTGGGTCCATCGGGGCGCTCACGATGCCGACTCCACGCTGTCGAACAGGGCGTCGAGGACGCTGTCCTCGTCGGTCGGTGCGGCGTCGTCGGAATCGTCATCGGCGGGCGCCAGTTTGCTGCCCAGGTGCTCGGCGAGCGCGGCGACGGTCGGATGGTTCCACAGCATGGTGGCCGAGAGTTCGATGCCGGCGAAGCGTTCCACTTCGCGCCGGATGGCCATCGCCATCACCGAATTCAGTCCCAGCTCCGCGAACGGCAGGTCCGAGTCCAGGTCGGCTTCGGGCATCTGGAGTTCGCGGGCCAGCACGGCGCGCAGTCCCTCCTCGAGCTCGCGGTGGAGTTCGGCGGCGCTCATCGTCGACCAGTCCGGTGTGGTCGCGCTTGCGGGCCGCGCCGGATCGGCGGCGGGCATGGGGGCGATGACGACTTGATCCACGCGGTAGCAATCGGCGTGTTCCCAGGCGGCGAACGCTTCGTCGGCGCTCACCGGCCGGGAACCGAGGCGCTGCAGTTCGTCGACGGCGATCGCGGCGTCGGCAGCGAACCCCAGGCCCTGCCAGGCGACCCAGTCCAGGCTCACGGTGTGGTCGCCGTGGCGCCGACGCAGCCGCGCCAGTCCGTCGAGGTAGGCGTTGGCCGCCGCGTAGGCGCCCTGGCCGGGAACCCCGAACACGGCTCCGGCCGAGGCGGTCAAGAACAGAAAGTCCAGCGTCCCGGGCGGGAACACCTCGTGCAGCACCGTCGCCGCGGCGATCTTCGGCCACAGCACCCGCCGTAGTGCGGCATCGGAGGTCTCGGTCAGCAGGGCGTTCTCGGTGACCCCGGCGGCGTGGATGACGCCGCCGATCGGCGGCGCCCCCGCGCGGTCACGCCGGTCGAGCAGTTCGGCCACCGCCTCGCGGCTGCCGACGTCGACCGCGGCGATGTCGATGGTGACACCGCGACGTTCCAGGTCGCGGATGGCGCTGATCGTGCGCCCGGTCGCGCCGTCGGCGCCGTCCCAGTCGCGGCGGGCGGGCAGTCCGCGGCGCCCGGCCAGGATGAGGCGGCGGGCGCCGCGGTCGACCAGCCACGCGGCCATGAGCAGACCCAGCGCCCCCAGACCGCCGGTGATGAGATACGCGGCGTCGGGGCGGCAGCGCACCGGTTCGCGCTCCGGGGGCCCGGACAGCGGCGCCAGTGCCGGCGCGTACACCTCGCCGTCGCGCAGCACCAGGGGGGTTTTGTTGCGGGTGGGCAGCACGGCCGCCAGCACGGCGCTCTGGTCGCCGACCGGACGGTCGGCGGGCAGGTCGAGCAGCCCGCCCCAGTGGTCGGGGTGTTCGGCGGCGGCGACGGCGGCCAAGCCCCACAGGCTGCTCTGGGACAGCGTTGTTTCCGCCTCCCCGCGGTGCACGCCGCGGGTGAGCACCCACAGGGTGGCGTCGCGGTGGGCATCGCGGGTGTCGAGCCCGCGGAGTAGGTCGCGCACCTCGCCGGCCATCCGCACCGCGGCGTCGATGCCGGTGTCGACGGTCGTGTCGGCGAGGTAGACGACGTGGTCGGCGTCGGCGGGTTCGCCGTGGCGGTAGCCGGACTCGGCGAGGCGGTTTTGCAACGCGACCGCGTCACCGCCGCCGACGACGGCCACCGAACCGCCGGTCGGCGCCGCGTCGACCGGCTGCGGCCGCCAGTCGATGCCGTGGACGAACGTGCGCGGATCCGCCCCGTCGGCGATGGCGACGGGCCCGGACTCCACATCGACGTACCGCAGACCGCGGATCTCGAAGCACCGCTCACCGTCGGCGGTCTTGCCGACGATGTCGACGACGAGTTCGGTGCCGGTGGCCGCACCCGCGGAACTCGGCGTCGCGGCACCCGAACTGCGGCGCACCTCGATCACGCCGCGGCCTCCGGTGGGGGCCGCGCCCAGGCGCACCCCCAGGGCCCCGGCGGGCACCATCAGCCGTTGGTCCGCGCGGTCGACCAGGCGGGCCAGGTGGGTGGCCGCGTCCAGCAGTGCCACCGTCGTGTCCTCCGGCAGCCCGACCTCGGCGGTCAGCCCGGCCACCCCGTTGATCCGGCCGCGCAGCGCCTCGATGGACCAGGCGAAGGGTTGGCCCTCCACGCCCCACCCGTCGAGGAGTCCGTCGACGTCCCACGGCTGGCCGTCGACCGCGGCGTCGACCATGCCGCCGGCCTCGCCCGCGGCGTCGATGTCGGCGCACAGATGGCGAACCCACCGGTGCCCCTGCTCGTCGGTGTCCGGCCGCGAGGACACGGTCAGTGTGGCCCCGTCGGCGACGACCTGGATCTGTCGCGGCTGGTCGACCAGCACGGGCTGTTCGAAACGCAGGTCGGTCAACGCCGATGCGCCGCACTCGGCGGCCGCCTCGGCCACCGTGGCCACCAGCACCGACGCCGGCACCACCTCGACGCCGTGCAGCCGGTGGGACCCGGGGTACGGCTTGGCCTGCGGCACCAGCCGGGTCTGCCACAGCCGCGTCGGCACGGTGGCAGCCACGGTCAACACCGCCCCCAGCAGGGTGCCCGGCCGCGGCGCACTGCCGCTGGTCGGTGGGGTGGGGGGGTGTAGGGGGGTCCAGTGGTGGGTGTGGTGCCAGGGGGTGGTGGGCAGAAGGATGTGGGGTTCGGGTGGGTGCGGTGTGGTGGGGGGTCGGGTGGTGTGGGTGGCGTTGAGGTTGGTGTGGAAGGCCAGGGCCTCGTGGGTGTGGCGGGTCAGGGTGGCCAGGGTGTGGTGGTGGGTGTCGGTGTCGGTGAGGGTGTCGCTCAGCGCGTAGGTCAACACCGGGTGGGGGCTGATCTCGATGAAGGTCCCGTGCTCGGCGGCCGCGGTGCGCACCGCCTGCTGCAACAACACCGGACGCCGCAGATTGGCCACCCAATAGTCGGCGTCGAAACCCGGATCGGCCACACCGGTGGTGCTGATCACCGGGATCTGAGGCCGCCGCGGCGTTAGATCAGCCAACTGCTCACCCAACGACACCAAAATCGGATCCACGATCGGGTTATGACTGGCCACATCCACCTCGACACGACGCGCCAACCGGTCCTGGGCCTCCACCACGGCGATGACCTCATCGACCTGCTCAACAGGCCCGGCGATCACCGTCTGACGCGGCGAGGCATGCACCGCCACCGTCACCCCCGCAAACCCTTCGATCACCGCCTCAGCAGCCGCGCCATCCAACTCCACCAACGCCATCGCACCCTGCCCGGAAAGCCGCGCCATCAACGCCGACCGCACCGCGATCACCCGCAGCCCCTGACCCGCCGACAACGCCCCGGCCACCACCGCAGCCGACACCTCCCCCATCGAATGCCCAATCACCGCATCCGGATACACCCCATAGGCAGCCCACAACCGCGCCAACGCCAACTGCACACCCACCAACACCGGCTGAATCCGCTCAATACCAACAACCGGCTGCCCCGACTCCAACACCGACCGCAACGAAAACCCCGCCGCAGCCACAAACTCCGACTCCAACTCATCAACCGCCGCAGCAAACGCCGGCTCATCAACCAACAACCGCCGACCCATCCCAGCCCACTGCGACCCCTGACCGGAGAACACAAACACCGTGCCCGCCCGGCACGCCCCGACATGCGGGCCCACCACACCCGGAGCCGCATACCCCTGCGCCACCGCCGTCAACCCGGCGACAGCCTGCTCACGATCGACAGCAGCCACCGTGGCGAACACCGGATATTGACTGCGGTGATGGTTCAACGTATGCGCCACATCAGCCACACCGACCCCCTCAGCAGCCCCATCACGAAGCCACTGCGCCAACACCGCCGCCGTCGCACTCACCCGCTGAGCACTCTTACCCGAAACCACCAACGTCGACACCGCACCCGAACCCGAACCCGAGCCCGCGCCAGCACCCGCACCCGAGCCCACGGCAGCATCCGAGCCCGGCCCCGACTGCGGGGCCTGCTCCAACACCACATGAGCATTGGTCCCGCCAAACCCGAACGACGACACCCCAGCCCGACGCACCCGCCCGGTCTGCGGCCACGCCGTCATCCGATCAACCACCTTCAACCCCAACTCCGCAAACGGAATATGCGGATTCGGATCGACAAACCCCCGAGTCGCCGGCAACTGCGCACGCGAGACCGCCAACACCGCCTTGATGAACCCCGCAATACCGGCCGCGGCCTCCAAATGCCCCAGATTCGACTTCACCGCCCCCACCAAAAGCGGCGAATCCCCATCACGACCACGACCCAACACCGTGCCCAACGCCCGAGCCTCAATCGGATCACCTAACAACGTGCCCGTGCCATGAGCCTCCACATAATCAACCTCACGCCCCGCCACACCGGCATTGGCATACGCCGAACGCAACACCGCCATCTGCGCCGACGGATTCGGCGCCATCAACCCATTCGACCGACCATCAGAATTCACCGCCGACCCACGCACCACCGCCAACACCCGATCACCATCAGCAACCGCATCAGCCAACCGCTTGAGCACCACCACCCCAGCACCCTCACCACGCACAAACCCATCCGCCGAAGCATCAAACGCATGACACGCCCCCGACCCCGACAACGCCTCAGCCACATCAAAACTCCGCGTCACCGCCGGCGACAACACCACATTCACACCACCGGCCAACGCCACATCCGCATCCCCACAACGCAGACTCTGACACGCCAAATGCACCGCAACCAACGACGACGAACACGCCGTATCCACCGTCAACGACGGCCCCCGCCAATCAAAAAAATACGACACCCGATTAGCAATAACGCTCAACGCACCACCGGTACCCGAATACGCATCCACACGCCCCAAATCCGACGACGCCAAATACCCATACTCACCCAGACACGCACCCGCAAAAACACCAGTCAAACTGCGCCGCAACGACTCCACCGGAAAACCGGCATCCTCCAACGCCTCATACACAACCTCCAACAACAACCGCTGCTGAGGATCCATCTTCGCCGCCTCCCGCGGCGACACCTCAAAAAACTCCGCATCAAAACCACCCACATCATCCAAAAACGACCCCCACCGCGTCGTCCCCGCCAACGCAGCAGCCGCCTCCGACGACCCCACCCCAAACGAATCCCACCGCCCAGCAGGAACCTCACCAACCGCCGACAAACCCTCACACACAAAACGCCACAACGCCTCCGGACCACTCACCCCACCCGGAAAACGACACCCCACCCCCACCACAGCAACCAACCCCTCATCAGAGCCAGAGCCAACCACCGAACCCCCCACAACACCCTCATCAACAACCGAGGACTCAACCCCACACAAAAAACCCACCAACGCATTCACCGACGGATGAGCCCACAACTCCACCGGCGACACCGACCGCCCCACCAACTCCGACAACTCACCAGACAACACCACCGCATCCTTCGACCCCACCCCGAGATCACTCAAAGACGCATCACAATCAACCTCACCAACACCACACCCCAAAACGGCAACCAAATAATCAACCAACCACCCCCGCAGGGCCTCCTCCCCCGAGGCCGCGGTCATACGGTCAGGCCCGCGGTGTAGGTGGCATCGAGGCGTTGAAAGCTCCGCTGCCGGTACAGTTCGGCGCACGCTGAACGGCGGATCTTTCCGCTGGTGGTGATCGGGATGGCACCGGCGTCGACCAGCACCAGATCGGCCGCATGCACTCCGTGATACCGCGAAATAGCCGCGTTGATCTCGCGTTTCGCGTCCCGTAACCGGTTCTGCACATCCTCGTCGGAGCTGCCCTTGCGCCGCATCTCGACGATCACCGCCAACTGCTCGCCGCCGTCATCGCCGACGGTGATGGCCGCGGCCCGGCCGTGGCTGATCTCTTGGACCGTGGCCTCGATGTCGTCGGGGTAGTGGTTGCGCCCGTCGACGATGAGCAGGTCCTTGATCCGGCCGGTGATGTAGAGCTCCCCGTCGCAGAGCACTCCCAGATCGCCGGTGCGCAACCACGAGTTCTGCGGCGTGCCGGCCGACGGGTCGACCAGTTCGGCCCCGAACGTGCGCGCGGTCGCCTCGGGGTTGCGCCAATACCCCTGGGTCACGTTGTCGCCGTGCGCCCAGATCTCGCCCACCTTGCCGGCGGGGTTCTCGGTGCGGGTCTCGGGATCGACGATCCGCACCGTGCACGCCCGTGGTGTCCCGTTGCTGACCATTTCGACACTGGCGTCGGCCTCGCTGCGCTGCGCGTAGCCGGCGGCGAGTTTTTCGTAGTCGAACCGGGCGGTCACCGGCGCGCTCGCGGTGTCCAGCGAGGTCAGGTACACGTTGGCCTCGGCCAGCCCGTACCCCGGCCGCAGCGCGGTGGACGGCAGGCCGAACCCCTCAAATCGGTCGATGAACCGACGCAGGGTGGCCGGCTGCACCCGTTCGGCACCGCTGGCGATGCTGAGCACGCCGCGCAGGTCGTGTCCGGCCAGATCCGCATCCGCGGTGCGCCGTACCGCGAGCTCGAAGGCGAAGTTCGGCGCCCCGGAGAACGAGTTGGGGTAACTGGCCAGCAATTGCATCCAGCGCGCGGGCTTCTGCAGGAACGCCATCGGGCTGGTCGTGACCGCCCGCAGCCCGGCCAGGATCGGATAGAAGACTCCGAACTGCAGTCCCAGGTCGTGGTAGAAGGGCAGCCAGGTCACCACCGTGGTGTCGGCCGGGGGCACGCCGCCGCTGCCGCCGTAGTGGTCGGCCATCATCTGCTGCAGGTTGGTGATGATGTTGCGGTGGGTCACCACCACCCCGGCCGGCGAGCGCGTCGAGCCGGAGGTGTACTGCAGCAGCGCGGTCGTGCTCACGGCGTTCTGCGGCGGTGGCACCGCCGCGCCGGCGAAGTCGAGGGTGTCGACCTCGACGATCTGCGGATTCAGCCTCGGTACCGACTTGGCGCAGGCCACGACGGCGTCGACGGCTGCCGAGGTCGTCAACACCGTCACCGGCGCCGCGTCGGCGAGCGCACCGGTGACACGCTCGTCGTGCACCCCCAACATCGGCACCGACAGCGGAACCGCGATGAGCCCGGCGGTCATCGCGCCCAGCAGTCCGACGATGTACTCCAGACCCTGCGGCGCCACGATCGCGACCCGGTCGCCGGGGGCCCCCTGTGCGGCCAACTCGGCGGCCACGACGTTCGTCCGGTCGAAAAGCTGTGCCCACGTCAGAGTCTCAGCGAATCCCTCGGGATCGAGGTCGTAGTCGATGAAGGTGAACGCCGGCGAATCGGGGCGTTCCTGGGCGCGTCTGGCGAGCAGCGCCGGTAGGGACGTCTCGCTCGTCTCGGTTGTCGTCTCGGTCGTCAAAGCCATAACACCCTCCCCGTGTTCCGCACTACCGAATTGAGTCGAGCCCCCGCGATCGACTTCCCCAGGCTAACACTACTCTCAAGTAATTTTCATGCTCCCCAGGTTAGCCATCTACTCCGCCGACAGACTCGGCCTGGATCGCTTACGACGCCAACATCACAGTGCTACAGGCGGTTACAAGCGCCCGCTACCGCGATTGCCGGGCTGAGCACCACTGACACGACGTTGCTGTCGTGTGGATGCGAGCCTACCCTCAGATCAAACCTTCACCCGGTACGCAGCTAATTCACAGGTGTCAACTCTCCCGGGAGCATCGCCGGCCGGCCTTCCGAATACGCGCTGCGAGCGCCGAGGCAGCGGCGAGCACCGGCCCGCCGAGCGGGGCCCGGGCAGCGACGAAAAGGCCGCCGGACACACGGGTTCGAACATCGCTATCAACTCCACCCCGTTAGGTGATGTCCGCTGTACGTCTGCCGGACGTCGATGTCCGGCCCTCCCCGACTTGACCGCAACGCTACCACGGTCTCGTTCCTGTGTAGAGGGTGAAGATTATTAATCTGAGCGTCAAAACCTTGCCACAGACGGTGTTTCATTTGCTCGACGGCGCCGGTCCGCAGGTCAGACGACGACGGGCGATACGCCAGAATCGTCGCTGACGCGTCTACGACAGACGGCAGTAGTCGCTGATTTTCCCTTCGATGTCGCCGGCGAGTTCGTCGAGATGGTCGTTGAGGAAGAAGTGGTGGCCACCGAACTCCCGCATCGCGAAGGCCGCTGTGGTGCGCTGCGCCCACGGCGCGACCTTCTCGGCGGTCGCCACCTCGTCGTCGTCGCCGTGAAACGCGAAGATCGGACACGACAGCGTGGCGTCGTCGGGGCACCGGTAGTCCACGATCGCACGAAAGCCCCGCAGCGTCGGCAAGATCTTCGCCGCGAAATGGTCGTCTTCGAGGAACTCCGGATTGACTCCGGTCATCTCGCTGACGGCTCCGAGCAAACCCCGATCCGATTCGGGAATGTAGTCATAACCGCTGCGACCTGGCGCTGCGCATGCCGAAACGAACAACGCGGCAATCGGATCGCCGTCAGCTTCAAAACGGCGTGCCACCTCGAAGGCCAACAGGGCCCCCATGCTGTAGCCGAAGAACGCCACCGGGGCGTCGGACTGGTCCAACGGCGCAAGCGTGCGACACACCCGATCGGCCAGGGCCGGGATGCCGGTGAACGACGCCAGGTCGTGGGTACCGTCGCGGCCCGGATACTGCACCGCGACGCACTGCACGGCACCGCTGAACGTCTTGGCCAGCGGCGCATAGTACTGCGGCGCGCCCCCGGCGTGCGGAAATACGTAGAGCCTTGTTCGTCCCCCGGTCACCGGGTCAGGTTATCGCATAGTCGGACAACGGGAACCGGTCCTGGCTGGCGATCGTCTGACGCACCGTCGTGGGACGGAACAACGGCGCGTCCCCACTCGGGTCGAACCAGTACGAGCGCGACCCCCCGCAGCGCCCCACCCGGAACACCGAGTCGTCGAGCAACGTCGACATCCGGTCGAGGAAGCGGTTGTTGGCCTCCTCGGTCACCTCGAAGGTGTCGCCGCCGCGCCGTTGCATCTCACCGAACAACCTGTTCATGTGCCGCATCTGGCACTCGACGGTGTTGAACCAGGACAGGCCCAGCCACGCATAGGGCCCGGCGACGGCGAGGAAATTCGGGAAGAACGGCACCGAGATGCCCTCATAGGCTTGAAACCGGGTCTCCCGCCACCATTTTCCGAGGTTGCATCCGTCTCTGCCGATCACTTCGAACGCCGGGAGGTTGTCCTCCCAGACGTCGAAGCCGGTCGCCAACACCAGGGTGTCGATGTGGGTCTTGCGGCCGTCGGCGGTGACGATCCCGTCGGGTTCGACCCGGGCGATCCCGGCGGTCTCCAGGTGCACATGGTCTTTGGCGAAGGTCCGGTAATAGCTGTTGGACACCGTCGGACGTTTACAGCCGTAGTCGTAGTCGGGATTGAGTTGGGCGCGCAGGTGCTTGTCGCGAATCGACAGGAACCGCATCGCCTTGGAGACCTGCATGGCGGCGGTGTTGACACGGCGGAAACGGCGGAACCGCCACATCGCCAACACCATCATGAACTCCAAGGCGGTGTCGGTGAACCACCGTATCGTGCGCTGGACGAGCGGAACCCGAGCGAACAGTCGCTGCAGCACCGGGGCGAAGCCGATGTCGAGCTTGGGCAGCACCCAGATCGGGGTGCGCTGGTACACGGTGAGTTCACCGACCTGCTTGGCTAATTCAGGAATCAGTTGCACGCCGGTGGAACCGGTGCCGATGATCGCGGCCCGCCGCCCCTGCAGGCGGTAGTCGTCATCCCAGGATGCGGCATGGATCGTCCGGCCGGCAAAGGTATCGATGCCGGGGATGTCCGGGACTCGCGGTTGGGACAGGAAGCCGGTCGCAGCAACCAGAAACTGCGCGCTCAACCGGTCGCCGCCCACCAGGGCGACCTCCCACAGGCGGTCATCGGCATTCCAGTGGGCGCCCGCGACCGTGGTGTTGAACCGCATGTGCCGGCGCACATCGTACTTGTCGCTGACGTGCTCGGCGTAGCGCTTGAGCTCAGGTCCCGGTGCGAACAGCCGCGACCAGTACGGATTCGGTTCGAACCAATAGGAATACGTGGTGGACGGAACGTCGACGGTCAGACCCGGATATCGGTTGACATGCCAGGTCCCCCCCACGTCGTCCTCGCGATCGAGGATCGCGATGTTGTCGTAGCCCAGTTGCTTGAGTTGGATCGCCGCCCCGATTCCCCCGAATCCGGCACCGACGACGATTGCGTCGAAGTGCTCCACGGGCCCAGCATAGGACCTCACGGGCGCACGCAGGTAGCCCCGGCAGTGGGCGGGTACGGCCGCCGGCGACGCCGACTCAGACCACCGTCAGGATCTCGGCGCCATCGTCGGTGACCACCAGGGTGTGTTCGAACTGGGCGGACCATCTGCGGTCGGCGGTGATGACGGTCCAGTCGTCGTCCCAGATCTCATACTCCAGCGAACCCAGGTTGATCATCGGTTCGATGGTGAAGGTCATCCCGGGTTCGATGATCGTCTGGACGGCCGGCTGGTCATAGTGCAAAACCACCAGGCCGTTGTGGAAGGTGGTGCCGATGCCGTGGCCGGTGAAATCGCGAACGACGTTGTAACCGAACCGGTTAGCGTAGGATTCGATCACACGACCGACCACCGACAGTGCACGGCCGGGTTTGACGGCCTTGATGGCCCGCATCATGGCTTGCTCGGTGCGCTCCACCAGCAACCGGTGCTCCTCGGAGACGTCGCCCGCCAGAAACGTCGCGTTGGTGTCGCCGTGCACGCCGTCGAAGTACGCCGTCACGTCGATGTTCACGATGTCACCGTCAGCGATCACCGTGGAATCCGGGATTCCGTGGCAGATCACCTCATTCAGTGAGGTGCAGCAGGATTTCGGGTAACCCTTGTAGCCCAGGGTCGACGGGTAGGCGCCGTGATCGATCATGTACGCGTGCGCGACGCGATCCAGCTCGTCGGTGGTCACCCCGACCGCCACGGCCTTGCCGGCCTCGGCGAGCGCCCCGGCGGCGATGCGGCTGGCCACCCGCATCTTCTCGATGACCTCGGGGGTCTGCACCCACGGTTCGCTGCCCTCTTGGGCGGTGGCTTTGCCCACGTACTCGGGGCGGGTGATGGACTTGGGCACCGCCAGCGTGGGCGAGACCACGCCGGGGCTCAACGGGGCGCGAACGGACATCCTGTCAGTTTAATCAGGTCCGCCGCCGCAGCCGGCTCAGCCGGGACCGGCGACGCGGGCCGCGGATGTCCAGCGATCCGCAGACGATCCGGCCGGTGAACACCACGTGCGGGCTGCCCTCGGTCGCGGCGTCCTTGCGGTGGTCGTGGGCGCTGCCGACGTAGACCTGCACGTCGTCGATCGAGGCGCTGGCCCCGCGGGGCAGACGCACATCGACCCCGCCGACCCGCATATCGAGCTCGATGATGACGACCGGGCCGGCGAACCGCGCCCGGGTCAGATCCAGATCCACCGAGCCCATCCGTCGGACCAGCGCCAGCCGGGTGGGCACCACCCACTCCCCGTGCCGTTTGAGCGAGCCCGCCCAACCACGCAACTCCAAACGGTCGGTGGTCGACGTGGCGATCGCCCCGGGCCCGGGCAGATCGTTGACCAGGGCATCGAGTTCGGGGCGCATCCGCGCGTGCGCGACCGCCGCGGAGCGCTCCTCGAACTCGTCGATGTCGATCAGTCCCAGGGCCACCGCGCTGTGCAGCCGGCGCAGTGTTCCGTTGCGGTCGGCATCGGAGATTCGCAGCTCGACCCGGTTCTCGTCGATCTCGGTCATGGGCCTTCCTGACGCTGAAGTGACCTCCACAATCTACGCCGACGACGCCGGTCAGCGCCTCACGCCAGGAAGTCGTCCGGCAGACCGTCGAACATGAGTTTGGTCATCCGCACGGCGTACTCCGAACTGCCCCCGCCGATGATCAGCGACGCGAACGCCAGATCGCCACGGTAGCCGGTGAACCAGGAGTGCGACCCGCCGGCGAACTCCGCCTCCCCGGTCTTGCCGAACACCGCGCCGCAGTCCCCGATATCGCGGGCGGTGCCGTTGGTCACCACCAGCCGCATCATCGAACGCAGTGCGTCGACCATCTTCGCGGTGATCGGGTCGGTCTGGCCCTCCGACGTGGTGGGCCGGCCCAGGATCAGCTGCGGCACGGGTGTCTTGCCCGCCGCCACCGTCGCGGCGGCCAGCGCCATGCCGAACGGGCTGGCCAGCACCCGCCCCTGACCGAATCCGTCCTCGGTGCGCTCGACCATGTCGACGGTAGGCGGCACCGACCCGGTGACGGTGGTCAGCCCCGCGATGTCGTAGTCGACGCCGAGGCCGTAGCGGGCCGCGGCCTTGGTCAACCCCCGCGGCGGCATCCGGCTGGCCAACTCGGCGAAGGTGGTGTTGCACGAGCTGGCGAACGCCCGCGACATCGGCACCATGCCCAGATCGAACCCGTTGTAGTTGGCCACCACCCGGTGGGCGATATCCAGGGTGCCCGGGCAGCCGAGCAGGGTGTTCGGGGTGGCCATGTCCCGCTCGATGGCCGCGGCCGCGGTGATCATCTTGAACGTCGATCCCGGCGGATAGAGCCCCGTGGTGGCCAGCGGCCCCTCGGCGTCGGCGCCGGGGTTCTGGGCGACGGCGAGGATCTCGCCGGTCGAGGGCCTGATCGCCACCATCATCGCCTGTCCGCCGCGGCTGTTCACCGCGTGCTGGGCGGCGTCCTGCACCGCGCGGTCCAGGCTGATCGTGATCGACGGCGCCGGGGCGGGCGCGACCTCGTGGAGCACCGCGGTGTCCACACCGTTCTGGTTGACGCTGACCACCCGCCAGCCGGGCTCGCCGTCGAGGTCATCGGCGACGAGGCGCTTGACCTCGTTGATCACCGTCGGGGCGAAGCCCTCGTCGGTGGGCATCAGCTCGGCCTGCGGGGTCACCACCACCCCGGGCAGCGGCGCGAGCAGCGGGGCGACGCGGTTGTTGTCGTCGCGGCGCAGCGTGATGAGGTCACGGGGGCCGCTCAGCGAGCTGGTCTCCTCGGCGAGCAGCTGCGGGTCGTTGAAGCCCTCGTCCAACGGGTGCAGGACGTCGACGACGGTGCGCGCGGTGCGCATCAGCTCCGGCCCGGCCCGCTTCGCATCCAGCGCGTAGTGGTAGAGAAACCCCGGCACCAACACGTCGGTACCGCCCACCTCGTTCACCGAGGCGCGGTGCGACGGGGTCGACTGCAACGAGAACGTTTGGTGTTCACCGAGTTTGGGATGCAGGTTGGTGGCGGTCCAGCGCACCTGCCACGCGCCCTCGTTGCGGGCCATCCTCAGTTGACCCTCATAGGACCAGGTCCGGTTCTTCGGCAGGTGCCAGGTGTAGCGGTAGGGCACCGTGCCGGTGTCCCCGGTGTAGCGCGACCCGAGCACCTGCGCCTCGAGATAGCTGGCCTGCAGCCCCGCCCAGGCGGTGTTGAGGGCGTCGCGCGCTTCCTCGGGGCTGTCGCTGAGGGCGGCGGCGGCCGCGGTGTCCCCGGTCGCCAGCGCCGCGAAGAACGCCTCGGCGGCCGGGCCGGGCCCGTCGGGGCGCGGGGTGCAGGCGCCGACCAGGGTCGCGACGAGGACCGCCACGACAGCAGATACTGCTGAGGTTCGTGTTGCCATTGTGGCTGATGTTAGAAAAGGGGTGACACGAAACGGTGGAGGCGCACCGACACCGAATCGTTATTTACCGACCGGCCCGATGCGGCCACCGGCCGGGCCGCCGTGGTCGCTCCGGGGCGCGCTAATCGAGCAGCACGGTGGCGAAGGTGCCCACCTGGGTGAACCCGACGCGTTCGTAGGTGGCCAGCGCCACCGCGTTGAAGTCGTTGACGTACAGGCTGGCGGTGCGCCCGGTGCCCACGATCACCGCGGCCAGGGCGGCGGTGCCGGCGGCGCCCAGGCCCTGGCCGCGCCGGCGCGGGTGCACCCAGACGCCCTGGATCTGGCTGACCGCCGGGGACTGGGCGCCGACCTCGGCCTTGAACACCACCTCACCGTCGTCGAACCGCGCCCAGGCCCGGCCCGCCGCGATCAGGTTCGCCAAGCGCCGCCGGTAACTGCGCCCCCCGTCCCCCAGGCGTGGATCCACCCCGACCTCCCCGATGAACATGTCGATGGCGGCCACCAGATAGGCGTCGATCTCGTCGGGGCGCACCTGACGCACCTCGGGGTCGGGCGCACAGGCCGGGAAGGTGTCCAGCGCCATCAGCGGTTGACGTGCCCGGACGTCGCGGGCCGGGCCCCAACTGTGTTCGAGTCGCTGCCACAGCGGCAGCACCAGGTCGGCGTGCCCCACCAGCGACGAGCAGCGCCGCGACACGCTGGCCGCCTTGTCAGCGAACGCCACGAGGTCCTCGGGCCCCCCGCGCAGCGGCACCAGGTTGGCCCCGGCGAAACACAGCGACGCCGCCACACCACGATGGGTCCACAGCTCCCCGCCGATCGCGGTCGGCTCCACCCCGTAGTCGGCCACCCGGCCGGCGACCATGCAGGAGCCGACCGGGTCGGCGTCGAGCACCTGCCCGACCGCCGTGGCGTCACGCACCACCGACACCCGGCGGTCGTCCACCAGGCGAAAAATGGGCGGAGCCGACATGGCTGGACTCTTTCCGCTGTGTGCTCAGGCTGCTGGCGCGTACGCCCTTCAGCTTACGGTCACCGAGGGCGAACCGCTCGTTGTTGCGTCCGGGTCGTGTCCCTTCTCCTCGGCGATCCGCAGCGCCTCTTCGATGAGGGTCTCCACGATCTGCGCCTCCGGCACCGTCTTGATCACCTCGCCCTTGACGAAGATCTGGCCCTTGCCGTTGCCCGACGCCACCCCGAGGTCGGCCTCGCGGGCCTCCCCCGGGCCGTTGACCACACAGCCCATCACCGCCACGCGCAGCGGCACGTCGAGGCCGTCGAGCCCGGCGGTCACCTCGTTGGCCAGTTTGTAGACGTCGACCTGGGCGCGCCCACACGACGGGCAGGACACGATCTCCAACCCGCGCGGGCGCAGGTTCAGCGACTCCAGGATCTGGGTGCCGACCTTGACCTCCTCCACCGGCGGCGCCGACAGCGAGACCCGGATGGTGTCGCCGATGCCGCGGGAGAGCAGCGACCCGAACGCGACCGCCGATTTGATGGTGCCCTGAAACGCCGGACCGGCCTCGGTCACGCCGAGGTGCAGCGGGTAGGAGCAGCGTTCGGCGAGCTGCTCGTAGGCGGCGACCATGACCACCGGGTCGTTGTGTTTGACGCTGATCTTGAGGTCGGAGAACCCGTGTTCTTCGAAGAGCGACGCCTCCCACAGCGCGGAGTCGACCAGCGCCTCCGGGGTGGCCTTGCCGTATTTGGCCAGCATCCGCGGATCGAGCGAACCGGCATTGACGCCGATGCGGATCGGGATGCCGGCGTCGCCGGCCGCCTTGGCGACCTCGGCGACCCGACCGTCGAACTCTTTGATGTTGCCGGGGTTGACCCGCACCGCGGCACAGCCGGCGTCGATGGCGGCGAAGATGTATTTGGGCTGGAAGTGGATGTCGGCGATCACCGGAAGCTGGCTCTTGGCCGCGATCGCCGCCAGCGCGTCGGCGTCCTCCTGACGGGGGCAGGCGACCCGCACGATGTCGCAACCGGCCGCGGTGAGCTCGGCGATCTGCTGCAGGGTGGAGTTGATGTCGTGGGTTTTGGTGGTGCACATCGACTGCACCGAGATCGGGTAGTTGCTGCCGACGCCGACGTCGCCGACCATGAGCTGACGGGTCGGGCGGCGCGGCGCGAGGGTGGGTGCCGGCGAGGACGGCATCCCCAGGCCGACGGTCATGGTGTCTCCTTCTGGCATCGGTGGCACGGGGCCGGCTATTGGAACAGCCTGATCGGGTTGACCACGTCGGCGGTGACGGTCAACAGCATGTAGCCGACCACCAACACCAAGATTACGTACGTCGCCGGCATCAGCTTGAGATAGTTGACCGGGTCGGCGGCCATCATGCCGCGCGCCGAGCGCAGCATGTTGCGGATCTTCTCGTAGACCGCGATCGCGATGTGCCCGCCGTCGAACGGCAGCAGCGGCACCAGGTTGATCACCGCGAGCACGAAGTTGAGCTGGGCGAGAAAGAACCAGAACGCCACCCACAGCCCGTGGTCGACGGTCTCCCCGCCGATGAGGCTCGCCCCGACCACGCTGATCGGGGTGTCCAGGTCGCGTTCGCCGCCGCCGATGGCGTGCAGCAGGGCTCCGACCTTGGTGGGGATCGCGATCAACGCCTTGCCCAGCTCCATGCCCAGGTCCCCGGTGAACACCAGCGTGCCGGGGATGGCGGTCAGCACGTTGTAGTGGGTGGGCCCGTACTGGGCGGCACTGACCCCGATCGCGCCCACCTCGGTCGGGGCGGGCCCGCCGTCGCCGTCGGCGATCCAGCGGGTGGTCGGGGCGATCTGGACGTAGGCGGTCACCGACTGGCCGTCGCGCTGCACGACGATCGGCACGGTGCCGTGGCTGTCGCGCACCGCGGCCGCCATCTCCGCGAAGCTGCTCACGGGCGTGTCGCCCACCTGGGTGACCACGTCGCCGGCCTGGATACCGGCCAACGCGGCGGGCCCGGCCCCGTCGCAGGAGCCCAGCTCGCCGCGGGAGACCTCCGGCGCGACGCACCCGGTGTCGCCGACCACGGCGGTGGTCGGCGGGTGCAGGTTGGGCAGCCCCCAGATCACCGCGATCGCGTAGACCAACACCAGGCCGATGACGACGTTCATCCCCGGCCCGGCGACCAGCACCGCCACCCGTTTCCAGGTGGCCTGCTTGTACATCGCGCGCTCGGCCTCGTCGGGTTCGAGTTCGTCGACCGCGGTCATCCCGGCGATGTCGCAGAATCCGCCCGCCGGGACCGCCTTGAGCCCGTACTCGGTCTCGCCGCGCCGGGTGGACCACAGGGTCGGTCCGAATCCGACGAAGTAGCGGCGCACCTTCATCCCGGTGGCGCGCGCCACCCACATGTGGCCGCACTCGTGCAGCGCCACCGACACCAGGATGGCAACGGCGAACAGCACGATGCCGACAACGAACATCATCGGGTCGGAACTACCTTCCTGGTGGTGGTGATCGCCTGCGCCGCCCGCTGCCGCGCCCAGCGCTGCGCAGCGAGAACGTCCTCCACGGTAGCCGGTGGCGCGGCCCAGGGGTCGGCCTCGTCGAGCACCGAGGCCACGGTCTCGACGATGGCGGGAAACCCGATCCGGCCGGCGAAAAACGCCGCCGCCGCCTCCTCGTTGGCGGCGTTGTAGACCGCGGGCAGGCACCCGCCGCCGGCCCCGGCCCGCCGGGCCAGCTGCACCGCCGGGAACACCGCGTCGTCGACCGGCTCGAACTCCCAGGTCGCGGCGGTGGAGAAGTCGCAGGCCGGCGCGGCCGCGGCGATGCGCTCCGGCCAGCCCAACGCCAGCGCGATCGGCAGGGCCATGTCCGGCGGGCTGGCCTGCGCCAGGGTGGAGCCGTCGGTGAAGGTGACCATCGAGTGCACGATCGACTGCGGATGCACCACCACGTCGATGCGCTCGTAGGGGACCCCGAACAGCAGGTGGGTCTCGATCAGCTCCAGGCCCTTGTTGACCAGCGACGCCGAGTTCAACGTGTTCATCGGGCCCATCGACCAGGTGGGGTGCGCCCCGGCCTGCTCGGCGGTGACCTCGGCCAACTCGGCGGCCGACCAGCCCCGAAACGGCCCGCCGGAGGCGGTGAGCACGATCCGCGCGACCTCCTCGGGGCGCCCCCCGCGCAGGCACTGCGCGATCGCGGAGTGTTCGGAGTCCACCGGCACGATCTGGCCCGGCGCGGCGGCCGCGGTGACCAGCGGTCCACCGGCGACCAGCGACTCCTTGTTGGCCAGCGCCAGGCGTGCCCCGGTGGCCAGCGCCGCCAGGGTCGGACGCAGCCCCCGCGCCCCGACCAGGGCGTTGAGCACCACGTCGGCCTCGGTGTCTTCCACCAGGCGGGTCACGGCGTCGACGCCGCGATACGGGACGTCACCGAGGGCGCCCGCGGCCCGCTCGTCGGCGACGGCGAGGTTGGCGACCCCGGTCTCGGCACGCTGCCGGGCGAGCAATTCCGGGTGGGCGCCGCCGGCGGCCAGCCCGACCACCTCGAAGCGGTCCGGGTTGGCGGCGATGACCTGCAGCGCCTGGGTGCCGATCGACCCGGTCGAGCCGAGGATCAGCACTCTGCGCCGCGCGGATGTCACCCGTTCATTGTGCCTTGCCCGCCGAGCCGGGCGCGCCCGGATAGCTGCCGAACGACCACAGGTTGCCTTCCGGATCGCGCACCGCGAACTCGCGGGATCCGTAGTCGGTGTCGGTCAGCGCCATCACCACGTCGGCGCGGCGGTCGCAGACCCGCCGGTACAGGGCGTCGGGGTCGGCGGTGACGACGTAGCCGCCGGCGGTCCCCGGCTGCCGGCACCAGGGCCGGCCGGGCCGGTAGCTGCCCAGCATGATGGCGCCGGTGCCCTGCGGCCAGTGCAGTTCGGCGTGGGCCACGGTGTCGCCGTCGCCGTCGCAGCGGGCGGCGACGACGAATCCGAACGTCGTGGTGTAGTAGTCGATCAGCGCTGCGGCGTCATGGGCCTGCAGGGTCAGCCAGACCGTGGGATTGCTCGTCGGTGGTGGTGTGTTCATGGGCCCACGGTGACGGGTCGGCGTGGCCGCCGTCTTGAATGTTTCGGAACTCCTCGGCCAGCCACCGGCGCGGGGCGATCCCGGCGAACCGGGCGAATTCGCGGGTCAGGTGGGCTTGGTCGCTGTATCCGACCTCCAGGGCGATCGCGGCCAGGTCGACACGCCCGCCGCGGGCGGCCTCGGCGATTTGCGTGCGCGCCCGGGTGAACCGCATCAGCGCGGCGACCGTTTTGGGGCTGTGGCCGACCTCGCGGCGAAACAGCGTGGTCAGGTGCCGCGAGCTCACCCCGACCCGATCAGCCAGCGCGCCGACGGGCACGCGCCCGCCGTGGCGCTCCAGCAGCCACCAGGCGTGGGCGACCTCCGGGCGCACCGCCGTGGTGTCGCGGCGCGTCGCCGCCAGATACTCGGCGACGGTGCCGAACGCCTGGGCCCATCCGGTGGTCTCGGTGAGCCGGCCGTGCAGGTCGAGAGGGGCACCGCCGAGCACCGCGGTGGCGTCGTAGTCGGTCACGCTGAGTTCGGCGGCGGGCACCCCGAACAGGGCGCGCGACGCCAGCGGGTGCACCGCGATCTGGACACCGGCCTGCCGGCGGCGCTGGCGCACCCGGCTGGCGCGGGTGTGCAGCCCGGCGAGCAGCACCGGGGTGGGGCGCGCGCCCGCCAGCCCGGCGAGGGTGTCGGCGGCCTCCACCCCGTCGTCGAGGCTGACGATGAACGTCAGCGCCGCCGACGGCAGTCCGCGGTGCACGGTTTCGGGCAGCGCCAGCCCGCGGTACCCGATCATCGCGCTCACCCCGGGCGCGCACCCTGGGGGCGCCGCGGCGAACTCCGTGTGGCGCTGCTCGGCGACCATTCCCCCACGCTAGCGGCCGACCGGCCGAACCGGTATGCCACAATATTGGCCACATCAGTACCCACCCCGAGCAGGAGGAATCACCGTGGCCAGTACCGAGGTGGAACGCTACAGCGGTGTCGACACGGCCGACGTGCCGTCCGCGGAGTGGGGCTGGAGCCGGATCAACCACCGCACCTGGTACCTCGTGGGCCTCGGGGTCATCGGGTTCCTGCTGCTGATGCTGCGAGGCAACCACGTCGGCCACATCGAGGACTGGTACCTGATCACCTTCGCCGCGCTCGGCGCCGCGGCGCTGGTGCGCGACTGGTGGTTGCGGCGCCGCGGCTGGCTGCGCTAAGGCCGCGGCTTCGTGCCGCCTGCGGCCAGCTGGCCGCAGGCGGCGGCGATCTCGCGTCCCCGGGTGTCGCGCACCGTGCACGCCACCCCCTGGGCCCGGACCCGCCGGACGAATTCCCGCTCGACCGGTTTCGGGCTGGCGTCCCAGTCGCTGCCCGGCGTGGGGTTCAGCGGGATCAGGTTGACGTGCACCAACGGCCCGAGCGCGGCGCGCAGACGCTCACCCAGCAGGTCCGCGCGCCACGGCTGGTCGTTGACGTCGCGGATCAGCGCGTACTCGATCGAGACCCGCCGGCCGGTGCGATCGGCGTAGTAGCGGGCCGCCTCGAGCACCTCGCCGACCTTCCAGCGGGTGTTGACCGGCACCAGGGTGTCGCGGCGCTCGTCGTCGGGGGTGTGCAGTGACACCGCCAACGTCACCCCGAGGTCCTCGTCGGCGAGTCGGCGGATCGCCGGGGCCAGCCCCACCGTCGAGACCGTCACCGCACGCGCGGAGATCCCGAACCCGTGCGGCGGCGCCGCGGTGATCCGGCGCACCGCGGCCACCACCCGCGCATAGTTGGCCAGCGGCTCGCCCATCCCCATGAACACCACGTTGGACAACCGGCCGCCGTGGGTGTCGCGCAACACCGCCGCGGCGGCACGCACCTGTTCGAGGATCTCCGCCGCCGCGAGGTTCCGTTGGAGCCCGCCCTGGCCGGTGGCGCAGAACGGACAGGCCATGCCGCAGCCGGCCTGCGAGGAGATGCACACAGTGTTGCGCTGCGGGTAGCGCATCACCACCGACTCGAAGGTGGTGGCGTCGACCGCCCGCCACAGTGTCTTGCGGGTCTGCCCGCCGTCGCAGGCGATCTCGTTGACCGCGGTCAGCAGCGTCGGAAACAGCGCCTCGCCGACACTGTCGCGCACCGCGGCGGGCAGGTCGGTCATCTGTGCCGGGTCGGCCAGCAGGCGCCCGTAGTACTGGTGGGCGAGTTGTTTGGCGCGAAACGCCGGCAACCCCAGCTCGGCCACCGCGGCGGCCCGCCCCGGTTCGTCGAGGTCGGCGAGGTGCCGCGGCGGCATGGCCCGACGCGGCGCGGTGAACACCAGGGGTTGTTTCATGATCGGCTCCAGTATGGCGGGCCGACGGGTGCGCCGGTGTCGGCGGGCCGTTCAGTGCAGGACGGTCAGCACGATCCAGGTCACCACCGCCGCCGGAAGCAGCCCGTCGAGACGGTCCATCATGCCGCCGTGGCCGGGCAGCGAACGGCCCATGTCCTTGATTCCCAGATCCCGTTTGATCTGGGATTCCACCAGATCCCCCAGGGTGCCGGTGAGCACCAGCAGCACCCCCAGGGGCAGCCCCACCCACCACTGCCGTCCGGGCAGCAGGTAGGTGACCGCCACCACCGCGCCGGTCACCCCGAACAGCAGCGAACCGGCCAGACCCTCCCAGGATTTCTTCGGGCTGATCGCCGGCACCATGGGGTGCCTGCCGAAGAGCACCCCGGCGGTGTATCCGCCCACATCGGAGAGCACCACCGCGAACAGCAGGCAGAACACCGCCCCGGAGGTGAATTCCTTGCCGGTGCCGTCGTCGTGAAAGATCAACAGCACCCCGAAGGCCATGAACAGCGGCACCCAGGCGGCCAGCATCACCGTGGCCGACACGTCGCGCAGATAGTTCACCGGGGTGTGGGTGAGGCCCCGGTCGACCAGCCGCCACACCATGCACAGCACCACGGTGGCGCCGAAGGCGCCCAACACCCCGGTGACGTCGAACGGCCAGGCCAGCCAGATCATCGCCTGCCCGCCGACGGCGAGCGGGATGAACGGCACGTCGTAGCCGCCTTCACGCAGCCTGCGCACCACTTCGTGGGTGGCGATCGGGGTGGCGATCGCCAACACCACGATCCACAGCACCGGCGCGAAGACCAGCGTGGCGATGAGCATCCCGGCCAGCGCCACCCCCACCGTGATCGCCACCGGCAGATTGCGGCCGGCCCGCGAGGTGTTCTGCTGCCCGGCCGGGGGGTTGACGCTGTCTACCACGGGGATGTCGCTGGCGGGCCGCTAGACCTCCAGCAGCTCGCCTTCTTTGTGCTTGACCAGGTCGTCGATCTGGGTGACGTACTGCTGGGTGGTTTTGTCCAGGTCTTTCTCCGCGCGGCCGACCTCGTCCTCGCCGGCGTCGCCGTCCTTGCGGATACGGTGCAGCTCCTCCATCGCCTTGCGACGGATGTTGCGCAGCGCGACCTTGGCGTCCTCGCCCTTGGCCTTGGCCTGTTTGACCAGATCACGACGGCGTTCCTCGGTCAGCTGCGGCACCGCCACCCGGATCAGGGTCCCGTCGTTGGTGGGGTTGACCCCCAGATCGGAGTTGCGGATCGCGTTCTCGATCGCCCCCAGCTGCGAGGCTTCGTAGGGCTTGATCACCACCATCCGCGCCTCGGGCACGTTGATGCTGCTCAACTGGGTGATCGGGGTGGTCGCCCCGTAGTAGTCGATGACGATCCGGGAGAACATGCCCGGGTTGGCCCGGCCGGTGCGGATCGTGGCCAAATCGTCGCGGCCCACCGCCACGGCCTTCTCCATCTTCTCTTCGGCGTCGAAGAGGGTCTCGTCAATCATGGGCGCCGCTCCTTCTGCTGGCTGCGCTGCGCGTGGTCGCGGGCGCGGATCATCTGCTTCTCCCGTTCAGGTGCTGACCAGTGTGCCGATCTTCTCACCCGCCACCGCCCGGGCGATATTGCCATCGGTGAGCAGATTGAACACCAGAATCGGCATTCCGTTGTCCATACAGAGACTGAAGGCGGTGGCGTCGGCCACCGCGAGACCGCGGTCGATCACCTCGCGGTGGGTGACCGTGGTGAGCAGTTCGGCGTCCGGGTGGATGCGCGGATCGGCGGAGAACACCCCGTCGACCGCCTTGGCCATCAGCACCACCTCCGCACCGATCTCCAGCGCGCGCTGCGCGGCGGTCGTGTCGGTGGAGAAATACGGCAACCCCATCCCTGCGCCGAAGATCACCACCCGGCCCTTCTCCAGGTGCCGCTGGGCGCGCAGCGGGATGTAGGGTTCGGCGACCTGCCCCATGGTGATCGCGGTCTGCACCCGCGTATCGATACCCTCTTTTTCGAGGAAGTCTTGCAGCGCAAGGCTGTTCATGACCGTGCCGAGCATGCCCATGTAGTCCGAGCGCATCCGCTCCATGCCGCGCTGCTGCAGTTGCGCGCCGCGGAAGAAGTTGCCCCCGCCGATGACGACCGCGACCTGCACACCCCGGCGGACCACCTCGGCGATCTCGCGAGCGACCTGCGCGACGACGTCGGGGTCCAAGCCGACCTGCCCGCCCCCGAACATCTCCCCGCCGAGTTTGAGCAGCACCCGCGAATACCGGGGCTGAAAGTCGGCGGGGAGCACTCGACCCTGCTCGGCGCTCTTCGACTCGCCCATCGGCACTCCTCGCAGGTGATCGCATGGAAGAGCCATCCGGTGCTCGACCGGACGGCTCCCCTATCCTGCCTCATCGCGGCCCGGTGGCGCTGCCCGGGTTCGCCTGGCAGGGCCCGCCGGGGCGCCGCGAGGGACGCTAGGCGCCCTTATGCGCCGAGAGCAGCCAGGCGGGCACCGATTTGCGTCCGTCGGCCTCCTCGCGCAGATCGACCACCGGGAACTCCTCGGACATCTGGTCGGGGAAGTCGGCGTGGATGCGGGCCGGGCGGATCTCGTCGATGGTCCAGAACTTGCCGACGACCTCGCGCAGTTCGTCCTCGGTGACCGGATTGGCCGGACTGTCGGGCATCCCGGCCCGGTCGAACACCAGCACGAAGTACCCCGCCCCGGGGGCCGCCGCGGCCACGATCGCCTGCTGGTAGGCCTCGCGCAACTCCACCGGCATCGAGTGGAACAGCGTGGAGTCGACGATGGTGTCGAAGCGGTTGTCGCTGCCCGGTGGGTAGGCGGCGAAATCGGCGATGTCGGCCACCGCGAACGACGCGGTGGTCAGCCCCCGGCGCTCCGCCTCGGCGGTGGCCAGGGCGATCGCGGTCGGTGCGGCGTCGAGCCCGACGACCTCGTGGCCGCGCGAGGCCAGCTCCAACGCCAGCGCCGCCTCCCCGCAGCCGGCGTCGAGGACGGTTCCGCGGATCTTCCCCGCGGCGATCAACGCGGCGATCTCCGGCTGGGGTTCGCCGAGACTCCACGGTGGTCGTTGCCCGCGGCCGAACTGGTCGGCCTCGCCGCGGTAGGCCGGATCGAAATCGAAGTCGAAGCTGGATGCCCCGGAGGTCTGGGAGTTCTGGGAGTTCTGGGAGTTCTGGGAGTTCTGCGAGGTTTCAGTCATACCGTCGTGTTTATCAACGTGGTTGATATATGTCAAGATGGTTGATATGGACCGGTTGGACGACGCTCCCCTGGGGTATCTGCTGCACCGCGTCGGCGCCGCGTTGCGGCCGGCGGTCTCCGCTGCGCTGCGCCCCTTGGACCTCTCGCTCAGCGAGTTCGTCTGCATGCGGATGCTCGCCCAGAACCCGGGGCGCTCCAGCGCGGAGTTGGCGCGGCTGGGCAACGTCACCCCGCAGGCGATGAACGCCGTGCTGCGCCGACTGGAGAGCCTCGAGGTGGTGAGCCGGCCGGAGTCGGTGGCCTCCGGGCGGGCCCTGCCGGCCTCGTTGACCCGACGCGGTCGGGGGTTACTCAAACGCGCCGAGGCCGCCGTGGCGGTCGCCGACGCCACGCTGCTGGCCAAACTCAGCGACGCCGAACGCCGCGAATTCACCCGGATGCTGGCGTTGCTCGGCTCCGATCAGCGCTGAGCGCCGGCCTGGATGCGCGCCCACGGCCGGGCCTCTTCGAGTTCGAACGCCAGCTCCAACAGCCGGGCCTCGGCGCCGCGTTCGGCGGCGAACATCATGCCCTGCGGCAGACCGGCCGCGGTCTGGGCAAGCGGCAGCGAGATCGCCGGGTCGCCGGTGGCGTTCTGCAGCGGGGTGAACGCCACCCAGTCCATCAGCCGGTCGATGACCTGCTCGTAGTCCGCGGTCGGGTCGAGGTGACCGACCTTCGGGGTCTGTTCGGCCACCGTCGGGGTGAGCAGCGCGTCGTAGTCGCGGAAGAATCGTGCGCTGCGCCGCCGGGAGGCGGCCAACCGCGCCACCGCCAGCGGCAGCCGGTGCAGGTGACGCCGTGCGTGCGCGTCGAGTCCCAACGTGAGGTTGTCGAGCTTGTCGCGGTCGAAGGTGGGCCCGAACATGCGCCGCCCGCCGCGCACCAGCGCGGTCGCCAGCGACGCCCAGTACAGCAGGAAATCGTCGGCGAACTGCGCCGGGACCGGCGGGTCGGCGACCTGCTCCACCCGGTGGCCGAGGTCTTCGAGCAGCGCGGCGGTCTGCAGGGTCAGCTCGGTCACCTCGGGGCTGGCGTCGCGGGTGATCGAGCGGGTCACCACCGCGATCGTCAGGCGTCGACGGCCCGGACCGGTGACGTCGCCGACGACCGGCAGGCGTCGCGCGGGCGCCAGGCGTTCGGCTTCCCGGAAGAACGCGGCGGTGTCGCGCACCGACCGGGTGAGCACCCCGTTGTAGACGATGCGCAGCGGCATCATCCGCAGGTCCTTGTCCAGCGGCAACCGGCCCCGGGTCGGTTTGAGGCCGACCAGCCCGTTGCACGACGCCGGGATGCGGATCGATCCGCCGCCGTCGTTGGCGTGCGCGAGCGGCACCACCCCGGCGGCGACGAACGCCGCCGACCCCGACGACGACGCGGCGGCGGTGTAATCGGTGTTCCACGGGTTGCGCACCGGACCGATGCGGGGATGTTCGGCCGCCGCACTGAACCCGAACTCGCTGAGCTGGGTCTTGCCCAGCGTGTTGAGGCCCAGGGCCCGATACAGCCGGGCGAAATCACCGTCGGCGGCGGCCGGGTGCGGCGTCCAGGCGTCGGTGCCCTGCATGGTGGGCATCCCGGCCGCGTCGACGTTGTCCTTGAGGAAGGTCGGTACGCCGTCGAAGAAGCGGGGCCGACCCGGCGGTGGTTGGTCGGCCCGCTGGCGGGCACTCTCGAACGCCGCGTAGGCCAACCCGTTGAGCTGCGGGTTGACCCGGTGTAGCCGTGCGATGGCCGCGTCCACGGCCTGCGCGCGCGTCACCCGACCCGACTGGATCGCCTCGGCGAGCCCGACGGCATCGAGGTCGTCGAGCGCGTCGTCGCCGAAGGCGTGCACGTGTTCCATCACCCGAAGTTAGCAACACCGCCGGGACAGCGAGCGTGCGCCCGCGGCGACCGTCCGCGTCCGACGTCGCCGTGGGCGCACCCTCGGGGTGGTTGGCGCGCCGGGGCCGGCCCCGGCGCGCGCGGCGATCAACTCTGGCCGACCTCGAACCGGGCGAACCGCGTCACGGTGACCCCGGCCTCGTCGAGCAGCGCCTTGACGGTCTTCTTGTTGTCCGACACCGACGGCTGGTCGAGCAGCACGATGTCCTTGAAGAACCCGTTGAGCCGGCCCTCGATGATCTTCGGCAGCGCCTGCTCGGGCTTGCCCTCCTCCTTGGCGGTCTCCTCGGCGATGCGACGCTCGTGGGCCACCACGTCGGCGGGCACGTCGTCGCGGCTGAGGTATTTCGCCTTCAGCGCGGCGATCTGCAGCGCCACCGAGTGCGCTGCGTCGCGCGCGGCGTCGCCGGAACCGCTGTACTCGACGAGCACCCCGACCGCCGGCGGCAGATCCGACGCGCGCTTGTGCAGGTAAGTCTCCACCGTGCCGTCGAAGTAGGCGACGCGGCGCAGCGCGAGCTTCTCGCCGATCTTGGCCGACAGCGCCTCCACCGCCTCGGCGACCGTCCGCTCACCGGTGCCGGCGGCCTTGAGCGCCTCCACATCGTCGGTTTTCGCGGTGAGCGCCGCGGTGAGGATCTCGTCGGCCAGCGCCTGGAACTCGGCGTTTTTGGCGACGAAGTCGGTCTCGGAGTTCAACTCGATCAGGGCCCCGTCGCGGGCGGCCACCAACCCTTCGGCGGTGGCCCGCTCGGCACGTTTGCCGACATCCTTGGCGCCCTTGATGCGCAGCGCCTCGACCGCCTTGTCGAAATCGCCGTCGGAGTCGGCGAGGGCGTTTTTGCAGTCGAGCATGCCGGAGCCGGTCAGCTCCCGAAGCCGTTTGACGTCGGCCGCAGTGAAATTCGCCATGTCAGCTCTCCTACGATGCGTCGGTGGTGGTCGAGTCGGCGGCCGGCGCGGCGGCACCCCCGCCGGCCCCGGCGGCCGGCGCGGTCGTCGCCGACGCCAGCAGCTCCTGCTCCCATTCGGCCAGCGGCTCGGCGGAGTCGACGTCGGGTTTCCCGGCGGCGCCGCCCTGGCCGGCGCGGGCCTGCAGCCCCTCGGCGACGGCGGCGGCGATGACCTTGGTCAACAGCGCCGCCGAGCGGATCGCGTCGTCGTTGCCCGGGATCGGGTAGTCGACCTCGTCGGGGTCACAGTTGGTGTCGAGGATCGCGATGACCGGGATGCCCAGCTTGCGGGCCTCGCCGACGGCGATGTGCTCCTTGTTGGTGTCGACGACCCAGACGGCCGAGGGCACCTTGTTCATGTCGCGGATGCCGCCGAGGCTGCGCTCGAGCTTGTTCTTCTCCCGGGTCAGGCCGAGCACCTCTTTTTTGGTGCGGCCCTCGAACCCGCCGGTCTGCTCCATCGACTCGAGTTCCTTGAGCCGCTGCAGCCGCTTGTGCACGGTGGAGAAGTTGGTGAGCATCCCGCCGAGCCAACGCTGGTTGACAAAGGGCATGCCGACCCGGGTCGCCTCGTCGGCGATGGACTCCTGGGCCTGCTTCTTGGTGCCGACGAACAGGATGGTGCCGCCGTGGGCGACGGTCTCCTTGACGAACTCGTAGGCCTTGTCGATGAACGTCAGCGTCTGCTGCAGGTCGATGATGTAGATGCCGTTGCGGTCGGTGAAGATGAACCGCTTCATCTTGGGATTCCACCGTCGGGTCTGATGCCCGAAGTGGGTGCCGCTGT